>CAZCUN010000016.1:0-56090 GCA_964502215.1 uncultured Rhizobiaceae bacterium | reverse complement strand
ATTGAACCAATGGGTTAAACAATATTTATCGTAGTTATCTGGGACAGCCCCAAATTAAATTTGACATGCAGGTCTATTTAACGCGGACGCTCACATCGCCAAGGCCTGAAACTTGATATGTTATTGTGTCACCTGATTTGGGGAACTGAGTTTTTAATGCACTACCAGTCATAACAACTTCATTTGCTTTAAGTTGCTTGCCATATTGCGCAAGGTGATTTGCCACGAAAGCAACTGAATTAAGCGGATGTCCCAGTGCATCACGTGTATTGCCATGGTCATTGGATTGGTCATTGACTAAAACGCGTGTTGCTAAATTGCCAATGTCTAATCCACTAAGATCAGTTGTCTTTTCACCCAAAACAATGCCGTTGCACCAGCAACGATCAGTTAAAATCGAGGCAGCATCCAAATGTGCATAATCAGCATCACGGTCATCAATCAATTCAAACGCAGGCATGGCACTTGTTATGAAAGGCACAATGCTATCCTTGTCATAAGGCGTATTAGAAAGTGGAACGTCTTCCGCCATTTCAAAACAAACTTCAAATTCAATGCCAAAGCGAATGAAATCATTTATATCAATTTCATGGTGATTTGCGTGAATAAATTCTTTGAACACCGCTCCATATGCAGGTTCACTAACGCCGCACATCTCTTGAATAGCAGGTGAAGTTAGCGCTACTTTATGACCACCAAATTCTGTAAATCGGTCTTCATCTCGCATGATTTTATAAAGCTCAGATTGAATGGCATAAGCTTGAGCCATATCCCCAGGCTTGTCATCACCTAGAAGTTGTGTAAAACGCTCACGATTCTTCCAGCCCTTGAAACGTTCTCGAGCAATGCGATGTATGGTATTCTGATCCATGGTTTTTCCTTAAGGTGAAATATGTCCAAGATGCAATCACTTCCCAAAGACTACTGTGCTGTTGTTGTCGGTTCAACAGGTGGAATAGGTGCAGCTTTTGTAAAACACCTTAAACAAGATGAAAACTGTGTTGAAGTCATCGAGTTTTCCAGATCAACTTGGCCTGCAATAAAATTTGATGATGAAACAACCATAAAAAATGCAGCTGATAGCATTGATGGTGAAGTGCATTTGTTTATCGATGCAACAGGGTTTTTATCTGATGAAATCATCAAGCCAGAAAAGTCGCTCAAAACCTTAGACGCACAAAACATGACGCGGCTGTTTGAATTAAATGCCATGGGGCCAGCATTATTAATGAAGCACTTCACACCACTGATGCCCAGGAAACAACGTGCAATTTTCGCAACACTTTCTGCACGCGTTGGCAGCATTGGTGATAATTCACTGGGCGGGTGGTATTCGTACCGCGCAGCAAAAGCAGCGCTCAATATGTTTTTAAAATGCACAGCAATTGAAGTTTCCAGAAACAAACCGCATGCGCTTTGCGTGGCGCTTCACCCAGGAACGGTTGAAACCTTATTATCCGACCCTTTTTCAGGCACCCGAGAACGCTTCACCCCAAATCATTGCGTAAGCCAGTTGCTGGAAGTCTTAGATGATTTGAAACCAGAACAAACAGGCACATTTTGGGACTATAAAGGCGATCCGGTTGAATGGTGATGCTTTAATTAAACAATCGTTCATTTAATCTTGCCAAATAAACGAATCCATGATTATCTTGCAGTATGGCGAGAACAACTGGCTCTATTGGTAAAGAAACTCAAAAGCGCGTTTTAAAAGAGGCGCTGACGCTTTTTGCGCATCATGGCTATGCGGCTGTTTCCATGCGCCAGATTGCAGGGCAATGTGGCATTCAGGCAGGGGCGCTTTATAATTATTTTCCAACCAAACAAGCAATTTTACACGGGCTGATGAAGTCTCATATGGAAGCGCTTTTGCAGGCATTGGAGGTCGAGCCCAAAGAAGACAATCCTAAAGAAGCCTTGGATGCCTTTACCCGTTTCCACATTCGCTACCACATTGATAAACCTGAAGAGGTTTTTATAGCCTATATGGAACTACGGAATTTAGAAGCTGAGCCTTATTCTGAAATCATGAAGCTACGCCAAAAATATGAGCGGCATTTGCGCGGCATTTTGCGGGAAGGTCAGGCAAGTGGTGATTTTAAAATTGATGATGTCCCAGTTTCTGCCATGGCCATTATTTCCATGATGACCGGTGTGAACACATGGTTTCGATATGGTGGTCGATTAAGCGTTGAAGAAATTGAAAAAATATATGTAAATTTGGTACTAGCTGTTGTGGGTTTGGCGCCTTAAATGAAAGTTCCAAAACTGGAGGAAGTGGTCTGATGTTTAATGCAAGTATGAGTTTTGGATTGGGTGAAGAAATAGAAGCCTTGCGCGATATGGTGCATCGCTTTGCACAAGAGCGTATCAAGCCACTAGCCCAAGAGACAGATCAAAAAAATGAGTTTCCTTCTCAGCTTTGGAAAGAGTTTGGTGAAGTTGGTCTGCTTGGTGTCACCGTACCAGAAGAATTTGGCGGTGCTGGCATGGGCTATTTAGCGCATACCATTGCAGTTGAAGAAGTTGCTCGTGCATCTGCATCGATTTCACTTTCTTATGGTGCGCATTCAAATCTCTGCGTCAATCAAATCGCGCTTAATGGTAATGATGAACAAAAGAAGCATTATCTGCCACGATTAATTTCAGGTGACCATGTTGGCGCGCTTGCCATGTCAGAACCAGGTTCAGGCTCTGATGTTGTGTCGATGCAATTAAAAGCAGAAAAGCGCAATGATCGATTTATTTTAAACGGTAATAAATATTGGATTACCAATGGGCCAGATGCAGATACGCTAGTGGTCTATGCAAAAACTGATATGGACGCAGGCCCCAAAGGCATAACGGCTTTTTTGATTAAAAAAGAGATGAAGGGTTTTTCAACCTCACCGCATTTTGATAAACTTGGTATGCGCGGCTCGAACACAGCAGAACTGATTTTCGAAGATTGCGAAGTGCCTTATGAAAATATTTTAGGCGAGGAAGGCAAGGGCGTAAACGTGCTTATGTCTGGTCTTGATTATGAACGCGTTGTGCTTGCAGGCATTGGCATCGGCATCATGAATTCATGCCTTGATGAGATCATGCCTTACATGCATGAGCGCAAACAATTTGGCCAAAAGATTGGCGACTTCCAGCTGATGCAGGGAAAGATTGCGGACATGTATACCGCCATGAATACATCTCGCGCTTATGTTTATGCAGTGGCACAAGCTTGTGACCGCGGTGAAGTAACCAGACAAGACGCTGCCGCTTGTGTTTTATACGCATCCGAACAAGCCATGCTCCAATCCATACAAGCAGTGCAAGCCATGGGCGGTGCTGGTTATTTGTCTGACAATCCAGTTTCCAGAATAATGCGCGATGCGAAACTCATGGAAATTGGAGCAGGAACATCAGAAATCAGACGCATGTTAATTGGGCGTGAGTTGATGAAGGAAACGGCATGAGAGTTTTAATTGCAAGCCTAGCGTTATTAACAACGCCTGTTCACGCTCAACCGATCACCAACCAAACGCTTGTCTTAAATTGTCTTGCAGTTATCGGTGATGAAACAACTTGGCAAGAATGTCGTGGCATGATGTTTGCGCCTTGTCAGGAACATAGCGTTGGAACAGCCACGCACCAATCTTGCCTTTTAAAACAAAAGACAGATTGGGAAAAAGAGATGACTAGCCAGCAAGGAGTTCTAGTCGAAAAGCTGACACTATCAGGAAATTCTAAGTTGGCAGAACTCATGGGCAATTGGTTTTCTTATAGAGAAGCAAGATGCAATGAAGTAGCAGAGGCAAGACCCGAAGCAGGAAACTCTGCAAAGCTTGGATGCGAAGTCGCAGAAATTGCAGGCATCACCGCAGAATTCCAAGCCTGCCTAGAAGGCCGCTCCACCACGCCATATTGCACGGTAAAGGAGTAGCGGGTTGTTAGACGCCTCTCAAACCTACGAACAATCACTGAAAACCTTCCAATGGAAATTTCCTGAACCTTACAACATGGGTTGGGATGTGTGTGATAAGTGGGCGGATGTTGAGCCTGAGCGTACGGCAATTATTGATCTAACTTCAGATGAACGGCACGATGTCTCTTTTGCCGAGTTAAAATCAAAATCCAATCGGTTGGCCAATCTTTTGGTATCGCTTGATATCCAACAAGGCGACCGCGTTGGTGTCTTTAGAACGCAATCGGTATGGACGGCTGCTAGTCATATTGGGGTTTGGAAAATGGCTGGTATCTCCATGCCGCTGTTCAAATTATTTGGCGAAGAGGCGCTTTTATCCAGATTACAAAACTCTGGTGCAAAAGTTGTTTTAACCGATACAGATGGCGCTATGCAGTTGGAGACCTTACGCTCTAAATTACCAGAGATTGAGCATATCATCGTCCCAGAACTTCTATCTGAAACTGCACAATCTGATGAATTTGAAATTGCCGAAACAAATACCGAAACACCGGGTTTATTAATTTATACTTCTGGCACAACTGGTGCTCCAAAAGGCGCGCTCCATGGTCACCGTGTTTTGCGCGGTCATTTGCCAGGCATTGAAATGTGCCACGATCTTTTGCCTCAAGAACATGACGTCTTATGGACACCAGCAGATTGGGCGTGGATTGGCGGCTTGATGAATGTGCTAATGCCCGGTCTTCATCACGGTGTCCCAGTTGTTGCGTCTTCTATGACAAAGTTTAGTGCTGAAACTTGTAAGGCCATTATTGAACAAGGCGATGTTAAAAACATATTCTTCCCGCCCACCGCTTTGCGGTTATTAAAAGCAGAAGGTTTCTCGATATCAAACCTTAGAACGGTTGGATGTGGTGGTGAACCCTTAGGTGAAGAAATGCAGCGCTGGGGCAAGGATGCGCTTGGTTTAACGATCAATGAATTTTTTGGTCAGACCGAATGCAACATGGTGCTTTCATCTTGTAATCCGTGGTTTGAACCAAAGGCAGGCGCAATTGGAAAAGCTGTTCCAGGGCACGAGGTTGAGGTGATTAATGAGAATGGTCAGCCAACGCTTGAAGAAGGTGACATCTCGGTCAAACGCGGCTCAGCTTCCATGTTGCTTGAATACTGGCAAAACCCAAAAGCCACAAAAGAAAAATTCAGAGGCGAATGGTTGCTCACAGGCGATCGTGGTATTCGCGAAGGCGAGTTCATTCGCTTCATTGGGCGCGATGATGATGTCATCACTTCATCTGGTTACCGCATAGGGCCAGCAGAAATTGAAGACTGTTTGTTGAAACATGAAGCCGTTGCCTCCGTCGGTGTAATAGGAAAACCAGACTCCATACGAAATGAAATCGTCAAAGCCTATGTGGTGTTAAAACAAGATACGATGCCTTACGAGGGTCTTGAAAAAGAACTCAGCACATTCGTTCGCAACCGCCTTTCCGCCCACGAATACCCTCGCGAAGTAGAATTCGTAGACAGCCTTCCTATGACGGTAACAGGAAAAATTATCCGAAAAGAATTAAAAGCACGTGCAACCGCTGAACTGGAAAACGCATGACCAAAATCCAATCCAAAATATCCACTAGCTCAGCGCAATTTACTGCCAATGAAAAGGCCAATCTTGAGCAACTTTCGGTTGTTAAGAATGCCGTGAACTTAGCCAGTCTTGGTGGTGGTGAGCGCTCTCGTGAACGACATTTGTCTCGGGGTAAAATGCTGCCCCGCGACCGTGTTGCAAACTTGTTGGATGCAGGTTCACCATTTCTTGAAATTGGCAATACAGCAGCGCATGGCATGTATGATGGTGAAGCTCCCGGTGCGGGTATGATTGCTGGCATTGGTCGCGTCATGGGGCATGAGGTCATGGTGATTTGTAATGATGCAACCGTTAAGGGTGGCACGTATTATCCAATGTCCGTGAAGAAGCATTTGCGCGCGCTAGAAATTGCCGAGCAAAACCACCTAACTTGCGTAACACTTGTAGATAGCGGAGGCGCGAACTTGCCTCAACAGGCAGAAGGCTTTCCTGACCGCGACCACTTCGGACGAATTTTTTATTATCAGGCTAATCTATCTGCACAAAATATTCCACAAATTGCTGTGGTCATGGGATCATGCACCGCAGGGGGCGCTTATGTACCCGCAATGTCTGATGTCTCGATTATTGTGAAAGAACAAGGCACGATTTTTCTGGCTGGCCCTCCCTTGGTGAAAGCTGCGACGGGCGAAGTGGTGAGCGCAGAAGATCTGGGTGGTGGTGCAATGCATACGAGTGTTTCCGGCGTTGCAGATTATCTGGCAGATGATGATGCCCATGCGCTGGCACTGGCAAGACAAGCAGTTGGAAATTTAAATCGTAAAAAACCAGAACAACTCCAGCTCCAACCGATTGAAGAACCAGCTTACGACCCAGATGAACTTTTGGGCGTTGTGCCGGCAGATTTAAAAACACCTTATGATGTGCGAGAGGTGATTGCGCGTATTGTCGATGGTTCAAGGTTCGATGAATTTAAAGCACGTTACGGCACGACTATTTTATGCGGTTTTGCCCACGTCATGGGTATGCCTGTTGGCATCATCGCAAACAATGGCGTGTTGTTTTCTGAAAGCTCTGTGAAAGCTGCACATTTCGTAGAGCTATGTTCACAACGTAAAATTCCATTGGTCTTCTTGCAAAATATCACAGGCTTTATGGTGGGGCAAAAATATGAGGCAGGTGGCATCGCCAAGGATGGCGCAAAACTTGTGACAGCAGTGGCAACAACCAAAGTACCAAAAATTACTATGCTGATTGGCGGTTCATTTGGCGCAGGCAATTACGGCATGGCAGGACGAGCATACTCCCCAAGGTTCTTATGGACTTGGCCAAACTCCAGAATCTCTGTCATGGGCGGTGAACAAGCCGCAGGTGTTTTGGCAGCGGTCAAACGCGCCCAAATTGAACGCGGTGGCGGTGAATGGAGTGAACAAGAAGAAGCCGACTTTAAACAGCCAACACTAGACATGTTTGAAGAACAATCCCACCCGCTCTACGCCTCCGCCCGACTATGGGACGACGGTATCATAGATCCGCGTAAGACAAGACAAACGCTGGCATTGAGTTTGTCGGTTGCAATGAATGCTGAGATTGAAGAAACCAAATTCGGTTTGTTTAGGATGTGATGATGGATAGCATAGGTGCAATATGAATAACGATCGTATATCCAAAACACCGGGCGGAGAGCAGATGCTGATGGGCGGGATTGTCTTTGGTCTTTCCGTACTTTGTTATCAGGCGTTTGAATATAGTCTTGGCGATTTGGGCAAGCTAGTTTTACTAGCTTCCATGATGTTTGGTGCAGCTCAACTAGGGCGCGGTATTTGGGCATGGAAATATACCGACCTTGAGGAATTTGATGCGGAGCGTTCGCGGCAGAACTTGTTTGTTGATGTGCCTATTCGTGAAGGAAATTATGAAATCCTACATGAAGTTGAAGATGCCTTGATTGAATTTATCCGAAGCTCAAAATCAGTTGAAATAGATTTGCATTCCATCGATAAGGCCAACAACATGGGAACGATCAATCTGCATGGGCGTGATGCGGATGCGATGTTTGCGCATATCTATTCAACACTTGCACGCTTTGCGACGCCCAATGGGTTGCACTTATTTCCAAAACCAGGAAGCCCTATTGATACAGAAATTCACGGCAAACGTCTTTTGATGGATCTGCCTAGCTTGGAGATTACAAGGTAATGTTTTCCAAAATTCTCATTGCAAACCGAGGCGAGATTGCTTGCCGCATCATGCGCACAGCACAAGTTATGGGCATCAAATGCGTAGCAGTTTATTCAGATGCAGACGCGCAAGCGCAACATGTGCAAATTGCTGATGAGGCAGTACGCATAGGTAAAGCTCAAGCAAGTGAAAGCTATCTGTTGGGTGATGCGATTATCAAAGCAGCACTTGATAGAGGCGCTGAGGCCATTCACCCAGGCTATGGTTTTTTGTCTGAAAATCCTGATTTTGTAGAAGCAGTTGAAGACGCTGGCCTAACGTTCATTGGCCCATCAGCAGATGCTATTCGCGCCATGGGTTTAAAAGATGCAGCAAAGCAGCTCATGCAAGCAGCAAATGTGCCTGTTGTGCCAGGCTATCATGGTGAGATGCAAGAGACAGGCTTTCTAACCATGAAAGCAAATGAAATAGGTTATCCAGTTTTAATCAAAGCGCGTGCTGGCGGTGGCGGCAAGGGAATGCGCAAGGTCGATGACCCTAAAGATTTTGCGACCGCTCTCATCGGTGCGCAACGCGAAGGCCAAGCAAGCTTTGGTGACGCAAATGTTTTGATTGAAAAGTTTATCGAAAACCCACGCCATATCGAGATACAAGTGTTTGGTGACAATCACGGTAATGTGGTTCATCTGTTCGAGCGTGATTGTTCACTTCAACGTCGCCACCAAAAGGTGATTGAAGAAGCTCCTGCACCAGACATGTCACAAGAAATGCGCGACGCGATGGGCGAAGCGGCTGTAAAAGCTGCTAAGGCAATTGACTATTCAGGTGCAGGTACAATTGAGTTCATCGTCGATGGTTCAGATGGATTAAAACTAGACGGTTTTTGGTTCATGGAAATGAACACAAGATTACAAGTTGAGCATCCAGTCACTGAGGCAATTACAGGGGTTGATTTGGTTGAGTGGCAATTAAAAGTCGCAAGTGATGAATACCTGCCAATGTTTCAAGATGAGCTTGAAATTGATGGCCATTCATTTGAAGCAAGACTTTATGCTGAAGATGTACCGAAGGGTTTTTTACCAGCAACAGGAACATTGGAGTATTTAGAATTTAGCGAAAATGCTCGTAATGATTCTGGCGTTGTGGAAGGCGATACAATAACGCCATTTTACGACCCGATGATTGCTAAAGTCATCACCCATGCAGAGACGCGCGAAGAAGCCTTGAGCAATTTGGAAAAGGCGTTGGGCGAAACGCGCATTGCTGGCACAGTAACCAATGCAGCATTTTTACGCGCGCTTTGTTTGCATGAAGGCTTTATGAGCGGTGATGTTGATACGGGTCTGATTGATCGTGATATTGATAGTCTTATAAAATCGGTAGAAATTTCAGATGAATTAATCGCACTTGCTGCAAAAGAAGCGCTGCAAATGCCTTTCACTCCAAATAACAAGGGTGTTGATATTGGCATGGGGGAAACAGACCCCTTCGGTATTCTTTCAGGTTTTTCAAATTGGAAAGCACCAATATGGCTGCAACGTATTGAGCGTGGTGAAGACCAGTTCGAGGTAAAAATTCGTCGCCACGGTGAAATCTGGCAATGTGCAGTTAAACATGGCGAGGGTGCATTTGGTAAGTGGTTCACAGACATTGAATGCAGCCTTGGAGAGAACGCGCCAGAAACGCATAGTTTTAAAAACAAGGTTGCAATATTTACCAGTGATGGAGCATTTGAATTCACCGTCCCTGATACACTTAAAGGCTCTGGACAATCGGCAGATGGGGGGAACTTCGTACTTGCACCAATGCCAGGTTTAGTAAAACAGGTAAATATAAAAGCAGGGCAAACAGTCAGCGAAGGCGATGCACTAATCGTACTTGAGGCAATGAAAATGGAACATACATTAACCGCCCCCCGCGATGGTGTAATTGTAGACTTAAACGTCAATGCTGATGACCAAGTTGAAGATGGAACAATATTGATAGCGCTTGAAGATAGCGACAAGGCTGAAGTAGATGACTGAGCGGGTAACACTCTTTGAAGTAGGTGCACGCGACGGCCTTCAAAACGAGAAGGTGATGATCCCTACTGAACAAAAAATAGAGCTTATTGATAGGCTTTCAGCTTGCGGATTTACAAAAGTTGAGGCAACTGCATTTGTCTCCCCAAAATGGGTGCCGCAAATGGCAGATGCAAGCGAGGTGATGGCGGGCATCAAGCGTGCAAAAAATATCAGCTATGCAGTGCTAACACCAAACTTGCATGGGTTTGAAGCGGCGAAAGATTCAAAGGCAGATGAGATTGCAATTTTTGGTTCGGCTAGCGAAGGGTTTTCAAAAGCCAATGTAAATGCTTCGATTGCTGAGACCATCGAGCGGTTTATTCCAATCACAAAAGCTGCCAAGCAAGATAAAATTCCAGTTCGTGGTTATATTTCTTGTGTCTCAGATTGCCCATACGATGGGCGAACACCACCTCAAAAAGTAGCATGGATGGCGCAGCAATTGCTGGCTGTAGGGTGCTATGAAATCTCGTTAGGCGATACAATTGGGCAGGCAACACCAGAAAGTATATCCGCTATGTTAGACGCAGTTCTTGAGGTTGCTCCAGCTGAAAAATTAGCTGGCCATTATCATGATACATCAGGTCGCGCACTTGCAAACATTGTAGTCAGCCTTGAAAAAGGCCTGCGCACATTTGATGCATCCGTCGGTGGTTTGGGCGGATGTCCTTATGCACCAGGCGCAGCAGGAAATGTTGCAACAGGAGCAGTTGTAGAGATGTTACATGCTCAAGGGTTTGAAACTGGAATTGATTTACAAAAATTAGCAAGCGTGGAAGAATTTGCACTCACCTTGAGGAATGCCAAATGAGTTATGAAACAATCAAAATTGAGATAGATGAACGTGGCGTTGCTAAGCTTACTTTAAATCAACCAGATAAACATAATGCGCTTTCGCCAAAGATGATTGCCGAACTTACCAAAGCTGCTTCAGAACTTGGTTCAGATAACAAAGTCCGTGTGGTAATTTTAACAGGCGAGGGCAAAAGCTTTTGTGCAGGTGGTGATCTTGGTTGGATGCGGGAGCAATTTTCTGCAAACCGTGAAACCCGTATTGAAGAAGCCATGAAGCTAGCGCGGATGTTGCGTGATTTAAATGAATTCCCAAAACCTGTGATTGGACGCATACAAGGCCAAGCTTTTGGTGGGGGCGTCGGCATGATGGCGGTGTGTGATATTGCAATTGGCGCAGAAGATGCAAAGTTTGCGCTCACAGAAACCCGCCTTGGTTTAATTCCAGCCACCATCAGTCCCTATGTTTTAGCGCGTATGGGCGAGGGAAAAGCGCGACGCGTCTTCATGTCAGGAAAACGCTTTGATGGACAAGAAGCTGTAGATCTTGATCTACTAGCAAAAGCGGTTGCAGCAGATCAGTTGGATGAAGCAATCGAGGCTGAAATCAAGCCTTATCTCTCAACTGCCACTGGCGCAGTATCGCGTGCCAAGGCCTACGCAAGATCGCTTGGTTCAGTAATCGATGAGAGCGCCATGTTACGTTCAGCGCAAGCCCTTGCAGATTCGTGGGAAACACCAGAAGCAATTGAAGGTGTTGGTGCGTTTTTTGATAAACGCAAACCCAACTGGGTAACATAATGGCGATCCGTGTTAACAAAAATGTGCTGATAATTGTTTCGACTAAACGGGTGATGTTCCGTAGCAAGATTTAGAATTTAACTCACACAGGATACAACATGCGCCTAATAAAACCCTCTCTATTAGCAATTGCCCTTTCTATGCCACTGATTAACGTTCCAACATTTGCACATGCACAATCTGCATTGGAAAAAGCGTTTATAGCCAAATCTCGCTTATCCAGTAACATTTGGAAAAAACATGTTCCAAGTTCAAAAGTGGTTGTTGATCACAGTGCTTGGGATTCCTTCTTAAAGAAATACACCCGTAAAGATGGCAAGGGCATCAATCGCGTTGCTTATGGTGGAGTAAGTAGCGCAGACAAAAAAGCTTTGTCAGCTTATTTAACAAGCCTTCAAGCAACTGACGTGACCAAGCTTAACCGCAATGAAC
The DNA here is from genome assembly GCA_964502215.1 of uncultured Rhizobiaceae bacterium. Lineage (GTDB taxonomy): Bacteria > Pseudomonadota > Alphaproteobacteria > Rhizobiales > Rhizobiaceae > JAALLB01. Next base: position 44,335 of record CAZCUN010000016.1, on the reverse strand, counting down.
AATATGCATTTTGGTTAAACCTTTATAATGCCAGTACGGTAAATCTTGGTGTTAAAAACTTCCCGATTAATTCCATTCTTGAAATCAAATCAAATGCCCTCGATCTTAAAGGCCCATTTAATGATAATGTTGCGAAGGTCAACGGCAAAAAACTGACACTGGATACGATTGAAAGTGGTATTGTGCGCCCGATCTGGAATGACCCGCGTTTGCATTATGCTTTCAATTGCGCAGCGATTAGTTGCCCAAATCTTGGAAGCTCTGCTTATAAAGGTGCTTCAATCAATGCCCAGCTCAATGCGGCAGCGCGCTCATATGTAAATGACCCACGTGGCATACGCATTAATGGCGGTAAAATCACAGCCTCTAAAATTTACTTTTGGTACTCAGGTGATTTTGGTAAAAATGAAAAAGAAGTTCTTGCACATATCAATAAATTTGCTGCCCCTAAACTTAAAGCGGCCCTTAAAGGCAAGACATCGATTGATAGTTATGAATATGACTGGGCGTTGAATAAACGATAATTGTTATTACACTATTCCATTGGCTGGGATGGATGTTTGCTCGGGTCTAAAATTTAATTTAGGCTCGAGTGAACACTAGAATAAAATTATTAGCAGGCATGGGATGGTTTTGATGCAATTTAAATCCATGCCTGCCTGCTTCTTTTGCGACGTCCGCAATATCGCGAATACCAAAGGACACATCCTTTTCCTTCAACCATTTATCAAATTCTATATTGCCTTCGCTTGTATGTTCGCCATCAACTTTATAAGGCCCATAAAGAATTACCTGGCATCTATCCTTCATATTTCTTGCCGCACCTTCAAACAGTGAGCAGGTTACTTGCCATGGCGAAATGTGAATGACATTAGCGCAAAACAGCATATCGTATTTTTTTGCGTCTTGCTTAAACCAATTATTTGATGTGACGTCCAACTGCATGGCTGGTAATATATTATCGCTATCGGTAGACCAAGCATCAATACTTTCAAGCGCGCTTATATCATATTCGCTCGGTTGAAAATCAAACTGCGGAAAAGCTTTGGCAAAGCGGCAAACATGTTGACCACTGCCGCTTGCAATTTCCAAAAAACTACCATTTGACAAAACTAGAATTTCTCCAAGCTTTTCTAAAATAGGTTCAATATTTCTGTGATAAGAAGGTGTGTCGCGTCTTGGGTCGGCCATGGCTTTGTTCTATTTCAATATGTGATTTTTAATATTGGCATAAGGTGAAATAACAGGCTAATCTTTTGTTGTCGAACAAAGGGAATTTCAAACATGAAACTGATCATGGATGCAGACGAGGTTGAAGATTATATTTCAGAAGTTTTCCCGCAGGTTGAGGATTATCACTTTAAAATTGAAAATCTTGAAACTGGAAAAATATCTGTCTCGATGAAGATAAGTGAAAAACATATGCGTCCAGGAGGGACAATTTCTGGCCCTACAATGTTCACCCTTGCAGACTGTGCAAGTTATTTAATTGTACTAGCTCACATCGGGAAAGTAGCACTTGCTGTTACTACAAATCTCAATATTAATTTCATTGCTAAACCACAAGGGGATCTGATTGCGAATGCGACGCTTTTAAAGTTAGGAAAGCGACTTGCAGTATGTGAAATTTCTATTCGAACAAAAGCTGACAAAACCCTTGTCTCTCACGCAACAGCAACGTATTCGATACCACCTCGATAAAATATAACAATCGAGATACCTTTCTTGCAGGTGAGCCTAAATTATCGTTTGAGGAGTAATCATGGAACTAGCATTTACAGACGAAGAGAGCGCATTTCGAAACGAGGTGCGTGAATTCTTAAATGACAAACTCTCAAGCCGTCTCTCAAGCAAAGTAAAACTGGGCAAACGTCTTAGTAAAGATGACATGGAAGAATGGCACGCGACCTTAAACAATCAAGGTTGGCTTGCCAGCAATTGGCCTGTTGAGCATGGCGGTACAGGTTGGACGGCTGTTCAAAAGCATATCTTTGATGAAGAATGCTGGGCGGCTGGTGCACCACGTACCGTGCCATTTGGTTTGAACATGCTTGCCCCTGTCTTAATAAAATTTGGTTCTGAGGAACAAAAAGCACACTACTTACCACGTATATTAGATGGTACAGATTGGTGGTGTCAGGGATATTCTGAGCCGGGCGCTGGTTCAGATTTAGCGTCACTTCGCACATCGGCTGTTCGCGAGGGAGACCATTACGTTGTTAATGGACAAAAGACATGGACAACGCTTGGCCAACACGCAGATTGGATTTTCTGCCTTGTCAGAACTTCAACCGAAGGCAAACGCCAAGAAGGTATTTCGTTTCTGCTAATTGATATGAACACACCAGGCGTTACGGTTCGCCCTATTATGTTGATTGATGGGGAGCACGAGGTGAATGAAATTTTCTTTGATGACGTTAAAGTGCCAGTCGGTAACTTGGTGGGTGAAGAAAATAAAGGTTGGACTTACGCTAAATATCTCCTCACCCATGAGCGTACAGGCATAGCTAACATTGGTAATTCTAATGCCGCACTTGAAAAACTAAAGCTGATTGCATCGCAGCAAATCAAAGCTGGAAAACCTCTAAGTCATGACCCATATTTTGCGGCTCGCATGGCAAAAGTTGAGATTGATTTAAGTGCGCTTAAAACAACAAACTTACGCATTTTAGTTGAAGCAGATTCAGGCGCTGCCGCAGGGCCAGAAAGTTCTATGTTAAAAGTCAAAGGCACAATTATCAGACAAGAATTAAACGATCTCGCCCGTCGTGCACTTGGGCCTTATGCACTGCCATTTTCATCAGAAGCGATGGAAGAGGGTAATAACGAAGGATCCATTGGTCCTGATTATGCCAATGCAATAGCAGCTAAATATTTCAACAACCGCAAAATGTCGATTTATGCTGGGTCAAACGAAATCCAGCGTGAGATTATCACCAAAACTAAGCTGGGATTATAAGCATGGATTTTGCCTTAAACGATGATCGACGCATGTTGTCAGAAACGCTAGAACGTTTTTTAGCTGATAATTACGACATCGAAAAACGCCACGGCTTTGCTATGATGGATGGTGGTTTTTCGCAGGACATGTGGCAACAATTTGCTGAACTTGGTGTCATAGGCGCATTGTTTAGTGAAAAGGCAGGTGGCTTTGGTGGTGAGGGTGCTGACCTGATGGTGGTGTTTGAGGCACTAGGCCGTCACCTGGTTGTTGAACCATTCCTACCAACTTTATTAGGCGGAACAGTTTTAGCAAACGCAGGCGGTAATGATAAGTTGATTGAAAATATCATTGCAGGCGAAGCACTCATTGCACTTACCCACGGTGAGCCAACATCTCGCTATGAACTTTCATCAGTTTCAACATCAGCCAAACAAACAGGTGATGAATGGGTCATTACAGGTGATAAATCTGTGGTACTTGGCGGTGGCTCTGCAACGCATCTTGTCGTTTCCGCCAGAACGTCTGGGGATGATAATAGCGAAGACGGCATATCGCTTTTTCTAATTGAAAAACGCCAAGGCTTCACCACACGAAATTACAGCACGCTTGATGGCTATGGCGCGGCTGAAATAAGTCTTGAAAATGCAAAAGGTGTTTTACTCGGACAAGAAGACAAAGGCTTTGCGCTAATTGAACAAGCCTATGCATCTGGCATTACAGCAATCTCAGCAGAAGCTTTGGGCGCAATGCATGTGGCAACTGAATTAACCGTTGAATATACCAAACAGCGCAAACAATTTGGTGTTCCAATCGGTAAATTCCAAGCATTGCAACATCGTATGGCAGATGTATTAATTGAGCTTGAACAAATGCGCTCAAGCGTTATGAACGCAGCAGGAAATTTAAACGCTGAGCGAACTTTGCGTGAACGTGAAGCCTCTGCCTGTAAATATCTTGTAGGGACGATTGGTCGGCAGGTTGCAGAAGAAGCGATACAAATTCATGGTGGCATGGGGATGACGTGGGAATATGCTGTAGGCCATTTTGCCAAACACATTATCATGATAGACCATGTTCTAGGCGATACAGATCATCATCTGGAACGATACATCGCGCTTGGGCGCACATAATCATCAATAAGGAAATAACATGAGCACTATTGAATCACGCCTTGCCGATATGGGCATTACAATTCCAGAACCAGCAGCACCGCTTGCAGCTTATGTTGGCCATGTCGTGCACAACAATATTGTTACGGTTTCAGGTCAACTTCCCCTTGTTGGCGGAGGGCTTTCGCAAACAGGTTTGTTAGGTGCAGGCGCCTCAGTTGAAGAAGGCGCAGCAGCTGCACAAATTTGTGCGATTAATATTCTGGCACAAGTAAAGATTGCTTGTGGTGGTGACTTTGAACGCATTGTTCAGTGTATCCGCCTTGGCGGGTTTGTTGCCTCAACACCTGATTTTACAGATCATCCAAAAGTCATCAACGGAGCATCAGAGTTTATGGGTGCTGTTTTAGGAGATAAAGGCGCTCATGCAAGAGCAGCAGTCGGCGTTGCGGCTTTGCCATTAAATGCATCGGTTGAAGTAGAAGCGACTTTTGCGATCTCGTAATGATTAAAATAAAGGCGGGGTCTAACCCCGCCTTCTTCTTTTTATTTGTTTAAATTTATCCAGCCGCTTCAACAGCGCGCTTAGCCATAACCTTTACAAGGTTTGCGCGGTAGTTTCCATCACCGTGTAAATCAGAAAGCATATCGCCTGCATCTACAGAGCAACCTGAGATAGCATCGACACTCCAATCGCCCTTTAAAGCTGCTTCCATATCTTCGTGGCGGAAAACACCATCTGAACCTGCACCTGTTACGCCAACTCTAGCCATGCCGTTTTTCAGTTTAGCCACAAATACACCCGCCATTGCATACCGTGATGCTGGGTTAGGGAACTTTGAGTAAGCAGCTTTTGCTGGCGCTGGGAAAGTTACGGCTGTTACGATCTCATCTTCAGCTAAGGCTGTTTCAAACATGCCTGTAAAGAAGTCATCCGTATCAATCGTGCGCTTGTTGGTCACGATCTGTGCATTCAATGCCATCATCGCTGCGGGATAATCTGCTGCTGGATCATTGTTAGCAATTGAACCGCCAAGCGTACCCATGTGACGTACATGCGGATCACCAATGTGACCTGCAAGATCGCAAATTGACGGGCAGATTGCACGCAACTCTTTGGAAGCATTTACTTCCGCATGGGTTGTGCCAGCACCTATCGTGACTTGATTGCCATCAATCGTAATACCCTTCATGCTATCCACATGACGAAGATCAATCAGATCAGAAGGTGCTGCCAAACGCTGCTTCATGGTTGGAATAAGGGTTTGCCCGCCAGAGACGAACTTGCCATCATCTGCCGAACCCATTTTGGAGATTGCATCCTCAACACTTGAGACCCTATGATAATTAGTATTGTACATTTACTTTCTCCTTATTCTGCAGCTTGCTTAGTTTGTGCCGCCTGAATAGCAGCCCAAACTTTTGCAGGCGTTGCAGGCATTGATAGATCGTTATTGCCAATCGCATCTGTGATTGCATTGATAACCGCAGGCGGCGACCCAATTGCGCCAGCTTCACCACAACCCTTAATGCCAAGCGGATTGCCCGGACAAAGTGTTGTTTCATGACTTACTGTATAGCTTGGCACATCATCTGCACGCGGCATGGTGTAATCCATATACGAGCCTGTCAGAAGCTGGCCACTATCATCATAAACTGCTTCTTCAAGCAGTGCTTGGCCAATTCCTTGTGCCACACCGCCATGCACCTGACCTTCAACAATCATTGGATTAATGATCGTACCAAAGTCATCTGATGCCACAAACTGCACGATTTCTGTTTTACCTGTATCAGGATCAACCTCTACTTCGCAGATGTAACACCCTGCTGGGAATGTAAAGTTGGCAGGGTCATAAAACGCGCCTTCTTTAAGCCCAGGCTCCATGCCTTCAGGCAGGTTGTGCGCTGTATAAGCACCCAGACATACTTCATGCCAACCAAGCGTCTTATCCGTACCAGCAACTTTAACCTCGCCATTTTCAATAACGATATCGCCTTCATCAGCCTCTAACATATGAGCGGCAATTTTCTTGGCTTTGGCTTCAACCTTATCAAGCGCCTTAACAATGGCAGACATGCCAACCGCACCAGAACGTGAACCGTAAGTCCCCATACCAAACTGAACTTTGTCCGTGTCACCATGGACAATTTGAACATTCTCGCCAGGTAGACCGAAGCGATCTGTGATCAATTGCGCAAAGGTTGTCTCGTGTCCCTGACCATGGCTGTGAGAACCTGTAAGAACTTCAACTGTTCCAACAGGGTTAACGCGAACCTCAGCAGATTCCCAAAGGCCAACACCAGCACCAAGCGATCCAACCGCTGCTGATGGCGCAATGCCACATGCTTCAATGTATGACGACATACCAATGCCGCGAAGTTTGCCATTTTTTGCAGCTTCGCTACGACGCGCTTCAAAGCCCGCATAATCTGCTGCCTTCATAGCGGCATCTTGATTGGTTGCAAAGTCACCTGAATCGTAAGCCATAATAACAGGCGTTTGATGCGGGAACTCTTTGACAAAGTTTTGACGACGCAGATCAGCAGGACTAACGCCTAATTCACGCGCTGCTGTTTCTAAAGTGCGTTCCAGCAGATAACTTGCCTCAGGACGCCCCGCACCGCGATACGCATCCACTGGTGTTGTATTGGTATAAACCGCGCGCACATTCGCATGAATGTTGGCAATATTATACTGACCAGATAAAAGCGTTGCATAAAGATAGGTTGGTGTAGCCGATGAGAATAACGACATATAAGCACCAAGGTTTGCAATCGTATCAACTTTGAATGCGACAATATTATTATCTTTATCAAAACCCATCTTAGCAGTCGTAATGTGATCACGGCCATGCGCATCTGTTAAGAAGGCTTCTGTACGATCAGCCGTCCATTTTACAGATTTTTTGGTTTTCATTGATGCCCAAAGACAGACAATTTCTTCTGGGTAGATATAAATCTTAGCGCCAAAACCACCACCAACATCCGGTGCTATTACACGCAGTTTGTGTTCAGGAGCCACTTGATAAAACGCAGATAAAACCAAACGTGCAACATGCGGATTTTGGCTTGTTGTATAAAGCGTATAATGATCCTCAGATGCATCAAACGTTGCAACAGCAGAACGTGGCTCCATCGGATTTGGAGAAAGACGGTTATTAGTCACATCCATCTCACAAACATAAGCTGCATCTGCAAGTGCTGCATCCGTTGGGCCTTCTTCACCAATCTCCCAATCAAAGATAAGATTGTTTGAAGCTTCAGGGTGAAGTTGAGGTGAGCCGTCTTTAATCGCTTCACCTGCATTAACAACTACAGGCAATTCTTCATAATCAACCACAACAGCTTCTGCTGCTGTTTTGGCATTTGCTGGGCTATCAGCAATCACAACCGCAACCGCGTCGCCTACATAGCGAACTGTGTTCGTTGCCAAAGCAGACCACGCACCCATGTTCATCGGTGAACCGTCTTTAGAATTAACTGCCCAACCACAAATAATATTGCCAATGCCGTCACCAGTTAGTTGATGGCCATCAAATACGCCTTCAACACCTGCAATAGCTTCTGCCGCAGATTTGTCGATTGATTTTACAGTCGCATGCGCATGCGGTGAACGCACAAAGGCTGCATAGCATTGACCATGATTGGTCACGTCATCTGTATATTTGCCATTGCCTGTAATAAATCTCTTATCTTCCTTGCGCAAAACACGTGCGCCGATACCTTCACTCATATTCTTCTCCTCCGAATTATTGGGTGCTTATTCTTGTTCTAAAAGTCTCCAGCTTTTAGGGAATAAACAGCAATCACATCTTTGATGCGCCGTCCTGAATTGATTTAACGATGTTATGATAGCCCGTGCAGCGGCAGATGTTGCCTTCAAGCTCAGCGCGGATGGTTTTTTCATCTAGATCTTTGCCCAAACGATTGACCATATCAGTTGCAGCCATAATCATACCAGGTGTGCAAAATCCGCATTGAAGACCATGGTTGTCTTTAAACGCTTGTTGCATAGGATGAAGATCATCACTGGCTAAGCCTTCAATTGTCGTCACATCACCGCCATTAGCCTGAGCAGCCAAAGTCGTACAAGACTTAACAGCCTTGCCGTCCACATGCACAACACAAGCACCACATTGGCTGGTATCACAACCAACATGCGTACCCGTTAAACGTAAATTCTCACGAATAAACTCAACCAAAAGCGTGCGGTCTTCAACCTCACCCTTAACGGCCTTGCCATTCACTGTCATTGATATTGATGTCATTATAATTTTCTCCTCACATTCTTATTCTCATTTGTAGCATAAGCCACAAAAGACAAGGCATGGGAGAGATGTTGCACAGACAACATTAATTGCCCCGCGCAACGATACTTGATTAAGACGGTAATATCTCCTCCCAGAAACGCTTGTCTTATTCATATGCAAAAAGTATTGCGCGGAAATGGTTTTCAGCCAAGTAGTTTTTTTATTTTTTTGTTATGCGCCAAGCACTCGGGCGCGAGCTTTGCCATATTCACGAACCAGTCTATCAACAAGTTCTTGCGTTGAGCCAACAGACTTAACTGCACCAATGCCTTGTCCGCAGCCCCAAATATCTTTCCATGCTTTTGCATCTGTATTGCTACCTGATGCAAAATTCATGGCGGATGGATCACTTTCAGGAAGGTTGTCAGGATCCATGCCAGCTTTTTCAATTGATGGTTTAAGATAGTTGCCGTGAACACCTGTGAAGAGGTTCGTATAAACAATGTCTTTCGCGCTGTAATCTGCAATTGCTTGTTTATATTCATCTGAGGCACGCGCTTCATGCGTCGCAATAAAAGGCGAGCCTATATAAGCTAAATCAGCACCTATTGCTTGAGCCGCTAAGATAGCGCCACCAGTAGCAATTGAACCTGATAGTAAAAGAGGGCCATCAAACCATTCACGTATTTCTTGAATAAGTGCAAACGGTGAAAGTGTCCCCGCATGACCGCCAGCACCTGCTGCAACAGCAATCAAGCCGTCTGCACCTTTGCGGATGGCTGAATTAGCATGACGATTATTGATAATATCATGCAATACGATGCCACCATAAGAATGCACTGCGTCATTAACCTCAGGAACAGCACCAAGCGATGTAATCACAATTGGCACTTTATGCTTCACACACATCTTCAAGTCATGCTCTAAGCGATTGTTTGAGGTGTGAACGATTTGATTGACTGCAAAAGGCGCTACTTTTTTGTCTGGGTTCTTAGCTTTATAATCCGCCAGTTCTTCCGTGATTTCAGAAAGCCAATCATCCAATTGCTCTGCTGGGCGTGCATTTAATGCTGGAAACGAACCGACAACACCTGCTTTACACTGGGCGATAACAAGTTTTGGATTGGAAATGATAAACAGCGGTGCTGCTACTGCGGGAACAGATAAGCGGTCTTTCATAATTTCTGGAATGGGCATATTTAGCATCCTGACTTCTTACGTATTGGTAACTCATTCATAGGTGTCAAATTCTATTGTTGCAATCAAAAATTCTTGATTGGCAAGTTCTAGAATGTTGCAAAATTATAATAAAACATTAAAAGAGTATAAGATTCAAAGTCGAGGGTATGGGAAGATGTGTGGGGCATATTATATTCCTAGTAAATTAAACTAGCTACGAGCCTTATAATCGTAGTATTCAGGGGTGTATTTTGGCTAATTTTGAACGTCTAATCAAAGGAGCGTTAGCTTCACAAGACGATTCTTCTGCAGAGGTGAGAAAGGTAATATACCAGTCATCACGCAATGCATTGCAAAAAATTATTGATGGCAATCGTACATTAACTGTGGAAGCGGTTATGGAAAAAAAGCGTGAGCTTGAAGTTTCGATTGAAAGCATTGAAGCGTCATACAATGCTCCTGCTCCTGCTCCTGCTCCTGCTCCTGCTCCTGCTCCTGCTCCTGCTCCTGCTCCAGAACCAGAACCTATTGTTGAAACGCCAAAGCCTGCTGTTACACCAGAAGTTTCGCAACCAGCTGAGAAAGAGCCTATTGTTGAACAAGTGGTTGAAGAAGTGGTCGCTCAAATACCTGAGCCTATTGCGCAACCTGCGCCTGCTCCTATTGCGCAACCCAAACCTGCAACAATTCAGAATCCAGTTCCTGAAACTGACCCGCTACACGAAATTCAACAAATACTTGAAAGTACGAGCCCAAACCCTGCGCAGGCAAAATCTGCAGAAACTGCAATAGTTGAGCCTGAAGTAAAGCTTGAACAACCTGTTGTAGAGACACCTGTACCTACACCTGCTCCAGTAGCCGTTGCCCCAGAGCCAGCACCTATAGCTGTAGAGCCTGAGGTTGCAATCAATGCGCCAAACAATATTGCCGAGCCGAGTCTTCAACCTGAACCTTATTACGAAGAACATGGTGCTATTCCAGCTGGTTTTTCAAAACGTAGAAAAACCCAAAAGCGGTTTTTTTGGACGCTTATTATATTAATTATTTTGGGTCTTTTAGGATGGATTGCTTACATCGTAGTAAACGGAGTATTGGATGGCTCTCTTATCGGACAAAAAAATAATACTGGACCTAAATTAAATCCAAATTCAATTTCAAGACAGGCGGACTCTGAAAACTACATAACAATAATTGAAGCTTCTGATTTATCTTCTTTAATTACTGCTAGTCGCGGTACTGCGCAGTTGGTCAAAGAGTTGAATATTGATATGATTAGACTTGGCTCAACTAGGGATGAGCTAAATCGTTTAGAGTCTGCCAAGCCTATGCTGATAAGGCTAAAGCCGGGCGTCTTGCAGCAAATTTCAGGTAAGCGTGTAACCGTAGAAATTTTTGCTAAATCTGGCTCAAGTGACACCGCACATTTTGCAGTTGGTTGTGAATTTGGCATTCTAACGGAATGTGGTCGAAAGCGCTTTTTAGCAGGCTCTCAACCCAATGCTTCTGTCTTTGCTTTCCAAATGGATCCAGTAAATGATATTAATCAGGATATGTATTTAACGTTAAGCACTGATACAACAAGTGAAGCTTCTGTAACGGGTAAAGGCGACATACTAGATATAGTTTACATCAGATTAAGTGTAGATAATTAAGCTCAGGCACCAAGTGAATTCAAAAACTCTGGCCCTTGCCCAATTATAACAGGGTCTATCTGCCCAATATTTTTTTCATTTTTTCCGTCATAATCAAGATTTTGTAAAAAATGACGGATAGCATTCAACCGAGCTCTTCTTTTGTCATTAGAGCGGATAATTGTCCAATTAGCATTGCTTTTATGCGTTGCCGCAAGCATAGCATCACGCGCCTCAGTGTAATCATCCCATTTGGAAAGTGCTTTAATATCAATAGGAGAAAGTTTCCAAGATTTTAAAGGATTTTGCCGTCTGTCATGAAAGCGTTTAATTTGCATTTCTTGCCCAACATTGAGCCAGAACTTAAAAAAATGCACGCCATCATTAATAATCATATCTTCAAGTTTAGGTGCTTCATTTAAAAATTGCTTGTGTTGTTGTGGTGAGCAAAATCCCATAACAGGCTCAACGCCCGCACGATTATACCAAGAGCGATCAAACATAACCATTTCACCTGATGTTGGTAAATGGCATGCATAGCGTTGAAAATACCATTGCCCTTGTTCTGTGTTCGATGGTTTTGAAAGTGCAACAACTTTTGTATGTCTTGGGTTTAAGTATTGGCGAAATGCATTGATAGTTCCGCCTTTACCTGCTGCATCACGGCCTTCAAATATTATAACAACGCGTTCGCCAGTTTCCTGCAACCATTTTTGCACCTTACCCAACTCAAGTTGCAAGCTGTGCAGTTGTTCTTCATATTTTTTTCGGTTTAGTTTTTTTTCATAAGGATAATCACCAGAACTAAATACATTATCTTCAATCTCATCTGGAAGCTTTTTATGATCTAGATCAAAAGAAATAGATTTTCCATTGAGGTTGATTGTTACTTCAGGAATATCTTGTGTCATGGGATTGTCATCCGTTTTATGTCATAAATTGCGATGAACATATTAAATACATGCTGCAAAGCAAGTGGAAACTCGTCATATGAATGAACATAACAAAATAAATCAAGTAAGGCAGTCTTCGCATATTGGGAAAGTATTTTTGATTTTAGCTAACATTATAATTTTTGTTATTGCGCTTTTGATTGCTCCTAATTTGGCACCACTTTTATTTTTTGGTTTCATAATCAGTCTAATTGCAATTTATTTTATGATACCAAAAAGCCAGCCCATAAAAAACCTTGTAACAAATACAAAACAAATTAATTCGGCAATCAGTAGGCAAGGTTTTCCTGTTGTGGAGGCCTTGCAATTTCCTGCTTATATCATTGATAAAAATGGCACTGTTGTATTTTCTAACAAACCTAGCGTTTTAGCCTTCGGTAAGATTAAGAGCGGAGATAAAGTATTCATTCTTTTTAGACAGCCAGAATTGAGAAGGTTAATTGAGAAAGCATTGAAGTCAAACACACCATACAAAGGGGAGTATAATGAGCCTATTCCTGGTGACCGTTGGTTTGGTGTTGAAGTGACTGCGATCAGGGATATACAAAAAACAAATGCAGATCAGCTTTATATTTTAGCCTTCCATGATTTAACAGAGGCTAAAAGAACCGACCAAATGCGATCTGACTTTATTGCCAACGCAAGCCACGAATTACGCACACCTCTTGCTTCTTTGTCGGGTTATATAGAAACAATCAAAGGGCCAGCCCGAAAAGATGAAAAAGCCATTGATCGCTTTACTGATGTCATGCTGGATCAAGCTCAACGTATGACGCGGCTAGTTAATGATTTGCTTTCGCTAAGTCGCATTGAAATGCAATCACATGTAAGGCCATCTGAGGCTGTAAATCTTACAGAGGTAATTTCAAAAGTTGTTAATTCTTTAGAAAGTGTTGCAGATCGTTTGAATGTAAAAATTCAGTTTGATCGCTCTAAAGAAATTTACACGCTTGGCGATAGAGATGAACTTTTGCAGGTGTTTGAAAACCTGATTGAGAATGCATGTAAATATGGCGAAGATGGCAAGCGGGTTGAAGTCTCACTTAGCGTTAATCATGATGAAAATGAAATCCTTGCTTCCGTTCAAGACTTTGGCCCAGGAATTGCCTTGGAGCATCAGCAAAGAATAACAGAGCGGTTTTACCGCGTGGATGTTGTTCGTAGCCGGGAAAAACAAGGCACGGGTCTTGGGCTTGCAATCGTAAAGCATATTTTAAATCGCCATGCGACTAAATTAGGGATCGAATCTAAGCCAGATCAGGGCGCGAGATTTTTTGTAAAGTTCCCATTGTTGAAAATAACAAAGTCTAATGCTGTTGAAGAACAGTAAAAACTCATAAATAACAATGTTATAGAGTGTCATAAAAGTTATTTATTAGGCGCGTATAAATACATTATGAGAAGATGGGTTTCTTTTCTAAGATGCTAAAAATGGCAGTCTTTATTACACAATATATAATCTTAATTAGCTTTATTCTGGAGATAAAAATGAAAATCACCAAAACATTAAGCCTGCTTGCAGCCGCTGCACTAATAACTTCTGTGACTATGGGGGCAGCAAATGCACGCGATCAAATTCAGATTGTTGGCTCATCCACTGTATTTCCATTTTCGACGTCTGTTGCTGAGCAATTCGGCCAGAAAACATCTTTTAAAACACCTGTTGTTGAAGCAACGGGATCTGGTGGCGGTATGAAGCTATTTTGCACAGGTGTTGGTGAAGGCACGCCAGATATTACAAATTCTTCTCGTCGTATCAAAGAAAAAGAATTTAATCTTTGCGTTGAAAATGGTGTGACGCCTGTTGAAGTAAAAGTTGGTTTTGACGGCATTGTTCTAGCAAATGCAAAAGCAGGTCCAGATCTTAGTATTACACGTCAGCAAATTTTTTTAGCGCTTGCAAAAGAGCTTCCAGATGCAAGTGGTAAAATGATACCAAATCCAAATAAGACTTGGGCAGACGTTGACTCATCTTTACCAAATATAAAAATTGAAGTACTTGGCCCGCCACCCACATCTGGTACACGCGATGCGTTCGCTGAAATTGCTCTTGAAGGTGGTGCACAAGAAATCGAATTTCTTGCAGCGCTGAGTAAAGAAGATAAAACAGCATTCAAGAAAATATCTCATTCTATACGAGAAGATGGTGCTTATATCGAAGCTGGGGAAAATGATAACTTAATCATTCAAAAGCTTGAGGCGAACACAAATGCTTATGGTGTCTTTGGTTTCTCATTCTTGGATCAAAATGCAGATAAGGTAAAAGGCGCAACAGTTAATGGTATTGCACCTGAATTTGAAAATATTGCAGCTGGCGATTACAAAATTTCACGTTCATTATTTTTCTACGTAAAGAAGGAACATGTTGGGGTAATCCCTGGCATAGAAGAATTTGTTACTGAATTCACAGACGAAGATACTTGGGGTGAAGATGGCTACTTAGCCGACAAAGGGCTTATCCCGCTACCCGATGAAGATCGTGAATCAGTTGCTGCCTCTGCTGTCGCAATGGTGCCGATGTCCTTTTAGGGTTTGTGCTAATCCACAAGTTTATACTGCCCAATGTTAATTTCTTTGGGCAGTAATTGTTTTTTGAAGTATGAAGTCAGCACTTGAAGAATTCTGTTCAGGTTTTAATAGGGAAGCCTCTGCAATGGCCTTATATATATTAGGTGCACTTATTATTATCGCGGCGCTCGCTTTTGTTGCTGGTAGATCGAAAGCTTTTACCATCGCTGGCTCCGATATTGCTTCATTACATTCACGCCCTGCTTATCATGGTGGGTTTCTAGCAATATGCGCGACTGTCCCAGCTATTATCTTTGTAATTATTTGGGTTTCTGCATCTGGTCGTGTGATTGAGGGTATCGTTAAAAGTAAGTTCGTTGATCAGCTATCCGGCATGAGTTTGCCACAAGTTCAAGCTGTTTTAAGAGACGCTAAAGCGTTGGCTTTTGGTGGTATTGTTGGTTTTAAAGATGATTTGAAAATTGACGTAAGTGAAGTATATGCCTCGCTTCAATCAATAACTGATTTATTGTTATTGGGGTGCGTTATACTACTTGTTTTAATTGGCGTGTTTTATGGGTATCGCAAAATCACCTCCTCCTTTAGAACCAGGCACTTAGTTGAGAAATTTATTCTTGGATTGCTGGGCGCGTGTTCTCTTGTTGCGATCCTCACGACAATTGGAATTGTATTATCCTTAATTTTTGAATCCATTCGTTTCTTTGAAAAAGTGGCATTTTTTGATTTTCTTTTTGGCTATCATTGGTCACCACAAAGTGCTTTTGAAAGCGCAGGTGGCGCAAGTCTATCAGATGATAATTCTAGAATTTTTGGTGCTATACCCTTGTTCACGGGCACCTTCTTAATAACGTTTATCGCGATCTCGGTAGCAGCACCTTTTGGTTTAATGTCTGCAATTTATATGTCGGATTATGCAGGCCCTACATTTAGAGCTTATGCAAAGCCGGCGCTTGAGGTTTTGGCTGGTATTCCAACTGTAGCTTATGGGTTTTTTGCAGCGCTAACAATTGCACCTGCGATACGCGGCTGGGGTGAAAGTATAGGACTTTCTGTATCGTCTGAATCAGCCTTAGCTGCTGGGCTTGTGATGGGCATTATGATTATACCCTTTGTGCTTTCCTTGTCTGATGATGTAATTAATGCAGTTCCACAATCCTTGCGGGATGGGTCGTATGCAATGGGTGCTACCAAATCAGAAACCATCAGAAAAGTCGTTCTACCTGCTGCGTTACCGGGCATTGTTGCCGCACTTTTATTGGCCATCTCACGTGCGGTTGGGGAGACTATGATTGTTGTAATGGCAGCAGGGCTTGCTGCTAATCTAACGATTAATCCACTTGAGGCGGTAACAACAGTAACCGTTCAAATTGTGACGCTCTTGCAAGGTGACCAAGAATTTGACAGCGCAAAAACATTAGCCGCATTTGCGCTGGGGTTAGTTTTGTTTGTGATAACTTTATGTCTAAACATTATCGCATTGCGGGTTGTGAATAAGTATAGGGAACAATATGACTGATTCACAACAAATAGAAGTTTCTAATAAAACTGATGACATTATAAAGCGCGATACAAGTTCGCATCGTGCAAGGCTGAAGAAGCGTTATGCTTCTGAAGCGCGATTTAAATTTATTGGACTTGGGGCAATTCTTGCTTCAGTCGCTTTTTTGATTTTATTGCTTTCGACTTTCATCGTCAGAGGGCTTCCAGCGTTTACTTATAATTATATTTCAGTACCAGTTGATTTAACTTCAATTGATAAAATAGAACTTGAAGAAACAATCCAGTTTAATGAAAATTTAAAAGATGGCGAGAAAGCAAAGCGTTTGCCAGATTTTCGCAAACCAGTGTTGAATAGCCTTTATCAGCAATTGCCATTTTTAAGCAGCCGTAAAGATAAAAAGATTGCGCGCCAAGTCGTGACAGGTGTAGCAGGCGTTCTTTTGAAAAATGATGTTTTAAAGAATACAAATCTAGCAGGCACGAAATTTAACTATGAAGTTCCAGTTTCTGATTTCGTAGACCTTTATCTAAAGGGATTAACAGCCTCTAGCATTAAGAAGAACCCTCAGAGCAGTTTATCATTTTCGCAGGCTGATGATACTATTTTAATAAAAGCTGATAGTGAGGTTTTTAAAGGCACGATGCGTTCAGTCAGAGATATAATTGCTCAGAGCGCTGAAAAGGTCAAAAAAAGAATATTTGATATCAAATTTGCATTAGAGAGACAGCTCGAAATTATTGCCGCTAATGACAATGGAGGTGATGTTGATAAAGCCAATGCAAACATTGCGTCTTTGACAGTAGAACTCAAATCAGAAACAGCAAAATATGATGATCTGATAGCGCGTAGTCTTGCAGAAAATAGTGAAGAAATCTTAGATACTAATATGCCTTCGCTACTTATTGATGCAAATGGCGGTACGATCAAAATTTCAAAGTTAAATAATTCCACTGCAACGGGTAGCATTTTAATTCCAATGGACGGGGATGCGGCGGTCGCTGCTGGTGATTGGACAATGAAATTTATCGCTGAGGCTGAAGCAGATCGAAAATTTAAAGACAAAGAAGTTGCTGCCCTTGATCAGTTGATAGCAAAAGATCTAATCACTAAGCGTTTTGCATCAATATTTTTCTCAAATGGTGATAGTCGTGAACCAGAAATGGCAGGGGTTTGGGGCGCTGTTGTAGGTTCATTCTTTACGATGCTTGTTACCTTGCTACTATCTTTTCCTCTGGGTGTTGCTGCTGCTATTTATCTTGAAGAGTTTGCTCCGAAAAATAAAATTACTGACCTCATCGAAGTTAATATAAATAATCTCGCAGCTGTCCCATCAATTGTATTTGGGTTGTTGGGTTTAGCTGTGTTCTTAAACTTTTTTGAATTACCAAGATCTGCACCCGTTGTTGGTGGTATGGTTCTAGCTTTAATGACATTGCCAGTGATAATTATTGCATCACGCACTGCGTTGAAATCTGTTCCTCCATCTATTAGAGAAGCTGCACTAGGTGTTGGTGCCTCTAAATTACAATCAATCTTTCATCATGTATTGCCATTGGCTATGCCAGGAATTTTAACCGGTGCAATCATTGGCATGGCACGCGCTCTTGGTGAAACAGCACCCTTACTTATGATTGGTATGGTTGCGTTTGTTGTCGATATACCAGGTGGGTTTACAGACCCTTCAACAGTTTTGCCTGTTCAAGTATATTTATGGGCAGATGCACCAGAACCAGGCTTTCAACAAAAGACAGCAGCAGCTATATTAGTGTTGCTTGGGTTCTTGGTTTTGATGAATGCATTTGCAGTTTTTCTACGTAAGCGTTTTGAGCGACGTTGGTAGCATCATGGTGATGAACATATTGAATACGAAAGATAGGAAGACGCGCTAAATAAAATGGAAAATACTGAAATAAAAATGTCTGGCAAAGATGTCAGTGTTTCTTATGGCGAAAAGCAAGCGCTGTTTGATGTCAATCTTGATATACCAGCAAAAAAGGTTACGGCACTTATTGGCCCATCTGGTTGTGGTAAGTCGACCTTCTTACGTTGTTTAAATCGCATGAATGATACCATCGATATTTGTCGAGTATCAGGCGATATTAGACTTGATAACCAAGACATCTATCATCGTGATATTGATGTTGTTGAATTGCGAGCGCGTGTTGGAATGGTTTTCCAAAAGCCAAACCCATTTCCAAAATCAATTTTTGATAATGTAGGATATGGACCAAAAATTCATGGGTTAGTTCGTGATAAAACAGACCTAGAAGAAGTCGTCGTAAAAAGCTTACAGCGCGCAGGACTTTTTGAAGAAGTAAAAGATCGTCTGCATGAAGCAGGTACTGGGCTATCAGGCGGACAACAGCAGCGCCTTTGTATTGCAAGAGCGATTGCGGTTAGCCCAGAAGTCATTTTGATGGATGAGCCTTGTTCAGCACTGGATCCAATTGCAACCGCCAAGGTTGAAGAGCTAATCGATGAACTTCGTGAAAACTATACAATCGTCATTGTTACTCACTCGATGCAACAAGCTGCACGTGTTTCTCAACAAACGGCGATGTTTCATTTAGGGTATCTTGTAGAAGTAGATGAGACAGATACAATATTTACAAATCCAACGGACCAGAAAACACAAGATTATATTACTGGCCGCTACGGTTAATCAGCTCAAAAGAGCTTACAAAAAGACAGGCATACCAAGATGAGCGAACATACAGTTAGCGCTTTTGACGAGGATCTAAATTTCCTAATTGCTAAAATATCTGAAATGGGCGGCAATGCTGAAAGTATGGTGGCGCGTTCAGTGACTGCACTTGTAACTGCTGATAAAGGTTTGGGGCAGTCCGTTGTTGCAGACGATAAAATACTTGATGCTTTGCAGCAGGAAATAGATGATCATGTTGTTTTGTTAATTGCTAAAAGACAGCCAATGGCAATGGATTTACGTGAAGTCATTGGTGCACTGCGTATGGCAACAGACTTAGAGCGCATTGGTGATTTAGGCAAAAACGTAGCGCGGCGTGCTTTCCAGATTGAAGACAACCTGCCACCAAAGAAGTTGCTGCGGGGTTTGCAACATTTAACCAATGTTTCTTTAGAGCAGTTAAAAGACGCGCTAGATGCTTATGCTGTTAAGGACATTGTAAAAGCGCGTGAAGTCTGGGACCGGGACGATGAGATTGATAGTCTTTATACGTCTCTCTTTCGTGAGTTGCTAACATATATGATGGAAGATCCACGCAATATTACTTATTGTACGCATCTACTATTCTGCGCAAAAAATATGGAACGTATTGGTGATCATGTGACCAATCTTGCTGAGACCATTCACTACATGGTGACAGGGTCATACGATATTGCCTCAGAAAATGTGATTTAGTTTAAACTCTAAGGCAATGTTATCAATTCTTAAATCTGATAGCATAAGGGAAATATGCGATGCATCCCAAGGTTATGGTTGTTGAGGATGAAGAGGCTATATCAGAACTTCTACGCTATAATCTTGAAGCAGAAGGCTATGAGGTTGAGGTCGTAGATAGGGGAGATGATGCTGAGTTAAGGCTTCGCGAAACAGTGCCTGATTTGCTTTTACTCGATTGGATGCTGCCTGGCTTATCAGGGATAGAGCTTTGTCGCAGAGTGCGCGTGAGGAAAGAAACTGAAGTTCTTCCTATTATTATGCTAACCGCAAGAAGCGAAGAAGCTGAGCGAGTTAGAGGCTTGTCGACAGGGGCTGATGATTTCGTGGTAAAGCCCTTCTCTGTGCCTGAATTAATGGCGCGGATAAAAGCCATGATACGACGTTCAAATCCAAGTAAAATTTCAAGTCAAATTGTAGTTGGGGATATTGAAATTGACCGCGCACTTCACAGGGCATATCGAAATGGCCGTGAAATTCGTCTTGGGCCAACTGAGTACAGGTTATTAGAATTCTTGATGGCCTCACCAGGGCGCGTTTTTTCTCGCGCGCAATTGCTTGATGGGGTATGGGGGCATGATAATTATGTCGATGAACGCACGGTTGATGTTCATGTAGGGCGTCTTCGCCGCTCTATCTCTAGAGGTAAAGAAAAAGACCCGATCCGCACAGTGCGCGGAGCGGGTTATTCTTTAAATGATAAATTTATTTAATGCCAATTCAGTTTATTTATAGCACTTAACCGTTTGCTGCTCGTTTATTACGACGGCGGTCGGTAACCGTTTGGTAAGCCATTCTGCAATGATACTCACAATATGGCGCTTCATCTTTTGGCGCGTTTCCGCAGAAATGAAAATCATTTGTTGCAGGGTCGCCGTGAGGCCATTTGCAGGTTTTATCTGTAAGATCAACCAAGTCTATTTTCTTACATTCTGGTACAGGGATATCTTCAATTGTTGGTCTAACTGGTGCGCTTGGTGGCGTTCTTCCGCCATTGGTGCGTAAGGCTCGTGGTCTTGAATTATATGTGCTGCTAGAATGTGTAGCAGTTTTCATTTTACGCGCGCTGGTACTTGCAGGTTTGGCTCTGCCAGATAATCCTAATCTGTGAACTTTACCAATCACGGCATTTCTTGTAACGCCGCCCAGCTCCGCTGCGATTTGACTAGCACTTAAACCATCCGCCCATAATTTAGTTAGTGTAGCAACTCTGTCATCTGTCCAAGACATATGTTGTTATTCTCCGAATATTGCAGAATCCGCCCCCGTACCCGAATTTGTAAATTCAGGTTAAAACGCTTCTACTTGTTATAATTATATTTCCTGCCAATTACGCTGCAGGTTATGATACCACTCAAAACTAAGATCAATAAAACAGGCGTTGACTCCCAGCACAAGTAGCCAATTACTATATCGAATCATTTTTTCAAAATATCCCCAGCAAAGAGAATCATGTTTCATTTACCTGTGGAAAGCAGAATCGAAATTGCAATACTCCCCTTGTAAAATTAATCAAAAATATTTTGAGGCCTTTAAAAACCTTGCTGGATAACGCTTGACCATTAGCTTTTAGCAAACTATTTTATATGTAAGTTGAAATTAATATGATGATAGCGCTCAACTGCCCGTCTTGATGGCGGGTTTTTTATTTTGAAAGCGATGTTAATTTCAGCCAAGTTATAGGCAAGTTTCAGGAAAGCCATTCTTATGGGAAAAGAACAAAATACATTTGATGTTTATTCACCGCCACCAATCCAGTTTGCAAGCGCAAAGGGGTGCCGATTATATGATAGAGACGGTCGTGAATATCTTGATTGTACGTCAGGCATTGCTGTTAACGCATTAGGCCATGGCCACCCACATCTTGTTGAAACTTTAAAAAAGCAAGCTGAAGAAATTTGGCATCTTTCAAATCTGTTTGAAATTCCAGGGCAAGCAAAGCTTGCGAAAAGACTGTGCGACAACTCATTTGCTGACCGCGTGTTCTTTGTGAATTCAGGTGTTGAGGCCATGGAAATGGCAATTAAAAATGCGCGTCGATATCATTATGCCAATGGCAACCCTGAGCGCGTTAATATCATAACCTTTGAAGGCGCGTTTCACGGCAGAAGTACCACAACCATTGCCGCAGGCGGACAAGCAAAATATCTTGAAGGTTTTGGCCCGGTAGCACCTGGCTTTATCAATCTACCGTTTGGTGATCATGATGCTTTAAAAGCAGCAATTGATGAAAAAACTGCCGCGATATTAGTAGAGCCTATTCAAGGGGAAGGTGGTATTCGTGAAGTACCTGTCCAATGTATGAAGGGCTTACGCGAATTATGTGATAAGCATGGAATACTCTTGATGTTTGATGAAGTTCAAACGGGCGTTGGCCGTTGCGGTAAGTTATTTGCTCACCAGATACATGGTGTTGAGCCAGATATCATGCCAATTGCAAAAGGTATTGGAGCAGGCTTTCCATTGGGTGCATTAATGGCAAGAGAAGAGGTTGCTGCTGCTATGGTGCTTGGCACACATGGTTCTACCTTTGGGGGCAATCCTCTTGCTATGTCTATCGGCAATGCAGTTCTAGATGTTGTACTAGAAGAAGGTTTTATGGAAAGCGTCAATGAAAAGGCACGTTCATTCCGCCAGCATTTATCGCAACTAGTCGATACCTATCCCGATCTTGTTGAAGATGTACGTGGCAGAGGTTTGTTGATTGGTATGAAGGCAAAGGTATCTAACCTTGATTTGATTACAGCTATGCGTGATCAAGGACTTTTGACTGTAGGTGCTGGCCATAATGTTATTCGCATATTGCCGCCGTTAGTAATCAATGAAGAAGACATCCGTGATGTCCGGGAAAAAATGATTGCAGCATTTGATGTTGTAAGAGAAGCTCAGAAAGCTTAAGTCTCATGTCTCTTTCAAAACGCCATTTTCTCGATATTTCGAGTGTTGATAAGGATTCGCTAAAAGCCATCATCGCATCTGCACATAAGATGAAAGCGGCAGACAATAGTGAAAAGCCTCTTGAAGGCAAAATGCTTGCGATGATTTTTGATAAACCTTCAACACGCACAAGGGTATCGTTTGATGTAGGCATGCGCCAATTGGGCGGAGAAACTATAATATTATCTGGATCGGAAATGCAGCTTGGCAGAGGTGAAACGGTTGCAGACACCGCCAAGGTGCTATCACGTTACGTCGACGCTATCATGATTAGAACAACAGAGCATGCTCGCGTTTTAGAATTAGCCGAAAATGCAACTGTACCTGTTATAAATGGCCTTACCGATGACACGCATCCTTGTCAGATTATGGCAGATGTTATGACCATAGAAGAAAAGCTAGGCTCTTGTGATGGTAAAAAACTTGTTTGGACGGGTGATGGCAATAATGTCCTTAATTCATTAATTGAAGCAAGTAGTGTGTTTAATTATGAATTGAATATTGCTGTACCTAAAGGCCATGAGCCTGATAGTAAGTATCTTGATTGGGCAAAGCAGCGTGGGTCTCGTATAAAACTTGGCCACGATCCAAAAGCAGCAACCAAAGGTGCAGATTGTGTATTAACCGACACTTGGATGTCTATGGGATCTGAAGAAGATGCTTCTGGCCACAATACTTTCATGCCATATCAGGTAAATGATGCACTTATGGCAAACGCAAAGGAAGACGCAATTTTCATGCATTGCCTGCCAGCGCACCGGGGTGAAGAAGTAACAGATAGTGTAATTGATAGCGCTCAATCGGTTGTTTTTGATGAAGCAGAAAATCGTCTTCATGCACAAAAAGCAATTTTAACTTGGTGTTTAAATAAATAAGAAATCAAAAATGGCTGAAGAAATGAACCAAGATACATCTGATTATGAATTTGTAGGTGATGATGTTGTCGTTCCATTTGCAGTTGAACCTCTGGATGTGCGCGGACGTGCTGTTCATCTAGGCTCTATGTTGGATGCAATTTTAAAGCGTCATGATTACCCGCAAGATATTGCATTTTTAATGGGTGAAATGATTGCTTTGGCAGTTCTGCTGGGAACATCTCTTAAATTTGATGGAAATTTTATTCTACAAACCCAATCTGATGGGCCTGTTTCATTGGCTGTCGTTGATTATTCAACGCCAAATTCAATCCGTGCATATGCACGATTTAACAAAGAAGATTATGAGCAAGCGCTTAAAGATGGAAAAACCAGTCCACGAGATCTTTTAGGCGAGGGCATTATGGCAATGACAATTGATCATGGTGTGGATATGCAGCGGTATCAGGGAATTGTGAAGCTTGATGGTATTTCTTTAGAAGAAGCAGCGCATCAATATTTTAAGCAATCTGAGCAAATTCCGACACGTATTAAGCTTTCAGTCGCGCAAATTTTACGTGCATCAGAAGATGGTTCTATGACAGAAACCAGTTGGCGAGCTGGGGGTGTTTTAACGCAATTCTTGCCAGAATCAGAAGATCGCATCAAATATCGCGATTTACCAAGTGGCGCAGAAGATGAGGAAGAAGAGTTTTCCGAAGATGATGCATGGTTAGAGGCCAGCGCCCTTATGGATACGGTAGGCGATGATGAATTAACTGACCCGCAAATAACCATTGAGCGCTTGTTATATCGTTTGTTTAATGAACATGGCGTTCGTGTATTTGAAGGTACAGATGTATTAGATCAATGCACATGCAGTCGTGAAAAAGTAGTGGCTCTTGTGCAAACATTTAAAGATGATCCTGAAAAGCCATTAAAACCAGATGAAAACTTCACAACAGTCTGCGAGTTTTGCAGCACATCTTACACAGTCGCAGCAAGCGAAGTTTAATTTCTAGCGTTTTATAATCACGGCTATTTGAAACATCTTTTACCCCATTACCAAGTTGTAACTTGTCGAAATTCTTCTTTGCTATATCTATATATGTGAAAACCGATAGATATAGATATGTTACAAAAAAACGACGCCATAGAAATTGAGTTCGAAGAAGCACTAAAAAGTGAACCAAAGCAAAATGGTTTTTTCGCTTTGAACATTGAGTGCGTGCGCTTTATTTTTCAATTTTTGCTCATGGGAGCAATTTTGTTTGGTGGCTATTATTTCATGGACAAGATGATTGCTGCTAAAGAAGTTCCGCCAAAACGTCCGCCTTTCAAAACTGTTTATACGGTGGATACCGTCAATGCTAAATTAGGCAATTTTCAACCATCAATGATTGTTTATGGTGAGGTGCAGGCCTCAAAAACGGTTGACCTTCGCTCATTAGTTGCAGGGAAAATTATTGAAGTTAATTCTAGCCTACAAGTCGGCAGCAGGGTAGAAGAAGGCGATGTTTTATTTGAAATAGATAAGTTTAATTATGAGACTGCATTGGGTGGCGCCAAATCAACTGTGATAGAGAATAAAGCAAGGCTTGCAGAAAATGATGCATTAATTGCAGTTGAAGAAGCGCGGATAAAGAGCCTCAATAAGCAATTAAAGCTTGCGCAAAGTGATCTTGTACGCATTCGCAAACTTCAAAAAAGAGGCAGCGCAACGGAGCGTTCTGTTGAAGAACGTGAGTTAATTGTCAGCCAAAGAGCACAAGCACTTGAGCAAAGTGAATTAAACTTAATCGTTCAAAGATCCAGAGTAGAGCAACTGAAAGCTGTCCTTGCACGTTCGCAGCGTAGCGTTGTTCAAGCTGAACGAGACTTACAAGATAGCTCACTACGCTCACCAATGTCGGGTGTTGTTCGTGAAAACAATGCAGCTGTAGGCAGACTTATCAGTGTAAATGACATGGTCGTCTCTATGTACCGTGATGACAAATTTGATGTACGTTTCACACTCACTGATCAGCGCTTTGGGCGCATTCAGTCTGATAAGCAAGGTATTGTTGGTCGTGCAATAGAGGTAATTTGGGTTGTTGGTGGAGAAGAGTTTCGTTATCCAGCTAAAATTGAACGCATTGGGGCGCAAATTACATCCGATCGCGGTGGTGTTGAAGTAATTGCTAGTATCCAAGGTGATATCAAAGGCAGCCCTTTGCGACCTGGTGCTTTTGTTGAGTTGATTGTTCCGGACAAAGCATTTGAAGGTAAGTTCCGTGTTCCTGAAACGGCACTTTATGATAATGATAAAATCTATGTTTCTATGGAAGGTGAACTTGTTGAACGCAGCGTAAAGGTTTTAGCACGCGATGGAGATGCTATTATAATTGATGGTGCAATTAACGATGGGGATGAAATTCTCATAACCCGTATCGCAGAAATTTCAGAAGGTCTAAAAGTAAGGCCACCTCAACCTGCTAAGTCATCAGACGTAAAAACAGAACCGGCACAATAAAAACAGTGCGAGAACATGAGGCAATATAAATGATTGCACGTACTATTCCTGGCGGTGGCATTGTTAGTCTTTTTGCAAGACATCCAAACGCTGCAAATTTGCTTATGGTCTTAATGGTGATCTTTGGCATTTTTGCTATCAGTAAAATCAACACACAATTTTTTCCAACCGTAGAACGTCAAGAAATCCGTGTTTCTGTTGCCTGGTCAGGCGCTAGTGCTGAAGATGTAGAACGTAATATTCTTCAAATCATAGAACCTGAAGTACGCTTTATAGATGGCGTAGATAATATGATTGCATATGCCCGTGAGGGGGCAGGATCAATCTCGCTTGAGTTTCTTCCAAACGCAGATATTCAGCAAGCTTTGGCTGACGTTGATACAGCAGTAAAAGCAGTTACCAATTTACCTGATGGCGCAGAAGAGCCTGAAATCTCAAAGGCGTCGTTTTTCGATCGTGTCGCTAGATTATCTTTATCCGGTGACGTTCCTGAAACGACACTTAGATTTTATGCAAAGAAAGTTCGTGATGATCTAATTGAACGTGGCATTGATAAAATATCTTTCGTTGGAATGCGTGATGTAGAATTACAAGTTGAAATATCTGAGCGAGAACTAAGACGTCTTGGGATGTCAATTGCAGATGTCTCTGCGGTGATTGCAGGTAATAGTCGTGATACGCCATCAGGCCAATTGAAAGGCGATGTAGAAAAGCAAATTAGAGCGCTTGCAAATGCAGAAGACGCTTCAGATTTAAAAAATCTAGAAATCAAATCCTTTGCTTCTGGAGAGAAGGTTTTGCTCGGTGATATTGCAACCATCACCAATGGTTATAAAGATGGTCAATCAAGAGGTCTTTCGGGCGGTAAGCCAGCTATTCAGATAACCGTAGAACGTGCACTAAGTGCTGACACATTAAAAACCGCTCGTATTCTTGATCAATATTTATCTGAAATCGAAGATGTTATGCCACCGGGTATTACACTTAAGAAATATGAAGTGCGAGCAGACTCACTCGTCGAGCGTATTTCACTTCTTTTCTGGAATGGTATTTTCGGTCTTGTGTTGGTTGTAGCAACGCTTTTTATTTTTCTTAATGCAAGAATTGCTTTCTGGGTTGCGGCTGGCATTCCAGTCGCCATGTTAGCCACGCTTGGCTTCATGCTGCTCATGGGGCAGACAGTCAATATGATTACGCTTTTTGCGATGATCATGATGCTTGGCATTATTGTTGATGATGCAATCGTAGTAGGCGAGCATACAGCTTCGCGTTTTGAAGCAGGCGACGAACCATTCCAAGCTGCAGAAAATGGCGCAGGGCGCATGTTAACACCAGTTATGGCAGCAATGATAACAACCATTGCCGCTTTTGCACCGATGCTTTTGATTGGCGATATTATCGGTCAAATTATGGGTGTTATGCCTTATGTGGTGGTCGCAGTTATTATAGCCAGTCTTGTGGAGTGTTTCCTAATTTTACCAGGTCACTTGGCGCATACGCTTGAACATAAACCGCCGCGTAGATGGTCGTTTTGGCGGCAAATGTTTTTTGCAAGTTTAGTAGGCGGTATTTTGATTGCTGTTGTAAACCGCGTATCCGCTGGATCGCTGGACTTTGCTGGAATACCTTTTTTAAAACCGATCATAGAAACACATGAGAGCGGTCAAATTCCATTGTTTATTTTAATGGTTACCATTGGCTCGTTAATCATTGGAACTCTATTTGAATGTGTTTTCTGGTTGCTGAAAAAAATCTCACCCAACCCTAAAGGTCCTAATGACCAAGGCTGGTTTAGAAATTGGTTTGACCATTATTTTAATGCATTTAGAGATGGTCCATTTAATTGGATGGTTAGGCTTTCATTTAAATGGCGTTATGTAACTGTTGCAGTAGCAATTGCATCAATGATGGTTTTAGCGATTGGCCCTATTAGAGGTGAGCAGGTTAAATTTGTTTTCTTCCCATCTCCTGAAGCTGAAAACATACGCGCAAGATTAGTCTTTAATGCAGGTATTCCTGAACAAAATGCTTTTGAGATTATCAACGAAGTCGAAGAAGCACTTACAAAGG
Organism: uncultured Rhizobiaceae bacterium; assembly: GCA_964502215.1. Lineage (GTDB taxonomy): Bacteria > Pseudomonadota > Alphaproteobacteria > Rhizobiales > Rhizobiaceae > JAALLB01. Next base: position 16,448 of record CAZCUN010000016.1, on the reverse strand, counting down.
CAACCAATGAACTAACAAATGGCGAAGAAGAATTAGTCAAAGCTGTATTTACAACACTTGGTAGTGCAGGGCGAAGCGTTGGGGACAATCTTGCTGAGCTGCGTGTACAACTATCTTCATCAGAAGTTAGAACCATTCGCACGCCTGATATTGTAAAGGCTTGGCGAAAAGCACTCCCCAAACTTGCTGGTGCAAAGCGTATCGCAATCTTTGAAGCAAGGGGTGGCCCTCCTGGTCGAGACTTAGACATAGAAATGATTGGAGGCGATGTTTCAACATTGAAAGAAGCTGCAACAAAAGTAATTCCAATTATCCAGGCAGTTAATGGTGCATCAGGGGTTGCAGATGATTTGCCTTTTGGAAAGCCTGAGTTAATCATGCGACTTTTACCGCGTGGTGCAGCGCTTGGATTTAGCATTGATGAAGTAGGCCGTCAGGTACGAAACGCTTTTGATGGCGCCGTACCGCGTAGATTTGCGCGTGGTGACGATGAAGTAACAATTCGTGTCTTGCGCTCCACCCGCGATAAAGGTGGCGATAAGCTAAGAAACTTTGAATTACGCAACCCAGAAGGCCAGTTTATTCCTTTAGGAGAAGTAGTCGAATTGACGGAAAAACAAGGCTTTTCTGCAATTCAACGTGAAGATGGCAAAACGATTGTATCGGTAACAGCTGACCTCAATACAGACATTACAACAACGGATAAAGCGATCGAAATTCTTTTGGCAAGTGAGTTGCCTCAGGTGTTGGATAAAATGGGCGTTGATTTCCGTTTTGGCGGCAAGGACGAAGAACGCAAAAAGGCCTTCACAGATTTAACAACCGGCATCTACATTGCACTTGCTGTTATTTACATTGTCTTAGCTTGGGTGTTTGGCAGCTATTTCAGACCCATTGCAATAATGTTGATTATTCCATTTGGCATGGTGGGGGCGGTCGTTGGGCATTGGCTCTTAGGTTTTAAGCTAACCATCCTTTCCTTCATTGGACTACTTGGACTTGCTGGTATATTGGTCAATGATTCAATCATTTTAGTGAGCCGTCTTGATGAGCGGTTGGACGAAGGCGAAGAGCTAAGTGAAGCAGCGATAGGTGCAAGTCGCGACCGTTTACGTGCTGTTTTACTAACCTCACTAACCACAATTGGTGGACTAGTACCTTTGATGTTTGAAAAAAGTTTACAAGCGCAATTCTTACTTCCAATGGCTATAACAATCGTCTTTGGTCTTGGCTTAGCAACTTTGATTGTGTTGTTTCTTGTGCCAGCATTCATTGGCATTGGAGACGACATCAGATGGTCGATACATACAATCTTTGGGGAAAGAAGAAGGCGACGAAATCAATCCCAACCTGCTGAGTAAGGATTAAGTTTTCCAAAACCTAGGCATAAATAGAACTAACACTGTAAAAAGTTCTAGCCTGCCGACAAGCATTGCAGCCGATAAAATCCATTTGGCTGTATCATTTAATTCTTGAAAAGTGGATGAAGGCCCAATTGTATTTCCAAGGCCAGGTCCAACGTTGGAAATAGCCGTACCTGCCGCAGACATTGAGGTTAAAAAGTTTAATCCAGTTAAATTAAGCAGGATGGCAAAAATACCAAATAGTAAAAAATAAACTGCAAAGAAATTCATCACCGCAGTTGCTGCACTATCTTCAACTTGCTTACCATTAAAGCGCATCATGAAAATGCCATTAGGATAAAAGATACGGCTCAAGTGTTGTTTGATGGTTTCAAATAAAATCTGAAAACGAAAAATTTTAATGCCGCAGGATGTAGACCCCGCACAACCCCCAATAAACATAATGGCAAAGAAGAATGCATTCGCGCCAGGAGCCCATTGACCATAATCGGCCGATGAATATCCAGTGCCTGTAATCACGGAAGTTACATTAAATAAGGCTTCAACAAAGCGGTTCGTCGAATTGCTGCCTTCAACAGGCGTGTTTAATAAAAATGCAATTAGCGTACATACACTCAGCGCGAAAAAGAACGCTTGTACTTGTGAGTTTTGCCAAAGTTTTCCAGGCTGACCTCTTGTTGCTTGGACATATAAAATAAAAGGGATAGAGCCTAGTATCATAAAAGTTACAGAGATTAAATGAATGGTATGACTATCAAAATGCCCCATTGAAGCATCTTTAGTAGAAAAGCCACCTGTCGCCACCGTTGTCATACCATGAATTGCAGCATCAAAAAGAGGCATGCCTGCCAACAAATAAGCAAAGCAGCAAATAGCTGTAATGATGATAAACACCATTGTGAGAACACCAGAGATCTGAGTAGCTCGTGGCATTATTTTTTCTGCTGTATCAAAGGCCTCAATTTTAAAAAGCTGCATACCACCAATTTGAAGCATAGGCAGAACTGCGACTGCCATAACAATAATACCTAGCCCACCTAACCATTGTTGAATACCACGCCATAATAAAATACCAGGAGGTTGATTGTCTAAGTTAGTGATAACGGTCGATCCTGTGGTTGTAAGCCCCGACATGGATTCAAAAAAAGCGTCTGTGAAAGTAGGGACAGCACCTGATAGAAGGTAAGGAATAGATCCAAAAAATACGAGTGCTAACCAAACAGCAGTTGTCATAATAAAGGCTTGTCGCGTAGACATACCTTGTGTGGTACCGCGCGCTCCAGAATAAAGTCCCAACCCTATAAGCAGTGTTATCGAACCTGTGAAAGCAAAAACTTCCCAATCATCATTGTCGTATAAATAATCAACTGCAGCTGGCAAAAACATTGCGCCACCAAGCGTTGCAATCAATAAGCCGACAATTAAAAATATAGGACGAAGATCTGCAATCATTTAAGAAGCACTCTCAATTTATAATTGGATCTAAATCAGGTAGATCAAGCGAGAATGCAGGAATAGAAACTTCGATAGTAGAACCTTGATCATTTTGCATTGTATAATGCCCTACCATAATGCCTGAGGGAGCGGTGAGCGGGCAGCCGCTTGAATAGCTGTATTCTTGACCATTTTCTATGAAAGGTTGTTCCCCAACAACACCGGCACCCCGCACTTCATCAATCCTTCCATTACTATCGGTAATATACCAATAGCGCGACAAAAGTTGAAGCGTATTGCCAGAGTTGTTTTCTATAGCAACGCGGTAAGCCCAAAAATACTCTGAGTTTTGTGGGTTAGATCGCTCGTCAATATATACTGGCATCACTGTAACTGTAACGCCATAAGTTGTTGCTTTGAACATCGCACATTATGCCTCATGGTACAGTGAGAAGCATTAGCATAATTTTGGATTTAGCCCAAACGCTGAATTTACATTCATGCAATTTGCTTCAATGCTTTTTCAATGTCTTCTAATAAGTCATTGCTATCTTCAAGACCAACAGACAGTCGGATCATTGCATCTGAAATGCCAAGTTCTTCGCGATCTTCGTTTGATAAATTTTTGTGTGTTGTGGTTGCTGGATGAGTAATAAGGCTTTTAGCATCACCAAGATTATTAGAGATTTGAATGGTTTCAAGTGCGTTAATGAATTTAAAGGCAGCAGATTTACCACCTTTTACTTCAAAGGCAACCATTGTCGAGCCACCACTCATTTGCTTATTAGCAAGCTCTGCTTGCGGGTGGCTTTCGTGGCCTGGATAAATCATTCTTTGAATTAATTTTTGATCAAAAAGAAGATCCGCAATTTTTCCAGCACTTTCAGTTTGGCAAGAAACCCGTAGTGGCAGCGTTTCTAGGCCTTTTAAAAAATTCCATGCGTTAAATGGGCTCATACAAGGTCCAGTGTGCCTGAAGTATTCGTGAAGATGCTCATTGACCCATTCTTCGCTACCTAAAATAATACCACCAAGACACTTTCCTTGCCCATCAATATGCTTTGTTGTTGAGTACATCACAATATCTGCACCTAATTCCATTGGGCGTTGATACATTGGTGTTGCAAAAACATTATCGACAATTAGGACAGCATTGTTTTCATGCGCCAAATCAGCAACCGCGCTAATATCAGTTAATTCAAGTGTCGGGTTGGTTGGGCTTTCTAAAAAGAAAATTGTAGTATTGGGTTGAACTGCTTTTTTCCAAGCGTTGATATTTTTTCCATCGACAAGCGTAAACTCTACGCCATATTGAGGCATTAGCTTTTCAATAATCCATCGGCATGATCCAAATAACGCTTTTGCAGCAATAACGTGGTCGCCAGCCTTAGCTTGGCAGGCAATCGCAGCAGCAACAGCTGCCATGCCTGAGGCGGTGGCTCGGGCACTTTCAGCACCTTCCATTTCGCACATGCGCTCTTCAAACATGGATATAGTAGGATTGCCATATCGGGAATAAATATAACCGCCGTCTTCACCTTTAAAGCGTGCTTCGGCAGCTTCCGCACTTTGGTAAAGATAGCCCTGTGTTAGATATAATGCTTCAGATGTTTCGCCAAATTGACTGCGCGTGGTACCACTGTGAATAAGCTTTGTGGCAGGACGCCAATTATTATTTGAGGACATTGTTTATACTCCAAACAAAAAACCAGAATGCAAAGTTGCGTTCTGGTTCCTCATATGTAGAATTTGTCCACAAATTCGGCCCTTTAGCAACTTTTTTAACGTGGCTGCAAGCCGACCGGCCCAAATCACCACGATTAAGTGTGTGTTACTGCATCTGGGTCTTTCCGTCAATCCAACTTCGCTTTATTCAAGTAACAGTTTTTTTAATTATGGTTGAACAAATGGCACGTACATCAGGCATATTATCAGATGCAGGTATTACAAAACTTCATGCTAATGGCGGTATCATAACGCAGCGCGCCTTTGATGAAGATCAGGTGCAGCCTGCAAGTCTTGACCTTAGATTAGGTGCAAAAGCATATCGTGTACGCGCATCTTTTCTTCCTGGTAAAGGGCAATCTGTTCAACAAAAGCTTGAGCGCTTTAAACTGCATGAGTTAGATTTAACACAAGGTGCAATTTTAGAAACAGGTTGTGTTTATCTCGTCCCTTTACTTGAGAGCCTTGCGTTGCCACAAGATATGGAAGCCTCTGCAAACCCTAAAAGCTCGACAGGTAGATTAGATATTTTTACTCGTGTGATTGTGGATGAAAGCCAAGCGTTCGATCAAATTCCAGCAGGTTATACTGGACCATTATATTTAGAAGTCAGCCCAAGCACATTTCCAATTGTTGTCAGAACAGGGTCTAGGCTGTCGCAAATTAGATTTAGAAAAGGGCGTTCTGTTTTAGATAATCAAGAACTGCTTGCCTTACATAACTCAGAAACTCTTGTTGCACGTGCAGAACCAAGCATCAGAAATAATGGTATTGGGATGTCAATTGACCTTAAAGGCGATGAAAATGGTCTTGTGGGGTATCGTGGTAAGCGCCACACAGGTCTTGTTGATGTAGATAAAAAAGCTGCCCATGATGTTTTAGATTTCTGGGAACCAATTTATAATCACGGCACTCAAGATATTGTGCTGGATCCTGATGAGTTTTATATCCTTGTCTCAAATGAAGCGGTTCATGTACCGCCGCTTTATGCAGCTGAAATGGTTCCATACGATACACATGTAGGTGAGTTCCGGGTTCATTACGCAGGGTTTTTTGATCCAGGCTTTGGACATGTCCATGCAGGCGGCGAAGGTTCAAGAGGTGTATTGGAAGTGCGTAGCCATGATGTGCCCTTTATACTAGAGCATGACCAGATTGTCGGAAGCTTAATTTATGAACACATGTTAGAGTTGCCTACGCAACTTTATGGCACTGACCTTGGTTCAAACTACCAAGCGCAAGGTTTGAAACTTTCAAAGCATTTTAAAAGCTAATCGAATTTATTCGTTACTGCTGCAAGTCCAAGTTTTGGGCGTTGTTAAATCGCTCGGTAATTTAGTTTTGTCATTTCCACAAGCCATATCTATTTGCCACTGCTTTAAGTTTTGTAACTTTGATAGATCCAAACCAGAAATATCCGTTAGGAATAGATACGCCCCTTCCAAGCTAAAGTTCTCGTCAATAATAATGCCTGAAAGATTGGCTCTTGATATATTTGTAAAAGACAAGTTCACCCCTTTCAGATTTGAATTAGAAAAGTTGACTCTGCTAAAGTCTGCTTTTTTTATCGTTGCATTTTCGAGGTTACTGTTTGAGAAGTTGGATCGGCTAATTTCTGCTTTCGTAAAAGTTGCGTTCTTGTAATTCCCATTGCTGAAATCTGTACGAGATGCCACGACACTTTCAAAGTTAGCATTTTTTGCAATTGAACCAGAAAGAGAAGCGCGCACTAAATTTGCTTTGTTGAATTTAGTATTAGATAGGTTTGTATTTCTAAGATCAGATGCACTTAGATCAGCTCTCGTAAAATTTGAGCCTGAAAAATCAAATCCATCCATTATAAGATTTCGCTTGCGGCAGTTTTGCCAATTAACGGATGGGCCAGCAGTATCACTGCATTCTGCATAAGCACTATTGGTTGTTAATTCTGGCATAAATCCAAGAAATATAGACCAAACAAACAAATTGACTATTGTATTTAAGAGGGCATTTCTCACTCAGTATCTCACTTTATATAAACTTCCCAATCACCTTACTGAAAAAATAGCTATTGCGCGAGGCCATGCGGGGTCTTTTCCCATTCGTGTGGCTTCACAATTATATGAACTAGAGCGCGCCAGCCAGCCAAAGAAATCAAGAGCCAATAAATTGGCAACGTAAAAAGGAATTTAGAATATGACTGATAATTTGACTTTTGTATGAAAGCATAAGCCAATAGGGCATATGTCATGTACCCCCCAACAAGATTAAAAACACTCGTAGCAATAATAAAACTATCAACGCTAGTGAACTCGCCAGTACCAAGATTAATTAATTGTACGGCTAAGGCGAAAATAAAAAAGGGATGTACTAGGGAGGAGATAATAATGGAAGTGAGTAAAAGATGAAACGCAAGTGTATTTTTAAACCCCATATCATTAAAGAAATGCACTGGATTTCGGGTGTGAACTAAGACAGTTTGCATCCAGCCTTTAAGCCATCTCGTTCGTTGTTTGACCCAAGGAATAAAATTAGGCGGGGCTTCTTCAAAGGTAGGCAGTGTAATGGTGCTGCACCGGTAACCTTCTCTAAAAAGTCTAATCCCAAGGTCTGCATCTTCAGTCACATTAAATGGATCCCAAGCGCCAATATTTTTTAAGATATCTATTTTAAAATGCGGTGTTAGGTAGCAAACGCACCAAGTGCGCCACACATAAATGGAATACCGTTGGATGGTTTGGAAGCAAGACTCCACAACCTAACGTAAATCTGTTTGACTATATTTATGAATTATTTTTACAAGTTTTGGGCTGTAATAGGGTTTTCCCTCACTCTGTTCGGGATTTTTTGGCTTCCAAAAGATTTATCAGACTGGGAACAGGCAGCGGATTCATGGCAAAGGATATTTGCCATGATTGATCAAAATACTGCTCTTTGGGCATTTTCATTGTGCGCCCTTGCATACATCTTTTGGATCGATTTAAGGCCTTACGTAAAAGATAGGGCTAATTCGAAAAGGAAGCTGTCTAAGGTAGAAGATCGATTAGTATCTAGCGGTGCTTATTTGACATGGGATTCATTAAGCCATTCTACTTTGAAAAGGATGGCATTTCAAATACCTTTGGAAAATTTATCAGATCAAAGAATCAACATAGAAGTGAAAAAAGTATCATACTTCTATGAAGGGAATCTCACAAATCCGACAATTGAAGGCGGCGATTTTGATATCCAACCTAAACAAAAAAGTTTGTTCACATGCCCATTTTTGGATTTAAATGGCGCAGACATAGAAGGCTGTATTTTTGAGGTGTTTTTTGAATTACAATATGGAACAGTAAAAACAAAGCCATATTCGTTAGTACAAAAAACAGAAATTCAATTACACCAAGATTCCATAGGCGCTCTAAAGTTTAGGCATCGAAATTTATCTTTATAATCTGATTTCTTTCTCACCAATAGCTTCAAAACATTCAATCATAAACGATGCGCTGAACTTACCACGCGAAAGCTTGTTTCTTACGCTTGGTTCTTTTTCATTAATTAGATCAGCAAGCTGACCATAACTAACCCCATTCAATTTTAACCGTGCTTTCAAAATATTGGCGGCTTTTTGTTCCCATTCTGTTTGTTCTGGCATATTTATCTCCAAATTGCGATAAATGTATTATAAACGTGATATTTGCTATTGTAAAGTATCCTATTATGTACTATATATGTGATATAAATCACGTAAATAGGACAATTAAGCAAATGGCTCAACACTTCTTATTATCAGCGGCATCAAGAACACTTTCTTTAAAGGAAATCTACAAAGCAGGTGAAGACAAGGCGTATGCAGTATTCTGTAAAATGCGTTGGGCTGATACGGATGGCGAAGCTGTTTGCCCTAAATGTGGTTGTCCTGACGCATACGATATTAAGACACGCCGCAAGTTCAAGTGTAAGGCATGTGGCCACCAGTTTTCAGTGACTTCGGGTACTATCTTTGCATCACGTAAGATGGACTTCACGGACTTACTAGCGGCTATCTGCTTATTCGTGAATGGTTCAAAGGGTATGTCTAGCCTTCAATTCTCACGTGATCTGGACGTGCAATACAAGACTGCATGGATATTGGCTCACAAGCTACGTGAGGCGCTTTCTAACGAGGTTCACACTGGTGAAGTGCTTGATGGTGAAGTTGAGATTGACGGTTGTTATGTAGGTGGACACGTTCGCCCTAAGAACTTCGAGCAAGACCGTGTTGACCGCCGCAAGAAAGTAAACCAGTCAAACCGCCGCCGTGTTGTAGTTGCTCTACGTGAGCGCATGGGTCGTACCGTACCATTTATTGCAATGTCAGAAGCGGAAGGCGTTGCATTGGCTAACGAAAACGTATCACGCATGGCTACAATGGCGGCTGATGAAGCTTCACACTGGGACGCACTACATGCAGGATGGGACGTTGACCGTATCAATCATAGTGAAGCTTATTCAGACCATGGCAAGCATACAAACTGGGTTGAGTCTTATTTCTCACGCTTGCGCCGTATGATTACAGGTCAACACCACCATGTTTCGCCACAGTATCTTCACCAGTACGCAAACCATGCGGCTTGGTTAGAAGATAACCGCCGTAACTCAAATGGTGAGAATGCTTTTCAGATTGTAGCAAGCGCAATGGGTGCGCCAGTATCGCGTAATTGGAAAGGTTATTGGCAAAGAAAAGCAAGCTAAAGAGTTAATATTATATTAACAGATACCTTAGATATGGTTAAAATCTTGACTTTTTAGGAATATTATGCTACCATAAAAAATGGCTGGTTCAATAATGAACCAGCCCTTAACCGCCAAAGAAGCGGAATTTTAGTTTTTTGTTTGTAAAAGCATAATAATATAAAAAAACACTGAAATCAACCCCTTCTGAGGCATCGTATAAAGATTTCTTTATGCGACTAACGAGGCGTGACCTCAGGAAGAATAATAGTATGCAATATGAACTTACACTTATTGACCATAAAATTAAAGGGGAGCTTATCCCACAGCGTCATAAAGACGGATATATAAACGCTACAGCGATGTGCCGTGCTGCTGGTAAAGAATGGTCTAACTATAGGAAAGCAAACAATACGCAAGAGTTTTTTGATGAACTTGAATCCGACCTTCAGATTGGAAGGTCGGAATTAATAGAATCAATTTCTGGTGGCGACTTTCGCCTTCAAGGAACTTGGGTGCATCCACACATAGCAGTCCATTTGGCTCAGTGGCTATCGCCAAAGTTCGCGGTTAAAGTATCGAAATGGGTTCAGGAGTGGATGAGTGGTGGAGGTAGGCCAACAACAAGTTATCACTTAAGGCGCTACGCTTCGAACTTGCACCTTGTGCCACATACACACTTTTCAATGTTACAAGAAATGATGGTTAGACTAATTGGCCCAATGGAAGCTAGAGGGTATGTTCTTCCAGAAAACTTAATCCCCGATATATCCGAGGGAAGAATGTTTTGTAAGTTTTTGCGCGATGATTTATCGGTAGATACAGATGCGCTACCAACATATCCTCATCGCTATGAAGATGGGCGCATAGTTTACCCAAAATTATATCCAATCGATTTACTACCTGCATTTATCAGACACTTCAACGAAGTATGGCTACCTAATAAAGCCGTGGGGTATTTTGGCCAGCGCGACCCCGAAGCTTTGGAATATTTAACTCACTTACTTGCATCTCCTACAGCGGCATAAATAAGAAATTTGGGCGGCTTCGGTCGCCCTCACACACGCCAAACCACATTCCCCTTTGCATCATTAGCGCGAACACCCACCAACAATACGATAAGCGCCACCACTAAACCTAGGCCAATCACAGGCATGACCAGAGCGTACCAGCATTTCAGCTATATCACGACCCTGCACAGTACATTGTGCGACTATTCTGTCATGGTTAGTGCGTCTTGAGCGTCCATCACATACAGTTCCCTCACCAACAGGGGTGCAACTGACTGCTTTTCCTTTAAGGGCTTTGGTGATGAATGTAGTCGCTTCCTTGCCAGCACGTGTTTTGCTTTCTGGTGCATCTATTCCGCAAAGTCGAATAGGCTGATTGCCGATTACGAACGTATCACCATCCCTTATGTGAGTTACCGCCCCTGTAATTGATTGCGCATTTGCAGTGCTGGTAAATATTAGTGATGCGATTAATATGCCTTTGTAGTCCATAAGACGTTTCCCTTTGAATCAGTTGCTTTGATTATAGTCCCCTGCGGATATTGCCTACAAGCTTTACCTACTCGCTTTACGAGTTCTGATACAAACTTCCTGTCCCTTGCATCAAAACCGCTTGCAGATACCATTTCTTGCGTTATCTCACGGCTTGTCATTGGCTTTGCTTCACGCCTAAGTATCTCAAGAACGGTTCTGGTTAGTTCGCCACGACCAAATATGACATGGCGCTTCTCACGTGGCATTAGCGCGTCAAAGTCACCAGTATATCCCAGCGTATCAAGCGTTCTGTCCAATGCGCCTATATCATTTTTGAGTTCTGCCAGCCTATCACGGATACGTTCGGCCTCATGAAACATTTCAACACGCTTATGTAGTAAGCCTGATATAGTATGCTCATAATCAGAGTGCTTTACAGGCTTTAATCCGCCTTTTGTCTTTAAATAATGTGCTGTTACTTTTGCCATGGGATTCACATTAGCAAATCCATAGGGTATATTCATTTGAATAGTTGTTGCGTTTGCTACCTAACACCGTTAAAATGGTTAGACGTTCCCCCAAGTGGAATAGGCACCCCCCATTTAGCAAGTACAGGCAAGACGCCATTGAACAAAGTAAAATATTCAATGGCAAACATAGAGGTTAGCCAATTTTGGTTTATGTTATGAATATGCAAAGGTGCTTGCACACAAGCAAGGTCTGCACCTTCGGTTTGAAATTTTTCATAAGCTTCGCGCAATTGTCCAGGTGATGGATGATCTTCTGCATCATATAAGACAAGAAATTCCCCCTGACAAAGAGGGAGTGCAAAGTTTAGTGCTTTGGGTTTGGTTCTGGGCATAGCCGGAGGCAGTTGGATTAGCTCAAAGCACGGTGGTAATTTAGCATCTATAATTGCCTCGATTGTTTTATAGTCATCCGCTTCGCATATGAGCTTAATATCAAGTTTATGTTTAGGCCAATCTAAGCGCCATAAACTCTCAGTCAAAGACTCAACCTGATTGGCTTCTTTGTATAGCGCAACCAAGACTGAATATACGGGCAACTCATCATCACTAGTGGGAATCAGATCAGTTGATAAGGAGGATACTGGTTTGAAGTTGGCAAGTAAAAACCCCCGTAAGAAAATGCTACTCATATAAAAAACTGTCAGAAGCATCAGGCAAAAAAGAATTGCACTTTGGTGGTTAGCATAAAATAACCAACCTATAAATGAAAAAAAGCTGAGCAAAAATAAACTTTGTTTCAAAGTAATCACTGACTTGGCTGAATAGTGCGGCAATTGGCTATTTAAATTCTGAATGGATTGTTTTAATAAAAAACTCTCTTGTTTCCTCTTTGCGGCCGCCCATTCTCTTTCCCGACCTAAGGAGTTTTGAGCATCTATCCATGTTTCTAAGGTAATCACTTTGGCTTTAATCAATATATCGACTGGCGCAAGTTGATACTTTTGTGATAGTTTCCAGGCTGCTTTTAAATATGGATAGCCAATTCCATATCTGTTAAGTATTAGTAGTTCGGCAGGCAGTCTTGTCTTGGAATAAACATAAGGATTGGCGTTGTGCGACGGTGAGGGGCCAAGAGCAATTGGATTGACGGGTAATAGGACATCTTTAAAACTTTTATTACGCAAAACAATACCACCGCACCCAAAATAGAAAATTGAAAAACATCAACTGGTATGGATACTAATACTAATGAGCTTACGAAGACCAATTAAAATAACTTTATTGGCATTAGTGATTCTTAATTGCTTCAGTCCTGTATTTGCACAAGAGGTAAATATACCAAATTTTTGGTATAAAAACGAGCGCTTTGCTAAACTGGTTTTGTCTAGTTTGCCAAGAATGCGGTTTTTAACGACCACAGATTTTCCTCCCTTTAATTTTATTGATCGAAAAAAACGTCTAACTGGATTTAACGTGGAGATGGCGCGTGCCATCTGCGAAGAGCTTGATGTTTTAAACAGGTGTCAAATTCAAGCTCTTCCGTGGGATGAGTTAGAAACTGCCTTAGAAAAAGGTGAAGGTGAGGCAATCATTGCGGGTGTTGCTGTCACACAAGAAACCCGGAAAAAATACGAATTTTCCAGAGCCTATTTACATATTCCTGGGCGTTTTATTACCCGTAAAGATAGTGGACTTACGGCTCCTATCTACGATGCAATTTTCAGAAAAAAAACAGGTGTAATCTTAGGCTCAGCTCATGCTGCTTATTTTAAAAAAGTTTTTTCAAACAGAAAATTACAAAATTATGGAACTAAAGAAGCTGCTTTTAAAGCTTTACGCCAAGGTGAAATTGATGTGGTTTTTTCCGATGCGCTTTCCTTATCATTTTGGCTAACATCTAACGCGTCAAAAAATTGCTGTGTGTTTGTCGATAAGGCTTTTAAATCTAATTATTATTTTGGAAACGGTCTTACGATTGCTTTGCCAAAGGATCGCCCTGAAATGACGCAAGCGATTAATTATGCTCTTAAGCAAATAAATCAAAAAGGGAAATTTGCAGAACTCTATCTTCGCTATTTTCCTCTCGGTCTATATTAAAATTATCGTTGTTTTAGGAAGGGTACTTTAAGTGACCAAATCAGGTTAGTTGGGCGCTCATCTTGCCATTCACTCAACCCAATTTTCATACCATCATGACCAGCTTGGGGTTGGTCAATATAAGTATTAAAAAGTCTGTCCCATATCGCTAGATTAAAGCCATAGTTTGAATCGGTTTCATTATGTACAATTGAATGATGAACACGGTGCATGTCTGGGGTTACAATAAACAAACGCAAAATACGGTCTATTCCCAAGGGTAGCTTTAAGTTTGAATGATTAAACATAGCTGCACCGTTTAGAACAATTTCAAAAATTAAAACAGAAACTACGGGTGCACCGAGTATAACTACGATTATCATTTTCCAAATCATTGAGAGTATAATTTCAATTGGGTGAAAACGAATTGCGGTTGAAACATCAATATCCACATCGGAATGATGCATTCTATGTACTTTCCAAAGCAGTGGTATTTTATGCGATGCTAAATGCGAAAACCAGATCGCGAAATCTAAAACGATGAAGGACAAAATGACAGATAACGCAAAAGGAATTCCAATCAGATTAAAAAGACCATAACCATTGTTACTTGCCCAAAGAGCAACACCTGCGGCAGCCCCAGTAAAAATTAAGCGTAGAACGAACGAATCGATAATCACAATCACCCAATTTGTAATCCATCGCTTTGCCTTAACGTGTTCCAGCTCCCGACGAGGAGCAAAAAATTCCATCACCGCAAGAATAGAAAAAAGTCCGATGAAAACACCAAGTCGTATTTGTGGTTCGTTAAATTCAAACATCTTTACATTCAATCATCAAAATTAGAGTGTATTATGAAGGGCACGTGCGCCACGTTCAATTGCAGAACAAATAAGCTTATCTATATTTAAATCTTGCCTTAGAATTTGTAATAACCGTAGCTCTTCTTGCTCAACATTTAAGTCAGCTGCTGCAACTTCTACGGCAACGGCATATGCAGTTTCATGTAATTTACGTGGAATATGCTTCTTTGTATTCTTTATTATTGTTTCTAATCCATTTTCTTGGTCTAGAATTTTACGACATTCAGCTACATCGTTGACTAGGTTATCTTCATTATATCCTTTAAAAACAGGTAGAAATTTTATGATATTTTCGATCTTCAAAAGTTCGCTCTCAGTCATCGCTGTATCTGCGGCTGACATGGTGACCATGATATGTATCAAAACCTGATGCGCTGTGAGTTTAGCCATTATAAATGCCTTTATTGATCATAAAATATCACTACATAAGGTAAGCATAGAAATTGCCTTGCGCAACCCGCTTGGAAAATTGTCGCAGATGCTATAACAAACGAGAAAATATCTCCCTTTAAGGCAAAACATATGACGTCTGAAACGCAACAAGCAGCACAATCCTCTAAAGCATGGCCATTTGAAGAAGCGCGCAAAGTAGCCAAACGCCATGAAAAGAATGGATACCCAGATATTGTTTCATTTGAAACTGGCTATGGCCCTTCAGGCTTGCCACATATTGGCACGTTTGGTGAGGTTGCGCGTACCTCTATGGTAATGAATGCTTTTAAAGCGCTTACAGATAATAAGGTAGCTACAACCCTAATTTCTTTTTCAGATGATATGGATGGCATGCGTAAAGTGCCTGGCAATGTTCCTAATAAGGAACTACTTGAAGAAGCGCTTGGTCTGCCTCTAACAAAAGTCCCAAACCCATTTGATAGCCCGCACGAAAGTTTTGGTCATCATAACAATGCGCATTTGAGAAACTTCCTAGACCGCTTTGGTTTTGAATATGAGTTTAAAAGCGCAACAGATTATTATGAGTCTGGTAAATTTGATGAAGTTTTAAAATTAGCCCTCAAAAACTATCAGGCAATCATGGATGTAATGTTGCCAACTCTAGGCGAAGAACGCCGCGCAACCTACAGTCCGTTTTTACCAATCTCACCAAAGACAGGCCGCGTACTTTACGTGCCGATGAAGTCAATTGATGCAGAAGCAGGGACGATTACCTTTGATGATGAAGATGGCGAAGAGCTAACTTTATCTGTTACAGGTGGCCAAGTTAAAATGCAGTGGAAACCAGATTTTGGAATGCGCTGGGCAGCCATTGGCGTTGACTATGAAATGTATGGCAAAGATCACCACATCAATTCACCCATCTATGACCGCATCTGCCGCATCTTAGGGCAGCGCCCACCAGAGCATTTCATTTATGAATTATTCTTAGATGATAAAGGCGAGAAAATTTCTAAGACCAAAGGTAATGGCCTAACAATCGACGAGTGGTTGCGATACGCACCCACAGAAAGTCTTTCGTTCTTTATGTATCAAAAACCGAAGACTGCTAAGCGCTTGTTCTTTGATGTAATCCCAAAAAATGTTGATGAATATTTTCAGCACTTAGCCGCCTATCCAACACAAGATACGAAGGCTCAGTTGAACAATCCAGTCTGGCATATTCATAATGGCAATCCGCCAGAAATGACGATGCCGATAAACTATGCGATGTTGTTAAATTTGGTGAGTGCTGCAAATGCCTCAGACAAAGAAACGCTTTGGGGGTTCATTTCACAATATGCTGAAGGTGTAACGCCTGAGACGCATCCAATGCTGGATGATTTGGTTGGCTATGCCATTCGGTATTTTGAAGATTTTGTGAAGCCACATAAGTCTTTTCGCGCACCAACAGATCCAGAACGAGCAGCCTTAGAAAACTTACGTGGTAAGCTGTCTACATTGGATAAAGACGCAGACGCAGAAACCATCCAAACAGAAGTTTTCACAGTGGGCAAAGAAGCTGGTTTTGAAAATCTTCGCGAGTGGTTTCAGGCTTTATATCAAATTTTATTGGGTCAAGACCAAGGGCCAAGATTTGGTTCATTCGTTGCGCTATATGGCATTGATAGAACTATAGCTATGATTGATGCAGGCTTAGCGGGTGAACTCAGCTAGGTAGGCTCATTCAGTCTATCTGTCAAAACAGGTGCCACATCAAACTCGTTACGCCACATAACATAAGCAAGAACACCGCCCTCATGGGTTTGCATGTTGTGGGGTTGGTTACTGGCGTGGAAAACCGTATCGCCTGGCTTTAGAAGTTTAGGCGCGTTACCTTCAGTTGCAAAACTAGCTTCGCCTGCAATGATAAAATATAAGGGGCTGTCCCAGATAACTCAAAAATGGGTTATCAATATGGGTATG
>CAZCUN010000015.1:0-58423 GCA_964502215.1 uncultured Rhizobiaceae bacterium | reverse complement strand
ATTGAACCAATGGGTTAAACAATATTTATCGTAGTTATCTGGGACAGCCCCTTAAAAAATATCGTATTGTCACAGATCCCTTAAAACTTGGGGCAAGTATAAGGGATCTCGTCGGCAAGGGAAAATTTGAACTATAGGCTTATTACATTACTTATAATGAGATCGTATGAATGTTAGCACAGAGGCTGGGCTGAGTTTCTCAATGCCAATTTATCCTTGCCACCTCGCACATCATTAAGCATTTTACAAAGCATACTAGAATCAATACTGATGATTAATTTTAATTTATTAAGTCTTCCAATTATGTTATTGCCCTTTTAAACTTCGCTTAAATTTTGATTTAGGAGAAAGCATAATATGCGCAATTTAATCACAACTATAACAATCATTATAACAGGAGTATTCTTCATGGTATCTGCTCAAGCTCAAGAAGGTTGGATAATAAAAGACAGTAAGTTTCCAGTTAAAATTACCGCAGATAAACTTGAAGCAGTAATTGAAAATGCCCCTCCTAAACTATTTGCACGTATCGATCATGCTGCGGGTGCGCACTCAATTGAACTAAGCTTAAATGAAGCAACGCTCATTATTTTTGGCGCTCCGCAAATTGGTACTCCTATCATGCAAGAAAATATTGTGGCAGGTCTTGATCTACCAATTCGTGTTTTAATCTGGGATGATAATGGTCAAACAAAAATCGGCTATCTTGATCCACAAGCATTAAAAGAACGCTATTCAATCAATGGCGCTGAAAAAGCATTTACACAAATGACTGGTGCTTTGAATAAATTTACTGATTTAGCTTCTCAATAAAAAGCTCAATAAGACAAACAAAAAGCCCCAAACGAATCTTTCGCTTGGGGCTTTTTTATTTTAATAACAATTTTTGAAATTGCTACTTCGTTATAATTTCAGGTCCCATTATTGTCGTTGGTAACCAAGTTGAAATCGCTGGTATGTAAGTCACCATAATCAAGAATATGAACATGATGCTCACCCACGGCAATGCGGCTTTCACAACATTTGAGACAGACATATTTGCCACCCCTGCCGTCACAAAGAGGTTGAGACCAACAGGCGGCGTAATCATCCCAATCTCCATATTAACCACCATGATAATACCAAGATGAATTGGATCAATGCCAAGCTCAATCGCGATTGGGAAGACAAGAGGAGCCACAATAATCAGCAAGCCAGATGGTTCCATAAACTGACCACCAATTAGCAAAATGATATTCACCACAATGAGGAAGGTAATAGACCCAAGACCTGCAGCAAGCATTGTTTCTGTAATCGCTTGCGGAATTTGTTCTTCCGTTAATACATGCTTCAAAATCAAAGCATTTGCGATGATGAACAGGAGCATAATTGTTAGCTTACCTGCTTCAAATAAAGTCGTTTTAGTATCAGGGTGAAACCATGCACTAATCATCGCCTGGGGCTTTTTGAAGAATGATACGTTTAATTGATCCCCTGTCACTGCCAGTGGACCCATATCACGATATATAAAGTTAGCAATAAAAAATGCATAGATAGCAGCAACAGCGGCAGCTTCTGTTGGTGTAAATATACCACCATAAATACCACCTAGAATGATGATGATTAGGAAAAGTCCCCAAAATGCATCTTTACCAGAATCAAAAATCTCTTTGAAACCTGCAAAAGGTTGCGACGGCAGCCCCTTTACTTTCGCCCAGATAAAAATACCCACCATCAACATAAAGCCAGCAAGCAAACCTGGGAAAACCCCTGCTAAGAACATGCGCCCTACTGAAACATCTGTTGCAGCGGCATAGACCACCATAACGATGGATGGCGGGATCAAAATTCCAAGTGTTCCTGCATTACAGATAATGCCAGCTGCAAATTCTTTTGAGTAACCAGCTTCACGCATGCCAGCAATAACAATTGAACCAATTGCCACAACTGTTGCAGGCGATGAACCAGATAAAGCCGCAAACATCATACACGCAAAGACCGATGCAATTGCAAGGCCACCGGAGAAGTGACCAACGCAAGCATTAGCAAATCTGATAATGCGTTTTGCAACACCTCCTGTTGACATAAAGCTGGATGCCAAGATGAAAAACGGAATAGCAAGTAACGTATAATGCCCATCAAAGGCAGAGAACAAAGTTTGTGCTATTGAAGCAAGTGAACCGTCTGCATAAACCAGTAGAAAAATCATACTGGAAAGGCCAAGCGATATCGCAATCGGCACACCAATCAGCATTAAGCCAATGACAAGCGTAAAGAGTAGAGCAACTTCCATTAGTTTTTCGCCCCTTTAATAGGCTTCAATTCAGCATCCGTATTTTGTTGAATAACTTCATCCATCAATTCTTCAGCTTCATGCGAAGCAATTAGACCTACCTGTTGATCTGTGATGATATAATAAGTTGCTTGTATAAAGCGATAAAGTAATAGCGACATACCAATCGGTAGTGCTGCATAAGGAATAAAGCGAGGTAGTTTTTCATACGCTTCTCCGTGATTGAAGGCATCTGCTAACCAAGTTAGAAAAAATGGAACAGGCAAATCATCCGTTTCATAAAACGCGCGCTTACCAATAAATGGCGACCAATAATCCCAAGCGCCTTTTAAAAGCAAAGCTGCAAATAACAAACATGCAGCGCATGCAATTAATGTAAGGAATTTACGAACTGGTTTAGGGACCATTACCAAGACAACATCAATTCCAATATGAAATGTTTGCTTCACACCATAAGACGCGCCGATTAAAACGAGCCAAGCGAATAAGAACACCGTAGATTCTAATCCCCAGAGAATATTGTCATTGAAAACATAGCGAGCAATCACATTAGCGAAAGTAATAATCGTCATTAAACCTAGAGTGATGGCGATGAAAGTTTCTTCTATGTTATCAATAAAGGATTTTGGTTTTGCGTGGGCATGCATAATTTTGAGCCTAACAAGTAAACTACGGCAGCCATGATAGGCTGCCGCAGGACTAAAGGATTTTAAGGAAAGAGTTTAGTTTGTGCCTTGAGCAGCATCGATAAGATCTTTACCAATGTCACCTTCAAACTTTGCCCAAACAGGCTTCAATGCATCAACCCAAGCTTGACGCTGTTCAGCTGAAAGCGTGCGAACAACACCGCCAGATTCAATAATCTTAGCTTTGTTTTCTTCGTTCACAGCAAAAGACTCTTTATTACGGCTTTCAGTTACTTCCTTAAGGATTGCAGCAAGCTGATCACGGACACCCGCATCAAGACCACTCCACCACTCATCTGATGTTACAACCAGATAGTCGATAATGCCGTGGTTAGTTTCTGTTGTACCATCTTGTACTTCAAAAAACTTCTTACCATAAATGTTTGACCAAGTGTTTTCCTGTCCGTCGATAACCTTCGTTTGAAGACCGCCGTAAACTTCCTTGAAAGACATTTTCTGTGGTGAAGCACCAAGCTGTTCGAACTGAGCAACTAGCACGTCTGATGCCTGCACACGGAATTTAAGACCAGAAGCATCTGATGGATTAACAAGTGGCTTAGAAGCAGACATTTGCTTCATACCATTGTGCCAGAATGCTAGACCTTTAAGACCACGCTTTACCATTGAATCTTTCAATGCATTACCCGCATCAGAGTTTTGGAAAGCATCTACTGCATCAATGTTTGCAAACATAAATGGCAAATCAAAAATGCGGAATTTCTTAGTGAATTTTTCAAACTTTGAAAGCGAAGGTGCAGCCATGTGCACGTCACCATTTAATAGAGCTTCAAGAACTTTATTATCATCATAAAGTGTTGAGTTAGGGAAAACTTCCATACAAGCTTTACCGTTCATCTCTTTATTGACGCGCTCTTGTAAAACAGAAGCTGCAATCCCTTTGGGGTGCTTATCTGTATTTGTCACGTGGCTGAATTTGATTACAGTCTCACCTGGATCACAAGCAGCAAGTGCAGCAACACTTGAAGCAGCTGTAAATGTTAAGGCCAAAGCCGTTTTCTTAATAATATTCATGATGTATATCCTCCATAGAAACATCGCTCCTGCAAAGGTTTGCAGAAAAGCTGAGTTTTAAAGAGTCTAATTTTAAGACCGTTACAAGTGACTAACGTGCTTTAAAAAGAAGTATTAAAGTTTTATTCATATTTATGGGTAGATTCGGTAACATTACCAAGAATGCGTGGGTGCAAAAAGGAACATATCATATAATATGCAACTGATTAAGCCTCATCGTCTTTAAAGCTATCACGCTCCAAACCATATTTTTGCATTTTTTCGTAAAGCGATTTTCGTGACAAACCTAAAGCTTTATATGTATCGCGTAACATACCATTATGCGCGTATAATTCAGCTGAAATTAGTTTCTTTTCATGCTCTGCCATGCGTTTTGAAAGGGGTTGTTGTGCTTGAACATCTTCTGGCAAATTGCCCTCAACAACATCTAGGCCTAAGACATGTCTATCAGCTGCATTTCTGAGTTGTCGAACATTACCTGGCCACTCACGATCAGCCAATGTTGAGAGAAAAGAAGACGGTATATCAGCAAATTCTCGACGATATCTGCGCGCTGCTTCATTTGCTAATTGTGTAAAGAGTTTTGGAATATCTTCTTTGCGCTGCGCAAGGGATGGTACTTTTATTGTAACCGCTTCAAGGCGATAAAAAAGGTCATCGCGCAATTCACCTTTTTGTACCGCATCTTCAAGATTACTCCGACTAGAAGCAATAAAGCGCACATCAAGCTCTATGGGTTCATTTGAACCCATTCTCGTAATGGTTCGTTCCTCCAAAACGCGTAATAATTTAGATTGCATATCATGAGGCATATTATCAAAGTCATCAAGAAATACAGTCCCACCACGCGCATGTTCCAACTTGCCAAATCGCGCACGTATTGCACCAGGAAAAGCCCCCTGCTCATGGCCAAATAATTCACTTTCAATTTGATTTTCTGGTATTGAACTACAATTGATTGCAACAAATTGTTTATCACTGCGTTGGCTTAAATCATGGATACTTCGTGCAACGACTTCTTTGCCTGTACCTGTTTCGCCAACGATGATTAAATCCGTATCGGTCGAGGCAACAGAGCGAATAATCTTTCGTAAATCCACCATCGGTTTAGTACGTCCCAACAGCCGCGCTTCAAGGTGGTCTCGTCTAATAACATTAGCGCGTAGTTCGCGGTTTTCTAACGTCAGGCGCCTTTTATCAATCGCCTTACGAACAACTTCAACCAGGTGATCCGTTGAAAAAGGTTTTTCAATAAAATCATATGCACCAGCGCGCATCGCTTCAACAGCCATTTGGACATCACCATGCCCAGTTATCAGCACGACTGGCAGTTCATAGTCAATTTCCAAAATCTGACGCAGCACTTCAGAGCCATCAGCATCTGGCATTCTGATATCTGTCACAACAATACCAGTGAAATCTCTTGTGACACGTTGCAGAACCGATTGTGCATTATCAAAACATTGAACATTTAAATCAGCCAGCTCAAAAGTTTGCGAAACTGCATTTCGCAAATGCTCTTCATCATCAATAAAAAATATATCAGGCGACTTGGTCATTCAGCTGCCCTGCTTACTTCAAGAGCACGTTGAAGCTTTAAAGTAAAAATAGCGCCGCCTTCTTGATGGTTTTCAGCAATTAAACTGCCACCAAAATCTTGTATAATATTGTAAGAAATAGACAGCCCTAACCCCAAACCTTCATTGACCCCTTTTGTTGTAAAAAATGGATCAAAGATAGCATTCATATCTGCTTGATTAATTCCCTGCCCATAATCGCGAACATGAATGTTTATGAACTCTTCAGTGGTTTCAATTTTCACATTAACAGTAGATTTTTTCTGGTCTTGCATAGCATCAAGCGCATTATTAATTAGATTGACCAAAACCTGTTGCAAACGAACCAAGCCCCCTTTTACAAAAACTTGGTCTTCTAAAGTGTCGATTTTTAAACTTGCACCTGTTTCTCTTACTCTCGCACTCATAATTTGTTCAACAGCAGTGATAACTGTTTCTAAATCGACAACATCAACAACCTGCTTGGGCTTGCGCGCAAAATTACGTAAATGATTTCCAAGCTCAGCCATGCGGTCTGCCATCTGGGCAATATGCCCGATATTTTCTTCTGCCTTACTAATTTTATTGCGCTTAATATACGCTTTGGCATTATCAGCATACGATTTCACTGCTGCCAGAGGTTGGTTTAATTCATGTGATAAAGCAGCTGACATTTGACCTAATGCGGCAAGTTTGCCAGCTTGAACCAATTCATTTTGTGTAACGCGTAATTGAGATTCTGCCTGCGTTCTTTCGCGCACTTCTGACTTTAATTTCTTATTCGCTTTATTTAAATCATTGGTTCGTTCCTCAACCCGCAACTCGAGCTCTTCCTGCGCTTGGCGTTGTAGCTCCATATATTTTACCATTTGTTTTCTGCGCCAATAAATCATTGCCACAATAGATGCTGCAAATAATACAGCTAATAATGTAAGTGCTAAAATCGTATAAGCCTGCGCTTTAGCGTCAGCCCGTGGCGATAAAACCTGAAGGTTTAATCCCGCCTCCGTCATATAACTAGATGCGCCAATATAACTAACTGTGGCTTGTTGATTATCTGCGTGCGGTGAAAAAGTAATAACGTTAGCAAACGGAATATCCGAGTTATTAATTTCAACATTGAAACTGCCTAATTGCTCCAGTGGATATTGTTTTGATTTTGTTATCTTTGATATTGCCTCACTAGAAAGCTCAAAAAAGGATTTAAACAACCAATCCTCACGACTAGACATAAAGACAACGCCATTAATATCAGTTGCTATAATTTCCGTTGTTGTATTCTTCCAGTTCTGCTCAATCCCATCCAGAGTTATTTTCAAGGTTACGACGCCAATGATACGCTTGCCCAGTCGAACAGGCGCAGAAAAATAAAAACCTCGTTTTAATGACGTTGTACCCAGCGCAAAAAAACTTGAAGGCGTTCCTTTCATTGCTTCAGAAAAATAAGGACGATAAGCAAAATTCTTACCGATGAACGAGACCTGCGTATCATAATTATTTGCTGCCATCGTATTTCCAGATGTATTTATTACATAAATATCTGACGCACCAACATCATTTGCGATGCGCTTAAGTTCTTCATTAATCTCATGTACAGGAACACGCCTGATATCATTAGAAAGAAGTGAAATAATATCTTTCTTCTCCGCTAAAAGTGTTGGAATTGGCTCATAACGTAAAAGAGCACCCTGCAAACCTGCTGAAGCAAGTCGAAGCGTTTGTTGATTGTGCCTAGCCATTTCCCTTAGGAAATAAGATTCACTCATTGTAAAACTCAACCATAATAACGGCAAAGCTAAACAAATAAAAAAAAGCACAAGACGATTACGGTTTGACATCTGTATCATCCATATTTCGTAACATTATACTTGTAAGTTTGTAAATTATGCTGTTTCAAAGGCCAAAATTAACTTACATGTCATTTCTAGCTTGTATAATTTTTCATATTGTGGGAAAAACTGACGTAACGTTAGACATTAATTTTATGTTTACTATATTTTGGCATTTTTGCGTCATATTATGGCTATAATAAGCTACATAATAACTAGGGTGAGAAATAAGGGTATTGGCAATGAATAATAAAGTTTCAGTAGCAATTGTGATGATGGCGCTGGCCGTCGCTGGTTGTACACGCTCTACAAATGCTTTGAATGTTAATACACAAGCACCGCCGCAGCCGTTACCTTCAGTACCTTCTGGAAACGTGCAATCAGCTCAATTAGAGCCAATCGCTAAGCCTGTTGCAAGACCACTAGTTCCAACACCATCGGTTGTATCTGCGCCAACAGCGCCAACAGCCCCGCAACTACCTGAAGTTCCTGCTGTTGAAGAGCTACCACCTGAGCCAAAGCCCGTTGAAACGGCTTCTTTACAGCCAAAACCTCCAAGCAATGAGCCGCTAACACATGAGCCACTTGCAGGCTCATGGAATGTTGCATCTGACAGCACTGGCTGCAGAGCAATCCTTGCATTTACAAAATGGTCTGGCGGTTTCCGCGCTACAACATTGCGTTGTAATGCTGCAGAACTAAAAACAGTTACAGCATGGGATGTTAAAGGACCAAAGGTAATCTTGTTCAACGAAAATGGCGGACAAGTTGCAAGTCTATCATCCGTTGGTGCTGAACGTTATGCAGGTGTTACATCTTCAGGCAAAGCAATTACGTTTTCTAGATAATACGGCATAAACTGACTTTTTGGTTTTCAACCATTGATAATTGAATATGATTGCTTTTCATGAGCATTAACGATCCCGATTACAATAAAGTTAAAACAGCTTATGATAAGCTTATTGATTCAGCGGCAATCGAACATGACCCTAATCAAGTTAAGCTTGTAAACTTATTTGATGGGCTACTTGCAAAACTTGAAAAAAAACGGCTGTCACGAAAATCAAGCGCGCTTGGATGGTTATTTGCAAAAAAATCACCTGATATAATCAAAGGCATTTATATCTGGGGTGATGTGGGTCGTGGCAAATCCATGCTGATGGATATGTTTTTTGATATTCTGCCCCATAAACGTAAGCGTCGAGCTCATTTTAATGATTTCATGCAAGACGCGCAGGATCGAATTCACAAACATCGCGAAGCTTTTAAACAAGGTTATGTTAAAGAGGAAGACCCAATTCCAACCATCGCTGAGAGTTTAGCGAATGAAGCAAGCATTCTTTGTTTTGATGAGTTTACAGTCACAGACATTGCAGATGCCATGATATTAGGTCGCCTATTTGACGCTATGTTTAAAGAAGGCGTTATTGTAGTTGCAACATCCAATGTCGAACCTAAAAATCTTTATAACAATGGACTTAACCGGAAAATTTTTCTGCCCTTTATTGATTTACTGCTTGAAAACGTAAATGTTTTTAATCTTGATGCGAGAACTGATTTTAGACTTGAAAAACTTGATCAAGCACCTGTTTATTACACTCCCCTAGGCAAAGAAACTGAAGCTGCAATGGCTGATACTTGGTTGCGACTAACCGGCTCAAATGCGTTACTACCGCAAACAATAGAGCTAAAAGGGCGAACATTAGAAATACCACAAACGGGAAGTGGCGTCGCAAGAGTATCATTTAAGACACTTTGTCTAGAGCCTCGAAGTGCCGCCGATTATTTAGCTTTAGCGCGTAATTTTCATACGGTCTTTATTGAAGATATACCTATCATGCAGCGTGAAGATCATAATGCAGCAAAACGCTTTATTCTATTAATTGATACACTTTATGATAATCACATACGAATTGTCGTGTCTGCTGAAGCAGAACCTGCCAAACTTTATCAGGCAAGCTCAGGCACGGAAGCTTTTGAATTTAAAAGAACCATATCAAGATTACACGAAATGCAGTCAAGAGAGTACATTGGTGCAGTTTAAAATATTACCTTTACGTAAATGTTAATTTTGATAAGGCACTGAAAATAAAGCACAATAATTCTTTACTTTCCAATAGTGTTTTTTTTGTTTAAAGAACTATATAGATCTAGAAATCTAAAAAAGAACTCAAAAAATATTACTATTACGTAAAGGGAATGATATGGCTCGCAACAAAATTGCATTGATAGGTTCTGGCATGATTGGTGGAACATTAGCTCACCTTGCAGCAATGAAAGAACTGGGTGATGTTGTCCTTTTTGACATCGCAGAAGGTATTCCAGAAGGCAAAGGCCTTGATATCGCACAATCATCCCCTGTTGATGGCTTTGATGCAAAAATGTCAGGCACACAAAGCTACGAAGCAATTGCAGATGCAGATGTTTGCATCATAACAGCAGGTGTTGCACGTAAACCTGGTATGAGCCGCGACGATCTTTTGGGTATTAACCTGAAGGTCATGGAGCAAGTTGGTGCTGGCATTAAAAAATACGCACCAAATGCTTTCGTAATTTGTATTACAAACCCGCTTGATGCGATGGTTTGGGCACTTCAAAAATTTTCTGGCCTTCCAAAAAATAAAGTTGTCGGCATGGCTGGCGTATTAGACTCTTCGCGTTTCCGTCACTTCCTTGCAGACGAATTCGATGTTTCAATTAAAGACGTAACTGCTTTTGTATTAGGTGGACATGGCGACACAATGGTTCCCCTAATCCGTTATTCAACGATTGCAGGCATTCCACTAACAGACCTGATTAAAATGGGTTGGATTACAAAAGAGCGTCTTGAAGAAATTGTCGACCGCACTCGTAAAGGCGGTGGCGAGATTGTTTCACTGCTCAAAACAGGTTCAGCATATTATGCACCCGCAGCATCAGCCATCACAATGGCAGAAGCTTATCTTCGTGATCAAAAACGCGTTCTTCCATGTGCAGCAGCACTTAAAGGCGAATACGGCGTAAAAGACATGTATGTTGGTGTACCAGTTATCATTGGCAGCGGTGGCGTTGAGCGCGTCGTCGAAATTGAATTAAATGCAAAAGAGCAAAAAATGTTTGATGCATCTGTTAGCGCAGTGGCAGAACTTTGCGAAGTTTGTGAAGGCATTGCACCTAATCTAAAGTAAATATATCTGGCGGCCAAAACTCTTAACACAGACTTGGCCGCCTGCTCTTTATATAAATTGAATTTAACGAATGATGAGGCGTTAAAACCATGGCAGAGCAAAATTCTAACAAAGAATTTTCTAATACATCTTTTTTATATGGTGGGAACGCTGGTTACATTGAGGAAATTTACGCCCAATACCAAAAGGATCCTAACTCTGTAAGTGACGATTGGAAGGCTTTCTTTTCTGAATTAAAAGATGATGGCGCTGATATTACGAAGAATGCTGAAGGCGCTTCTTGGAAAAAACCTCATTGGCCAATACATGCAAATGGTGAGCTAGTTTCAGCTCTTGATGGTGATTGGCCTCTACCTGCTGTTGAAAAACACTTAGGCGATAAAATCAAAGCAAGCGCTCAGGCCAATGGCGAAGCAGCCGATAGCCAAGGGGTTATGCAGGCAACGCGCGATTCTGTTTCCGCAGTCATGATGATTCGTGCCTACCGCATGCGTGGCCACTTACATGCAGATCTAGACCCCCTAGGCATTGCAGGCAAAAAAGAAGCCTATAACGAACTACATCCTTCTTCTTATGGTTTTTCAGAAGCCGATTACGACCGAAAAATCTTCATCGACCATATGTTGGGACTTGAATTTGCAACCATACCAGAAATGCTGGAAATTCTACAAAGAACGTATTGCTCAACCATTGGCATTGAGTTTATGCATATCTCTGATCCACAAGAAAAAGGTTGGCTACAAGAACGCATCGAAGGGCCAGACAAAGGCGTTGCTTTTACTATTGAAGGTAAGAAAGCAATTCTTCGAAAACTTGTTGAAGCTGAAGGTTTTGAGCAATATATCGACGTAAAATACAAAGGTACAAAACGCTTTGGTCTTGATGGCGGTGAAGCGCTAGTACCAGCGCTTGAACAAATCATCAAACGCGGCGGCCAAATGGGCCTCAAAGAAATCATATTGGGCATGGCACACCGCGGACGATTAAACGTCCTTGCCAATGTAATGGGCAAGCCTCACCGTGCAATTTTCAACGAATTTAAAGGCGGCTCATTCAAGCCTGATGAAGTTGAAGGGTCAGGCGACGTTAAATATCACTTAGGCGCATCTTCTGACCGTGAGTTCGATGGTAATGAAGTGCATTTGTCACTGACTGCAAACCCATCTCACCTTGAGATTGTAAACCCTGTTGTGCTGGGTAAGGCACGCGCTAAGCAAGATAAGTTCGAACCAAAAAACGAACGTGGTTCTCGTCCACGCGATACAGTTCTACCATTGTTATTACATGGTGATGCAGCTTTTGCAGGGCAGGGGGTTGTTGCTGAATGTTTTGGTCTTTCAGGTCTTAAAGGTCACCGCACAGGCGGCTCAATCCACTTTATCATCAACAACCAAATTGGCTTTACAACCAATCCACGCTTCTCACGCTCGTCGCCTTATCCATCAGATGTTGCGAAGATGATTGAGGCGCCAATTTTCCATGTAAATGGTGATGATCCAGAAGCGGTTACCTTTGCAGCCAAAGTTGCAACCGAATACCGTCAACTATTCCGCAAACCTGTTGTAATCGACATGTTTTGTTACAGACGCTTTGGACACAACGAAGGCGATGAACCCGCCTTCACGCAACCTTTGATGTATAAGAGCATCCGCGCGCATGAAACAACGGCTACGATATATAGTAACAAGCTAATTTCTGACGGCATTATCACAGCGGAAGAATACAAATCTTTGCGCGATGATTGGCGCTCTTTCCTTGAAGCCGAATTTGATGCTGGCCAATCCTATAAACCCAATAAGGCAGATTGGCTTGATGGTGCTTGGGCAGGCTTAAAGATTGCCAATGACGAAGAAGAAACCCGTCGCGGCAAAACAGGCGTGACCAAAAAGAAAATTACTGAAATTGGTAAGAAACTTACCGATGTTCCAGATGGCTTTAACATCCATAAAACCATTCAACGTTTGATGGATAATCGCCGTAAAATGATTGATACAGGCGAGGGCATTGATTGGGGCATGGGCGAAGCGCTTGCTTTTGGTACGATGGTGGATGAAAAACATTGTGTGCGTTTATCAGGTCAAGATTGTGAGCGTGGTACATTCTCACAACGCCATTCAGTTCTTTATGATCAATTGGATGAAGGCCGCTATACGCCTTTAAATAATATATCAAAAGATCAAGAAGAGTATGACGTCATTAACTCAATGCTGTCAGAAGAGGCTGTTTTGGGTTACGAGTATGGGTATTCTCTTACGCGCCCAAATGCCCTTACAATTTGGGAAGGCCAATTTGGCGACTTTGTTAATGGTGCACAAGTTGTCATTGACCAATTTATCTCATCAGGTGAAAGCAAATGGCTTCGCATGTCAGGTCTTGTCATGCTTCTGCCGCATGGCTATGAAGGACAAGGGCCAGAGCATTCATCTGCAAGACTTGAACGCTTCTTACAACTTTGCGCACAAGACAACATGCAAGTTGCAAATTGCACGACGCCAGCAAACTATTACCATATATTGCGCCGTCAAGTTCGTCGCGATTTCCGCAAACCGCTTATCTTAATGACGCCAAAATCTTTACTGCGTCATAAACGTGCTGTGTCTAAACTCGATGAGTTCACAGGCGATAGTACATTCCATAGGTTGTTATGGGATGATGCAGATATGAAAGGCTGGGAAGGCGGCAAGCTTGTCAAAGACAATAAGATTAAACGTGTCGTCATGTGTTCAGGTAAGGTTTATTACGATCTCCTTGAAGAACGTGAAAAGCGTGGGCTTGATGATGTTTACCTTTTACGCCTTGAACAATTATATCCATTCCCTGCTAAGGCACTGATCACAGAACTATCGCGCTTTAAAAATGCTGAGATGGTTTGGTGTCAAGAAGAGCCAAAGAACATGGGTGGCTGGAGCTTTATTGAACCGTATCTGCAATGGGTGCTGGAGCACATAGAAGCCAAACATCAGCGCGCAAGATACACAGGTCGCGCCGCCGCCGCATCACCTGCGACAGGTCTGATGTCCAAGCACTTATTCGAACTCGAAGCATTCCTAGAGGATGCTCTGGGTGATCCAAAATCATAAAATTTGATAAATAAAGAGAAAATCAAAATGGCAAATGAAATCCGCGTACCAACATTAGGTGAATCTGTTAGTGAGGCAACCGTAGGGCAGTGGTTGAAAAAACCAGGTGAAGCAGTGGCGGCAGATGAGCCGATTGTCGAGCTTGAAACTGATAAAGTATCGGTCGAAGTTCCAGCCCCTGCTGCTGGTGTGCTAGGCGATATTTCGGTTCAAGAAGGTGAGACCGTTGAAGTTGGCGCATTGCTTGGTTTGATTTCAGAAGGTGAGGGCGCAGCGCCAGCACCAAAAGCAAATACGCCAAAGCCAGTTGCATCTCCTGCTGCTTCATCTAGCGGTAAAATTATCGAAGTCCCTGTCCCAAGTGCTGGCGAATCTGTAACAGAAGCTGGTGTTGGTGAATGGTACAAACAGGTTGGCGATAGTGTATCTGTAGACGAGCCTATCGTCGAACTTGAAACTGATAAAGCCGCACAAGAGGTTATGTCACCCGTTGCTGGTAAGATTGTAGAAGTTATGTCTGCAACTGGCGATACGGTTCAAGTCGGTGAAATCTTAGTCAAAATCGAAGAAGGCGCTACTGGTTCTTCTATTGATGTAGCAAGCGATAAAACAACTGGTGAAGCTTCAGCTTCCCCAAGCGCATCAAATAATGCAATGCCTGCTTCTCCATCTGCACAAAAAATTCTAGCAGAAAAAGGCATTGAACAAGCTTCTGTGCAGGGTTCAGGCAAGCGTGGGCAGGTTTTAAAGGAAGATGCACAAAACGCTTCTAAAGCACCAGCACCTGTTGCTGCACGTGCACCTACTTCACAAAATGATGCGCCACGTGAAGAGCGCGTTCGTATGACACGCTTACGCCAAACCATTGCACGTCGTTTGAAAGACGCACAAGATACAGCCGCCATGCTGACAACATTCAACGAAGTTGACATGAGCGCAGTTATGGAAATGCGCAAAAAATACAAAGAACTGTTTGAGAAAAAACACGGCGTAAAACTTGGCTTCATGGGCTTCTTTGCCAAAGCAGTTTGTCATGCGTTGGAAGAAATTCCAGCAGTTAATGCTGAGATTGATGGTACAGATATCATCTATAAAAACTTTGCACACATTGGCGTTGCCGTGGGTACAGACAAAGGGCTTGTTGTGCCAGTTGTGCGTGATGCAGACCAGATGTCGATTGCAGACGTTGAAAAAGAAATCGGCAACCTGGGTCGCAAAGCACGCGATGGAAAACTTTCCATGGCTGATATGCAGGGTGGCACATTCACCATTTCTAATGGGGGTGTTTATGGCTCATTAATGTCGACTCCGATTTTGAATGCACCACAATCAGGCATTCTAGGGATGCATAAAATTGACCAGCGCCCTGTTGTTGTAAATGGTGAAATTGTTATCCGCCCCATGATGTATCTGGCACTTTCCTACGACCATAGAATTGTTGACGGCAAAGAGGCTGTGACTTTCTTGGTACGTGTTAAAGAAAGCCTAGAAGATCCCGAGCGTCTGGTTTTGGATTTATAATCTGATAAAGATACATCCAGAAAAATTTTGGAGATAAAATCATGTCAATCGAATTACAATATCTAATCTTTGCAATCTTTCTGGTTCTTATCCAGATGGTTTTCCAATCTGTTGCAGGTATGCTTGCAAACGGATTAATGGGTGCTGCTGGCTCTCGTGATGATGAAGTGCTTACGACAGGTATTGGTGGGCGTTTTGAGCGCGCTTATTATAACATGCTTGAAACTTTCCCAGTTTTTGCAGCACTGGTTCTAATTGTGCATGTAACCGAAAGCTGGGACACAACCAGCGCAATTGCGGTTCAACTCTACTTCTGGGCGCGCGTGGCTTATATCCCACTTTATATCATCACCATTCCATTCCTGCGCACCATTGCATGGGTGGCTTCGATGGTTGGTATTTTGATGCTCGCTTTCCCACTATTGGGTCAAGTGACTTAAAACAAACATTTAAAACAAGATTGAAAGCTAAGAAATTATCATGGCTGATACATACGACGTTGTAATCATTGGTTCTGGCCCAGGTGGCTATGTCTGCGCAATTAAGTGCGGACAGCTTGGCTTAAAGACAGCTATTATTGAAAAAGATTCAACGCTGGGTGGCACATGTTTAAACGTTGGTTGCATCCCATCCAAAGCATTGCTTCATGCATCAGAAATGTTTGCAGAAGCAAATCATGGCATGGAAGCGCTTGGCATTGATATTGGAAAACCAAAGCTAAACCTTAAAGCCATGATGGGCCATAAAGATAAAACCGTTAAGGCCAATGTTGACGGCGTTGCTTACCTGATGAAGAAAAACAAAGTTGATATTTATCACGGTACTGGTTCAATTGCTGGGCAGGGAAAAGTTTCCGTGACCAATAACAAAGGCGAAGCGCAGGAACTTAGCGCCAAAAATATTGTCATTGCAACAGGGTCAGATGTAGCAGGCATTCCAGGACTTGATGTTGAGATTGATGAAAAAACGATTGTGTCATCAACTGGCGCGATTGCACTTTCATCTGTGCCAAAGAAAATGATTGTTGTAGGCGGCGGTGTTATTGGTCTTGAAATGGGGTCCGTGTGGAACCGCTTAGGCGCAGAAGTCACTGTGATTGAATATCTCGACAACATTTTGGCTGGTATGGATAATGATGTCTCCAAGCAATTCCAAAAAATACTCGCTAAACAAGGCATAAAATTCAACTTATCTTCCAAGGTGACTGGTGTTGATAAAAAAGGTAAAGGCGCAAGCGTTTCCTTTGAACCAGTTGCAGGTGGCGACACGCAAACCTTGGAGGCTGACATTGTGCTCGTCGCAACAGGGCGTCGACCTTATACAGATAATCTTGGCCTTGAAGCTGCTGGCATCGAAATGGAACGTGGGAAGGTGAAAACCAATCATTGGAAGACAAACATCGAAGGCATTTGGGCCATTGGTGATGTAACCGAAGGCCCAATGCTTGCACATAAGGCAGAAGATGAAGGCGTTGCCGTTGCAGAAACCATCGCAGGCCAAGCAGGTCACGTAAATTACGATGTTATTCCAGGTGTTGTTTACACCATGCCAGAAGTAGCCTCTGTTGGTAAAACCGAAGAAGAATTAAAAGCAGCAGGCATTGATTACGCAGTTGGGCAATTCCCGTTCATGGCAAATGGCCGTGCGCGCGCAATGAACCAAACAGAAGGCTTTGTAAAATTCTTAGCTGATAAAACCACCGACCGTGTTTTAGGTGTTCATATCGTAGGCTTTGGTGCAGGTGATATGATCCATGAGTGTGCGGTGTTAATGGAGTTTAGCGGTTCATCAGAAGACCTTGGCCGCACCTGTCATGCACATCCAACCTTGTCAGAAACAGTTCGCGAAGCAGCTCTTGCTACGCATGGAAAGCCTCTTCACATCTAAGTAATTCCCCTTCGTAAAGTTTACGCAATATACAACGATACACTACGCCATGTTATTTTGATAAACTCTCCATGCGGGAAGGTTTTGATGATAAATTGGGTAGATAGTAAAATGAAATTAACAGTAAGATTAGGTTTTGACGATTTAGTTAGTAGATTTTCAGCTGATAGAGTTATTAAGTCTGGGCGCGATGTTATTCCAAACAGAATTGGTGGCGTTGCAAATCATAAAATTATGAATACGTTCAGCGAAATTGCTAGTGATCTTATAGCAAGTAATTCAATAAATAATTTGAACAGAAGCGCATCTAAAGATCCAATTACAGTTACTACCAATACTGAGACAAAGGGAATTTTAACATCAGTCTCATCTGATGGAAAATTATCTGGCCCTATTTCAAAGCCAATAACCTATACTAAAGTAATTGACGACCAAGTTATACAAAAAACTCAAAACGATGGTAATACGATCAAATTTGGTTCTAAATCCTATAAAGATGAAATCTAATAATTTAAATACTCTATTATAAATGCCTTAAATGACCTTTGGTTTAACTGGAGCATTTTTTTATTTTATTTCATAAAAACAAAAGCTCTAGGACTGACAAATAGAGCATTAATAATCATCCTAAACTAACGTCATACCTTGAAATTTTTATTTTGAACCAAAACAACTCAAGTCTTCTCTTGAAACTTGAGTTGTTTTGGTTAGTTTTAAGTCATGTTAGATATCTTGAAAAAATTTGTTTCTGAGCTTTCTGAAGCAGCGGAACCTGAAACTTTCATCCATGATAAAATGCAACTTGCTGAAGCAGCGCTTATGTACCATGTGATTGCGGTTGACGGTGTTGTACGTGATGAAGAAAAGCAACGCATGGCTGACATTTTATCATCGCAATTTAATTTAAGCGAAGACAAAACAAAAAGTCTAACCATAGAGGCAAAAACAGCCGAACAAGAAGCCATTGATCTTTATAAATTTACAAGCATTTTAAAAAGAGCTCTTTCACAAGAAGATCGCATTCTTATCATCGAACATTTGTGGGAAATGGTTTTTGCAGACGGTGTCTTACACGAACTTGAAGACAATGTTGTTTGGCGTATTGCAGAATTACTAGCCGTTGATTCAAGAGATCGTATATTACTCAAACAAAGAGTATGGAAAAAAACAACTAAAGATGCAGATAACATCACAACAGATGGATAATCCTAAAAAACCAAAAATTCTAACAATAATGCACCAAGAGGCTTCAACCCCCGGCAGAGTAGGCATGATGCTTGAGGACATGGGTTATCAAATGGTTTCTTGCAAACCTGCTCTGGGAGATGATTTGCCAGAAACACTTGAAGAGTATGTCGGTGCAATTGTTTTTGGTGGTCCAATGAGCGCAAACGATAATGAAGATTTTATCAAACGTGAAATTGATTGGATGTCTGTACCGCTTAAAGAAAACAAACCCTTCTTTGGTATTTGTCTAGGCGCACAAATGTTAAGCAAACATCTGGGTGGTGACGTTAAACCACGCAAAGATGAATATGCAGAAATTGGGTATTACCCTATCAAATCGACACAAGCAGGCGACACATTAATGCAATGGCCAGACCATGTATATCAATGGCACACAGAAGGGTTCTCAATTCCACAAGACGCTACACTTTTAGCAAGTGGTGAAGAATATCCTAATCAAGCATATAAGTATGGTGATAATGCTTATGGCGTTCAGTTTCATTCTGAAGTGACACACCTTATGATGAATAAGTGGACGACAAAAGCTGCACATCGTTTTTCACTACCGGGCGCGCAAAATCGCGAGCAACAATTTGCAGCAAGGCCTATTCATGACCCTGCAATACGTGAGTGGTTAGAGGCGTTTCTTAACCATTGGATAGGACCTGCAAAAAATCACACTTGATTTGATTGCAAAGAAAGTCCAAATGGTAGTTAGAAAAAATCGGAGCATGTCATGATACCTATTCTTCAAACTTTGTACTTCATATTAGATATTGTTTGGTTCATCGTTATTGTATCTGCAATTTTTTCATGGCTATTTGCATTTAATGTGATTAATTCATCAAACCAATTTGTTACCCAAATCGGCAGCATGCTCTATCAGTTAACGGAGCCAATGTATCGCCCAATCAGAAGGTTCATGCCAAATTTCAATGGTCTTGATCTTTCGCCTCTAATTGTCTTGGTAATCATCTTCTTCTTACAACGCGTTATTGCATCATCTCTGATACCAATGTTTGCGTAGCATTAGCGTTTCATTCTAAGTAGCTCTTTTGCTAAACTTGCCAAGCGTGAAATGTTTTCATCTGCTTGATTTTGTCTTTGAAGTTTACGGTTTTCAGCATATTTCACATATTAATTTTCAGCATACTTCTTGGCTGCAGAAGATTTAATGCTACCGCCAGTTTTCAACAAAGCTCTGCCAAGTTGCTGCAATTGTGCATCAAGTAATTTTGCGCATCTTGCATCATCACAATCCTACCCAAATCCAATTGATCTTCAAAAATATCAAGCAAGATAGTTGTTAAACGATTGAGTTCTTTCATTTCTTGTTCTGCAAGAAAGTTTTTAGAAACTGTCACGTCACTTTTTCGAATATTTTCATTAGGCCACGTCTGCAATCCCATATTATCTATAGCGTGATTTGCTCTTTCAACAATCAGCTCAAATGGTGGTGTATTAGACGTTACTGCGCAAACAATCTTTGCTTGTGTTTTTTGGTAAAATTCGCGCGCAATTTTAGAAGTAGGATCATAATCTTTGCACATCGCACAAATCGTTTGAAGTTCACAATAAACATTCGCTTCATCCGAGCGTATATCACGAATGACTTCACGTAATTCTTTTACTCGATCAATATTATTAGATTGTTTTAAACGTTGCGTATCAACGACAAATCCACGTTTAGCAAACTGTACTAAAATACCAGTTGCCCATTTACGAAAAAGCGTAGCTTGCTTTGAAGAAACGCGGTAGCCAACAGATATAACCATATCGAGATTATAAATTATTGCTGGCCTGCCAGTACTTCTTTGCACTTTTTGCAAAGAAGTATCTTCAAGCAATTCTTCCTCTTCCAAGATATTTTGAATATGACGAGATATGGATGATATATCTCGACCAAATAATTCTGACATTTGAGCCTGTGTCATCCAAAGCGTATCGCCTTCATATTTTATATCTAAGTTATGTCCATTTTCATTTGAGTAAATTAAAAACCGATCACCTGTAACTTCTTCTTCAATTAAATGAACTGGGTCACTTTTTTCAGTTTCCATTTTGCTTCCAACAAATAAACATTACATAGGAATTAAGTCATAAATTTATAAATACTGCAAATTCTATAATCTTTAGCAGGCCCTTTAACAGTTTGTTTGATTTCAAACTGGTTATTACAAAACTGATAGTACCCCTCATACAAATCAGCACCACAAAGATGCTCAGCCTGCCCACGCCAAAGGCCTTCTTCGTATCTTAATGCAATCAAGTGATAATCTTGGTCGCGTTCTGCATTATAGGTTATTTCTAACCGTTTATTATCGACTAGGTGCCAATACCAGTTTCTTGAAGCTCGGATACTAGCCCCGCTTAACAAAGTAAGTTCCCCTTCTTCTCGCATTAAAAAAGCCGTGTCTGAAATTATTTCAAACACGGCTTTTCCATTTAATTTTTCACCACTAGAGATCGTCCGCTCTAATGACCATGAACCAGCAAGTGATTTGAAATATGCATCAAACCCTTCACTCATTTTATTTCAGTTACGCAGTTAAGCTTTGAAGTTCTGCAAGAATAGCATCACCCATTTCAGAAGTCGTTATTTTGGTCGTACCTTCCGACCAAATATCACCTGTACGTTTGCCTGTATCTAAAACATTAGCAATTGCTTTTTCTACCTTGTCTGCTTCTTCGACCATGTTGAAAGAATAACGCAACATCATAGCAAAAGAGGCAATCATCGCGATCGGGTTTGCAATACCTTGGCCTGCAATATCAGGCGCTGAACCATGCACAGGTTCATACATCGCCTTACGCGCACCTGTTACCGGATCAGGAGCGCCAAGAGACGCTGATGGCAACATGCCAAGCGAGCCTGTAAGCATCGCGGCAACATCTGATAACATGTCACCAAACAGATTATCAGTGACAATCACATCAAACTGCTTTGGCCAGCGCACAAGTTGCATGCCACCTGCATCTGCCAACATGTGATCTAATTCAACATCTGCATATTTTTCCTTATGCGTTGCGGTGACAACCTCATTCCAAAGCACACCAGATTTCATCACATTGCGCTTTTCCATAGAACAAACACGGTTACCGCGCGTGCGGGCCATTTCAAAGGCGACGCCAGAAATACGCTCAATCTCAAACGTGTCATAAACCTGCGTATCAACCGCACGCTTTTGCCCATTACCAAGATCAGTAATGGTTTTTGGTTCACCAAAATAAACACCACCAGTAAGCTCACGCACGATCAAGATATCTAAGCCTTCCACAACGTCTTTACGCAGTGAAGATGAATCAGCTAGTGCAGGATAACAAATCGCAGGACGAAGGTTTGCAAATAATTCCATGTCTTTACGAAGACGCAAAAGACCTGCCTCTGGTCTTGCTTCGTAAGGAACATCGTCCCATTTAGGCCCACCTACTGCCCCAAAAAGAACAGCATCTGCCGCTAATGCTTTTACCATATCGGCGTCAGAAATTGCTTCACCATGTGCATCATAAGCTGCGCCACCCACAAGACCTTCTTCAACTTCGAAACCAGCCTCTAGCGTTTCATTCATCCAGTTGATAATCTTAGTTACTTCTGCGGTCGCTTCAGGACCAATACCATCTCCAGGAAGGAGAAACACTTTGCGCGATGCCATTGTCTTGCCTTTAAGAATTTTTGTTGAATCTGTCCAAGTGAATAAACCGATGGACAAGCTTTTTCAACTGTTGAAAGCAAGCCTTTTCACTTTAAGTTTTTTCAATCTTGCAAATCCATCACTAGCAGAAGATTTTAAACTAGGACTTCCCATAGAGTGTAAGATTAATACAGATTGCTTCATTCAAAACCTGCCCGATACAATACAGGGCGAAGGGCTGGCAGACAGCTTCTGCCAAGGCGCAACATATGACGGGCACAAGGGATTAGACATACGCGTGATGTCGCTTAAAGACATAGAACGCAATGTGCCTATCATTGCCTCTGCGCGAGGTACAATAAAAGCACTGCGTGATGGCGAAGATGACAGGCTGATACTTAGCATAAAAGATAGAAAACTAGCAAAGAATAAAGAATGCGGTAATGGCGTAGTAATCTCGCATGAAGACGGATTTGAAACCCAATATTGTCATTTAAGGAAAGGATCACTTGCCATCAAAAAAGGTGAGGAAGTCGACAAGGGCGATGTACTTGGCTTTTTAGGCAATTCAGGATTTTCTGCCTTCCCACACATTCATTTAACAGTTCGTAAAGATGGCCAATGGCTCGACCCTATTACAGGACAAATCCCATCAAAGACTTGTACGATTAGTAATTTAGAAAATTCGCTTTTTGAAAATGATATCACTCAATATTTTAAACAAAATAATTCACGCCTAATGACGTCAGGCATCACTGGCGGTGTTATCAATCATTCTGATCTTGTTAAAAAAGGTGCGCCTAAAAAACTTACTGAGAATGATAAAGCCATTGTAGGTTGGGCCTGGTTTATCAATTTAAGAAAAGGCGATGAAATTCGTTTTACGCTTGAAGGGCCGCAAGGACTGATTGTAGAAAATACGACAGATGCAATTGATCGCCACAAGGCAGACTTCTCAGCTTTTACTGGCAAACGCATTCAGCCTCAAAAAGGCGAATATAAACTCACTACAGAATTATTGCGCAATGGCAAATCCATAGAAGAAAGTCTCTATGTAGAAATTTTAGAGTGAGTTTAAATTATTAAGCCCAAGGGCGGTTTTCAGAATTCTTGCTTTCAAAAGCTGAAATTTCATCGGCCTTGCCAAGTGTCTCACCAATATCATCAATACCTTCAAGCAAACGCTCTTTACGATTTTGATCAATATCAAATTTAATAACACCCCCATCAGGGCCAGAAATGGTTTGAGCTTCTAAATCAACGGATAGTGTTGAATTAGCGCCACGTTCTGCATCATCCATCAATTTATCAAGCTCATCTTGAGAAACAACAACAGGAAGAATGCCATTTTTAAAGCAGTTGTTATAAAAAATATCTGCAAAGCTGGTTGAGATTACACAACGAACACCAAAATCAAGCAAAGCCCAAGGTGCATGTTCACGCGACGAACCACACCCGAAATTATCACCTGCAACCAAAATTTGCGCTTTAGAATATGCAGGTTTGTTTAAAACGAACTCAGAATTATCAGACCCATCTTCATGATAACGCATTTCAGCAAATAGACCTTTGCCCAAACCTGTACGCTTGATAGTTTTCAAATAGTCTTTTGGAATAATCATATCCGTATCAATGTTGATAATCGGCATCGGGGCTGCAACGGCAGTAAGCTTTGTGAATTTTTCCATTGTATTTCAATCTATCCTGAAATGTCGGCTTTAGGTTTATGTTACCTCAAACGAAGCATTTAAACCGATTTTATTTATAAGGCAAAAACACTATAAGACGGTAATTTGTCAAGCTTTAAGCCTCAAGTAACGCTTATCACCTCGCTATTATATGACTTGCACCTATGTTGACGAATTTATGCATATACCTATACCTTATTATTATAAGCATTTTTCCTGCAGGAGAATAAGATGACCGATACGACACCTAACGCGGTAAGCCAAACACGAGGCTATTCATTCTCGCTGCGAACCATTCATTGGATTATGGCTGCAATGATGATTTACGTTATTATCGTTGGCATCCTGATGGGTAACGGCTTCAAGGTTGGTAAGCATTATGATTATCACCGCGCCACAGGCTTTCTCTTGATGTTGATGGTGGTTGTCCGTGTTATCATCTCAAAAACGTCTACCCCCCCATCACCAAAACATGTTGGCGAACCTGGCTTGCAGCAAGCAGCTGCTAGAGTTGTCCATGCTCTACTTTATACAGCGCTTTTTGCTCAACCCTTTCTAGGATGGTATGCAACAAACGCTTGGGGCGTTGCAAAAATTCCATTTTTCTTTGGCATGACATTACCAAGGATTGCAGAAAAAAATCGCGACCTTGGCAACCAGCTTTTAGAATATCATTATTGGCTTGGGTTAGTCATTGCAGCCTTAGTAGTTATTCACATAGGCGCTGCTTTAATGCATCAATTTGTCTTTAAGGATAATCTCATTAAACGCATGATTAAAACTTAGATACTACATAATTTCTAGCTTGATAACATTTAACCTAGCAGTCGTAGAAAGTTGAGGTAAAAGCTATCATAATCCCTTATTGCGAATGAGTTGCAATTGCATTGACAGTTTAGAATGATTCAAATATTCTAAAACTAGCATTTGGGCAATGGGATTACCAAGTTGATAAAAATCAAAAGACTATTCTGGGTATTAGTACTGTCAGCACTAATGTTTACAAACCATGCAAACGCAGCAGACAAGTTGAAAGTGGTAACAACTTTTACTGTCATAGCTGACATGGCTCGTAATGTTGCGGGCGATGCTGCAACGGTTGAATCCATTACCAAACCAGGTGCAGAAATTCATGGCTATCAACCAACGCCACGTGACATCATTCGCGCACAAGGTGCAGATTTGATTTTATGGAACGGTTTAAATCTTGAACTTTGGTTTGAACAATTTTTCCGCAATCTCAAAGATGTCCCAAGCGAAACACTTACAGATGGCATTACGCCAATGGGAATTGCAGAAGGGCCTTATACAGGTAAGCCAAATCCACATGCTTGGATGTCATTAGAATCTGCCATCATCTATGTCGATAACATTCATAAGGCATTGGTTAAACACGATCCAAAAAATGCTGAAGTTTATCAAGCTAATGCTGAAGCCTACAAATCAAAAATCACACAAGCCGTTGCACCGCTCAAACAAGCAATCCTCGCCATTCCTGAAGAAGAGCGTTGGCTGGTTTCAAGTGAAGGTGCATTTAGCTACTTGGCTCGCGATTTTCAAATGAAAGAACTGTATCTTTGGCCAATTAATGCAGACCAACAAGGAACCCCTCAACAAGTCCGCAAAGTAATTGATACGGTTCGTAAAAATAACATCAAAGTTGTTTTTTCAGAAAGCACGGTACCTGATGCACCTGCAAAACAAATTACACGGGAAACCAATGCTAAATATGGCGGTGTTCTTTATGTTGATTCGCTCAGTGAAGCAGATGGCCAAGTCCCAACTTACTTGGATCTTTTGCGCGTCACCTCACAAACCATTGCAGATGGCTTAAAACAACAATGAATAAAGTCGCATCAGGCATTAAAGTTGAAGATGTAACCGTAACCTACAAAAACGGTCACACAGCATTATACGATGCAGGTTTTGAAATTCCTGCTGGTACAATCAGTGCTTTAGTG
Organism: uncultured Rhizobiaceae bacterium; assembly: GCA_964502215.1. GTDB lineage: Bacteria > Pseudomonadota > Alphaproteobacteria > Rhizobiales > Rhizobiaceae > JAALLB01. The sequence goes on along the minus strand of CAZCUN010000015.1, from coordinate 32,885 downwards.
GGTGTAAATGGCTCAGGAAAATCTACGCTTTTCAAAGCGATTATGGGGTTTGTTCCACTTGCAAAAGGAAATGTTTCTATTTTTGGAGCAAGTGTTTCTGAAGCATTAAAAAACAATACCATCGCTTACGTCCCTCAAGCAGAAGAAGTCGACTGGAGCTTTCCTGTTCTGGTAGAAGACGTCGTAATGATGGGGCGCTATGGCCGCATGAACTTTATGCGCATCCCATCTAAAAAAGACAAACAAGCCGTAACCGACGCACTTGCGCGTGTAGACATGTCTGATTTTCGAACAAGACAAATTGGCGAACTTTCTGGGGGTCAAAAAAAACGCGTATTTCTAGCCCGTGCTCTGGCACAAGAAAGCAAAGTCATTTTACTCGATGAACCCTTCACAGGCGTTGATGTAAAAACTGAAGAAGCCATCATTAAACTACTTCAAAAAATGCGTGAAGAAGGGCATGTGATGTTAGTCTCAACACATAACCTTGGCAGCGTACCAGAATTTTGTGATCGTACGATTTTAATCAAAGAAACCATTCTGGCATTTGGCTTAACAAAACATATCTTCACACAAGAAAATTTAGAACGTACTTTTGGTGGTGTGCTTCGTCACTTCGTACTGGGAGGCTCTGATCTGCATGACGACGAAGACACAAGACAAGTAACCGTCATTACTGATGATGAGCGCCCATTTGTTATCTATGACAAAAAAGACAGTCAGCCATGATCGATACTATTCTCTTACCTTTTCAATATAATTACATGATCAATGCAATGTGGGTGAGTGCATTAGTAGGCGCGGTTTGCGCATTTTTATCGGTCTATCTAATGCTAAAAGGTTGGTCCTTAATTGGAGATGCTTTAAGCCATTCAATCGTACCGGGCGTAGCGGGCGCTTATATGTTGGGACTGCCCTTTGCACTTGGTGCATTTTTCTCAGGCGGCTTAGCAGCAGCAACCATGTTATTTTTAAACCAGCGCACAGGCTTAAAAGAAGATGCAATCATTGGGTTAATCTTCACTTCCTTTTTTGGCCTTGGTCTTTTTATGGTTTCACTTTCACCAACCTCTGTAAACATTCAAACAATTACACTTGGTAATATTTTAGCCATCACACCAGAAGATACGTTTCAGTTGGTAATCATCACTGTAGTTTCACTTTCTATTCTATTCTTGAAATGGAAAGATTTCATGGTGACATTCTTTGATGAAAATCATGCCCGTTCGATTGGAATTAATACAGATCGCTTGAAAGTAGTTTTCTTTGCAATTCTTGCAGCATGCACCGTTGCAGCGCTTCAAACTGTGGGTGCATTTTTAGTTATCGCCATGGTTATAACACCAGGTGCTACAGCATATCTTTTAACAGACCGCTTTCCAAAACTGCTAATGATTAGTATTCTAATTGGTTCTATAACCAGCTTTCTAGGTGCCTATTTTAGCTTTTATCTAGATGGCGCTACAGGCGGTATCATCGTTTGCTTCCAAACTTTGATCTTTCTCGCTGCTTTCTTCTTTGCTCCCAAACATGGAATTTTAGCTGCAAAGCGTAAAGCCCAAAAAGCTATTTATCAGCGAGCATCCTTATGAGTTTAATTGAAAACCTACTTTTGCCTTTTCAATTTACATTCATGACAAATGCCATGATTATAGCGTTGATTATTTCAATACCTGCATCATTGCTATCTTGTTATCTGGTTTTAAAAGGCTGGTCGTTAATGGGGGATGCGGTAAGCCATGCCGTTCTACCAGGCGTGGTGATAGCCTATATCATCAACATACCTTTAATCATCGGCGCCTTTATTGCTGGCATGATATGTGCCCTTGCAACAGGGTTTTTAAAAGAGAACAGCCGCATCAAGCAAGATACAGTTATGGGCGTTGTCTTTTCTGGCATGTTTGGCTTTGGCATAGTGCTTTATACCAAAATCCAATCGGATGTTCATCTCGATCATATCTTGTTTGGTAATATATTAGGTGTTGGCAAAAACGATATATATACTACCCTTGCTATCGGCCTCTTTGTAACATGTTTTATTCTTCTAAAATGGCGTGATATCCTTTTACATTCTTTCGATGAGGTTCAAGCAAAAGTTGCGGGGCTTCAAGTTAAGATTATTCATTACGGATTATTAGTCATTTTATCACTAACGATAGTTTCTGCACTTAAGGCCGTTGGTATTATCTTGACCATCGCCATGTTAATTGCCCCAGGTGCAATTGCCTTTTTACTAACCAAGCGATTTGAACGGATGATGTTAGTATCAATATCAACCTCAACGCTTTCGTCCTTTTTCGGTGTCTATATTAGTTTTTATATAGACAGCGCGCCCGCACCAACGGTTGTATTAATGATGACGGTGATTTTCATTGCAGCATTCATCTATTCTACTCAAAGAAATAAAAACCAAACGCAATTATCCATATAAAATATTTTATCACGATAAATTTTTTGCTTTCAACTTCTTAAAAAGCAGAATAATTTAGTTCTTAGAAAATTAGTAAACTAAAATCTAAAAATATTAAGTGAGAAAAAATATGACAGATGCAATTAAAGAGCTTCAAGCAAATGTTTCTGTTCCCTTTGAAGAAGCGCATGCAATGCCGCCTAGCGTTTATACATCAAATGATTTTCTTAAATCAGAATTAAACAATATTTTTTCCAAAGATTGGTTCTGCGTGGGTAGAGCTTCGGCTCTTGCCAATGAAGGTGATTACATAACGCTAGAACTTGCCAATCAACCGATTATTGTTTTGCGTGATCGCGAAGGCCACTTAAAAGCAATGTCAAACGTTTGCCTTCATCGCATGTCCACTTTGCTTGAAGGACGCGGTAATACACGTTCGATCGTATGCCCATATCATGCTTGGACTTATAATCTTGATGGCTCACTTAGAGGTGCGCCAGCAATGACCCAAAATGACGGGTTCTGCAAAGAGCATTACAAATTGCCGCAAGTAAAATGTGAAGAATGGCTGGGCTGGGTATTCGTTACACTTAATGAAAATGCAAAACCTGTTGCAAGCGAACTTTCTAAAGTCGAAGAGCTTGTCGGTGATTATAATATGGAAGACTATAAAGAGACTTTTTCTGAAACTCATGTCTGGGATACAAATTGGAAAGTGCTCGCTGAAAATTTCATGGAGAGCTACCATCTACCAGTCTGTCACGCGAATACAGTTGGCGCCCTTTCAAAACTTGAAGAAATGATCTGCCCCCCTGGTGAAGACGCTTTTAATTATCATACGATTTTAAAAGACGACACACTCAAAATTGCACTAGCCCATCCAGATAATAAACGCCTGCAAGGTGAACGCAGACGCACGACTTATCTGCTTGCAATTTACCCAAGCCTACTCATAACACTAACACCTGGATATTTTTGGTATTTATCTTTGCACCCACATGGTGTCGATCAGGTTAGAATCAATTTTGGTGGTGGAATGTCCAAGGAATACGTCACTGATTCGGACGCGCAAGCACATTTCTCACAACTAAAAACCTTACTAGACGAGGTAAATTTAGAAGACAAAGGCTGCACAGAAAAAGTCTATAAGGGCCTTTCATCACAAGCAGCAAAACCTGGACATCTTTCTCATCTTGAAAGACCAAACTACGATTTTGCATGCTATATCAACGATCGCATGCAAAAAGCAACAAATCCACAAGCGTAATCATACGCTTAAACATACACTAAGTAATTTATAGTTTAAGAAAATTGGAGCGGGCGATGAGATTCGAACTCACGACCCTAACCTTGGCAAGGTTATGCTCTACCCCTGAGCTACGCCCGCTCACTGTAAGCTTGTCGCTTGTTTGCGTTATATGAAGCAAGTCGATTTGAATTGCAAGGGTGTTTTTGCATCTAATTAAAATGAAGCTAAATATGCTTAATACTTAGCCCTAACAAAGCTTGATAAAGCGTTAAACAGGATTTATTGATCTCACATCAATAAAAGGAAGACATCCTCGTAATGCCCTTAAGCCCTAAAGACCTGCTGACTAAATTAGAAGAATTAAACATTCAAACAACGACTTACGAACATGAAGCCGTTTTTACAGTCGATGAATCGTCTAAAATCAAACAAGATATTCCAGGTGGTCATACAAAAAATCTTTTCCTAAAAGATAAAAAGGGCAATTTCTTTTTAATTGTTGCTGAAGGAACTGCCCAGATCAAACTTAACAGTGTTCATGGATTAATCGGTGCAAAAGGACGCGTCTCTTTTGGCAAGCCCGAAGCACTCATGGAACTATTGGGTGTCAAGCCTGGTTCGGTCACCGCATTTGCGCCAATTAATGATATAGAAAACAAAGTAAGTGTTATTATTGATGAACCATTATTACGCTACGATCTTATCAATTGCCATCCATTGACGAATGAGATGACAACCACCATTTCAAGAGAAGACTTATTAGAATTTTTAAAACATGTTAATCATGAACCACAGATTATTAAAGTCTCAGACATTGGAGCAGAAACATGAGTAATGATGAATATGGATTTGGTGCTGGCGCAAGTTATACAACAGGCCAGAATACAAATGTTTCTTTTGGAGACAATAATACAGCCAGTAATGCAGCTAGTGAAAAGTCAAACACGGCTATAAAAGACATCTCTACTGCAGAATTTGCAACTGAAGTCATTCAAGGCTCTATGCAAACCCCTGTCTTGGTCGATTTTTGGGCGCCATGGTGTGGGCCGTGTAAACAATTAGCCCCAGCGCTAGAAAAAGCAGTCACTGCTACAAACGGCAAAGTTCGTCTTGTAAAAATGGATATTGATAAACATCCTGAAGTTGCTGGCCAAATGGGTATTCAATCAATCCCTGCGGTTGTGGCTTTTGTAGAAGGCAAGCCTGCTGATGCATTTATGGGTGCAAAAACTGAAAATGAAATCAGAGAGTTTATTGCTAAAATTGCTGGACCCTTAGATGATTCATCTCAAATGGATCATTTGCTTGAAGATGCAGAAAGACTTGCTCAAGAAGGTGATATTGAAGGTGCGAGCCGTGTATATAGTCATATTCTCACAGCACAACCAGATAATCTAACTGCAATATCTGCGATTGGTCATCTTTATCTTGCAGAAAATGACCTTATTAGTGCACAAAATATGGTTTCTGATCTTAATGAAAAACAATTAGCGACACCTGAAATTGTTTCCTTGTTATCAGCCATAAATTTAGCCGAGCAAGCAGAATCACTTGGCAAAACATCCGATGATTTATTAAAAAAATTAGAGGCAAAGCCTGACGACCCACAGCTAAGACTAGATTTAGCAATTGCTCTAAATGCTGCAAATAAAAAAGAAGAGGCTGCTGATCATTTGCTTGAAATTATGAAGCGTAAACCGGGTTGGAACGATGATGCAGCACGCGTTCAGCTACTGCAGTTTTTTGAAGCCTGGGGCATGACAGATGAAACAACAATTGCTTCGCGTCGTAAACTTTCTTCTCTGTTATTTTCTTAACTGTATGGATTCAAAATAAAATTCATCAAAACTATGTCATTTGCTTCATAATCTGGCGCTAGCCCTTGAGAATTCGCTCTATTGTACCAGATAGACTCTTATCAAATTAAAAAAGCTGGGACAGTCATGAGAGCTGGAAACGAAACCTACAGTTATACAAAGGACATACCGGATATTATTCCAGTATTTCCGTTGACGGGTGCGTTGTTATTGCCAGGGGGACAATTACCGCTCAACATTTTTGAGCCTCGCTATTTGGAAATGATCAATGATTCTCTTCGCAGTGACAAACTCATTGGTATGATCCAACCAAAATTAAATTCAGATCAGCCAAGCAACGCAGTCCCTGAGCTTTCTGAAATTGGCTGTATTGGAAGAATTTCTGCATTTCAAGAAACAGGCGATGGTCGCTATCACATAAGTCTTTCTGGTGTTTGCAGATTTAAAGTTATCAAAGAGATCTCCACCAACACAGGCTATCGACAATGCAAAATTGAAGCCTATGAAAATGATTTAGCAGAGCTTACTCAAGGCGACGATATTGATCGTGATGCAATATTATTGGCCTTTAAAAACTACCTTACAGCAAACAATATGGATGCTGATTGGGACACAGTGAATGAAGCCGATACAGAAACACTCCTAACTGCACTTTGCATGATGAGCCCATATGACCCTGCCGAAAAACAAGCTTTATTAGAAGCATCAACTCTTAAAGATAGGGCGGATACCTTAATTGCTATTTCAGAATTTCATCTTGCAAAACAAAACGGTGACACATACGGAAATTTGCAATAGTCTGTTATCATGACAAAGCCTGATACAAAATTGCTTGAATTATTAGTGTGCCCACTTACAAAAACCACTCTTGAATACGATGAAGCTAACAATGAACTTATTTCAAAAGTTGCAAAGTTAGCCTATCCAATTCGAGATGGTATTCCTGTTATGATTGCATCAGAAGCACGGGAACTAGAAGAAGCTGAGATGTCTAAATAGCTTCGCCACGTAAAAGCTTAGGCGCGGATGTATCTTGTCCTGAAGCTTGATTGATAAAATATTTTTTCATGGCTGGCATACGGTCAACCACACCAAGCCCAAAGCTACGTGCTGCGCGCATAAAGCTATTATCATTTGAAAACAGACGATTTAAAACATCCGTTACGACACCCATTTGAACCGTGTCAAATCTACGCCACATCTGATATCGCTCAAGCACATCAACTGTCCCAAAATCCTGCCCCAAGCGATCAGCTTCAATAATCGTTTCAGCCAATGCTGCTGCATCTTTAAAACCCAAATTCAAACCTTGTCCTGCAATGGGATGAATCCCATGTGCCGCATCTCCTGCAAGCACAAACCGTGGGCGAACATATTCACGCGCTAATCTTAAACCCAGCGGAAAAGCCTGTACTTTACTAACCAAAGAAATTGCCCCAAGCTTAAACCCAAACCGTTGCTCAAGCTCTGTTTCAAAAATCATCTCATCTTGTTTAAGCAAACGATCTGCATCATGAGAACTTTCTGTCCAAACCAACGAAGAGCGATTTCCTTTAAGTGGTAAAATGGCAAAAGGCCCAGCTGGTAAAAAATGTTCTTCTGCGCGCCCTTCATGCGGCCGCTCGTGTTCAACCGTACAAACAATGCCTTTTTGGTCATACGGCCAATGCACTGTTTGGATGCCAGCCATATCACGAAGCTTAGAGCGAACCCCATCGCAAGCAACCAAAAGTTTGGCAGAAATTTCATGTCCTGAATTTAGCGTAATTAGCGTTCTAGATATTTCTGTTTGAAAATCAGCGACACCATTTTCAGTGATACGAATAACGCCGTCTTTATCACCTTTTTTTCGAAGCGCTTTTACAAGCTCCCGGTTTTCAACCATATGAGCAAAGGGGTGATCTTCTTGCTGGTCATTTGCAAAAGTTAAAAATACAGGTCTAGTAACATCGCTAACTTTACTATCTGTCACAATCATCTCATTGATAGGCTGAGCTGTTTTTACCAAATCCTGCCAAAGCCCAAGCGCATCCAACATTCTAGAAGCATCGGCTGCGATAGCAGAAGCACGTTCATCATTTTCGATGGCATGTTCAGGAATGGGATCAACCACCATCACAGATAGATGAGGTGCTGCATCTTTAATGGCAACAGCACAAGACAAACCAACATAACCACCGCCAGCAATTAAAATATCAACGCTTTGAGGGAGTTCTTGTTTTTCATTTGCAGACATTTTGCAATTCCAGTTGTTTTTTATTGTTTAACATAGATGGAAATAGAAACACAAAATTTCCAGATGCAACATTGTCTCAGGTGAAATATAGTTTATTTTAATTCAAATACGCACAATGGTTCTTATGAATATAAACAAGAAGCAGTTCCTTTTGAACTGTTCGTAAAACAAAGAAGCGGTTCCTTTGGAACTGTTCGTAAAACAAAGAAGCGGTTCCTTTGGAACTGTTCGTAAAACAAAGAAGCGGTTCCTTTGGAACTGTTCATAAAACAAAGAAAGCTCACAAAGCAATTCCTTTTGAATTGTTTGTGAAAACAAATATGTCTAAAGCGGTTGATACATTACTTGATATTCTTGATCTTGAACGCATTGAGCAAAATCTCTATCGCGGGGAAAGTCCTGATGTGGGGTGGCAACGTATCTTCGGCGGGCAAGTTATTGGTCAAGCACTTGTCGCAGCACAAAGAACGGTTCAACCAAAAGGGGATGAGCCTGAACGTATCGTGCATTCATTACATGGTTATTTCATGCGACCTGGGGATCCCAAAGTTCCAACCATCTATGAGGTAGACCGCATTCGGGATGGTCGAAGTTTCACAACACGCCGTGTTGTTGCTATTCAGCATGGTAAAGCGATTTTTTCTATGTCAGCATCTTTTCAAATTGTAGAAGACGGTCTCGAGCATTTTGTTGAAATGCCTGACATGCCAAAGCCGGAAGATTTACCAAGTGAAAAACAATTAGCTGAACAATTCATTGACCATGCGCCAGAAGGTGTCAGAAATTATTGGAAGCGAGAGCGTCCTATTGAATTGCGTCCAATTAGTTTAGAGCATTATATATCCAACAAAAAATTAGAGCCAAAACAAAACATTTGGTTTAGAGCAACAGGAGCTTTGCCCAAAAACACCGCTATACAACAAGCTGTATTAGCCTATGCATCTGATATGACACTGCTTGATACATCACTCTTTGCGCATGGTCGCGCTGTTTTTGACCAAAACTTACAAGTTGCAAGTCTAGATCATGCAATGTGGTTTCATAGGCCTATGAATATGGAAAAATGGCATCTTTATTCACAAGACAGTCCAAACAGTTCTGGCGCAAGAGGCTTCACTCGCGGCAGTATTTATTCACAAGATGGCCAATTGGTAGCTTCTGTTGCCCAAGAAGGATTAATTCGAGAGCGCAAAAAAGATTTTGGAAAAACTAAAATCGCTGGCGGGTAATTAATTGAAAGTAATTTTGAGGAAAATTCCTCATGGTTAACATGCGATTAACCTTAAATCTTTAGTCTTTGCTTCATATGATATTTTTCTGCGTGAATCGGCAGAAAATAAGCCTTTTGGAGCAGGATATGCAGTTATCAGATGTTGATACAAGAAGATTAAACCCAACTGTTAAAGAGGGTTTGGGCAACCAATTTTCTGTTCTTATAGGCCTAGCGCTATTGGGAATGATCGGTCTTGCATTTGCTTCTCTTGCATCTTGGTCAGTAACAGACCCAAGCCTTTCGAATGCAAATGGCGAAACTATTTCTAATACAATTGGATATCCTGGCGCTGTTTTTGCAGATTTCACTATGCAATTCTTTGGTTTAGCCTCTGCGATTGGTCTTATACCACCAGCGCTTTGGGGCTGGTCAAAACTACTTCAACGTAGAATTCCTGCGCTTAAAAACAGAATTATGCTTTGGCCAATCGCAATCTTGATGACGTCAGCTGTTTTTGCATGTTTCAGCATTCCACAAACTTGGCCTTTGCCAGTTGGTTTAGGTGGCGTTGGTGGCGATATGATTTTAAAAATCCCAGCGTTATTGCTTGGAGACATTACTGGCATCTATGCTGTTATTATCGCAATTTTACTATCTATTCCCACATTTTGGCTTCTACTTGCTTCATCTGGCCTAATTTGGCGCCTTAATCAAAATACTGATCTAGAAGCTGAAGATATTGCAGATGATAGCGATGATGAACCAAACTGGTTTCTAGGTGCGGCAAGTCATTATTTTTATGTCTTTAAGATGCGTTACTTCCGCCCAAAAGCAAATCAAGCTGGAGTAAATGAAGTAAATCAAAAGCCAGGACTAATAGATCGTGCAAAAGCATTTCATGCTCAAATTATGGCAACTAAAGGCGATGATGCACTTGATGATTTTGAAAATTATACACTGCCTAAAGCTGTTCCACAGCCACAAGCAGCTGTTGATCCAAATTTAGCAACACAAGAGCCGGCATTTGAGAGCCCAGAATATGGAGAAAACTCTTATAATGAATATGCAGAGGCAGAAGCAATCGAACAGGAATGGGCCGAACAACCAGCACCACCACCTACACAAGCTCCAGAGCCAACACAAACAGAACCTGCAACACGTGTAAAACCACAAGCGCCACCACCAAAACAATCAGCTAGAGTTCAGCGTGAAGCCCAGCCATCGCTAATTTCTGATGGAAAATTTGAACTTCCTCCTCTTAGTTTCATGCAAGATGTGCCACCAAAAAGTGCAGAAATGCAATTATCGCCAGAAGCATTAGAAGCAAATGCTAGAACACTTGAAGGTGTGCTTGATGACTTTGGCATCAAGGGCGAAATTATTAATGTACACCCAGGCCCTGTAGTTACACTTTATGAACTAGAGCCTGCGCCTGGTATTAAATCAGCGCGCATTATCGGACTTGCGGATGATATCGCTCGTTCAATGGCAGCAATTGCTGCGCGTGTTGCTGTTATACCTGGTCGTAATGCAATTGGTATTGAATTACCAAATGCAAATCGAGAAACTGTTTTCATCCGTGAAATTCTAGCAAGCAAAGTATATGAAAAAACAAAGGCTAAGCTTCCACTTATTTTAGGTAAAACAATTGGGGGTGAAGCAACTGTCGCTGATCTTGCAAAGATGCCTCACTTGTTGGTGGCAGGTACAACAGGTTCTGGTAAATCAGTTGCGATTAATACAATTATTATGTCGCTTCTTTACCGCTTCACACCTGAACAAGTGAAGATGATTATGATCGATCCAAAAATGCTGGAACTTTCAATCTATGATGGTATTCCGCATCTACTAACACCCGTTGTGACAGATCCTAAAAAAGCAGTTGTAGCGCTTAAATGGAGCGTTCGCGAAATGGAAGAACGCTACAAGAAAATGTCTAAAATCGGTGTTCGTAACATTGATGGTTATAATACGCGTGCTAAAGAAGCCAAAAAATCTGGCGAACGTTTCACACGTACAATTCAAACAGGCTATGACCGCGATACAGGCGAAGCAATTTACGAAACAGAAGAGATCGAAATGGATCCAATGCCGTATATTGTTGTGATCATTGATGAGATGGCAGATCTCATGATGGTTGCTGGCAAGGATATTGAAGGTACAGTTCAACGCTTGGCACAAATGGCACGTGCGGCTGGTATTCATGTCATCATGGCAACTCAGCGACCTTCGACAGACGTTATAACAGGTACGATTAAAGCAAACTTCCCAACACGTATCTCATTCCAAGTAACCTCTAAAATTGATTCACGCGTCATGTTAGGTGAAAGCGGTGCAGAACAATTGTTGGGCATGGGTGATATGTTATACATGGCAGGCGGTGGGCGCATTCAACGTGTACACGGCCCATTTGTTGATGATGGTGAAGTTGATGCAGTTGTAACCCATCTAAAAACTCAAGGCATTCCTCAATATCTTGATTCTGTTACGGAAGAACAAGAAGAAGAGGGCGCAGCAGCTGGCGGTGATCCAAGTGCATTATCAGAATCAAATGACATTTATGATCAAGCTGTTGCAGTCGTTTTACGAGATAGAAAAGTTTCAACAAGTTATATCCAACGTAGACTATCAATCGGGTATAATCGTGCTGCATCTTTAATTGAGCGTATGGAAGAAGAAGGCCTGATTAGTTCTGCAAATCACGCTGGCAAACGCGAGATTCTTGTACCTGACGAAAATGAAACTATATAATGATTTATGAAATTGCCCTTAAACAGCCATGAAGTAATTCTACACAATTGGCATAAGGGTAAAAATTAAGGCACCTGTTATGATATACTCACTTGTAAAAACACTTAAAGTTGCATGTTTATCAGTCGTAATTGCAACTGGCTCATTGGCAACAACAGCTGTAGCTAATGATAAAAAAACAGCAATAAAAGCGATTAGTAATCACTTTAAAAAAGTTCCGACTATGGCGGGTGAGTTTGTTCAATTTGGTCCAAATGGTGAGCAAACAGGTGGCCAATTTTTAATAAAGCGTCCTGGCAAAATCAGATTTAATTATGAAAACCCATCGCCGATTACTGTTGTATCAAACGGTAGAACGCTTGCGGTTAAAAACAAAAAACTTAAGACAACAAATTATTACCCACTTAAAAAAACACCTCTTAGCCTTTTGCTGAGCAATAAAATTAAAATCAACGATAAGTCTATTCGCAGCGTTGAAGCAACCAAAGACATTACTACGGTTGTTATGGGTGATAAGAAAATCTTTGGTGATTCTCAAATTACACTTCTATTTGATCCAAAAACTCAAGAATTGCGTCAATGGACAATAAAAGATGCACAGGGCAAAGAAACTTCTGTAATGATTTTTAACGTTAAGAAAAACGTCAAAATCTCTAATACAAAATTTGCAGTTAATAAACCAACTGGTGCAAACTAAGAAAAAGTGGGAAAAGCAATTCCCACTGCTTTCTGCCTTTCATAACTTCCTGTAAGGTTGACTTACATTATCAGGAAGAAATCATGACATTTAAAATCGCTACTTGGAACATCAACTCGGTTCGCTTAAGAATTGGGTTGGTCGAAAATTTTTTGGAACAACATCAACCAGATGTTTTATGCCTCCAAGAAATTAAATGTCAGAACGACCAATTTCCTTCAAAAAACTTTCGTAAGCTTGGGTACGAACACATGGCCGTTCATGGTCAAAAAGGATATCATGGCGTAGCAACTGTTTCTAAAAGACCGCTTACACAAAGTTATAGCAAAGACTATGTTAGTATGGGCGATACCCGACACATCTCTGCACAAGTTGAAGCGGGAGGTAGAAAAATCCAGGTTCATAATTTTTATGTTCCAGCTGGTGGCGATGAAGCCGATATAACAAAAAACCCAAAATTTGATCATAAGCTAAAATTCTTGGATGAAATGCTGGAACTACCACATGATCATTCTGGTGTTGAAAATATTCTTGTAGGAGACCTAAATATCGCACCGCATGAAAATGATGTTTGGTCTCATAAAAAACTTTTAAAAGTCGTTAGCCATACACCCATTGAAACAGAATTTCTGGATCGTATCCGAGACCAAGGAGGCTGGTCAGATTTAGTCCGCCAAAAAATTCCTTTAGATGAAATTATATATAGCTGGTGGAGTTACCGTGCCAAAGATTGGGATAGTGCAGATAAAGGGCGCAGACTAGATCATATCTGGGGAAGCCCTTCGCTAAATCAAAGTTTGATGGATATTTCAATTTTAAGAGAAGCACGAGGCTGGGAAAAGCCTTCTGATCATGTTCCTGTTATTGCAGAATTTGATTTAGATTAAAGCCTAACCTGCTCAAGATCCTTTGCGAATTTCAAAATAGAAGCTGATATTTTTTTATGAAGTGCTACAGCAAGTTCTGGGTACTCATTTAATATTCGATGCATTACAGTTCTTGAAACTTTCATAAGCTCACAATCAGAGCGAACAATTGCAGTACCAAATCTCTCATTCATAGAAATCAGCGCAATTTCACCAAGAAGGCTACCTGGCCCAAAAACACCCAAGGTCTTTGATTGTCCATCTTTGAAATTAAGCAGCTCTACATTACCAGAAATAATAATATATCCGCCACTACTCGATTGACCTTGGCGGTACAGCTCATGATTATTGGCAAAAGACATTTTCTCACTGCCAAACGCAATTAATCGCAAATGCTCATCGTTAAAATCGCTGAACATCTCAACATTGCGTAATATCTGAATATCTTCTTCAAGTGACATAACTGATTCCCTTATGGAACCAGTTTATAGCCTCCACCTTCAGTTACAAGCAATCTTGCATTTGAAGGATCTTTTTCAACTTTTTGTCGAAGACGGTAAATATGAGTTTCTAGTGTATGCGTTGTTACACCAGAATTATATCCCCAAACTTGTTCAAGCAATTCATCACGACTAATGACTTTCTGCTCTGCACGATAAAGGTACTTCATAATCGCTGTTTCTTTTTCAGTAAGGCGAACTTTATTACCATCTTCTTCAGTAAGAAGTTTTTGAGAAGGGCGGAATGTATAATGTCCAACATTGAAAACCGCATCTTCGCTTTGTTCATGAGTGCGAAGTTGCGCGCGCATACGAGCAAGTAAAACTGCGAACCTAAATGGCTTTGTGACATAGTCATTTGCGCCTGCTTCCAAACCTAAAATAGTGTCGGAATCAGTATCATGACCAGTCAGCATAATAATCGGTGCTGTAAAATTGCCTTTTCGTAAAATCTTGACAGCCTCACGACCATCCATATCAGGAAGGCCAACATCCATAACGAGAAGATCAATCTGTTCTGATCGCGCAGTATTAACGCCTTTTGTGGCACTGGATTCAGTGATTATTGTAAATTCATCATATAAAGCTAATTGCTCAGTTAATGCTTCTCTCAAATCATCATCATCATCAACTAATAAAATGTTCTTAGTAGCCATAATATTCCTCAGTAACTAATATGCTTAAAGTATAAATACAGACATCAAAGATATCAATTATCACCATTTATTACTAATGTAAGGCAGTTTGAGAAAAAAACACGCCCATGTGATAAATCTGTTAGAAATGTGAAAGTACGTGAAGAAAGAGTAATGGTAAATTTAGTAGACGTTAGACGACATCCAAATGGTATTATTCATCATGGATTGTTGAATTTTAAAGGTAAAAGCATAACTTGCTGCCTTGGCCGTTCAGGCATAACAACACAAAAGCGCGAAGGTGATGGCGCAACACCTGTTGGCATTTTCAAGATCTTATATGGCTATTACCGAGCTGATCGAATAACAAAACCTAAAAGCTTAATGCCTTTAACACCTATAGAGACAAACGACGGCTGGTGTGATGATGTCGGTAATCCTAATTATAATTCTTTTGTAAAATTACCGTTCCCAGATTCACATGAAGTCATGACCCGTAATGATCGACTTTATGATGTCTGTATTGTGCTTGATTATAATATTCATCCGAAGATTAAAAACAAAGGTAGCGCTATCTTCTTTCATCAAACCAGTCTTGAGCGCAAACCAACTGAAGGATGTGTTGCAATTGACCCCAAAGATATGCAGCTCTTATTACCATTTTTAAGCGACAAAACATTTATGCGTATTCATGGTTGATTTATTTTATGCGTAATTTCTAGAACCAAATATACCGCTGCCAACTCTTACGTGTGTTGCATTAAATTCAACTGCGGTTAGATAATCCGCTGACATGCCCATAGAAAGTTTTTCCACGCCAGCTTCTCGCGCTAACTTCCTCAACAATGCAAAATGAGGTCCAGGGTTTTCATCAAAAGGTGGAATGCACATCAAGCCTTGGATTTCTAATTGAAGTTCATCTTGGCAGTATTTGATAAAAGCCAATGCTTCATCAGGCACGATACCTGCTTTTTGTGGTTCGAAACCGGTATTAACCTGCACAAATAATTTAAGAATTTTATTTTGGGCTGCCATTTCCTTTGCAATTGTCTTGGCTATTTTTTGACGGTCAATTGTTTGAATGCAATCAAAAAGCTCAACTGCTTCTTTAGTTTTATTACTTTGAAGTGGGCCAATTAAATGTAGTTCAATATCAGGTGTATGAGATTTTAAATTCGGCCATTTGCTTTGCGCTTCTTGGACACGATTTTCACCAAAAATCCGAGCACCTGCATCAATAACAGGTTGAATAGCATTTTCATCATAAGTTTTAGAAACACAAATTAGATTGGGCAAATCCACACCATGTTTTTGAGAATGCGTTTTCATTTCTGACAGCACATTTTGATAATTTTCAGCACTTGTATTCTTATCTGTCATAATTTTCTCTTTGCCTACGAAGCCCATCAAGGTTGACGCTTTCGCTAATTTCTGGTGAAGGTCTTTAATTAGATATATTACACAACTCAAAGCATTCAAATAGAAACAATAAAATGACAACAGAACGCTATAATCCACGCGCAAGCGAACCTCATTGGCAAAAAATTTGGGATGAGAAAAAACTGTTTGAAACCAATACTGAAGTAGACAGTGGCAAAGAGCCTTACTACGTGTTGGAAATGTTTCCATACCCATCAGGCCGCATACACATGGGGCATGTTCGAAATTACACAATGGGTGATGTTGTTGCGCGTTATAAGCGTGCCAAGGGTTATGAAGTTTTGCACCCTATGGGGTGGGACGCATTTGGAATGCCGGCCGAAAATGCTGCGATGCAAAATAATACGCATCCAAAAGGCTGGACATACGAAAACATTGCATCCATGCGCAAACAACTAAAAAGCATGGGACTATCAATTGACTGGTCGCGCGAATTTGCAACTTGCGATGTTGAATATTATGCCCAGCAACAGTCTTTATTCTTAGACTTTCTAGAGCACGATCTTGTTTACCGCAAAAATGCCAAAGTAAACTGGGATCCAGTAGACATGACAGTCCTTGCCAATGAGCAAGTAATTGACGGTAAAGGATGGCGCTCAGGTGCTGACGTTGAACAACGTGAATTAACACAGTGGTTTTTCAAAATATCAGACCATGCAGATGAATTACTTCAAGCAATTGATGGCTTAGATGAATGGCCTGACAAAGTTAAGCTGATGCAATCTAATTGGATTGGCAAAAGCCGTGGTCTTCAAATGAAATTTGAACTAACTGAAAGCTTTAGTAAGTTTGACAGTTTTGAAATTTATACAACACGCCCTGATACTTTAGCTGGCGCAAGCTTTATGGCAATCGCGCCTGAGCATCCCCTTGCACTTGAAATTGCCAAAGACAATGAAGCATTAAAAACCTTTGCAAAAGAAGTCCGAAAAACAGGTACATCTGCTGAAGATTTAGAAACCGCTGAAAAACTTGGCTTTGATACGGGTTTAACAGTTAAGCATCCACTTTATGAAGACCAAACTTTACCTGTCTTTGTAGCAAACTTCATTTTGATGGACTACGGCACAGGCGCTATTTTTGGCTGTCCTGCCCATGACCAACGTGACCACGATTTTGCTACTAAATATGACCTTCCAATCATTGCAACTTTCATTCCTGAAGATTGTAAAGATGAGCCTGATGCATTCGTTAGCAAAGAACCTTTTGTTCCGATGAAAAGCGAAAAGGTAAAATGGATCAATCAACCAGCAAAACTTGATTTAGCAACTGGACAAGACGCAATTGATAAAACAATTGATTGGGCTGAAGAAAATAAGTTGGGTCAAGGCCAAGTTCAGTTCCGCCTAAGAGATTGGGGAATTTCACGCCAACGTTATTGGGGGTGTCCAATTCCTGTTGTTCACTGCGAAGATTGTGGTGTTGTGCCTGAGAAAAAAGAAAACCTACCAATCGAATTACCAGAAGATGTAACCTTTGATGTTCCAGGCAATCCGCTTGATCGTCATCCAACTTGGCGCAATACAAATTGCCCATCTTGTGGCAAACCAGCGCTTCGCGAAACAGACACGATGGATACATTTGTTGATTCATCTTGGTATTTTGCACGCTTCATAACACCACAAGGTAAAACACCAACAGACCCAGCAGCGGCCAGTCATTGGTTGCCAGTTGATCAATATATTGGTGGCATTGAACACGCTATTTTGCATCTATTATACTCTCGTTTCTTTTCACGCGCGATGTCAATTGCAGGCCATATGGACATTAAAGAACCTTTCAAAGGTTTGTTTACCCAAGGCATGGTTGTTCATGAAACTTACGGTAATAAAGAACTAGGTTGGCTGCAGCCTTCAGAGTTAAACATTGTAGAAACAGATGGTGACCGCAAAGCCTATAAACTTTCTGATAATTCAGAAGTGCCAATCGGCAACATCGAAAAAATGTCTAAGTCAAAAAAGAACGTGGTTGATCCTGATGATATTATCGCAACTTACGGTGCTGATACGGCTCGTTTCTTTATGTTGTCTGACTCACCCCCAGAGCGTGATGTTGAATGGACAGATGCAGGTGCAGAAGGTGCGCACCGATTTGTGCAACGCATTTGGCGCTTAGTTCAAACCTGGTCTGAAAATGTTAAATCAGCAAACATGCCTGAAAATTTAACAGATGAAAAAGCCAACGCCATTCGTAAAGCTTCACACAAAACCCTAAAAGCTATTGGTGATGATATAGAACGTTTAGGTTTTAACCGTGCAATTGCTAGACTTTATGAATATGTAAATACGCTTTCTGGAGCAGGCGAGCCAAATAAGAGTAATTCAGATATTGATAGCGCAATGAAAGAAGGGCTTTCATTTCTTATTCAGTGTTTTGCCCCTGTCATGCCGCACTTAGCTGAAACATGTTGGGAAGAGCTTGAATTTAAAGAACTTGCATCCCAACAAAATTGGCCGCAACATGATAATGCGCTTGCTGTTGATGATACAATCATATTACCTGTTCAAATTAATGGCAAAAAGCGGGGGGATCTTGAAGTTAACCCAGATGCATCAAAACAAGAAATAGAGGATGCAACTTTGGCGTTAGATGTGGTAATAAAACAATTGGATGGTAAAAGTCCTAAGAAGATTATCATTGTACCGAAGAGAATTGTGAATGTTGTTATCTAGTCAAATCACTAAAGTCAGCCGTTTTATCATCACCATTTTAGCTTTGATAGCTTTAAGTGCATGCCAATTTCAACCGCTTCACGGTGATAGAACAACCAGTCAGGGCGCTGGTTTAGAACAAGTTGGCGTTTCTAGCGTTAATAGTCGTGTCGGACAACAAGTTAGAAATCATCTTTTATTTATTATGAATGGTGGTTTTGCTTCTAATGAAAAAACCCATGAAGCAAAATTACGCGTAACGTTTAGCAATAAACAACTTGCAGCCTTACCTAGCCAGCAAGATTCAACTGCTGGAACTGTTACTGTACGTGCCTCTTATGATTTAATAGATTTAAAATCAGGTGAAGTTATTGCAAGCGGCCTTCGCGATGCAATTGCTTCTTATGATCGTACTGGACAAGTTTTAGCAAACAATCGTGCAATTCGTGATGCAGAAAATCGTGCAGCTAAAGAAACTGCTGAAGCTTTGCGCTTGGCAATTGCTTCTCATCTAAACCAGCAATAAATATATGGCCTCACTCAAGCCGCGAGATATTGAGGCATTTTTAAAAAAGCCTGATTTTTCCAGAGCCGTAATTTTACTCTATGGTCCCGATGCTGGACTGGTCAGTGAACGCGCTGACAATCTTGCAGAAAAGTCTGGCGTTGATCTTTCAGACCCTTTTAGTCTAATCCGAATGGATGCTGAAGATGCTGCAAGTGATGTAGCGCGTATAGCAGATGAGGCGCATACAATCGGTATGTTCGGCGGAAAACGATTAATTAGAATTTCAGGTACAACAAGAAAAGATCTAGCAAAAGCTGTTAAGCCAGTTCTTGAAACACCCCCTGATGATGCAATCATAATTATTGAATCAGGTGATCTTAAAAAAACTGCTGACTTAAGAAAACAAATTGAAACCCATCCTGCAGCCTTGGCAGTTCCTTGTTATCAAGATAGCGACGCTGCCATAGAACAATTAATTGATGAGGAAATTGTCTCAAAGAATTTATCAATCGACCGTGAAACACGCCAATTATTAAAATCTATGTTGGGCGACAACCGTATGGTATCGCGTGGCGAATTAGCAAAGCTTGCCATTTATTGCGAAGGAAAAACGACTGTAACTGCTGATGAAATTCATGCAATTGTTGGTGATGCGTCCAAACTTGTAATGGATGATGTCATTGATGCAACTGCAACAGGGAACACATCTAAACTACAAGTTGTTCTTCCAAAAGCCATTGAAGCAGGCAATCAACCAGATATTATTTTATTAAGCTTACTGCGTCATTTTCAAATGCTTCAAAATGCAAGAAGTAAAGTTGAATTACAAAAACAAAACGCCTCTAATGTGATTGGAGGAATGCGCCCACCGATACATTTTGCTAGAAAAAATGCTGTAACAACGGCTGTCAATATTTGGACACTGGATAGACTAACAAGGGCTTTAACTAGACTTGATAAAGCAATGCTTGAATGTCGCCAAAAAAATGGAGTTGCTTTTGTACTATGTAGCACAACACTTCTAGCACTTGGTCTTGAAGCTGCAGCACTTAGGAAACGCTAAGAACTAAGCAACCCATTTTGCAATCGTCTGCAAACTTCATCAAGTTGATCAAGGTTTGAGTATTTAATCTTTAACTCACCTTTTTCTTTATCCCCATGACGCAAATCAACTTTAAGCCCAAGGCTATCTTCTAGTCTTTGTTCAAGGGCACGAATATCAGTTGTTTTTTCTGTCTTAGTTGATTTTGATGCTTTGCCACCCGAAGATTTTGTCTCCAAATCTCCTTGCGCTAAAAGTTCAGCCTGGCGAACAGATAAGCCATCATCAAGAATACGTTTTGCTAAAGCTTTTGGATCATCAGCCGTCACAAGTGTTCTTGCATGACCTGCCGAAAGACTTCCCGAGCTAACAAGTGCTTGCACTTCTTTTGGTAATTTTAAAAGACGTAATGTATTAGCAACATGCGATCGACTTTTACCAATCACTTGCGCAAGTTCATTTTGGCTATAATCATATTCATCTATCAGCTGTTGATAGCCCAAAGCCTCTTCAACTGAATTAAGATCAGCGCGTTGAACATTTTCAATAATAGCAAGTTCAAGCGCTTGTTTATCAGCGACATCACGAACAATAATCGGTACTTCATGAAGACCCGCTTTTTGCGCAGAACGCCAACGTCTTTCACCTGCAATAATTTCAAAATGAGCACCACCCAAATCTTCGCCTTTTGCAGGACGCACTAAGATAGGCTGGACAATACCATGTTCACGAATTGAATTTGATAAATCAGCTAAATCACTTTCAGAAAAAATCTTACGCGGATTATTTGGATTGGCACGCAAATGTTCAATTGGAACACTACGTTCCCCTTGATTGCTTACCAAAGGTGCTTCTTCTGTTTTTAAATCATCTTTATCTTTTGTAGCTTGCACCGGTTGATCAAGATCACCCATAAGTGCTGCAAGGCCACGACCAAGACGTTTCTTTGAATTGTCATCTGACATTTTTAATACCTCGAAATCATTTGATTCATTACGGAACTGAATCAAATATTATGCTGCTACTAATTGTTTTTCGCGTTTGATAACTTCAGAAGCCAATTGCAAATAAGCCTGGCTACCTGAGCAATTTAAATCATATAAAAGCGCAGGCTTTCCATAAGAAGGCGCTTCGGAAAGTCTGACATTGCGCGGAATAATTGTTTTATAAACTTTGTCACCCAAAAACTCGCGCACATCAGCAATCACCTGTGTCGCAAGATTATTGCGCTTATCAAACATTGTCATAACGATGCCATGAATAATAATATCTGGATTAATCGTTTCTTTTACCTGATCAACCGTTTGCAACAATTGGCTTAAACCCTCAAGCGCAAAAAATTCGCACTGTAACGGAACAAGCACAGAATCAGCAGCCGCCATTGCATTTAAAGTAAGTAAGTTTAGAGAAGGCGGACAATCAATCAAAATATAATCAATTGGATTATCTTTAGGATTATATTCCTGAATTGCTTTCTTTAATTTAAAAGCCCGATCGCCTTCACCAGAAATTTCCATTTCTACACCAAGCAAATCCAGAGTTGATGGCGCAAGGAAAAGTCTAGGTACAGCAGTTGGTGTCATTGCCTCTTCAAGCGTTGCGCCCCCTGTCAGCAAATCATAAGTAGAAACTTCACGATCTTCACGGTCAATACCAAGCCCCGTACTTGCATTGCCTTGTGGATCAAGATCTATAACAAGTGCCGTTTGCTCAATAGCAGCCAGTGCCGTAGCTAGATTAATTGCAGTTGTTGTTTTACCAACACCACCTTTTTGGTTTGCCACAGTAATAACTCTAGGCATTGTTTCTCTATTCCGTATCTTCATTTTTTATTTAAATTGACATATTTTTGGTCAATGCACTGTAAATTGTTAATCTCCAAGATAACAGAATCTGAAGAGATCGCACTATTATGACTTACCAGATCAAACTCCCATAAGCCATTACAATCTGCCAATTCTGTCTCAAAATCTCTGCCTTTGTGAAATAAAGCAGTTGCGCCATCAAGCAACCAAGGAGACGAAAGTTCAAGTAAGAGCGGCAAAGCTGCCAATGCTCTTGCTGTTACAATTTCAGGAGTT
This sequence comes from uncultured Rhizobiaceae bacterium, assembly GCA_964502215.1. Taxonomy (GTDB): domain Bacteria; phylum Pseudomonadota; class Alphaproteobacteria; order Rhizobiales; family Rhizobiaceae; genus JAALLB01. The sequence goes on along the minus strand of CAZCUN010000015.1, from coordinate 10,789 downwards.
TTAATTGTTTTGCTGACATCTTCTATACGCGCACAGTGAATATTTGCATTTGCCGACATCTGTCGATTTACCTGACGCAGAAACGAACATTTCTTTTGTATGCTCTCAATCAAATCAACCTTCGTGTTTTCATACTCTGCCATAATTGCGGCAATAACCAAACCTGGAAACCCGCCACCACTGCCAATATCTACAAATGATCTAGCTTCTGGTTTTAAGCTGATACATTGAAGACTATCTGCTATGTGGCGATTCCAAATATCATTTAACGTAGACGGCGCAACTAAATTAGTTTTTTTCTGCCATTCCTCTACACGCTCAACTAAAATATTAAAACGTTGAAACGTTTCACGTGAAACAGGGTAAATTTGAGAAAGCAGTGAAAAAGTGGCTTCGTCGCTCATGATGCTCTTTTTTGTGATCTGGATTTCATAATATGCGCAAGTAGCAGCGTAAGAGCTGCTGGCGTCATGCCATCTATGCGCGAAGCTTGCCCAATATTGGCTGGGCGAATTTTCTCAAGCTTTTGTTGAAGTTCAATCGACAGGCCTGACAGTTCATTATATTTAAAACCAGCAGGAATAATTCTCTGCTCATCTTTACGTACAACAGCGGCATCTGCTTCTTGTCTTGCCAGATAAACAGCATAGCCAGCTTCAATTTCCAAAGGTTCAACAGCCTTTGCATCTATTGTATCAAGCTCAGGCCAAACCTCTTTTAAACGATCAAAATTGATATCATTAAAAGAAAGCAGGTCAAAAGCTGAACGTCGAACCCCATCTTCTTTGACTTTCAGTCCAGCCTTAGCAGCTTCGTTTGGAGTCAAAGTTAAAGACTTAAGCAATTCAAGACCCTCTAAATGTGCCTTTTGCTGCTTATTAAAAAATGCCTGACGTTCTTTAGAGACAATACCAGCTTCAATCCCAAGAGGTGTTAAACGTTGATCTGCATTATCAGAACGCAATGAAAGTCTGTATTCTGCTCGAGATGTAAACATACGATAAGGCTCACTGACACCGCGCGTAACCAAATCATCAATCATCACACCTATATAACTCTGTGTACGGCTGAAGGTAATTTCATCTTGATTACCAACCAATCTAGCTGCGTTTAGTCCCGCAACGAGACCTTGAGCGCCTGCTTCTTCATAACCTGTTGTGCCATTAATCTGACCCGCTAAGAAAAAACCCTGGATTTTACGGGTTTCCAAAGTGGGCTTTAATTCCCTTGGGTCTACATGATCATATTCAATCGCATATCCCGGTTGTAATATTTTAGCTTTCTCAAGTCCTGGAATCGTTTCCAGAAAAGCTTCCTGAACAGATTCAGGCATAGAAGTAGAAATACCATTTGGATAAACATTAATATCATCCAAGCCCTCAGGCTCTAGAAATATCTGATGCCCATCTCTTTCGCCAAATTTAACAATCTTATCTTCAATAGAAGGACAATAGCGCGGGCCAATACCATCGATCTGACCAGAGTACATGGCAGAGCGTTTAACATTATCACGTATAATTTTATGCGTTGCAGGCGTTGTTCGCGTTATCCCACATTCTACCTGGGGATTTGTAATAGCTTTAGTCATGCTAGAAAAGGGCACAAGCTCCTCATCAGCGCCTTGTTTCTCCAGCCCTACCCAATCAATCGTTCTTGTATCTAAACGCGCTGGTGTGCCTGTTTTAAGCCTTGCTAGAGCAAATCCCGCTCTTTCTAAAGTACCAGACAAGCCAACACTAGGATCTTCGCCCATGCGGCCAGCCGGAATCATTTTATCGCCAATATGAATAAGACCGCGAAGGAAAGTGCCTGTTGTTAAAACAACAGCCCCACATTTTATAATTGTGCCATCAGAAAGAATAATGCCTTCAACTTGATTATTTTTAAGCGCTAAATCCTCAACACCCGCTTCAATGATATCTAGGCCAGTTATGTTAAAGATCTCAGATTGCATTGCTTCACGATAGAGTTTGCGATCAGCTTGCGTTCTAGGGCCTCTGACAGCAGGCCCCTTACGACGATTTAATAATCGGAACTGAATGCCACCTTTATCAGCAACACGCCCCATAAGACCATCTAGAGCATCAATCTCACGTACAAGATGGCCTTTGCCTAGCCCACCAATTGCAGGATTACATGACATAACACCAATAGTGTCTCGTTTATGAGTTACAAGCACAGTCTTTGCACCAGCACGCGCTGACGCACTTGCTGCTTCAGTACCAGCATGTCCACCGCCAACAATAATTACATCATATTCAGAATAATTCATCATTTGAGTCCAATAGCGATTCATTTGAATGAGGTCAAAGAGAAACCAACAATAAAGCTAATATTTGCAAAATGTTTCACGTGAAACAGGCTAAAAGTATTTGTCAGTACCAAAATGTTTCACGTGAATCATTTGCCAACACAAAATTCAGAAAAGATAACATCCAGTAAATCTTCAACATCAACCTTACCTGTAATCTTACCAATGCAATCAGAAGCATGTCTCAGTGTCTCAGCCTTCAATTCAATATCTAAAATATTATTATTGATAACAGCAGATAAATGATTGATACATTCTTCCAAGGCAAGTCTGTGACGCGTTCTGCTAATTAATCCACTCTCATAGTTTTCTAGTTTATTTTTAATACGCTGTCTGACATCGCTAAATAATTGATCTATTCCATTTTCTCTCATGATAGAAATAGATACATTGTCACTGTGCTTTAGGTCATCATTCTTAGAGCTAACAAAGAGAACATTTTCAAACTCCAGATCAGGTAATTTACTCGTATCCATAAAATCATAAAGCCAAATGACTAAATCAGCTTCATTACCTTTAAGGTTAGCGCGCTTAATACCTTCAATCTCAACAGAATTATCAGACTTTCGAATGCCCGCAGTGTCTGAGATAATGACTGAATAGCCATCAATATTGAGATGAACGTCTAAAACATCGCGCGTTGTTCCTGCTTCATTTGTAACGATTGCAACATCGCGTTTTGCTAAAGCATTTAATAAACTTGATTTACCAGCATTAGGTTTACCCATTAAAACAATTTTATAACCATCGCGAATAATTTCGCCCGCTTTATTATTCTCTAAATGAGAAGATATTTCTTCTTTTAAAGCTAAAACTTGCGCAAAGCCTTCTTCAGATATTTCTTCTGGCACATCTTCTTCTTCACTAAAGTCAAGTTCGGCTTCAATCATAGCTCTCATATGAATAAGTCTTTTACGCCATCCTTCAAATGTTTCACGTGAATCACCTCTAGTTTGAGCTAAAGCTTGTTTGCGTTGAGCCTCTGTTTCACTTGAAACGAGATCAGCAATGCCTTCAACTTCGGTTAAATCTAACTTTCCATTTTCAAAAGCACGTCTTGAAAATTCACCAGGTTCAGCAATTCTAATATTATTTGAAGAGCATATTGAATTAATAACTGCATCTACAACAGCTCTCCCACCATGAAGATGTAATTCAATACAATCCTCACCAGTAAAACTATTTGGTTGCGGGAACCATAAGACCAAACCGCGGTCTAATTCTTCTTTACTATTAACTTTGTATATCGTTTGTAACGTAGCTATTCTTGGTTGAGGTAATTGCGGTAATATTAAATTACAAAGACGATTACATTGCGAACCTGATATTCTTACAACTGCGACACCACTGGGCAAAGAACCGCTCGACAGCGCGACAATTGTATCGTTAGTGATCTCGTTAATGATCATGACAGTACCTAATCAAGAAAAAAATATTTCGAGTCCGAATCGTTTGCTAAAGAAACAAGATAAAATAAGCTAACTAATTGATATATCTATACAATATCAATTATGTATTCATATTATCAAAGAATTCGTCATTATTCTTAGTTTGCTTCAATTTATCAATTAAGAACTCAATCGCATCTGTTGTACCCATAGGAGATAAAATACGACGCAGAACATAAACTTTCTGCAAATCCTCTTTATCAACTAGCAAGTCTTCCTTACGCGTACCGGATTTCAAGATATCCATAGAAGGATAAACACGTTTATCAGCAACTTTACGATCAAGAACAATTTCAGAGTTACCTGTACCTTTAAATTCTTCAAAGATAACCTCATCCATACGACTGCCTGTATCAATCAAAGCAGTTGCGATAATGGTTAGTGAACCGCCTTCTTCAATATTACGAGCCGCGCCAAAGAAACGTTTAGGGCGTTGCAGTGCGTTCGCGTCAACACCACCAGTAAGAACCTTACCTGATGATGGAACAACTGTATTATATGCACGACCCAAACGCGTAATTGAATCAAGCAAAATAACTACATCACGACCATGCTCAACAAGACGCTTAGCTTTTTCAATAACCATCTCAGCAACTTGAACGTGACGTACAGCGGGTTCGTCAAATGTCGAAGAAACAACTTCACCTTTAACAGAGCGCTGCATATCTGTTACTTCTTCTGGTCGTTCATCAATCAAAAGAACGATCAAATAACTTTCAGGATGATTAGCAGTGATAGAATGCGCAATATTTTGAAGTAGAACCGTTTTACCTGTACGAGGTGGCGCAACAATCAATCCACGCTGACCTTTACCAAGCGGTGCTACTAAATCAATAACACGACCAGATAAATCTTTATTTGTAGGGTCATCAATTTCCATGCTGAATTTATCATCAGGATAAAGTGGTGTTAAATTATCAAAATGGATTTTATGACGAATTTTATCTGGATCTTCAAAATTGATAGTATCAACTTTTAACAGTGCAAAATATCGTTCACCATCTTTAGGACTTCTAATCGGCCCTTGAACTGTGTCACCTGTTTTAAGTGAGAAACGACGAATTTGAGAAGGTGAGATATAAATATCATCAGGCCCTGGAAGATAGTTCGCACTGGCAGATCTTAAAAAGCCAAAGCCATCTTGAAGGATTTCAACAACGCCTTCACCAATAATTTCAACATCTTGTTCAGCCAAGCTCTTAAGCGTAGCAAACATTAATTCTTGCTTACGCATTGTGCTGGCATTTTCAACTTCCAAGCCTTCAGCAAAGGTAATTAAGTCTGTTGGACTTTTGGAATTTAAATCTTGAAGCCTCATTTGTTCCATGAAGAGACACTTTCCATAAATGTATAATTAGATTGTCAGCCGGATAAAATTTCAACGCACTGCAAAAAGGGTAGGTTATCTGTCCAATAACCCGAAAAAACGATTCACTCAAGAATTTTTTATTATAAATTTGATTATTTAAAATCAGAACGGCTTAACAATCACCAAAATTACAATAAGTATCATCAATAAAGTAGGACCCTCATTAGCTACACGGTAGAATTTTGTTGAACGTAATCTTTTATCATTTGCAAATTCTTTAACCCATTTAGCCATAAACATATGAAATGCGTTCATTAGAAAAACCAGAAAGAATTTAGAAACAAACCAAGCTTCTTTATGAGCATCGATTAAAGACATCAACCAAAGCCCAAAAATCCAACTTGCAATCATTGCAGGGGTCATAATCGCTTTTAGTAGTCTACGTTCCATGATTTTAAAAGTTTCAGATTGCACAGAACCGATTTCAGCATCGAAATGATAAATCATAAGACGAGGAAGATATAATAACCCAGCCATCCAGCTGATGATCGAAAGAATATGTGCAACCTTAACCCATTCATACATTGATTAATTACCTCTAATACGAGCAAGCAGTTGTTCAACGTGCGCGATTGGCGCTTGAGGTGTAATTCCGTGACCAAGATTAAAAATCAAAGGTCCAGAACTCAAATTTTCTATTATTTCATCAACACCGTCATCTAAAGCAGAACCACCTGCAATTACACGCATCGGATCTAGTAATCCTTGAATAGCACCACCTTTTTGTAACTCTTTTGCTTGTGACATAGGAACAGACCAATCTAAGCCTAATCCCGTAATGCCTGTTGCTTCACGGTAACCATTATATTGTGAACCAGCTCCTTTAGGAAACCCAATTATCGGTGCATCAGGAATTTCAGCGCGTACGTTTTTCACAATTTGCGCCATTGGCTTAACACACCACCTTTGAAATTGATCACCACCAAGAATTCCAGCCCAGCTATCAAAAATCTGAACCATATCAGCGCCCGCTTTAAATTGAGCAATCAAATATTGAGATGAAGCATCAACTAAAATCTCTATCATCTTTTGAAATTCTTCAGGATGTTGATGAGCAAACAATCTTGCTGGTGCTTGATCAGTCGTTCCATGCCCTGCAATCATATAAGTTGCTACAGTCCATGGCGCACCACAAAAACCAATTAATGTTGTTTCATTAGGTAATTCGCTTCTTAAACCGGTAACTGTTTCTAAAACAGGCTTTAAATGATCTAAAAAGCCATCAGTATTTAATTTACTAATCTCATCAAGCTTAATAGGTTCAAGCACTGGGCCTTCCCCCTCTTTAAACTCAACCTTACGACCCAGCGCATCTGGAATAACTAAAATGTCAGAAAATAAAATCGAAGCATCAAAACCAAATCGACGGATCGGCTGCATTGTCACTTCTATGGCTAGTTCAGGATTATAACAAAGACTTAAAAATCCCCCTGCTTGTTTTCTGGTTTCTCTGTATTCTGGTAAATATCTTCCTGCTTGTCTCATCAGCCATACGGGTGGGATTTCAAAGCTTTTACCCTTCAATACTTCTAAGACTCTCCTCAATTTCTATACTCCACAGTTACGTTATAAAAGAAGTTTTACCTTCGGTTAATTTGATTCTTATTAGAGTCTGTGAATAGCGGTAATTCTTTTTAATTCACAGCCTGTCTATATTTTTAGACACTATACGTGTAATTCACTTTGATTCAAATTGCACCTTGTTAATTACGGTAATTAATCAAAATTCATTCTGAAATTCAGTGATTTACAATTTGCAGAAAATACAATCAAAAATCAAAAAAAGACAATGAATTAAAGTTATCCTTGTTATCCCCACTCTTAACAAATGCTGTTCAAAATCATACATACAATGTTATTGTGAGAAGAATTTAAGGCTACGGGTATAAAATCTCTATAAATTAGATTAAGCGATTTTTATCCACAGTCATCCACAAGAAAGCAAAATCCGTTGAGTGATCAAACAAGTTCATTTCATTTACATCTAATATCTGATTCAACAGGTGAAACGCTTATAGCTGCTGCTCGTGCAGTTTCATCACAATACCAATCAAACCAAGCGATAGAACATATTTATCCTTTGGTCAGGAATTTAAAAAAATTAGAAAATGCTATTGAAGATATCGCAGATAAACCTGGCATTGTTCTATATACAATTTCAGATTTTGAAATAAGCGAATTTTTGGAAACAAAATGCAAAGAAATGGGTGTTCCTGTTGTCTCGGTGCTTGAACCAATCTACCAATGTTTCCATTCTTATTTAGGAAAACCTACAAGACGCATTGTAGGTGCGCAACATGCTTTAGACAGTGAATATTTTAGTCGAATTGATGCCCTAAATTTCACAATGCTGCATGATGATGGTGTGGTACCTGAAAATGTTGAAGAAGCAGATGTAATTTTATTAGGCATTTCAAGAACCTCTAAAACACCAACCAGTATTTATTTGGCAAACCGAGGTGTGAAAACTGCAAACATTCCTTTAGTCCCTGGAATGGTATTACCTGATAAAGTTATCACTGCAAAAAACCCATTAATTGTTACTCTCGTTGCTTCAACAGATAGAATCCAGCAAGTTCGGCAAAATAGACTTCTAGAATTAAATGCATCTGCGCATAGTGCTTCTTATGCTGACCGAGCGTCTATTGCGGAAGAATTGGTAAATGCAAGAAAATTAAGTACCAAACATGACTGGCCACTTGTTGATGTTTCAAGAAAATCTATAGAAGAAGCTTCTGCAAGAATTTTAGCATTGCTTGAACAACATACTTCTAAACGCGATGCTGAAAAAACCACATGAATAATATCAAGAAAGAACCTAATGTCTGAAATAATACTGGCATCTAAAAGCACACACCGTCAGACGCTTTTACAAAACGCAGGTGTAAAATTCTCAGCTCAAGCAGCAGATATAAATGAACGCGAAGTTGAAACTCCCTTGATTGAAGCAGGTCTTGCAGGAGAAGATGTTGCAGAAGTATTGGCAATTGCAAAAGCAACAGAAATCTCAAAGAGTAATACAGATGCATATGTAATTGGTTGTGACCAAACATTATCTTTAGAAGAAGAACTTCTTCATAAAGTAAGCAATATGGAAGAAGCACAAAAGCGTTTACTTTTGCTATCTGGTAAAAAACATCAGCTAAATGCTGCTGTTTCACTGGTTAGAAACAGTGAAGTTTTATGGAGCCATGTTGAAGTAGCAACCATAACAATGCGAAAGCTTGATCCAGGATTTATCGGAAGACATTTATCTGATGCTGGTGAAAAAATTCTATCAAGTGTTGGGGCATATCAGATTGAGGGGCTGGGCGTGCAATTGTTTGAGAAAGTTGAAGGTGATTATTTTTCGATCATCGGCCTGCCAATTTTGCCTCTTCTAGCTGAATTACGAAAATTAGATTTGGTTGAATAAATGAAAAAAGCATTTGTTACAGGCTGGCCTATACAACAATCGAAGTCTCCATTACTGCATGGCTTTTGGCTAAAGCAATATGGAATTGATGGAAGTTATGAAGCGGCTGGTATTGAGCCTGAAAGTTTTGAGCAATTTTTAAAAGAATTACCTCAAAGCAAATTTGCAGGTGGTAATGTCACATTACCTCATAAAGAAGTGGCATTTGCAAATGTAGACCAATTAGATGATGCTGCAAAAGCAATTGGTGCAGTTAATACGCTTTGGCTTGAAGGCGAAAAATTATACGGTGGCAATACGGACGCTTATGGTTTTTCTGCAAACATGAATGATTTTGCACCTGAGTGGAGCAATAAAAAAACAGCGATTGTATTGGGTGCGGGCGGTGCAGCGCGAGCAATTATTTATGCAATTATTAAAGCTGGTTATGAAGAAATTCATATTATCAATAGAACGCTTAAACGCGCAGAAAATCTTGCATCCCTATTCGGCAAAAAATGCCATGCACATACTTGGCAAGAATTACCAAACTTAATGCCAAAAGTAGATTTTATTGTAAATACAACTTCAATTGGTATGGCAGGCAATGACACAACCATAATGCCAGATTTATCTACTTTGCCAACGTCTGCAATCGTGTCTGATATTGTTTATATTCCACTCGAAACTCCGTTCTTAAAATCAGCAAATGTGCTGGGTCTTAAAACAGTTGATGGTCTTGGCATGTTACTGCATCAGGCGGTACCAGGGTTTGAAAAATGGTTTGGTATTCGCCCAGAAGTCACGGATGAATTGCGCGAATATATTTTAGGACTGTCATCGTGATAAAAGCAGGGCTAACAGGCTCAATCGGAATGGGCAAATCCACAACTGCACAAATGTTTCGTGATCAAGGGGTCGCTGTTTATGATGCAGATGCAACAGTGCACAAACTTTATTCAGGTGAAGCAACTGACTTAATTGAGGCTGCATTTCCTAACACAACAAGCGATGGAAATGTAGATCGCACCAAGCTCAGCAAATACGTCATTGGCAAGCCTGATAATATGAAAAAACTGGAAGCCATTATTCACCCGCTGGTGCACAAACGAGAACAGGAATTTTTGAAAGAAGCAGAGACAAGAGGTGAAAAACTAGTCGTTCTCGATATTCCGCTTTTGTTTGAAACAGGTGGCGTAAACCGTGTTGATAAAATTATAGTCGTAACAGCACCTGCGAGTATCCAACGCGAACGTGTTCTAGCTCGTGATGGCATGACCGTTGAAAAATTTGAAGCGATTTTGGCAAGGCAAGTACCAGATAGCGAAAAGCGTGAAAAAGCAGATTTTGTGATTGATACGAGTTTGGGCTTGGAACAAGCTAAGCAGAACGTGCATCAAATTATTAAAGCGCTTACTTAAAGATAAAAGTCAGAGTTAAAACATGTCAGAAATTCTACGCGAAATTATTTTCGATACAGAAACCACCGGGCTAAAAGCCAATAATGGGGATCGTGTAATTGAAATTGGTGCAGTTGAACTCATCAACCGGTTTCCAAGTGGTAAGACATTTCATGTGTTTGTTAATCCGCAAGGTAAAGAGATTCATCCTGAGGCTTTAAAAGTTCATGGCATCAGTAATGAATTTTTGAACGATAAACCAAATTTCTCGGATGTTGCTGATGACTTTCTTGAGTTTTTTTCAACGGGTAGTTTGATCGCCCATAATGCGTCTTTTGACACAGGCTTTTTGAACGCGGAATTAAAGCGCCTTGGAAAACCACCTATCGATAATGAGCGGGTGATTGATACTTTAGAAATTGCGCGTCGCAAACATCCGATGGGGCCTAATTCGCTAGATGCTCTTTGTTCGCGGTATAATATTGATAATTCAAAACGTGAAAAACACGGTGCCCTGCTTGATTCTGAAATATTAGCTGAAGTTTATATTGAACTTTTGGGCGGACGACAGGCATCTTTTAGTTTGGAACATGAAAATCCAAATAGCCAAAATTCAGATGCTTTAGTCAATGAAGATGGTAGCGTTCAAACGTTACAAAGATCAAAACCGCTATTATCTCCACTGAGCGAAGAAGATATCAAAAAACATCGTGATTTTGTTGAGGGTTTTAATGATAACTCAATCTGGAAACAAACGGGTAGTTTGTAATTTGATATGATTTCCCCTTCAATGTTTCAATCAAAGGGGAAGTTAAAATTAGGGGCTGTCCCAGATAACTACGATAAATATTGTTTAACCCATTGGTT
>CAZCUN010000014.1:0-60659 GCA_964502215.1 uncultured Rhizobiaceae bacterium | reverse complement strand
ACCAATGGGTTAAACAATATTTATCGTAGTTATCTGGGACAGCCCCATAATTTTTGATATTTATTTTGAAGAGGGCAATCGAATAGATTGCCCTTTTTTATTTAGTGATGATAAATTTGTCTTGTTTTGTACGATCCATCAGGGGTTTTGACAAAAATTTCATTAATTTCTGGATGACGTAATGGCTCTTTAGAAGCATCTTCTAAAAGATTTTGTTCTGATACATATGCGACATATTCTGTTTCATCATTTTGAGCAAATAAATGATAGAATGGTTGATTTTTAGACGGTCTTATATCTGCAGGTATGGAGTCATACCATTCTTCGCTATTATCAAACTCTGGATCAACATCAAATATTACACCACGAAAAGGATATACGCGGTGTTTAACAATTTGACCGATACTATATTTAGCTGCTTTGATCATTTTATAGTCCATGACGATTATAGATAACTGTGCAATAATATTAGAAATTCTCTATATTTCAACTAGCAAATTCTACCAATCTATAAGTTTGGTGATATCCCCATTTTCATTGCATGTTTTCTTATTGGCTTTACAGAACCCAAAACGTGTAGGCCAATGCTTCTAATCATTTGAACGGGTAAAAACTCTGATAAGAGACTTCTATTTAGTAAATCAACGCCCAGGGTGCGGGTGTTGATATCGCTTTTTCTTGCATAATTATATTGACCTCCACGGTCTTCCTGATTGGTATATCGGGATAATATTTCTGCAAGACATTCAATGTCACGAATGCCAAGATTGAAACCTTGTGCACCTATTGGTGGAAAGACATGCGCCGCTTCACCAATGATTGCCCAATTGTTTTGTCCAAATAGATTTGCGACCAAGCCTTTGATTGGAAAGCTTTGCGGGTCGTTTAAAAGTGTAATTTTACCCAAAAAAGACTGCATCTGACTCTCCATTTTAAGTGCAAAATCTTGCTTAGAAAGCAGGAGTAGTTGTGAAACTGTCTCGGGTTTTTCCATCCAGACAAGTCCAGCTTGATGATTTGAATGGGGGACAATTGTAAAAGGGCCAGTTTGGGTATGAAACTCTGTACTAGTAAACTGTGTTGAACGCTCATGTTTAAAGTCTAGGACTATTGCTGATTGTGGATATTCCCATTCTCTAACGCTTGCATTGTGAATATTTCGTACAATTGAATTTCTGCCATCCGCTCCAACTACAAAGCTCGATGCAATGATTGAATCGCCGTTTTGCGTTTTAACAAAAACGTTTTCTTTTGCTCCCTTTGTTTCAATATTTTCTACAGTACCTTCTAATATTTTCAGATTTGGTAAGCTTGCAATTTCTTTATCTAAGACATCTAAAATATCTGCATTGCGAAGGTTATAGCCAAATGCATCAAGGTCAATTTCGCTAGCATTAAAATCTGTTTGAGGAGAGCGTATTAATCTATTTGTACCATCAATAATTCGCATAGTTTTTAAGGGAAAAGCTTTTTCTTGTAATGGTTCCCAGATGTTTAAATTTTCAAAGAAATTGACTGTTTGCATCAATAGTGCAGTTGTTCTTTGGTCTTTGAAAGTTTGTTTAGGCGCACATAATATTACATCTGATCCAGTATGCGCTAATTTCAGTGCTGCAGTTTTTCCAACCAAACCACCACCAACTATGCAAATATCTGTATTTAATGCGTTCTTTGACATGTTCTTTTCACTACTTAATTCTCTTAACAGGATATATTGTTGTTTTATTCCACATGTCAAAGATGACACAGTAGCGCATGGGTGCTAAAGAAATATTTTTTAAAGGTAGGGGAAAGTATATGTTTGGTATGTCTCGATCAGCGCTTTGGGCTTTTTCCATTCATATTTTAACGGCTTCCGGCGCTTTTTTAGCGTTTCTATCCATTGTAGCTGCTGCGGAAAATGATTTTCCTAAATCTTTCTTTTGGCTAGGCATGGCACTTGTTGTTGATGGTGTTGATGGGCCTTTGGCACGAAAATTAGAGGTTAAAAAGTGGTGGCCGCATTGGTCTGGTGATACGTTGGATAATGTTATTGATTATGCAACTTTTGTTATGATCCCAGCATTTATTTTATATCAAAGTGGGTTGCTAGATCTGACAAATGCTTCGGGTGAAAAAGAAGTGCTTTTAAGTAAATTCACATCTTTTACAGCTGCTGCTGTCATTGTGATAACAAGTGCTATTTATTATGCTGACACTCGCATGAAAACTGAAGATTACGGCTTTAAGGGCTTTCCTGTCTGTTGGAATATGGTTGTCTTCGCTTTGTTTGTTGTGTCGCCATCACCTACATTCTCGCTTATTTTCATAATTTTTACAGCAATAATGACGTTTGTGCCTGTAACATTCATTCACCCCGTTCGCGTTAAGCCACTTAGAACCATAAGTCTTGCAGCTTTTGTAATATGGGGCATTACAGGCTTGTCAGCGGTTTATTTTAATCTTGATAATCCGCTTTTAATTGATGCAATTTTTACAGGTGCTAGCATTTATCTGTTTTGTATTGGTTTTGTGTTACAGATGGTTGGCAAGTTAAAATAGCTCTATAAATTTTCTTTGGGAATAAACTCGACAAGTGCTAGATTTGTTATGGTTTTCGGTATTTATTGCATAAATGAAACCACTTGCTTCAACAACAACTAATCAATCTGATGATATGCTTCGGGTAAATGATATTACGAAGCTATACGGTGATTTTGCTGCCAATAAAAATATTGATTTCAATATCAAGCCCGGTGAAATACATGCACTTTTAGGTGAAAATGGTGCTGGCAAATCTACGCTTGTAAAGATGCTATATGGTGCTTTGCAACCAACAGCTGGTAAGATTTATTGGCAAGGCAAGGCTGTTCAAATTGCTACACCGTCTGCCGCACGAAAACTTGGTATTGGTATGGTGTTCCAGCATTTCTCATTATTCGAAGCGCTTAGTGTTTCTGAAAATATTGCACTTTCTTTATCTGATGGTGAAACGTTAGAAGACGTTACTCAAAAAGCAAAAGAACTTTCAAACCGGTATGGCTTGCCCCTGAATCCTCAAGCTTTAATTGGTGATTTATCGGTTGGTGAAAGACAACGTGTAGAGATTGTTCGTTGTTTGATGCAAAATCCTGAATTGATTATCCTTGATGAACCCACATCTGTATTAACTCCTCAGGAATCTGAAAGCCTGTTTGAAACTCTAGACATCTTAAAAGGTGAGGGGCGATCTATCCTTTTTATATCTCATAGGCTGGAAGAAGTACGACGTCTTTGTGACCGAGCTACTATTTTACGATTTGGTGAGGTAAGTGGTATCTGCGACCCTAAGCAAGAAACGTCGGCCAGCATAGCGCGTATGATGGTAGGAACAGATGTTAATTTGATTGAAAAACAAAAACTTCAATCCAGTGGTGATACACTGCTTAGAATTTCAAATTTATCCCAAGCGGCAGCGACACCTTTTGCTATACCTCTTAGTAAGATAAATCTTAGTATTAATGCGGGAGAAATATTAGGCATTGCGGGGGTTGCAGGAAACGGACAGTCTGAGCTTTTTGATGCAATATCTGGGGAAGTCCCTACACAAGATTCTTTAAATATAGAAATACGCGGAAAAGCAGTTGGTAAACTCACAATCAATCAACGCAGAAAAATGGGCGCTTCTTTCGTGCCAGAAGAACGATTAGGGCATGGTGCTGTTTCTGAGTTTTATTTAAGTGACAACATGCTTCTAGCGCGCCATAAATCTGATGATGTCGCATTCCAAAGATTTGGTAAAATTGGAATGGTTTGGCGCGAAATGGTTGAAACAGCTACAAAGCGTGTTTGTGATATAATGGATGTGCGTAAAGCAGAAGAAGATCCGCGCGCATCATCCTTATCGGGTGGAAACCTGCAAAAGTTTATTATTGGTCGCGAATTGGATCGACAACCCTCTGTTTTGGTTATTAATCAACCAAGTTGGGGGGTCGATGCAGGTGCCGCGTCTCACATTAGGCAGTCCATTGTGGATTTAGCTAAGGCGGGTTCAGCGGTTTTAATTATATCGCAAGACCTTGATGAAGTCTTTGAACTTTCTGACAAGATTTCAGTCATGTTTGATGGAAAACTATCCAAGGCATTGCTAGCAAGTGATACATCGCGTGAACAAATTGGCTTGCTAATGGCTGGTGTAGAAACAGGTGAAAAAAAGAATGCAGCCTGATTTTAGTATACGATTAGAAAAACGTGGAGAAGCGTCCGCATTTTTCTCTTTTATGTCTCCCTTTATTGCGCTTTTCATGATGCTTATTGTGGGTGGTATTTTATTTGCCATGATGGGACATAATCCGTTCAATGCGCTTTATGTTTATTTTATTGAGCCTTTAACAGATACTTGGTCTTTGCATGAGCTTGCAATCAAAGCTGCTCCTCTAATTTTGATTGCTACAGGTCTTTGCCTTTGCTTCCGCTCTGGAAATTGGAATATTGGTGCAGAAGGTCAATTCGTCATGGGAGGCATTGCAGGCGCATCTGTTCCTGTTTTTTTTCCAGACTTTCATAGTTTTGCAATTCTACCGATGATGCTTGTGCTTGGCATTTTAGGGGGGATGGCATGGGCATTTATCCCTGCCTTTCTTAAGAACAGATTTGGTACAAATGAAATTCTTACATCGTTGATGCTAGTCTATGTTGCGGGGCATTTTTTGGATTGGATTGTCCGTGGACCTTTTAGAAATCCTGAAGGGTTTAATTTTCCAGGCTCTATTAGTTTCTCTGAATGGCAAATTTTACCAGAAGTTCTTGCTTCTGGCCGCGCGCATTATGGCATTATCTTTTCGATAATTGGTGTTTTGATTGTTTGGTTTTTATTATCCAAGACCATTAAAGGATTTGAAATACAAGTTATTGGGCAAGCACCGCGAGCAGGGCGGTTTGCTGGTTTTTCGCCTAAAAGAACAACATTATTTGTTTTTCTTGTTTCTGGTGCTTTTGCAGGACTTGCTGGCATTGCAGAAGTGTCAGGGGCTATTCAACAATTAAGGCCATCAATTTCGCCTGGTTATGGATTTACGGCCATTATTGTTGCGTTTCTCGGACGCTTAAATCCACTAGGGATTTTTGCCGCAGGTATCGTTCTTGCTCTGTCTTATTTGGGGGGCGAAGCTGTTCAGATATCGCTAAATATGACTGATAAAATTGCAAGCGTTTTTCAAGGATTACTGCTTTTCTTTGTTTTGGGGTGTGACACACTTATCCACCATCGTATTCGATTAGGAAATTCATGGAATTTTAGAAAAAGGGAGGTGGGTCATGGGGCTGGTTGAAGCTATACTGCTGACTATTTTTACTGCGGCTACGCCTTTATTAATTGCCGCCCTTGGCGAATTGGTAACGGAGCGCTCTGGCGTTTTGAACCTTGGTGTTGAAGGCATGATGATCATGGGAGCAATCTCTGGTTTTGCCTTTGGTATCTACACAGGCAATCCATATATTGGCGCGTTTGCTGCTATTATAGTTGGGATGTTATTCTCATTACTTTTTGCGTTTTTGACAATTAATCTCGTCACCAATCAAGTCGCAACGGGTTTAGCGCTTACCATCCTAGGTCTTGGTCTATCGGGACTTTGGGGGGAGGCTTTTATTGGTATTCCCGGGGTTAGGTTAGAGCCTATCATTGTACCAGTGCTTTCTGAAATTCCTTTCATTGGAAAGTTGTTTTTCCAACAAGATATAATTTTCTATTTCTCGATTGTTTTGTTGTTTGGCGTAAGCTGGTTTTTATTTAAGACAAGAGCAGGGCTTATCCTAAGAGCTGTTGGTGATAGCCATACATCTGCGCATGCTCTTGGGCTTTCTGTTGTTAAGACAAGATATTTAGCAGTCATGTTTGGAGGCGCTTGTTCTGGTCTTGCAGGGGCACATTTATCTCTGGTTTATACAACGCAATGGATTGAAAATATGACTGCGGGTAGGGGGTGGATTGCCCTTGCTTTAGTCGTGTTTGCCTCATGGCGGCCAAATAGGGTGTTGATAGGTGCATATTTATTTGGCGCAGTAGGCATTGCGCAATTGCATATTCAAGCATTAGGCTTCAAAATCCCTACACAATTTCTGTCAGCCTTGCCATATTTAGCAACGATTGTTGTTTTGGTGATTATTTCACAAAATCGCAGGCTGACGATGATGAACACACCGGCATCTCTTGGTAAGGGATTTGTGCCAGACCGATAAATAAGAATATGCGTACTTGGAAAACGTAAATACAAATATACAGGGTAAAAGGAACTAAACTTATGAAAAAAATTCTTGCAACACTTCTAGCTCCAGTAGCAGGCCTTGGGCTTGGTCTGCTTGCTACAACAAGCGCAAATGCGGCTGATACAAAGGCATGTTTTGTTTATGTTGGTCCGATTGGTGATTTTGGCTGGTCATATCAACATGATCAAGGACGCTTGGCTGTTGAAAAAACATTGGGTGTAGAAACTGCTTATCAAGAAAGCGTACCAGAGGGGGCTGATGCTGAACGTGCTATTGAGCGTTTTGCACGCTCGGGCTGTAACATCATTTTCACAACTTCATTTGGTTATATGGAACCAACAAACAAAGTTGCTAAGAAATTTCCAGATGTAAAATTTGAGCATGCAACAGGCTTTAAACGTG
This sequence comes from uncultured Rhizobiaceae bacterium, assembly GCA_964502215.1. Taxonomy (GTDB): domain Bacteria; phylum Pseudomonadota; class Alphaproteobacteria; order Rhizobiales; family Rhizobiaceae; genus JAALLB01. Next base: position 54,035 of record CAZCUN010000014.1, on the reverse strand, counting down.
AGAGTGAAAACGTATCGACATATGGTGCTAAGTTTTACCAAGGCCGTTATGTGCAAGGCCAAATTGCAGCAACAGAATCAAAAACTGGAGTTGCAGGATATATTGCTTCATTCCCAATTCCAGAAGTGGTGCGTGGTATCAACTCATTCATTCTTGGTGCTCAATCAGTAAACCCAGATTTCAAACTAAAAGTAGTTTGGGTAAACTCATGGTTTGACCCTGGTAAAGAAGCAGATGCAGCGAATACACTTGTGGCTCAAGGTGTTGATATTTTAACGCAACACACAGATTCAACTGCTGCAATGCAAGTTGCGCAAGAAAAAGGCATTAAGGCCTTTGGTCAAGCCTCTGATATGCGTAATTTTGGTAAAGAAGTCCAACTTACAGCCATTATTGATGATTGGTCACCTTATTATGTAGAGCGTGTAAAAGCAGTTATGGATGGCACGTGGAAACAACACGATGTTTGGCTTGGTATGGACAAAGGCGATGTCGCAATGGCGCCTTACTGGAATATGCCTTATGAAACAGCTGCTAAAGCAAAAATCACCGAAGGTCATATTCGTAATGGTGCACTAGAACCCTTCACTGGCCCAATTACAAAGCAAGATGGAACGGAATGGCTTAAAGAAGGCGAAAGAGCTGACGTTGGCACACTTCTTGGCATGAACTTCTATGTCAAAGGCGTTGATGATCAGCTGCCACAATAAAGCTGAGTTAAACATATTTTAGGGAAGGGAGCTTAATTGCTCCCTTTTTTGTTTCTCGTGTAAATTAAGGCTTGAAAAACAGTGATGAATATCGCATAGCCTTACCACTAGCCACAAAAGGCATCAGGAGAGGTGACAGAGTGGCCGAATGTACCGGTTTTGAAAACCGGCGTGCGCGCAAGCGTACCGTGGGTTCGAATCCCACCCTCTCCGCCATTTCAACATAGATTATATCGATCAAATTTTTAAAATATTGTCTACGGCGTGTGTAGCAGAATCAAAAGCGCCCTCTATTAAGCCTGGACTATTTTGTGCGGTTTCTGATCCAGCGAAAAAGATACGGTTTTGATTATGTCCCATTCTTAATACATCTGGCCCTACACTTGGGTGATGTATTTCGCTTGTTAGGTCATTGGCTGATGTTACAAACGGATCATTTGCCCAATCTTTGATTTCTATCTTAATTGGATCAGGGCTATTATTTCCAAAACATCTTTTTAATTGGTTTCTAATATGCTGTTCAAGTTGCGTTCCTAATTGGGTACGAATATTATTTGGCCAGCCGATAAACCCCCATATTGCTGAAGTAGATTGATCTGCACTGCAATGATCGTGAGTTTCTACAATTGGACCTGCGCGGCTTACAATACGCCCAGAAAGTCCTTGTTCACGCCAGAATGCATTTTCATAAATAATCGATACTTTTGCATGAGGTGCCATCCATGTTGGCATCATGTCTAAAGTCTTACTTATATCATTTGGTAAGCTGGGTTTCCAATTTATTGTTTTAAGTGCGATACGTGGAGGGGTAGCGATTATAATACGATCAGCATGAATGGTTTGGTGAGACTTGTTTGAACTTTTAATTTCAAATTCGTTGTTTGATTCTGTAATTTCTTCAACAATAAACCCTAAATTTATTTGCTCTATTTGTAATCTTGAAACTAGAGCATCAATGAATGCTTGCGAACCACCTTCAATCCGCATATTTCCTTGTTGATTAGGGATGGGGCGAATTTCAACTTCCCGTTCTTCGCCATGATCTAAAATTGCGTTGCCAGCGTCATATTGTGGAAATGGTTTTAAGTTAAGTTTTTTAATCCATTTACTGATTATTGGTTGGTACATTGGCCATACCCATGTTGGGCCAATGTCTGCTATATGTTTACCTGTTTTATCATCAGTTATTGAGCATATACGACCGCCCATTAGTTTTTTTGCTTCTAGAACAATAACGCTTTTGCCAGCTTCATTTAATAAAACTGCGCTGGCTAGACCTGATAATCCGCCACCAATAATTGCTACGTCATATTTAATTTGTACCAATTGCATATCCAAATATTGGGTTATATCACCAGTCCATTGGGTGATTTAAGTTACCTTACTATTCAGTCTTTAATATAACTTTTTATTTTAACCTTATCACATAATTTTTACAGCAATTACTGTGTCAGCTCGTGTAAAAGCTTATTTAAATAAGGTGGATTTATCATGCGGTACATAGTTTTTGTTTTGGCTTTTGTTTTTTCATTTGAATTGCCGTCTGCACAAGCTTGTGGGCAAAACTCTCACTGTCAAATAGCAGATGGGCGGCATTACCGCATTAAAATGCCAGCAGGGCATAATGGTAAAACAAAGATTGGTGCAGTTTTCTTTGCGCATGGCTTAGGCGGAAATGCGGTTGGGGGTATAAACAATCAAAACCTGCAACGTATTGCAAATAGGTTAGGTGTTGCACTGGTTGCCTTGAAAGCAAAAAGGAATGATTGGAACGTCAAAAACTCTCCAGCAGGGCGATCTGATAGAAGCTCTAATGAATTTTCTTATCTTGATAATGTAATTAAAGATATTACCAAACGCTTTCCCATAAACCGCAGAAAATTGATGTTAGCAGGTGTTTCTGTTGGCGGAACATTTACCTGGACAATGGCCTGTACTGGGCGAGGGCGGTTTGCTGCATATATGCCAATCTCAGGCACGTATTGGCGTAATCCACCAACAAGATGTTCTGCAGGTCCAACGAATATCATTCATGTTCATGGAACTTCTGACAAGACTGTGCCTCTGGGTGGGCGACGGGTTGGCAGCTCTGCACATAGCAATGTGAATCAAGTAATTAAGGCCTATGCAAAACTTGGCCGTTACAATCATGTTGGCAAATCCTCCCCATCGAGCCTACGATGTACAAAACGTAAAAATGTTAGCGGGAAGGTACTTGAGTTCTGCCTTCATGGAGGAGGGCATAGTTTTCGCGCGCGAGATATAGAATATGCTTGGCGAAGGTTTCGCTCGCTTGGGGTGTTGTAACCTCTTAGTATTTTCTTTTTACAGAATAATTTTCTAATTTTTGAAACTAATGCATTTAATAAACGTTACTTGATTATATTACTGCGTATTAATGGGTGAAAACATGAAATTATTTACAGCTATTTTTTTAACAGTATTGTCGATATCTGCACCTGCAAATGCTGAAGTCCTTTCAGCTAGTGAGATTAAGCAAACAGTTGTTGGCAAACGTATTCTTCTTGCAACACGATACGGTGTCGAATTTCCATTGGTGTATAGAAACAACGGGTCCGTTAAAGGCGATGGAACGGGTACTGGGCTTGGAAGATTTTTTTCACCTAAGGAAACGGGTAAGTGGTGGGTTAAAGGTAGAACGCTTTGTCAAAAGTTTCCAACTTGGTATGATGGTCGTACGCAATGCTTTACTTTAGAAAAAATTGGCGGCAATAAGTTACGCTGGAAAAGCACTGATGGGCGTTCTGGTACTGCACGCGTTTCTTAAGTCTTATGTTTTATGTTAAAATTGTCCATGCGTTGGTTATGATATATTAATAAAATTATAACTTGGTTCGCTTATGCTATAATCTTGCCATGTTTGGCGTGAATGCAGTATTTGAGTATAGCGTTGCAAAAGTGCTTCGTTAGCGGGGGATGGTTTCAAATGGTTTTAGTAAGTAAAAGGACTTTGTTTCCTGTTAATCGAAAAGTTTTACTTTCAACAATAGCTCTTTCGACGATTATTCTTTCAGCATGTAATTCAACTCAACCAACTAATGTAGTTGCAATACCTACGCCTCAAGCTGCTAATTTACACCGTGTTCCACTCGCAAATATTCCAGTGACACCAAGTGTTGATGTACCAGTCAATCAAAGTGTTGTGGATGCCGTTTCAATAAATCCAGTTATTCAAAAGCCAAAACAACCTATTGTTGCTAAGCCAACGCAAGCAGTAAAAACTCAAGTCTTAGCGCATTTACCAGCTGAGACTTCTGATAAAACTAAATTTTCATCACAAGCGTATGGAGTAAAGGGAAGTCCTCGTGTGACTAAGTCACGAGGTGTCAGAAAAGGTGGTGGACGCTATCAAATAGGAAAACCTTACACGATCCGTGGCATTAAATATCATCCAAGGCTAGACCCTAACCTTAAACAAACAGGATTAGCCTCTTGGTATGGGCCTAATTTTCACGGCCGTTTAACGGCTAATGGTGAAGTGTATGATCAATATGGTTTGTCGGCAGCACATCCGACTATGCCTTTGCCGAGTTACGCAAAAGTTACAAACTTAGAAAATGGAAGTTCTGTTACGGTTCGTGTTAATGACAGAGGCCCTTTTTCAAAGAAACGCGTTATTGATTTATCAGCCCGTGCTGCACAGTTGCTGGGGTATACGAAGCAAGGTGTGGCTAAAGTTAGGGTTGAGTATGCTGGTAAAGCCCCGTTGCATGGTTTGGACGAGAAAGAACTGATTGCAACTTACAAGCCTGGAAGTGTAAACCCTAATTCTATTCCTCCATTACCAGGTAGGAATGTTGCCAGCGCTACAGTTTCACCAAATCATGTTAATGGTTTTGTGGCGCAACGAACTATGCATAGATCAGGCAGAGCGTTTAACTATTTTGATGGTGCTGAAAGCTTAGAATAATAATAATAAGATTGTTGGCATAGCTGCTTTTTTATTGAACTTATGTTTTCGAAATAAGAATATAAAAAGAGGGCTGAAAATTTTGATATCAGCCACTTTGATAAGAAAAAGTGATTTCAAAATATGAATTTAGTAGTTCTTGCTTGAATGCATATTGATCAAGGTGCTATTATTACCTTAGTTGGCTATGTTAATTGTGAAATTTATTCAATGTTTCTAAACTTTCTAAGAACTTTAATTGTAACGCTTACATTCGTTTCTTCTATTTTCGTATTTTGCTTGACTGCAAACGCGCAATTGTATGAGACGAAAGCAAAGCAAGCGCTATTGATGGATGCCGATACTGGTACAGTATTATTTGCTAAAGAAGCAGATACAGAGATACCACCTGCGTCACTTGCGAAAATTATGACAATGGAAGTTGTTTTTAATGAGCTTGCTAGTGGTAAATTATCATTACAGGAAAAGTATTTTGTCAGTGAAGATTCATGGAGAAATGGCGGTGCAAACTCTGGTGGCTCTACGATGTTTGCTAAACTTAATTCAGAAATACCTCTAGAAGACCTCATTCGTGGTGTGATTATTCAATCTGCTAACGATGGTGCTATGATTATTGCAGAAGGTTTAGCCGGATCTGAGGCTGATTTTGCACGATTAATGAATCAGCGCGCTAAAAAGATTGGCCTTAGAAATTCTAACTTTGTAAATTCGACTGGATTACCAGCAGAAAATCAATTTGTTTCCTTACGTGATCTAGCAAAACTTTCGCGTCATGTAATTAAAACGTATCCCGCTTTTTATAAATATTATAGCGAGGAAGGGTTTAAGTGGAATAAAATTTATCAACGTAATCGCAATCCTTTGCTTAACCAGAAAATTGGCGCAGATGGTATGAAAACTGGCTACACAGATGCCAGTGGCTATGCAATTGTTGGCTCTGCTGTAAATAATGGACGACGTTTAATTGCCGTTTTAAGCGGCATGAAAAGTAAAAAAGAGCGGGGTATTGAAGCGCGTAAGTTACTCAATTGGGGATTTAAAGCATTTGAAAAAGTAGAATTATTTGCTGATGGCGAAGTGCTTGGTCAAGCGAGTGTTTATGGCGGTAAAAAAGCTGGCGTCGATGTCATAGGCGAAGGGCCAGTTGAGCTTTATTTGCCGATTGGTAAGCGTGATAAAATGACTGCTAAAATTGTCTATGACGGCCCAATAATGCCACCTGTAGAAAAGGGGACTAAGGTTGCTATTCTTAAAGTGTGGATTGAAGGAGAGCTAAGTCAGGAGGTAGATCTATACGCTGGTGAAACGGTACAAAAAGGTGGTTTAAAACGCCAAGCTGTTGATGCCCTCAAAGAGCTGCTTTTTGGATGGTTATAGTTTGTATTTTACCTTTGAATTTTGATTTTAGGTATGGGGCTACCTATTCATGAAAAAGCGACGCTTAAATCATGGTTTGTTTATTACCTTTGAAGGTGGTGAAGGCGCAGGTAAATCGAGTCAAATCAAAACGCTAGAAGATAAACTTAATAAATTAGATTATCCTGTTTTATTAACTCGTGAACCTGGCGGTACAGCAGGTGCTGAAGCCATTCGACACGTCATTTTATCTGGGTACGCAGAAAAATATGGTTCTGATGTAGAAGCATTGCTTTTTTCTGCGGCAAGAGCTGATCATGTTGATCTTATTATTCGACCCGCGCTTGCATCTAATAAAATTGTTCTTTGCGACCGTTTTTTTGATTCAACACGTGTTTACCAAGGTGCATCTGGTAAAGTTTCTATGGATTTTCTTTATTCGCTTGAGAAAGTTGCTTGTGGAGAAGTGTGGCCTGATTTAACACTTATCCTAGATTTGCCACCAGAAGAGGGTATGAAACGCGCAGAAGCACGACGCGATAAAAATTCAGAACCTGATAGATTTGAAAAAGAAGTAATGGCTGAGCAACAAATAAGACGTGATGCATTTAGAGTGATTGCGGAAAGTGAGCCTGACCGTTGTAAATTAATCGATGCTTCAGGGACAAAAAAACAGGTTGCACAACGCATTTGGAATGCAGTTGAGGCTTTGCTAGATCGAAAGTCAACTTAAGATGGATGATGATGCAATCGTTGCAGATAAACTAGATGGCATTCCACATCCTGCAGAAACGCGTGAGCTAGTTGGACATGAAGATACGATCCAACAAATTTTACAACAATATTCATCAGGCAGGATGCATCACGGCTTATTGCTTACAGGCCCAAGAGGCATTGGTAAAGCAACATTGGCGTTTCGAATTGCGTCTCATATATTTAGATATGCAAATCCATCTGATGCGCCACTAAGTTTTGATACACCTATTCAAAATGATGCGATTGATGGCAAGATATCAGCACGCTCACACCCTAACTTGCTTCACATGGCGAGACCTTGGGATGAGAAAGTAAAAAAGTTCAAGACCAAACTAACCGTTGATACAATAAGACAAACTACTTCTTTTTTTGGCACATCACGCGGTGAAAGTGGATGGCGTGTTGCGATAGTTGATGCAGCGGATGACATGAATCCGCAGGCGAGTAATGCGCTTTTAAAAATATTAGAAGAACCGCCTGAGCAAACGCTATTCTTTGTTCTTTCGCATTCCCCAGCCAAAGTTTTGCCAACTATCCGTTCACGTTGTCAGCAGGTATTTATGAAGCCGTTAGAAGACGCACAGGTGATTGGTGTTCTTAATCGTTTTGGCGAATTGGATGGTATGAGCGAAGCGGATAGGACTTTACTTGCTAAACTCTCTAAAGGTTCTATCAGAACAGGAATTCTGCTTGCGCGTGAGAATGGCCTTGATATTTATAAAACGTTTATGAAAGCTTGTGATAGGCTCGACAAACCCGACTGGGCGCAAATACAGGCTATGGCTGAAAAAGTAACAGCACGTGGTAAAGAAGACGGGTTCAGGATGTTACTTGAATTTGCAAATGAATTTATGGAAGCACACGCAACGGGTAGAGTAGGCGAAAAGAATAATGCCGATAACATATCGACACTTGCCCGTTGGGCGCAGGTATGGGAAAAGACGCAAAATTCAATTCGTCTTGCCGATGGCTATAACCTTGATAAAAAACAGGTCATTATAAACCTATTTCAAGATATGGGTGAAGCCTCGCGCACCACATAATGGAAGCAATCCACCAAAATGGAAAATGATAAGTTTTACATAACCTCGGCAATTTCATACCCCAATGGCGTACCTCACATCGGTCATGCCTATGAGTTTGTTTGTTGTGATGCAATTGCTCGTTTTAATCGCCTTAATGGCGCTGATACGCGGTTTCTACTTGGTACTGATGTTCACGGCCAGAAAATGCTTCAAACAGCGCGTGATCTTGGAATTACCCCAAAAGAACTGGCTGATAAAAACTCTGATGTTTTTCAAGCAATGACTGACAAGCTGAATGTCTCTTACGATCGTTTCATTCGTACATCAGATGAAGACCATCACAAGTCTTGTCAGGCGCTTTGGCAAAAGATGCAAGCCAATGGTGACATTTATAAAGATAGCTACTCTGGCTGGTATTCAGTGCGCGATGAAGCATATTACGATGAAGATGAAACTACACTAAACAATGATGGCGTGCGTTTGGGCGGGCAGGGCACACCTGTTGAGTGGATGGACGAGGAAAGCTATTTCTTCAAGCTTTCAGCCTATGAAGATAAATTGATAGCGCTTTATGAAGCGATGCCAGACTTCATTGCACCACAATCTCGCAAAAATGAAATTATTTCTTTTGTCAAAAGTGGTTTGAGGGATTTATCAATCTCGCGCACCACTTTTGACTGGGGTGTTAAAGTGCCAGGCGACGAAAAACACGTCATGTACGTCTGGGTTGATGCGTTAACAAACTATATCACGGGTCTTGGATATCCAGACGAGGAGAGCGATCTTTGGTCTTATTGGCCTGCGGATGTGCATGTCATTGGCAAAGATATAACACGGTTTCATGCGGTCTATTGGCCAGCATTCCTAATGTCTGCCGGCATTGAACTACCAAAGAAAATATTTGGCCACGGCTTCTTACTTAATAACGGTGAGAAAATGTCAAAGTCTTTGGGCAATGTAGTTGACCCTTTTGAAATGGCAGAAACTTACGGCGTTGACCAGCTTCGATATTTTTTCTTAAGCCAAGTGCGCTTTGGCTCTGATGGCTCTTATAGCCATGAGGATATCGTCAATCATACCAATGCAGATTTGGCCAATAACTTTGGCAATCTCGCACAACGATCGCTTTCAATGATTGCCAAAAATTGTGAGGGCAAAGTACCAATGCGTGGGGAGGCAACTCAAGAAGATAAAGTTCTGCTTGATCAGGTGTATGGCTTGTTGGAAAAATCTCGAACACATATGGCAGCTTATGCGATCCATGAATATACCGCAGAGATTTGGAAAGTGCTGGGAGAGGCAAATCGATATGTTGATGAGCAAGCGCCATGGGGCTTAAAGAAAACTGATCCTAAACGCATGGAGACAGTGCTTTGGACAGTCGCAGAAACGGTTCGTAATGTAGCCATTCTTGCCCAACCTATTATGCCAGTATCATGTGGCAAACTGCTTGACCTCTTGGAGATAGAAGAGGGTGCCCGCACCTTTGCAAATGCTTCTGTAGATCATGCAATGACAAGTGGTACGGAACTTCCAAAGCCAGAAGGTGTATTTCCAAGGTTTGTGGAGACATAACAACATAAGATCTTGTGAGTTTGCAATAGTGCTCTATTGTGGAATTGAATTCGCCATAGTAGAAAAATCTAAATTAAGTTATTGGATTTTGGCATGAAATTTATTTCATTTGTGCTTTGCGCTTTATTATTTACGTTTTCTTTTGCATATGCAGCGGAAGATATTTCTGCATTAACGGACGAACAGGTTCGGGAGCTTCTTCTAGAAAAGCTGGAAGAACCAAAAGCTGAGCCTGAGCCTGCGTTTAATCCTGCGATTATTGCATATGAAATTCAGCTTAAGTTTAGCACAATTCATAAAAGAGCCAGTGAGTTATTGGGCGCTTATCATGAGTTGCCAAGTCTTCCAGGAAAATGGTGGCAAAGAATAACCAAAGGGCGCGATGGACGTGCATTTGGTGCTTTTGTTATAACGTTCTTATTTTGTATCACTGCTGGTTTAATCACTATGTGGTTTACCAGACGCAAATTAGATAAGATGTCATTTCAGGGAAATACGGAAACATCAAAGGCGAATAAATTTGCAGGTCGCTTTATACGCCACTTATCCAGCGTTCTTGCTTTAGTCGTTGTAGCAACACTTTGTTATTTGATTTTTGCAGGTTCTGATCCGCGCGACCGAACATTATTCTTCTTTTATCTATCAGCCGTTACAATCATTGCTTTCATATCAGGAAGCAGTTACGCCTTGTTTGAGCCTAAGGATGCAAGCTTACGCATCCCTAATATGAGCGATAAGGATGCGGGTAAGTTTCATAACTCCATTATGGTAGCAACAGCCTTTGGGGCTTTTGGGTTCTTTTCGTGCGCTTCATTTGCTTCCCTAGGCATTAATGGAGACGTTCACGACCTTCTTTTATTAATTGTTGGATTGATTACGACATTACTTTTGGGATACTCGGTCTGGGTGCAAACGGATGCGATTTCAAATGACATCTTAACAGGTTCAAAAGAACCTTCCATAATTCGCGAACAGGTAGCTCACTTTTGGCCGTTGATTACGTTTATTGCCATTCCAGCAATGTTCTTTGGATTATTATTCAATATTTTCTTAGGCGGATTACCGCTTTATGGTGCTGCATTAATTTCAGTGGCAATCATGATTTTACTACCTATTGGTGAAGCATCCTTATCGCGAGGCATTGAACAATTAAGCGGTAGTAAAAATATAACCTTGGCTATTATTGCACGCATTTCCAGAATAGCACTTTTGGCATTAATTGTGGTTATTTTAGCAGTCGCATGGCGCACTGATTTTTTTGCACCCAAAGATGATGGCTTGAGTTCACAAGTTTTCATAGCGCTTTTAAATATTACCGCAACAATCGCCGTTGCATATGCTTTATGGCAAGTGATACGAGTTTTTGTAGATCAAAAAATAGCTGAAGAAGATAGTGCTTATTTGGGCAGTGCTGAAACTGAAAATACAGAAGCTGAGGAAATTGGTGTTGGCATGAGTAGAATGCGAACGCTGCTTCCTTTGATGCGTAGAGCCGCTTTAATCATATTATTCACACTTGTGGTTCTTGTAGCACTTTCATCTCTTGGGGTTGATACAGGTCCATTGCTTGCAGGGGCAGGCGTGCTGGGACTTGCTGTTGGGTTTGGCTCGCAAACGCTGGTAAAAGATGTTGTTAGTGGATTTTTCTTTCTACTAGAAGATGCTTTCAGACTAGGTGAGTACATTGATGTTGGTAAAGCAAAAGGTACAGTTGAAGGCATTTCAGTGCGTTCGTTAAAATTACGCCATCACCGAGGTGCGCTAAATACAGTTCCGTTTGGCTCAATTGATGTCATTGAAAACTTCAGTCGTGACTGGGCTATCATGAAGTTAAAGGTTCGCGTTCCATTTGAAACCGATCTCAACATGGTGCGAAAATTACTTAAACGGGTAGGGCATGAACTTTCTGAAGTTGAAGCTATTAAAGAAGACTTTTTGCAACCCTTCAAGGCACAAGGTGCGGTTGAAGTTGATGATTATGGTTTTGTTATTTCTACCAAGTTCATGTCTAAACCTGGAAAACAATTCTTGATTAGAAGATATGCTTTCCAAGCGATGCAGGATGCATTTGAAGAAAATAATATTCCATTCTCCCGTCCACGCGTTCGTGTTGTGATTGATGATGAAAATCAAGTCTCTGACAAAGAAAAAATAGCAGCAGGCGCCGCTGTGGAATCAATCTCAAAGTCATAAAATTTTATAATTAAAACATACTGTTGATATTTAATAATAATTCTTCAATATTAGCAGTATGCTCAAAATAACCTTTCTTTCATTTGTTTTATTGTCATTAATTATTATTTTGGCTGCTGCTTGGGTGTGGCGACCCATTTCTGCATCGCATCCTGCAATCAAGAATGGTAATTTACCCGCTCTTATTCCGTTACGCGAATTTTATGCCAATCAAGATAGTATTGGAGGCCATTCAATTTCTAAGGATGGCTCTAAACTTGCTTGGATTGAAACGAAATGGTTCAATCGTGTTCTTAAAATCAAGGATATTAAAACGGGTGATATAAATTCTTTGGATACACCAAAGGGGAGTTGGCTTTATTATTGGTCGCCTAATGATAATTCCATCATACTCAATATCGATCGCGAAGGCCGCGAAATTTATGAAATTGCAATAAGAGACGTTGATAATATTGATGGCGAATGGCGGTTTTTTGATCTTGGTAAAGACGCAATTTCATTCATTAATTTCTTGCCCAAAACAGCCAGTAACACAATTATTATCGCTAATAATAAACGAAACTCTAGCATTTTCGATCTTTACAATCTTGATCTAACATCTGGTGATGTTGAACCTTTAGGTCTTCATCAAGAGCAACAAGTTACATTTTCTTATGATGATAGTGGGACTATTATCGGAAGAGTGATACAGGGAGAAATCGGCTCAGGTGATTGGGTATTTGAAGCGGGTAATTCTGATGAAAACTGGAATAAAGTAGCCGCTGGTAACTATACTGACAGTCTATGGTTATTCGGCAATAAGCTCGATGATAATACCATATTTGGTATTTCAAACCTTAATCGTGACAAATCTGCAATTGTCAGTTTTGATTTAACCGATGGCAGTGAAAAGGTAATTCAACAAGATGATAGGGTTGATATAAGCTATATATATATGAATAACGTCAGCAATAAGTTGCTAATGTCAAATGTGCATACAGAAAATGTTGAGCATACTTTCTTTGATGAAGAATTTGCAGAAAAGCTATCAATGATTGATGCTAAACCTTAAGCTGAATATTCATTGGGTGCAGCCACGCAAGACTTTTCCAAAGTGATTGTAAAAACCTCAGATCCTGTATCCGCAACCACTACGTATTTACTCGATTTGGAAAACGATAAAGTTGATCTTCTAGCAGAAGCACCTTTGGCAAAATACAAAGATAGTTTTTCCAGCTATGAAGGCGTTCAAATTGAGGCTGAAGATGGGTTGAAAATTCCAGCTTACTTATACCGACCAAAAGGAATAACAGGTCCTGTACCAATGATCATAATGGTGCATGGTGGGCCAATTTCAAGAACGCGTGGCTCGTTTAATACTTTCTATGCTATGCTCAATAATCGCGGTTATGCTGTTCTGGATGTGAATTATCGTGGCTCTTGGGGCTATGGTCGTAAATTTGCGGAGACTGGTAAGGGTGAGATTGCCAGTAAGATGAGCTCAGACATTATTGATGCGCGACGATGGGCTGTAGAGCAGGGGATTGCTGACCCAAATAAAGTAGGCATTTTTGGTGTTAGCTGGGGTGGATTTGAAGTTATGACTGCGGTTACGCAAAATTCTGATTTATTTGCAGCTGCGGTTAACATCAATGGCATAACTGACCTTTCAACCATGTTGACTGAAGTACCAGACTATTGGCGCGGTTGGCAAGAATGGCTAACTGAATATGGTGCAGACCCTTCAACGAAAGAAGGATTGAAATACTTGCAAGATCGTTCTGCACTTTACCATGCAGATAAAATGAAAACGCCATTACTTATTGTGCAAGCAACCAATGATGTGCGTGTTGTGCAAAGCCAGTCAGACCGTTTGGTTGCAGAACTTGAAAAACATGATGCACCATATGAATATCAGTTGATCAAAGGCGTTGGCCATAACCCAGCAGGATGGCCTTGGCAAAAACGGTATTTGATGATCCGTGATGTGGAGCATTTCTTTGCCGAACACTTAGGTGGTCGCACAGGCGGTTACGATTACGCAATTTTAGGGGCGCATATTTTGCCAGAATAAGCTATATGAATTTGATGCTTATTGATTCACATTGCCATTTAGATTTTCCAGATTTTGCCGAAGAGCTTGATGATGTTGTTGCACGTGCTGAGGCCGCTGGCCTTGGGCGTATGGTGACGATTTGTACACGCGTTCGAAAGTTTCCGCAGGTGTTAGAAGTTGCTGAACGGTTTGAAAATGTATTTTGTTCCGTCGGCACACATCCCCATAATGCACATGAAGAATTAGACATTTCGACGCAAGAAATCGTAGCGCTGACAAACCACCCAAAGGTTGTCGCTGTAGGTGAGGCGGGGCTTGATTATTTTTATCAAAAAGAACACGCAAACGCCCAAGCTGAAGGCTTACGCAACCACATCAAGGTAGCGCGTGAGACGCAATTGCCGCTTGTCATTCATAGCCGTGATGCGGATGAGGATATGGTTGAAATTTTAACGCACGAAACAGGCGAGGGTGCATTCCCTTTTGTGCTACATTGTTTTTCATCAGGTCGTGCTTTGGCTGAGGCTGGGGTTAAACTTGGTGGATATGTTTCTTTGTCAGGTATTTTGACCTTTAAGAACTCACAAGAAATTCGGGATATTGCAGCTGACGTACCGATGGATCGCTTGCTAGTTGAAACTGACGCTCCTTATCTTGCACCAACGCCATATCGTGGCAAACGTAATGAGCCGTCATATGTGGTTGAAACCGCCAAGGTTTTAGCTGAAACGAAAGGCGTTTCAGTCGATGAAATATGGCAAGCGACAACGAATAATTTCTTTCGTTTGTTCAACAAAGTTCCGGATCCGCGCTGATGGATAAGTTACGCTTCACAATCCTTGGCTGCGGCTCTTCACCAGGCGTGCCACGCATTCATGGGGATTGGGGTGATTGTGATCCAAATGAGCCTAAGAATAGACGTATGCGGTGTTCACTATTGATTGAGCGTCTTTCAGACAATGGCATAACGCGCGTTGTTGTGGATACCAGCCCAGATTTTCGCCAACAAATGCTATCAGCCAACGTGCCGCGTCTTGATGGCGTTTTATACACACATCCACATGCAGATCATGTGCATGGCATTGATGATCTACGCGGCTATGCGCTAGCACAACGTGAACGTGTCACAATCTATGCCGACCAACAAACGATGCAGCGCCTTGAAGAAGGCTTTGGCTATTGCTTAAAACAGCCTGAAGGCAGCATGTATCCGTCCATTTTAAATTCATACGAGCTTGAGGCTGGAAAACCAGTTGAAATACAAGGCGAGGGTGGTTCAATCCACGCCCTGCCCATCCTTCAAGTTCACGGCCCAATTCATTCGCTGGGGTTTAGATTTTCAACCGATGGAAAGTTTAAAACTGGCGGTCTGTGCTATTCATCAGACGTCAGTGATATTCCTGACGTAAGCATTTCAAAGCTTGAGAAGCTGGATTGCTGGATTGTCGATGCTTTGCAGTATAAGCCACACGTAAGTCATTTTAGCGTCTCAGAGAGCTTAGAATGGATTGAACGATTGCAGCCTAAGCAATCCATTTTAACGCATATGCATATACCGCTCGATTATCAAAAGCTAAAATCAGAATTGCCAGAATCAATACAACCAGCCTATGATGGTATGGTTGTGGAGATTTAAGATGATACCAGCAAAATATGAGATCAGAGTTTTCCAATTTATTCTGACAGGCATTATGACGTTCTTCGTCTCTGGCGCTGTCACGCTGCTTAACTTAGGAACGTCTGGCTTTCAATTTTCAATCTGGATGAAAGCCTGGACACCAACATGGCCAATCGCATTCATAGTAATTTTCTTCGCAGCGCCAACTGCTAATAAATTAGCAGAATACATAGTTAAATCAAACTGATATAACCATAAGCTAATAAACTACATTATACAAAATAGTTCCACAATATATCTTATGCGATTTGTATATATAACAGCAAAGCACAGATGCGACACTTGCCTCTGACTGCTAAGAACTCTGCTTTATGATGGAGTTGAGTATTGGATTTGTAAGTGCGGTTATGGACATTGAGTGCAGAAGAGATTGATAGACTGGAAATTATTCAAATGGTGATTGCTAAGCGATTGTCCGTTATGAAAGCCGCAAATCGTGTGGGCATTTGCAGGCAGAGAATGAGCCAATTGGTCAATGCATACCGACGAGATGGTACAAGTGCTCTGGTTTCTGGTAAACGCAGTAAGCCTGCAAACAACAAACTCTGTGAGATATTGCGCAAACGAAGTTGTGATTTGGTTCGTGAACATTACTCTGACTTTGGACCGACACTGGCCGCCGAATATTTGGAAGAACGGCACGCAATCATGGTCAGCCGTGAGACGTTGCGGAAATGGATGGTAGAAGATGGGATTTGGACTACGTGTGCTGCTCGCAAAAAACGTGTTCAACAACGCAAACAAAGACGAGATT
The DNA here is from genome assembly GCA_964502215.1 of uncultured Rhizobiaceae bacterium. Lineage (GTDB taxonomy): Bacteria > Pseudomonadota > Alphaproteobacteria > Rhizobiales > Rhizobiaceae > JAALLB01. The sequence goes on along the minus strand of CAZCUN010000014.1, from coordinate 38,022 downwards.
GTCGTGGTGAGTTGGTTCAACTTGATGGCTCTCTACATGATTGGTTTGAAGGCCGTGGATCAAAGTGTACATTGCTGGTTTATATCGACGATGCCACATCGCAGTTGTTACATTTAGAGTTTGTTCCAAGTAAAAGTACATTTTCTCTAATGTCTGCGACACGTAGATATGTGGAACAACATGGAAGACCCCTCGCCCTTTATACTGATAAAGCTGGTGTATTTATGAACAATGCTCGTACAGCAAAACCTAAGGCTGGTGCAAAGCCTACTCAGAAAACAGACAGTGAGCTTGGAACACAATTTACCCGCGCACTTGATGAACTTGGTATCACCTTAATATGTGCCAATTCACCCCAAGCTAAAGGTCGTGTAGAGCGCTCAAATGGTGTTTTGCAAGATAGGCTTATTAAAGCGATGCGTCTTGAAGGTGTATCGGACATGAATGCAGCGAATGCATTTGTTCCAACCTATATTGCTGCTCATAATGCTCGTTTTGCGTGACAACCAGCTAATACAAAGGACCTTCATAGACCTCTGGAAGCTCGTCACAATGTTGAAGTCTCGATGTGTGTAAAGACAACTCGAAAGGTTTCTATGAGCTTAGACCTGCGTTATGAAGGGCATCTTGTCATTCTCGACCCAACACCATTGGATGATGGTTTTGCTTCTCAATCGCTTGTTCATGCTCGTTTGATATTCATGACTATCCAGATGGCCGTTTTGAGGTTTTATATAAGGAACGATCCCTCACCTATCGTATTTTCAATAAAGCCCAGAGAGTTAATCAGAGTGATATTGTTGAGAATAAACGTCTTAGCGCAACGCTTGATCTAATTAAACAGATGCAGGAAGATGGAAAGGCTAAGACTTACAGGCAGCGGAGGATAAGAACGGCACAATCAAATAGTCCTATTGCTGCATTACCAGGTCAGGGTAAACGCACCAGCTTAAAACAGAGGTGAGCGGCAGGTATTGGCCAAAAGCGACTAGATTTACAAAATCGTCCAAGGTATTCTTTGAGCCCATATTGAAATGATTGCTTTTGTTAATTACTTCCGTTGCGACAACAAAATTGTTACATATAGGAACCTTTTTGCATTGAACCCGTCATCAATTAAATTGCTTGAAAACCGGGCATCCATCAATACCCGAACCCTTATTACGGTTTCTTATATGATAAATATGGGTATTCAACTTATAATCAACGAATGTGCAATTCACACCGTGTGTCTTAGCATTTCCATATACGCTTAAAGACACACGTTCTATCGCCATGTATCCATACAGAATTAGTAGTCCTAGGAGACATGCTATGATGATAAGTCTTGCCATCCATGGCTTGGTTTCATCTTGTATCATCTTGTATCATATACGCGATAGCAATTCATATTAACTAATGCCTTAAGTTTTCATTACGTGATCATAATATACTGTTAATTTAATAAAGTAAAACCATGCAAAAAGGATCATTTTGCAACAACAGCTCAATGGCTCTAAAGTCCGCATACCCGCCGTTGGCCGTATAAATTATAATGGTAACTCTGGGGCAGCAACTGCCATTAGCACAACTGAGTTGGCTAAAGCCGAAGGGGTAACTAATTCCCGCTTCAGCGGGGACATTAGCTTTGACTCTTAGCGGTCACGCTAATGACCTGATCCGCTTACGCTTGCATCGAATTTAAACGCGCGTTACTGTGTTGTTGCAGACGATCAACCAGTCCTGTGTAGCATTTCTAAATTGCTCCGACCGTTGCATCTGTATCTTGCCCTAACACGATGTATAGTACCAATACAGTAATGTCCCACTTGTGCAAAGCAGAAATGTCTCAGTTACTATAAACATTTCTATGTTTTGTATTTGTTGAAACAGAGGTACTTGCCAATTCAAGTGTATTTTAAAATTCTATTTATAGTTAAATAACTATTGTCGGATAAAATTTTCATATGCATGGCAATAAATTATATACGATGTCTGAACGCGAACGTTCACGTGAAGAAATAATTATTAGAATTAAAGAGGAACGTTTGAGTGTTGTTGCTGACGAACAACCAGTCCTGTGTAGCATTTCTAAATTGCTCCGACCGTTGCATCTGTATCATGCCCTAACAGGGTATGTACACTATCAAAATAGAAATTCGACACTCAAATCTCATAAATCAAGGATCAAACATGGTTGGTGAATTGGACTTACATGCCCTGCTCCAAACGCTTACTGCAAAACTTGTGGATGGTGTTTTTGTGTTTATCACCATGCCAAAAGACAAAGTGCCGAAAAATATTGCGCCACGTATGATATTTGAAGAAGCTGAAGGCACTACGCTGATTATGTTGCTCGATGAAGCTGAGGCTTTGGGTTTGGCCTATGAGTTTCCCTGCCGGATGATTACGCTTGATGTGCATTCATCGCTTGAGGCTGTTGGGTTTATTGCGCATATCGCAACGCAACTTGCTAAACATGATATGGGTGTTAATCCAGTATCTGGATTTTATCATGATCATTTATTTGTGCCTGATGGGCGTGAAAACGATGCTTTAAAAATCTTAGAACAGATTGCACAAGATGCGCATGGGGCTTAAGCCCTGCTCTATTATTTGGCCCTAACCAATTCTAACAATGCTTTATAGCCACGGCCGCCACGTTTAAGATCTTTTCTATCAAAACTTCGGTGCAGACGCTCATGCCTTCTAATTTCACGTGTTGTTCTAAAGCGCTCGCCCACACTTTCTTTGGCGCATTCAGCGCTTGCTTTGCGGCGAGATTTTTTTAGCGCCTTTTCATAATCATTTGCGAATTTTCTTGTGATTTTGACATGTTCTTGTTCATGTAAAACAGCAATCTTTTCGAATTCTTTCCAGGCTTTTCTCGTTTGTGAAGATGCGTTTTTAGAGCCACTCCACTTTGGGTATGTGTATGTAACATCAACGATGATATCTAAGTTTTTCAAGATACATCTATTTCTTTTTACAGTGAAGACGTCATTTGCAAAATTAAATTTGAATGAGGTTGAAGCCAAGACATCTCTTCTATTGCCGCCGTGGTCAGGTCCGTTTTTTAACATGCTACGATAAATGTCAGCGCCTGTTGAGCCTGTGACTTTATAGAATTTAGTTTTTTCTTTTAGTATAACTCTTGCATGTGATTGTGAGATTGGTTGAAACGCACTAAAAAAAGTACCTGCTACGATAATTGACAACCCTAAAATCACTTTTCTCATTTTCATGCACCTGTTATTTACGTGGTTTATTTTTCTTAGGTAAAAGCGTATCGTTTGCTTTCCTAGCTGACAAGTCAAATTCATTTTACTGGTTAAATTTTATGCCTATTAAACCTTCCCGCGATATTTTACGCTTACTTGAAATTATGAAAGCCCTGAGGACGCCCATAACAGGCTGCCCTTGGGACTTGGAACAAGACTTTAAGAGCATAGCCCCCTACACTATTGAAGAAGCTTGTGAGGTTGCTGATGCAATTGAACGTGATGATATGGAAGACTTACGCTTAGAGCTTGGTGATCTTTTGTTACAATCTGTATATCACGCTCAGATGGCCTCTGAAGCTGGTCTGTTTGATTTTGGGGATGTTGTTGAAGGTATTTCAAAAAAAATGATACGCCGACACCCCCACGTCTTTGGCACTGCTGATGTGGGCGCAGAAGAATACTCAGCGAAAGGCATGGCTGAGGGAACATGGGAGCGCATTAAATCTGAGGAGAAAGCAGAAGCAGAGGCGCTTCGGATTTCCAAAGGATTACCACCCAAAAATGCAAACCTGTCTTTATTGGATGATGTACCCAACGCCCTTCCCGCTCTTGCTTGTGCTGTAAAATTACAAAAGAAAGCTTCTAAAGTTGGGTTTGACTGGAATGATCCACATGCTGTTATCGCTAAGATAAGAGAAGAATTGGATGAGTTTGAAGAAGAACTTAAAATGGAAAATGTTGAAAATCAAAGTGAGGAACTTGGAGACATTTTTTTTGCACTTGCAAATTTAGCGCGCCATCAAAAAATTGACCCAGACAGTGCATTACGCAGCACCAATCAAAAATTCAGAAATCGTTTTTCCTATATAGAACAAAACATTGAAAACGAGGGAAAAACACTGGAAAGTGCCTCATTGGAAATCATGGACAAACTCTGGAACGAGGCGAAGTCAAAAGTTTAGTTTAATCTGTTAATTGCTGATTTCGTTTCTGTTATCAAATTAGCAATTAAGTCAGATGTGCTTGTTTTTCTATTTAGCCCAACCGCTTGTCCTGACCATTGAGCGATAAAATCAGGACTATCACAAGCAGCGCTTTTTTTGCGCAATGGTCCTGTTAATGTATTCATTAATGGAAAGTCAGGTAGATTGTCTTCAAGTGACGACAAGTCATTGAGATAGCGATTTTGAATGCCTCTTGCTGGGCGTCCTGAAAAAACCTTCGTAAGTGATGTATTACTGCCATCAGAAGCTAATAGTGAGGCCTGATGTGCTTTGGGTACGGAGGCCTCTTCACACGTTAAAAATGCTGTGCCGATTTGAACGCCAGAAGCGCCTAAAGCCATTGCAGCAGCAATCCCGCGTCCATCACCAATACCACCAGCAGCAATAACAGGTATGCTAACAGCATCTACGATTGCAGGCACTAAAGCCATCGTTCCAATACCAGCTGTTTTATCTTTTAAATAAAAACCATGATGCCCACCTGCTTCCCATCCCTGAGCGATAATGGCATCAACTCCCCTAGTTTGCAGGTCTTTTGCTTCTTCAGGTGTTGTAGCTGAACTAAGAATTTTTATATTCTTTTGTTTTAATGCTTGAACCAAACTTTGTTCTGGAAGGCCAAAATGAAAACTTACGATGTTGGGGGCTGACTTGATGACTGTTTCTGCAAGACTACCACTAAACGGAAAATGAGTTGGCTTCGCCTCAGGCATTTCATCTAACCCTAATTCTTCATAGTAAGGCTTTAGAGTAGCTTCAATTTTTGCAATCTTTGTTGCATCAATGTTGGGTTCTTGATGACAAAAAAAGTTCATATTCAAAGCGCCGTTCGTCATGGCTCTGGTTTTATTATAAGTTTGTGTATAAACATCAGCGCTCATCATTGCGCAGCCTAATGACCCTAAACAACCTGCATTAGCACTTGCTGCTGCCATTTCAGGCGTCGATGAACCAGCCATTGGCGCTTGAATTATCGGATGTTCAATCTCTAATAATTCAATTAAGCGTTTATCTTTCCACATGTTCGTTCCTAATTGCCAGACTTGGCTATTTGTTTTAGTTCAGTTCGAACTTCACGCCCTGCCCGTAGCTTCATAAAAACAGCACCTGTTTCAAGGTCTTTACGCTCTATGATATGAGCGTTTTGATAAATCCACGGCAAACGACCTAATTTATCAACGGACAGTGTTATATCAAATACGTTATCACTATCAGCAATAATGCTTTCAACTTTTGCAAGGAGTTCATCTGTACCAGCACCAGTTATAGCAGATACAAGCATTTGCTGGGGCATTTCTGTTCTTATCTCTTGCATCGTTTCAAGGGCTTCAGGATCAAGTAGGTCTGTTTTGTTCCAAACTTCAATTACTTTTTTTCGCCCATCCTCTTCAACACCAAGTTGAGCAAGTACTGAGTAAACATCCTTTGATTGGGCATCGCTGTCTTCATGCGCAATATCTCTAACATGTAAAATTAGCTCAGCTTCCAAAACCTCTTCTAGTGTTGCCCTAAAAGCTGCAACCAAATGTGTTGGAAGGTTTGATACAAAACCTACCGTATCGGATAAAATAACACGCGTACCTTGCGGAAGATTGAGTTGGCGTAGTGTTGGATCAAGTGTTGCAAAGAGCAAGTCTTTTGCCATTACATCTGAGCCTGTTAATAAATTAAAGAGCGTCGATTTTCCTGCATTTGTGTAACCAACTAATGCGACAACAGGATGCGGTACTTTTTTACGTTTAGAGCGATGCAAATCGCGTGTTTTTTTAACTTTGGCAAGGTCACGTTCAAGCTTATTGATGCGATCTTGAATAAGGCGTCTATCTGCTTCAATTTGTGTTTCACCTGGACCACCAACAAAGCCTAGAGCACCACGTTGACGTTCTAGGTGTGTCCACGAACGAACAAGCCTACCTTTTTGATAATTTAAATGTGCTAGCTCTACTTGGAGTGTACCTTCTTTGGTTTGCGCACGCTCCCCAAAAATCTCAAGTATCAAACCCGTTCTATCTAGAACCTTACAGTTCCATTCCTTCTCTAAATTTTGCTGCTGTTTAGGAGAAATTGGATGATCTATGATTGCTAGGCCAATATCAGAACTTTTTATGATACCCGTCATTTCATTGACTTTACCGCTACCAAATAAAGTAGCTGGTTTTATTGTTCTTACAGGAATGACACCTGCATCAATGACATTTAAAGAAATAGCGCGCGCAAGGCCAACAGCCTCTTCTAATCGCGCTTCTCGTGAGCGATCTTGATGCCCATGAAATTCTGGCACAAGAACAAGCGCACGCTCAGGCTTTTGATCCTCTTCTGCGGTCCATTGAAATTTTTCAGACTTTCCGTCTTCGGAACTACTCAAGCTTTAAAGCCCTACCCTGAAATCAGTGCGATTAATCTTCATCGCTATCATCAGACTTATCAGCGGTAAGAACAGGCGCGCCAGGCATGATTGTTGAAATGGCATGCTTGTAGACCAATTGAGAAATCCCGTCTCTTTTTAACAGGACACAAAAATTATCAAACCAGCTAACAACGCCATTTAATTTTACACCATTGACCAAAAAGATCGTTAGTGGAATTTTTTGTTTGCGTACATCATTTAGAAACGCGTCTTGCAGGTTTTGATGTTTTTCCGCCATTTCAATTCTCTTTTCTTATTGTTCTTGTAGATCTTGCGACCTAAGTATTGGATCTTTTGAAGTTATAGGCGATGTTATTCCCCGTACTCCCTACACTATTCAAACTATAGAGTGCAGTAATTGTATATTTCAAGCAAAACTTAATGAAACATTTGTAAAAATTGATTTATTCACTTTAGCGTTCACCGCGCAGTAAAACGGTTAAGCTGGCAATAACGGCAATAACTTCTAGTCTGCCTAGTAACATTACAGTCGTTAGAATTATCTTTTGTGATGCACGCATCTCATAATATGATGGCCAAACTACATTACTTCCTGTGCTCCATTCTGGTCCATATAAAGGGCCTGCATTCGTAATTGCAGCGATAACGGCAGTGAAACTTACTTGGAAATGCAAACCGCTTATCGATAGCGCAAATGACGCGAATGCGACTGTTACAATCAAAATAGCAAACAAACTCCAAATTGCTTTCATAAACTCGATATTTAGTTTTGTGCTACCAAAAAGGCTTGGCTTGGTTGTATGTGGATAAATTAGGCGATTTAATTCATACTGAGCAAGTGAATACATGCCACCAATTCTAAAGAACTTTATGCCGCCTGAAGTTGAATAGCAGCCGCCTCCAATAAAAATGACTATCAATACCAATGTAGGTGGTAAAAGCGAAAGAGCGCCGGGACGAGATTGTAATCCAGATGTGCTAATAATTGATGCAGAATTAAATAAGCCTTCTGATATTGAAGAAAGGTCCGGCAAAATCTCTTTGCCACCTGCCGCATTAAATAGCGTATAGGCAATATAAAATGATAACCCAGCCCATGTTGCTAGAATGAAATAGCTTTCGCGATGCGCTTTTATTTCTTCAATTTGCAAAGTGTAAATATATTGATGCCAAAAAATACTAGTTGCGCCAATGATTAAGAATATAGACATAATAATCATGCCCGAATTCCCTAGCACTAAATCTACGCTGGTTATTGCAGGGGTTAATCCACCTGTTGAAAGTGCGGTAAATGCGAATATCATTGCATTATATGGCGTTATATTTGCTAAGACCAATAAAGCAAAACACAGTAATGTTAGAACCAGATAAACCCTGAAGATACCTGCGCAAAAACTTACCAATCTTGAATGCGAAGCTACAATTGATGCTGCAACACTTGCAGTGCCAACTTGTGGTAATCCACCAATTTCCCAAGGTGCCAAAACTAATATCAGTGTGATTAATGTTGCAAGACCTCCAAACCACTGGAATTGTGCTAACATAAATAAAAGTGAAGTTGGAACAGTTTGTATGTTTTGAAAGACTAAAGAGCCTGAAGTAGTAAAGCTTGCCATCGCTTGAAATAGTGCATCGATGTACGATATTTCTGCCATATCAGAAATTGGGATAGCGGAAATAATAGGAAACGCTATCCAACTGAATACAGCCAATAAGATTGCTGTGTTCCTTTTTATACCATTTAATCTACCCATCACTGCAAGAAATGTTGTAACACATAAGAAACCAGCAAATCCGCTGTAAAGTAAAATTCTAAAGCCTAAGTCGGTCTCTTCAGCGCTGAAAGCAACAAGAGCAGGCAAAATCATTGAGCCTGCTAAAATCGCTCCTATTGCAGAAAAGTAATAGACAAAAGCAATCATTAGAGAAAATCTGCGCTAACTCGGAACATTTGCTCAACCTCATGTACGTGCTCATTTAAAGCAAGAATAACAACACGATCATTGGGTCTAATAATGCTATCGCCAGTCGGTCTTACAAGTTCCCCATCATGGTATATCATGCCAATTCTAATACCACTTGGAAGTTGCAATTCACTTAGCGGCTTTCCAACCAGTGGCGATGCGTCCAAAGCCTCAGCCTCAACAATTTCAGCAGCGCCGTTTTCAATTGAGTAAACACCGCGTATTCGCCCTCGCCTAACATATTGTAAAACTCGAGAAATCGTCACACTTCGTGGATTTATGTAATCATCAATACCAAGGCTTCGCGTAAAATCATGGTAACCAATGTTATTTAATAATGCTAAATTTGATTTACAGCCTATTTTTTTAGCAAGCACACTGGAAAGAATATTCACCTGATCATTATTGGTAATCGCGACCATAAGATCGGCATTCTCTGCGCCTGCTTCTTGTAAAATAGTTTCATCCAAGGCATTGCCATGTAAAACTACTGTTTTGTTGAGTTGGTCGGCTAGTTTTTCAGCTGCATTACGTGAGCTTTCAATGATTTTAACCCGTGCCCCTGGCAGTCTTTCTTCAATTCGCTTTGCCAAATAGACACCAATATTACCACCACCAGCAATAACAATACGACTTGCTTCAGGCTGTTCTTTGCCAAAAATGGATATTGTTCTACGTATCTGTTGTCGATCAGCAATTACATAGGCCGTATCACCCGTCAGAATTTGATCTGATGATCGTGGGGTTAGCATTTTATCTTTGCGTGAAATACCTGCAACTACGGCATTAAGATCTGGAAAAAGCTCGCTTAGTTGCGATAAAGGTGTGTTAACTAATGGGCAGTTTTCATCGCATTCAATTGCAACCATTGCTACTGTGTCTTCATTAAATAAAACTACGTCGCGGGCGCCAGGCAGTGCTATTCTTCTCAATATTACATCACCAACCTCAATTTCTGGTGAAATAATAACATCAATTGGCATATGATCACGTGTAAAGAGATTAGCGTATTGGCCTTGCCTGTAATTTTGCGAACGAATACGTGCAATTTTAGTTGGCACATTAAACAGTGAGTGCGCTACTTGGCACGCAACCATGTTTACTTCATCATAAAGCGTAACCGCAATAATCATATCAGCAGAATCTGCACTAGCACGTGCTAAAACATCAGGGTGTGATCCATGCCCAACATAACCACGCACATCTAATCTATCTTGAATGTTTTGTATAAGTTCAGCAGAATTATCAATTACGGTAACATCATTGTCTTCAGCTGAAAGACGTTCTGCAATACCATATCCAACCTGGCCAGCGCCACAAATTAGAATTCTCATATTTTCATCCCCGACTGTCTCGCATATTGCTAGCTGTCTTGACTTACCACATATTCAGACGGCTTTTTTTCAGTAAGCCCTAAAGACTTTAATTTTCTATGTAATGCTGATCTTTCCATACCAACGAATTCAGCGGTACGCGAGATGTTTCCACTAAATCGACCAACTTGTGCAGCAAGATAATCACGTTCAAACGCTTCTCTGGCCTCTTTTAATGGCAATGACATTAAGTGTTCGCCATCTGACCCTCCAGTATTAGGTAACATCTCACCAATTTCTTTTGGCAACATTTCAGCGGTTATTACTGTGCCCTCTTCTACTCGAGATAAGATCATTAAGCGCTCTATATTATTTCGCAATTGTCTAATATTGCCAGGCCAATCATGTGCCTGTAAAACTACCATGGCATCATCACCAATTCTACAATTGCTTATACCAGATTGTCGCGTGATTTGCTCCATAAAGGCTGATACAAGTTCAGGTACATCTTCGCGTCTTTGAGAAAGAGGTGGCACATGAACAGGGACAACGGCAAGTCTATGGAATAAATCCTCCCGAAAACTACCAAGCTCAATAAGTTTTTCCAAATCTTGTGCCGTGGAAGATAAAACGCGAACATCAACTTTCACTTTGGTATTGCCACCCACTCTTGTGAACTGCTGTTCAATTAGAACTCGCAGTATTCTGCTTTGCGTATCCCATGGCATGTCTGCAACTTCGTCAATATAAAGCGTTCCACCATGTGCTTCTTCTAGTGCGCCTACTTTGCGCCCATCACTGCCATTTGCTTCAGTACCAAAAAGTTCTGTTTCCATTTTATCTGCTGTTATTGTTGCAGCATTTAATAATACAAAAGGCCCATTATTTCGATGTGAATTGGCATGAATGGTTCTTGCAACTAACTCTTTACCCGTTCCAGACGCGCCTGAGATCATAATTCTTGAGTTGCTTGGCGACACACGATCGATGGTTTGTTTCAATTGATGCATAGCAGCCGAACCACCTATCATCTCGGGCATATCAGGTGTTTTTTCCTGTAATTCCTTGACCTGTTTTTTAAGGTTTGAGGTTTCCAAGGCTCTTGCAGCTGTTAGAATAAGTTTGTCGGCCTTAAAAGGCTTTTCTATGTAATCGTAAGCTCCACGTTTTATTGCAGAAACAGCGGTCTCAACGTTGCCATGACCCGAAATCATTACAACTGGAATATCTGGGTGAATTAACATAATCTCATCAAGCAACTCTAAACCGTCAAGTTTTGAACCTTGCAGCCAGATATCAAGAAAGATCATAGTTGGCCTTCGCTCTTGAATAGTTGTAAGCGCGCTATCACTATCTCCAGCCGTTCTGGTGCCATGGCCTTCATCTTCTAAGATTCCAGCTACCAGTTCCCGAATGTCTGTTTCATCATCAACGACAAGAATATCAGTTGCCATGATTAAACGTTCTCCTCACGCTTGTTTTTATTCTGCATTATCATTTCGTCTGATTGATTGTTATTACTAGCTGCACTTTCTTCTATAATTGGAAGTATGAAGCGCATCATTGCACCATGCCCACCATCGGCAACAGATGGTGCATCCATGAGTTCAATTGTACCACCATGATCTTCAGCAATTTTACGGACAATTGCCAATCCAAGCCCAGTACCTTTTTCACGCGTTGTCATATATGGCTCAAGCAATCTCTGGCGATTTGTTTCTGGCAATCCTTTACCATTATCAATTACGTCAATAACGGCATTGTTTAAATCTTCTGTAACTCTGACAATAATCTTACCTTTGAAATCGTCTTTTCCAGAATACGCCTCAATAGCTTCTGCTGCATTTTTGATAACATTGATTAAACCTTGAGAAAGCATTCGATTATCATAGACCGTCATGAGCGGCCCTTTTTCAGCTTCTACGACAAATTCAATTTCAGGGAATCCAACCTTTTGTAAAAAGACGGTTTCGCGAACTGTTTTCTTGATATTGCCTGCAGACATTTCAGGCACAGGCATACGAGCAAATGCAGAAAACTCATCTACCATTTTTCCAATATCTCCAACCTGGCGAATAATAGTATCCGTACAGTTGTCAAACACCTCTTTATCTTCTGTTATATGCTTACCATAACGTCGCTTGATGCGTTCTGCTGATAATTGGATTGGGGTCAATGGATTTTTGATTTCATGAGCAATACGACGGGCAACATCTGCCCATGCAGTATTTCTTTGTGCAGAAACAAGATCTGTAATATCATCTAACGTAAGAACAAATGAATGATTTTGAGACTCTTCTCGTTCTAACGTCACTTGGACATTAAGTGTTCTTTCACGGCCATCTTTCATAAATGTAATTTGTTCATGATATTGTTGTTTGTCAGATTCTACAGCAGCTTTAAAAACCTCATTTAATTCTGGAACCCTATCTGCAAGCCTTGGCTCTCCTTTTAAACCATCGGGAGTATCAAACCCTAAAATTGGCAGAGCATATTTATTGGCGATTGTAATCTTACCGCTACTATCCAGCCCGATGACTGCAGCACTCACGCCAGACAAGACCGCTTCAATGAAACGTGCTCTTTGATCCATCAACTCTTTTGCATCAAGTAGATCTGATTGCTGCGTTCTAAGGTCAGCCAACATAACATTAAAGGTTTCACTAAGGAATTGAAGATCACCTTCTGATTGATTTAAATCAACTTTAACATCTAGGTTTCCATCACTTACTTCTTTAGCAGCATTCATCAACCTTCGAATTGGCGTAACAATTCGAGTAGCAACGCTAATACCCATCCAGATCGCACTTAGTAAAACAATAAGGCAGACACCAAAATAAAGTATTGCAAAGGCAAATTGAAATGGCAGTCTTATTTGTTCTAGAGAATTATAGTCTGCGCTATTTAGTTCTGTGTCACGCACCGCCTCAATAACAGCAGGTGGGATTGCAATTACTGTATACAAATATGCATTGGGTATTTGTTGCATTTTGAATAAAGAGCCAATTAAATTCGTATTTCCAGGGGGAATTGGAACTGGATCGCCTGCTTTTGCAAGTTCTAAAGCTACCGCAGGTACTTTTGGAATTTCAATTGTAGTTTCGATATCAGATTTTAATAATTCTGATCCATCCTCTTTAATTATAGATGCAGCAAGTAAGCCCCTACCTCTAGCTTCTAATGTGAGCAATTGAATGAAACGTTCACGGTCAAGAATATATAAACGACGATTTCTATCGAGATTTGCAGCCATTGATAAAGCATTACCCATCAATACGCGCGTGCTCTCGTTTTGGTAAGCGCGGGCAACACTTACGGAAGATTCTATTATCTTTTTTGTTCGAATTTCAAACCATCGATCAAGCCCAATATCAAGTGTGATGCCAGCGACGATCGCAACCAAAATGGCTGGGAAAGCTGCGACTAAACAAAACAAACCAATGATACGTACATGCAATCTAGATGCTGCACGACCCTTTCGTCTTGACCTTATAATTTTAGCAATTTCTTTTCCGATAAGAAAAAGTAATACTAAAATCAAGAATCCATTAATTGCTGCGGCGACAAACACCATTGTTTTGTCTGGCACAATTGGGGTAACCCCGATTAAAAGCCCAAAGGTCAAGCTACCAGTAATGAGCAGTGCAATGACAGTGATTAAACCAATGACACGGCTTCGAGATGTTCGTGTCGTATCAAACAATTCTTGTTTAACAGCTGTTTTCGCTGAGTGGTTTTTCTCTAAAGTAATTCTTTCAGAGTTAGGGTCGCTAGTTACGCTCAAGCTATACTGCTTTCAAATAAAATAGATTCTTACATTGGTTCATTACTATCCCAAATGCGTGATAAATTAGCAACACAATTGTGGCATAAATGAAACACAAAATTATGAGTTCATTTTGCAGTTTTAATAATCCTAATACCGTGTATTTGAATTTTTTTTCTAAGCGTATTTCTATTCAAACCTAGTAACTTTGCAGCCTTGATTTGATTGCCATTACAGGCTGCAAGTGTATTGGAAATGAGTGGATATTCAAATTCTTGTAAAAAACGTTGATAAACGCCTTCTGGTGGCAAACTATCACCAAACTCTTCAAAATAACGCGTAATGAAGTATTCTGTTGCTGTTCGAATATTTTGGAAGCCCGTATTACTTGCAGACTCTATACCCTGTTTAAAATATCCACTATTGCGAATTTCAGTGCTTATGATCGCTTCTGTGATCGTTTCTTGAGGATAGAGAATGCACACTCTGCGAATTAAGTTTTCTAATTCTCTTATATTCCCAGGCCATACGTGATCTTTTAATACGGACATTGCACCTGCATCTAAATGGCGGGATTGTGCGCCTTCACTTTGCGATATTTTTAAAAAATGCCTTGCTAAATCTGGAATATCTTCCATACGGTTTTTTAAAGATGGTAAATTTATAGGTACAACATTTAATCGGTAATATAAGTCTTCACGGAATTTACCGCTTGTAATTAATTCTGCCATATTTTTTGTTGATGAAGCGATAATCCTAACATCGACGCGCAAAGGCACGGCAGAGCCAATTGGTGTGAATTCACCTTCAAGAAGTACTCTTAATAAACGTGTTTGAGCAGCAAGTGGTAAATCATTGACCTCATCAAGATATAAAGTACCGCCATCAGCATTTCGTAATTTTCCAATATTTGAGTTGCCATTTTGAGTTTGAAAACCAAATAGCTCTTTTTCAACCAAATCTTCTGGCAAGGTTGCAATGTTTACGGCAACAAATGGATTTTGCTTACGGTTGCCAAAGTCGTGCAACACTCTTGCAGTCAGGCGTTTTCCCGTTCCTGTTTCACCCGATAATAATACTGGTAAATCGGAATGCATTAACCTTGCAATAGATCTATATATTTCTTGCATGCTGGCTGACCTGCCAACCAGCGGCATGTTCTGATTGTAATCTTCTATGCTTTGCGAAGAGCGATTGTCTTTAGGTTCAGAAATTGAACGCTGTGTAATTGTAATTAAATCATCTAAGTCAAACGGCTTTGGCAAATACTCATATGCACCGGCTTCTTGAGCCTTCAATGCTGTCATAAATGTATTTTGCGCGCTGATTAAAATGACTGGTAAATTAGGCCTTATGCTTTGTATTTTTGATAAGACTTCAAATGCGTCACCATCTGGCATTATTACATCCGAGACTACGCAGTCGCCTTCGCCGTTTTCTACCCATTGCAAAAGTGTATTAAAGTTGGATGTAACACGAACATCAAAACCAGCACGTTTTAATGCTTGATTTAAAACAGTTCTGATCGCCATATCATCATCTGCAACAAGCACGACACCTTTAGACATTGTTTACATCCTCTAGGTGAACTCGTTTTTTATTTGCTTCAGTCCAAGCGGGTAAAAGGACTTTAAAGCTTGTTCCCTCACCTTCTACGCTATTACATTCAATAATACCGCCATGGCGCCCGATAGTCTTAGCAACAAGCGCTAACCCCAAACCAGTGCCATTAATTCGCGTTGTTACAAACGGTTCAAAAATATGAGTGCGAATTTCTTCAGGTATACCACAACCATTATCAGAGATTGTAAATTCTAATGGCAAAGATGCCCGTTCACCTGAGCCAGGTGATGAAATTCTAATCCCTGATCGATAAGCAGAAGATAAAATAATTTTAGCACCTGGCTGATCAATTAATGCTTCTGCTGCATTTTTGATTAGGTTTAGAAAAACTTGAATTAGCTGATCGTTTGAACCTGAAACGTCCGGCAAAGATGGATCATAGTTTTCAATAATTTTAATGTTGTTAGCAAAGCCATTTTTAGCAATGCGTCTAACATGCCCTAAAATAGAATGCATATTCACAGGCACTTGCTCTAATGGACTTTCGTCAGAGAAAACTTCCATTCGATCTACAATTTTTACAATGCGATCTGTCTCAGTTGTTATAAGCTGAGCTAATTCTTTGTCATCTTTGCCCACCACAGTTTCCAGCAATTGTGCAGCGCCTCTTATGCCTGATAATGGGTTTTTAATTTCATGCGCTAGCATCGCCGCAAGACCCGTAACAGAGCGCGCGGCACTTCTATGACTTAATTGACGGTCAATGCGATCTGCCATGCTGCGTTCGCGGAAAACTAGAATTGCATTGGGAGAATTATCTGCCAAGGGCGCTGCATATACATCAACAATTTTCCCCTCACCAGTTCGCGGTGAAGAGATATCAATTTGATACTCATTAACCGGTGCGCGTTTAATCATAACTTGTTCAACAAGCCCTAGTACTGGCGAGCCAAAGGGAACAATCTTTTCCATGTTATGTTTCATAAGATAAGATGAAGAAGCTCTAAAAACAGTTTCTGCTGCCATATTGGCATAAAGAATAGCATTATTTTTATCTGTTACGATTACAGCTTGTGGCAAGCTATCAAGAACCAAACGAAGATCAGGCGTTAATTGTTTAATCATGCCGCCACCGCTGAACTCTCAACGATTGCATCATGCTGCTGATAGATTTCTTCTAATGCGTTATAAATTTCTATGGTGTCAAAAGAAGTCAATATGATTTTCTTTATGGCACCTGCTGACTTCGGTAAATTCAGATTATCTAGATACCAACCTAGATGTTTACGCGCTTGCCTAATACCTGAATCTATACCGTAAAATGATAACATCGCTTCATGATGGTTCGTAACTGCTTGCCAGTCTGTTTTTAAATTGTCTGCTTGTACGTCAGTCAAAACATTAGCGATTTGTGCTGGCAACCACGGCGCGCCATAAGAGCCTCTTCCAATCATGACAGCATCTGCGCCCGATTTATCAAGTGCATCAAGCGCCTTTGCTTGATTGGTAATATCTCCATTTACAACTAGCGGCAAAGCGATTGCTTCTTTTACGCGACTTACCGCTGACCAATCTGCATGTCCTTTGTAAAACTGACAACGTGTTCTGCCATGAACCGTAATCATCTGAACGCCTGCATCTTCCGCACGCTTTGCAAGTTCTGGCGCATTAAGGGATTGATCGTCCCAGCCCAACCTCATCTTTAATGTAACCGGCACGTCTACGGCATTCACAACCGCATCAATTAGCGTCAACGCATGATCAAGGTCACGCATTAGCGCAGAACCTGAAAGTCCTGTGATTACACGTTTTGCGGGACAGCCCATGTTTATATCGATGATATCTGCGCCACTCTCTTGGGCTACTTTAGCAGCTTTTGCCATCCAACCTGCTTCACGTCCTGCTAATTGCACCATATGAGGTTTGAAATCAGCAGCAAGAACCTTTAACTGCATTTCTGCCTGACCTGTTATAAAAGCTTCGCTTGCAACCATCTCTGAAACAACAAGCCCTGCGCCATAGCGATGTGCAAGTTTGCGAAATGGTACATCCGTCACGCCAGACATTGGCGCTAAGAATGCTCTGTTAGGCAGTTCAATACCACCAATTGAAATTGGCTCAGCAATTTTATTTGCGTATAAATCAGGCAAGTTTCATCGACCTTTAAAAACTGCACAATAAATGGGCATATACTTTTCAGTGTATTTATACAAATAAAGCTGAATGAACAAGCTTGATTGCTTTTAACGCTCATGACAAAACAAAACGTAAGATGGAAAATGAATTGAATAAAAATATTGCTGTCATAGTAGCGGCAGGTCGCGGCGAACGCCTTGGCTCTGAAGGTGGCCCAAAGCAATATAGAATGCTGGGTAATAAGACTATTTTACAAACAACCATAGAGTGCTTTGTTATGCATGATGATATTCATGCTATTCAAGTTGTTATTCATGCAGATGATTTGTCCTTATATGAAGATGCAGTTGAAAAGCATGAAAAACTCTTACCGCCAGTTATTGGTGGTGCTTCGCGACAAGAAAGTTGCAAGGCTGGTGTCGACAAAGTATTTTCTATTGGTTTTGAGAAAGTTCTAATTCATGATGCAGCCCGGCCTTTTGTCGCTCAAATTGCTATTACAAATGTATTAGAGGGCATTGAAGATGGCGTTGGTACGCTCTCGGCAAATGCAATTGCAGATACGGTCAAACAAGCTAATACAGATGGGATTGTTGAAAAAACTATTCCCAGAGATCATCTTTATCTTGCGCAAACACCACAAGGGTTTCTCGTTGATCAAATACATAAAGCGCATGCAAATGCAGCCATGAATGACCCACATGGCTTTACAGATGATGCAGCGGTTGCAGAATATGCGGATATGTCTGTTAAACTGGTAGCTGGTAATGCAGACAATTTTAAAATTACGACCAAAGAAGATCTGCTTCAAGCTGAGGAAAAGCAATCAATGAACAATTCAATTCCTGATGTGCGGACTGGTAGTGGGTATGATGTTCATATACTTGGATCTGGCAATAAAGTAATTCTATGCGGGCATGAAATTCCTCATACCCAAAGCCTGCAAGGACACTCGGATGCTGATGTTGGTCTGCACGCTTTAACAGATGCGCTTCTGGGCACAATTGGTGCTGGCGATATCGGCTCGCACTTCCCACCGTCTGACCCACAGTGGAAAGGCGCATCTTCAGATCGTTTTATTGAACATGCAGTTAAGCTGGTGCGTGAAGCTGGTGGTGTTATTACCAATATGGATGTGACGATCATTTGCGAAGCGCCCAAGATTGGTCCTCACCGCGATGCAATGCGTGAGAAAGTTTCTCAAATTTGTGGTGTTGAACTCTCACGTGTTTCGGTCAAAGCAACAACAAACGAGAAGATCGGTTTTATCGGTCGTGAAGAAGGGATTGCAGCACTTGCAACGGCAAGTGTTTCATTTGGAATGATTGGTGGGGTGATGAAGAATGTTTGATGAAGAACTGACCACGATTGCACAACAAGTCATTAAAGAGTTTGGTGATGCCAACGCAACCATTGCAACGGCGGAATCTTGTACTGGTGGCTTAATTGGCGGCTGTATAACATCGGTTGGTGGCTCATCAGCCGTTTTCAATCGTGGATTTATTACATACTCAAACGAAGCAAAAACTGAAATGCTAGAAGTAGCCGCAGAACTTATTGAAGAACATGGCGCGGTTTCCGCACAAGTAGCCTCCGAAATGGCTATTGGAGCAATCAAACACTCAGGTTCAAATGCAGCAGTAGCCGTTACAGGTGTGGCTGGCCCTGGTGGTGGAACGGAAAACAAACCCGTTGGTCTGGTTTATATTGCTGTTGCCACATCTGAGGAAGAAGGCGCATTTGTGGAAGATTTCAACTTCACTGATATGAACCGTGATGAAGTTCGACGTGAAACCGTAAAAGAAGCGTTGGAAATGTTGCTTGGTTATGGGTTGGACGAACCAGCAGAGGCTTAAGCGTAAATTTTGTCAGCTCTTGCTTCAAAAGCATCAACAAATTTTGCAAATGCCATGTCGAATACAGCGCCTGCTGCTAAGGCTAACATTTTGCTTCTTAGTTCATAATCAAGAAGGAATGTAACTTCGCATTTGCCACCTTCTAAGTCTTTAAACTGCCATTGATTATCAAGATGTTTGAATGGCCCGTCGATGTATTTAACATCAATGGTAAGCGTTTCTTCGTTCATCAAAACTTGCGTTGTAAATGTCTCACTCAGCATTTTATAGGCCATAGTCATATCGGCCATCATCAACGTTTTACTATCACGTTCTTTAGTAGATTTCACATTCAACGACTGACAGAGCGGCACGAATTTTGGATAACTTTCAACATCGCAAACTAGCTTAAACATATCTTTTGCCGAATGGTTCACCACATGTTTTTTATCAAGCTTAGGCATTATTTGTTTGCAGCCTCGCGGGCAGCTTTCAACTTGGTAAAGTCTTCACCCGCATGATGCGATGATCTGGTGAGCGGTGTTGAAGAAACCATCAAAAAGCCTTTAGCATAGGCTGATGTTTCGTAAGACTTAAACTGATCAGGCGTTACAAATTCAACCAACTCATGGTGGTGTGAAGTTGGCTGTAGGTATTGGCCAATCGTGATGAAATCAACATCAGCAGAACGTAGATCATCCATCAGTTGCAACACTTCATTTCGCTGTTCACCAAAGCCAACCATGATGCCTGATTTTGTGAAAATAGTCGGATCTAGTTCTTTAACTTTTTGAAGCAACCTAATTGAGTGGAAGTAACGCGCACCAGGGCGCACTTTTAAATATTTTGACGGCACAGTTTCAAGGTTGTGATTAAACACATCAGGCTTTGCACGAACAACTTTTTCCAATGCACCTTTTTTGCGCAAAAAGTCTGGCGTTAGAATTTCAATGGTTGTCTCAGGAGACATTGCGCGTATGGCTTCAATTGTTTCGACAAAATGTTGTGCACCGCCATCATCAAGATCATCACGGTCAACCGATGTAATCACCACATGATTAAGCCCAAGCTTAGCAACGGCCTTGGCAACATTTTCTGGCTCTTTAACATCCAAAGGTGCTGGAATACCAGTTTTCACATTACAAAACGCACAAGCACGTGTGCATGTGTCACCCATAATCATCATGGTTGCATGTTTCTTAGACCAACACTCACCAATATTAGGACAACCCGCCTCTCCGCAAACGGTGACAAGGTTATTGTCTTTGATAATTTGCGCAGTCTCTTGATAGACAGGCGACCCACCCGCTTTCACACGTATCCAATCCGGCTTTTTCTTAATCGGATTTTCAGGCCTGTGAACCTTTTCAGGGTGGCGGATTTTGTTAGTTGTGTTGTCTAATAATGTAACCATAAGTTCAATCTAATGCTTTTTAGTTGAGATTTCATCAAAATACATTTGCTACATATGCACAACACGGTCGTAAGCATCCAGCACACTTTCATGCATCATCTCTGATAGCGTTGGGTGTGGGAAAACCGCGTTGATTAAATCTTCTTCTGTTGTTTCAAGGTTCATTGCAACCACATAGCCTTGAATAAGTTCGGTTACTTCATGCCCAATCATGTGAGCACCTAAAAGTTGGCCTGTTTTCTTATCAAAGACTGTTTTGATTAAACCCTCAGATTCTCCAAGTGCGATTGCCTTGCCATTCCCCATAAATGGGAAACGTCCGACTTTTAACTCATAGCCTGCCTCTTTTGCTTGGGCTTCGGTTAAACCAACGGATGCAATTTGTGGATGGCAATAGGTACAGCCTGGAATTTTCTTTTTATCCATGTGGTGCGGTTTTTTACCAGCAATGGCTTCAACACAAATTACACCTTCATGCTCAGCTTTGTGTGCAAGCATCGGTGGGCCAGCCACATCACCAATTGCGTAAATGCCTTTAACGTTAGTGCGACTAACATCATCAATCACAACACATCCGCGTTCTGTTTTTACCCCAAGCTCTTCAAGGCCTAAGCTTTCGATATTACCAACAACACCAATTGCAGAGATTAGCTTTTCAGCTTCCAGTTTTTGAACTTTGCCTTTAGCATCTTCAACATGCGCAACAATGCCTGTTTTGGTTTTTTCAACCTTGGCAACTTTTGAACCTGTTAGAATTTTTATACCAGCTTTTTCAAATCGCTTTTGCGCAAGAGCCGAAATCTCTTCATCTTCTACGGGTACAACACGGTCCATGAGTTCTACAACCGTTACATCAACGCCCATAGCATTATAAAATGATGCAAACTCGATACCGATCGCGCCTGATCCCATCACGACCATAGACTTTGGCATGTTTTCAGGAACCATAGCTTCGAAGTAAGTCCAGATTTTATCACCATCAGGTTCAATGCCTGGAATAACACGAGGGCGTGCACCTGTTGCCACGATGATGTGCTTGGCTGTGTAAGTGCCCTCACCCAGCGTATTTTTTGGAATAGCGTTTTGAGGCTCAACAACCTTCTTGGAAGTCTTTGAAACAACAACTTCACTAGCGCTTTTAACTTTCGCTTCGCCCCAGATTACATCGACTTTGTTTTTCTTCAGCAAATGCCCAACACCGCCATTTAACTGTGCAGAAATTCCGCGTGAGCGTTTAACAACTGCTTTTGGATCAAAGCTTACATTATCAGCTGACAGGCCATAATCTTTGGCATGTTGCATGTAGTGATATATCTCTGCGGTTCGAAGCAATGCTTTGGTCGGGATACAACCCCAGTTTAAGCAAATACCACCCAAATGCTCACGCTCAATAATTGCTGTCTTAAGCCCTAATTGTGCGGAACGGATTGCCGTTACATATCCGCCAGGACCCGAACCAATAATGAGTACGTCGTATGAATTGTCCACTTGCATTCTCCTTAAACTCAACTGAGCTTGTTAATTCAATATAGTTTGAACGACAGCTGCTAAAGCCTTGCCGATATTCATTGTATTTTCTGCATCCACATGCACACCGTCAATTGGCGATGTTTGGGCGACTTTGTTTGTATCAAAAAAATCGCAGTCTTTTTCTTGCGCTATCTGTAAATAATACTCTGACAGCTTAAAAGATTGTTCAATCGTGCCTGCAAAGAAGCCTGTATAAAATTCGTCGTCGGTTTTGCAAAGCTTTGGCGGTGCTACGATTAAAACTTTAGGCGTTATAATATCTGGCCCAGCAAAATGGTTTTGCACAATTGTTACCAAGCGCCTCATGCCCTGCATGGCAGCAATCGAAGTTCCTGCAATATGCGGCTGCATATCATTCGTGCCTAGCATCAAAATCACCAAATCTAATGGTGCATGTGCATAAAGCGCTGTAGGCAAGGTTTGAGAAGCGTTGCGATTACTATCTGATAAGTTTTCATCATAAGCCGTTAAACGCCCACGCAGGCCATCTGTGATAATCTCATAGCCCTCACCTAACTCATTACCCATAACATTAGGCCAACGAATATTGCGCTCATGGCGTTTAGCCTCACCCGGGACAGATCCCCAAGTCAATGAATCACCATAGATGAGAATAGTTTTCATCAAAGCGTTCTCGACATCAAAAGCCACTCATTAATTTCACCCGCACCTTCAAAGGATATGAAATCACGCTGGTTTACAACGTCAAATCCGTAAGCACGATAAAGCGAGTAAGCCACTTGGTTTGTATCCTCAACAATAACACTCATAGTCTTTGCGCCTGTTGATGTTCCTAAAGTAATGCTGTCATCAAACAACCGTTTTCCAACCCCCTTACCTTGAGCGGATGGATATACAGCGAGAGCATCTATGAACCAATGGTCTATGCATTCATCGTATAATTCAAATATTGGTTTAAAGGGCTTATTATTTTGCTTTATGCTCTCTGACTCTTCGTCAGGCTCTGGCATAATGTAGCTGATAGAGCTTCCAACCACGCTATCGTCTTCAAGCGCAATACGTGCTTTTTTCCAATTATAAAACTCATCATCATCTGCCAGACGCTCGCGCCCTGTCGCAAGCGCATCTTCAATACGGTTGCTGTTGCCGATTTCTTTCCAGAATATAATCGGGATGCCATGACCGGCTATATTATCAAGAATAGCTAGATCAGCTGCATCATTGCGAGTGGCTGGACGGATAGAAATATTAGACATTTATCCCCCCAGTTATTTTCTTTGTAATTGCGTTTGCCCAATTAACGTCAGAATCAGATAAGAATGTACAAAATAAGTTGGGAGATCGTGCGCCTTGGACATTATTGATTATTTGATAACTAACATAAAACCTTTGCCATGGATTGTAAAAGGCCCAGGCTTGGGCTTGATGGTCTTGTTGGTTTTTCGTTCTTTTACTCAAGTGCTTACAATCCGATGGATTAAGGCTGTTACAAGCATCGTTTATGCTGCTATTATTGCGCTTGGAATGGCGCGTTTTGGACAAGATATCGCTGACCACTTGAAAACAAAACAAATAGAACCTGCTAACGAAGTCAATCAAAGTAGCGATACTGGGCAAAATTAAACTACCCCTTTTATACAAGCATACCCATTGGGTTTTCGATGTATTTTTTGAATGCAACGCCAAGCTGTCCACCAAGAGCACCATCAATGACACGGTGATCGAAAGCAAACGTTGTGGTCATTACCGTTGCCATGGCAAGTGCACCGTCTTTCACAACAGCACGTTTTTCACCTGCACCAATGGAAATAATAGATGCTTGTGGCGGGTTGATGATCGATGTGAAATTTGAAACACCAAACATGCCTAAATTGGATACAGCCGTTGAACCGCCTTGGAATTCATGCGGTGCAAGTTTTAAATCTCTGGCGCGTTTTGCAAGGTCTTTCATTTCAATTGAAATAGCAGAAAGTGTTTTAAGCTCAGCTTCGCGTACGATTGGCGTAATCAAACCGTCTTCAATTGCAACCGCAACACCAACATCAGAATGCTTGTGCAGAATTCGTGCATCGGACGACCATGAGGCATTTGCCATTGGCACGTCACGCAATGCAAGTGCAAGCGCTTTGATTATAAAGTCATTGACCGAAATTTTAAACACAGGCTTTTCGTCTTCACCAATTGGTGCTGATGCATTAATTTCACTGCGTAATTTTAACATGGCATCTAACTCACATTCCATCGTCAAATTGTATGATGGAATGGTTTGAGTAGATTCTGTTAAGCGCGATGCAATCGCACGGCGCATACCGTTATGCGGTAGAATTTCATACTTGCCTTCTTCATAAAACGCTAAAACCTGATCATCCGACATACCACTTGCCATCGCATTAGATTGGCCTGGTGAGGATGATTTAGGGGCGGCAGAAGTTTGCGATCCACTCTTGCCCTCAACGTCAGATTTTACGATACGGCCATGAGGACCTGAACCAGATACGCTAGAAAGATCAACGCCATTTTGCTCGGCAATACGACGCGCTAATGGTGAAGCAAAAACCCGTTCGCCATCTTGTTTAGGCATAGATGCTGGAGCAGCAGCCATTGTTTCGTGAGCTGCTGGAGCAGCCATTTCTTCAGGTGCTGCTGGCGCTTCAGTTTTAGCAGGTTCTTGTGCCATTTCAGGAGCAGCAGGTGCAGGTGAATCAATTGCGCTAACATCTTCGCCCTCTTCTGCAAGTACAGCAATTACCGCGTTGACCTTTACGCCTTGCGCGCCTTCTTCAACCATAATTTTAGCAACAGTACCTTCATCAATCGATTCCACCTCCATAGTGGCTTTATCGGTTTCGATCTCGGCAATAATATCACCAGAAGAGACGCTATCGCCTTCTTTTACGTGCCACTTGGCAAGGTTACCCTCTTCCATGGTTGGCGATAAGGCTGGCATTGTGATTTCAATTGGCATTGTCTGCTTCTCCACTCGCAAACACGCCATCATTCATAAGCATGTTTGTCGTAATATGTATTTTACCATCATCAGCCGGCACCCATTCTGCCAGCTTGGTTAAACGCTTTTGTTCTTCTGCAACTTTTATAATCGCTTCATCTGCTGTGAGTTCACGATTAGAAAGCGCCTCAAGTGCTTCATGGCTAACCTCAACAACAACCTTACGCCCATCAATTAGAACTGAACGTCCCAATCTATCATAGCGCAAGGATTTAAGATCGAGTCGCTGCATTTATTAAGCTCTCCTAGCACTACAGCGTTTTTCGCCGCCAGTATCAGGTTCGCATTTTAAAAATTGTGCTGCACCTGTAGCTTCCGAGGGCATAGAAACAAAAAACTCTTCACCAGAAGTACAGTTAACTTTCCATGTAGCTGCTTTGCCAGGTATAAATTTTAATACACCTTCTTTATCCGCTCCTAATGGCGCAGCAGTTATAACATTACATGCTATGTCCCAAGTCTTCAAAATTGAAGATCTGAGCCATTCGTTTTTATCATTTACATCAAGATTTAATAACTCTTGTGAACTTAAGCCAGAAGGAGATATTATTGATGAGACTGATTTACTATTGAGCGCATTAGCTGACTGTTTTTGCTGATTACTACTTGTTGAGCAAGAGGCAATGAATGAAAGAGTAGCTAAAATTGCAAACGGTCTCAGAAGTAAATTCATCTATACGTCACCGATTTAACAGCCTCGATCACCTCATCAACGTTCGGCAAAGCAAGCTTTTCTAAGTTTTCTGCATAAGGCATTGGCACGTCTTTGCCAGCAATCGTAATTACAGGTGCATCCAAATAATCGAATGCTTGTTGCATGACTTGGCTTGCAATGTGACAACCAACGGATGATTGCGGGAAGCCCTCTTCTACAGTTACCAGACGGTTTGTCTTTTTAACTGAAGTTAGAACAGTTTCCATATCAAGTGGACGGATTGTGCGTAGATCAATAATCTCAACACTAATACCTTCTGCTTCAAGCTTTTCAGCCGCTTCAATCGCGTATTTCATGCCTATGCTAAACGAAACGATCGTGCAATCTGTACCTTCTTTATGAATCCTTGCCTTGCCAATTGGCAAAACATGATCATCGATGTCAGGAACATCAAACGATTGACCATATAAAATTTCATTTTCAAGAAAGATAATAGGGTTTGGATCACGAATGGCTGCTTTCAACAATCCTTTTGCATCAGATGCTGTATAGGGCGCGATAACTTTCAAGCCTGGGACATGACTATACCAAGCGGCATAACATTGTGAGTGTTGAGCGCCAACACGTGCTGCAGCACCATTTGGCCCACGGAACACCATAGGTGCACCCATTTGACCACCAGACATATAAAGTGTCTTTGCAGCTGAGTTAATAAGATGGTCAATTGCCTGCATGGCAAAATTGAAGGTCATGAACTCAACAATTGGTTTCAAGCCGGTCATTGCAGCACCAACCGCAATACCTGCAAAGCCATGCTCTGTAATTGGCGTGTCTACAACGCGTTTTTCACCAAACTCTTGAAGCAGGTTTTGCGTAATTTTATACGCGCCTTGATATTCAGCGACCTCTTCACCAATAATAAAGACGTCTTCATCTTTACGCATTTCCTCTGCCATAGCTGTATTAAGCGCTTCACGAACGCTCATAGATACCATTTGAGTGCCTTCAGGAACATCAGGATCGCTTGCCACCTCAATGACAGGCGGTGCAACGTGCGCCTCAGCTTCCATGGCAGCAGGTGCTTCTTTCATCTCAGGTGCTGGCTCGGCTTCATCCGGAGTACTTGAAGCTTCAATGCTGGTAGCGTCCTCTCCTTCATCTGCAAGTATTGCAATAACTGCGTTTACTTTGACACCTTGAGCGCCCTCTTCAACTGCAATTTTTGCAACAACCCCCTCGTCAACAGCTTCAACTTCCATTGTCGCCTTATCGGTTTCGATTTCAGCAATAATATCACCCGAAGTAACAGTGTCACCCACTTTGACAAGCCATTTTGCTAAGTTGCCTTCTTCCATCGTAGGAGAAAGCGCTGGCATAAGAATTTCAGTAGCCATTGATTATGCCTCCACCAAGATGTTTGTATAAAGTTCGCTCGCATCAGGAAGAGGATCAGCCATTGCAAATTCCGCTGCTTTACCAACAATTTCACGAATTTTCTTATCCATTGCTTTCAAGTCATCTTCTGAAGCATTTTTATCTTTTAATATACGTTGTTTGACCTGTTCAATCGGATCTTGTTCCGCACGCATTTTCTGAACTTCATCTTTAGTGCGATATTTAGCTGGATCAGACATCGAGTGACCACGATAACGGTATGTTTCCATTTCAAGAATGAATGGCCCTTTACCTGCACGTGCCCACTTAACGGCATAATCACCTGCCGCTTTCACAGCGCGGACATCCATGCCATCTACTTCCATGCCAGGAATATTAAAAGATGCGCCACGTTGAGAAAAGTCTGTCAGCGCTGATGAACGTTTAACAGATGTGCCCATCGCATAACGGTTGTTTTCAATGACGTAAATTACAGGCAGGTCCCACAATGAAGCCATGTTAAAGCTTTCATAGACTTGGCCTTGATTTGATGCACCATCGCCAAAATAAGCTAGCGAAACATTGTCGTTGCCACGATATTTATTGGCGAATGCCAATCCAGTACCAAGCGAGACTTGCCCACCCACAATACCATGACCACCATAGAAGTTTTTCTCCTTGGAGAACATGTGCATAGAGCCGCCTTTACCCTTCGAGTAACCGTTACTACGACCTGTTAATTCAGCCATAACACCGTCAGGGTTCATGTCGCATGCGAGCATGTGACCATGATCACGGTAGCCCGTAATAACTTGATCACCCTCTTTAAGCGCCATTTGCATACCAGTAACTACAGCTTCTTGGCCAATATAAAGGTGACAAAAACCACCAATATGTCCCATCCCGTATAGTTGCCCTGCTTTTTCCTCAAACCTTCGAATTAAAAGCATATCGTTATACGATTTTAACTCTTCATCTTTTGTGAATTTTGCTGGTTTGGGTGCTTTGTGAACTGTCGTTTTTAATTTTGCAGAAGCGCTGGGCTTAGTCGCCATAGAATACTCTCCAAGTTTTTATTCATATAATGACGATTAATGAACAAATATCAATCCGTAAAAACACTTAAAATCTGCCTTTACACTTATGCTAAAGCATTGATTTTATTTTATAAAATTATAATTAACTTGATTTAAGTTAATTATAATAATTACTTTATTCAACAACTTTCATAATAACTATTTCGTCATTTTGAATTAAATTGAGATGATACCGCGCTTGCTCATCCAGCACATCGTACTCAATAGAGCCATCCATAAGCAACTTCACACGAGACTTAAGTTCGGCGCTTTCTTTTTGCAGTGATGATAATTGCAATTTCATTTGACGCGCATGTTCTGTAGTCTTCTTATGAGACTCAAGACCATACTTTCCAATCATAGAATGATAGATAAAATAAGAAGACAAGACTGCACAGAATACTGGCAGAATGAATTTATGAAGATTAGAATTACGTCTTTGGCGTGTGGACAAGGGTTGAAACTTTACTCAATACAATACTCAACTTGGGTAAAATTATAACCATCACGTTAATATAGTGTTTACGCTGTCCAGTTTATCCAGACAGCGCAAATATATAGATTACTTAAGAATTGAACGTCCTGCATAGTTTGCAGCAGAACCCAGCTCTTCTTCAATTCGCAGTAGCTGATTATATTTAGCTAAACGATCAGAACGTGCCAAAGATCCTGTTTTAATTTGCCCACAATTTGTTGCAACAGCTAGATCAGCAATTGTTGCGTCTTCTGTTTCACCAGATCTGTGTGACATCACGGCAGTGTAAGATGCCTTATGTGCCATCTCGACAGCATTTAGTGTTTCCGTTAGCGTGCCAATCTGGTTGACTTTGACCAGAATAGAATTCGCTACACCCATCCGAATGCCATCTGCTAAACGCGCTGAATTTGTTACGAATAGATCATCACCAACCAATTGGCATTTTTCTCCAGATAATTGTGTATGAGATTTCCAACCATCCCAATCGTCTTCTGCCATACCATCTTCAATAGAGATAATAGGGTATTTATTCACGAGTTCATCAAGGTAAGCTGCCATTGCTTCAGGTTCTAGTGTACGACCCTCGCCTGCAAGGACATAGTTACCATCTTTAAAAAACTCAGTAGATGCACAATCAAGCGCAAGATACATATCTTCACCTGGTTTAAACCCAGCTTTTTCAATCGACTTCATAATAAAATCAAGCGCATCTGGTGCACTACCAATATTGGGAGCAAAGCCACCTTCATCGCCAACATTTGTATTATGCCCTTGTGAGGAAAGCTCTTTCTTTAGTGTATGAAAGACCTCAGCCCCCATGCGTACTGCATCACCCATGTTTTCTGCACCAACAGGCATGATCATGAATTCCTGAAAATCAATCGGATTGTCTGCGTGCTCACCGCCATTGATGATGTTCATCATTGGAACAGGAAGGACAGAAGCATTTGGCCCTCCAACATAACGGTAAAGAGGTAGGCCTGAGGCATCAGCAGCCGCCTTTGCAATCGCCATAGATACG
Organism: uncultured Rhizobiaceae bacterium; assembly: GCA_964502215.1. GTDB lineage: Bacteria > Pseudomonadota > Alphaproteobacteria > Rhizobiales > Rhizobiaceae > JAALLB01. Next base: position 8,354 of record CAZCUN010000014.1, on the reverse strand, counting down.
CCTAGAATTGCATTTGCTCCAAGCTTAGCCTTGTTAGCAGTACCATCAAGCGAAATCATTGCGTGGTCGAGAATGCGTTGGTCTTCTGCATCCATGCCACCAATTGCATTCATAATATCTGTATTGACTGCCTTAACAGCCTTTAAAACGCCTTTGCCTAGATAACGAGAACCACCGTCACGTAATTCAACTGCTTCATGCGCCCCTGTTGAAGCACCAGACGGAACAGCAGCACGGCCAAATGAACCATCTTCTAGCAAAACATCAACTTCAACAGTCGGGTTGCCACGGCTATCCAAAATCTCGCGTGCATTAATATCTATAATAGCAGTCATAAAAAGTATCCTTGGGTGGAGAGAACGTTTAGCACTACCTACCCGCTTTGGCATGTGGATATCAAGATGCGAAGCATATTAAATCTCCAATATGCCCGCAAATAAAACCCGCCTTTATAGAAAGCGGGTTTTACTATTCTAATTAAGTTGTTTTAAATTATGCGCTTGTAGGCACAAACACATGGCTATCGCCATCTTTTTTGATTTTTCCTGAGTTCGGGAAACCAAAGTGATATCCTGCAATCGTCATATTATCAGCCAATGCGCGTTGAACCATTGCCTTGCGCGCCTTGGTTGCTTGATCTTTGTCAGAATCAAAAACCAACTGCCAATCAAGGTTTGCCAAGAAGAGCGCAGGCAAGTTTAACATATCGCCTAAAAGCATTGCCTCATCATTGCCTGATGAAAGATGGAAAGCAGTGTGTCCAGGTGTGTGACCGAACGTATCAACTGAGCGAATGCCCGGCACAAGTTCTTTATCACCTTGATAAAGCGTTACGTTTTTCCATGTTGGGAAAGTTGATAGAATACGCTTTGCCAAACCTCTTCTGCGTTCTGGTAATTTTTCAATTAAACCATCGTCAGTCCAGAACTTATATTCTGTCTCACCCAGCATGACTTCTGCGTTCGGGAAAACTTGCGCATTTGTATCTTTTGCCATTAGACCAAAAATGTGATCGGGGTGAAAATGCGATACGATAACCGTATCAATATCTTCTGGTTTGATACCAGCATTTGCCATGCCTGTTGAGCCAAGCCCAGCAGATGGTGCAAGTTGCCCGCCAGTACCTGCATCAATCAGAACTGTTTTGCCACCAGTTTTAATAATCGTATATGCAAATTCAATAGGAACAGCGGCATCATCAATGCCACCTTTACGCAGAGCAGCTTTTGTTTCTTCAATCGAAACACCAGGAATAAATCCTTCATCATGTGGCTTCTTCCAAACGCCATCATAGATCGAGATTACTTCAATATCCGAACCTACTTTGTAGCTATAGTATCCTTTATCACGAACGCTTGCGGCCATTGCAGTTGGCAGAAATGACAAAGAACTAGTTAGGCCTAGTGCAGAAACACCCGCAGCCGAAGCAACAAACTCTCTTCTTGAAAAATCTTTTTTGATTAAATCACTCATCTATATACTCCTTTTATGATAAACTCATAGAAATAAATGGCGCATTCGGCCTAAATGACAAATACAATTGGCCTCACAGTTAGGTGATGTTTAGACTTTTAGGAGTTTAGTGGAGCTTCAAAATAATATTTGAATCTTGATCTTTTAACTGTTGTCCAGAAAACCACAGGTCTTTGCCAATCCAATCTTTTTGAAGCTTATTTCGCCAGTTAATATCCATTTCAGAATTGACGAAATATTTGTTAAAAAAGCGCTCACCTGCTGCTCTACGATCTGCCTGATTTTCATCAGATGCTTCACCTGTAATGTAGTCATATGCCGTTGGTTCGTGGAACATCCAAATCGAATTGTTAGCAGCACTTCGTTCTTCTCCACGCAAATAGATAGGAACACACATTGAGAGACATTGTGCTTGTGTTCCAACGGTTGTCTCTACTTTTTTCGTCCGCTTCATGCGCTCAATGAGTTCAATCACCAAACGTCCTTCACGCAGACTGCCGCCTCTACTATCAAGATTTATAATAAATTTATCAGTTTTATCACGCCATTCTGCATAAGCCTCTTCAAAACGCTTTGCCATCGGCACATCAATATCCGTGTGCCAAGAAAGCACTACCGAATCACTATTATGCGTGACTTTCAATCTACCTTTGTCACCAAATGTTTTTTGGTAATTCTGCCAATAGAGAATGCCAGCAATGCCGCACAAAACAAGAAGTGCTATTTGGTTGGCTTTTATGGGCATATTCCAAGCTTACTTTCCATCAACAATAATTTTGCGTTCTTTAGGCAGTTCAAACCCTTCAGGCAGAAGCGCAATAGAGCCATTTTCTATGGTCTCTTCAAGGCGATGCATGAAATCAGCTTTTGTTAAACCTGGTGGAATAGGTTCATGAAATTCAAGCACAGCCGTACCAGGCTTCATGTCCCACTCGCTCTTAGGCCAGAATAACCCAAGGTTAGTTGATACTGGCACAACTGGGCAATTAAACGACTCATACATATGATAAACACCTTTCTTATAAGGTGCATAATATCCAACTTCGACAAGGCGACCCTCAGGGTAAATGAAAATACGACGCGCATTTTCTCGCGCTCTCGCCATCTCTTTGTCCATCATTTGTTGCCGTGATTCTGCGCCTCCACATTGAGCCACCACGACTGCATCCATCTTTTTTAGTATCCAACCAACAAAGGGAATTTTTTCTAAATGATCACCAGCAACAAAAGCAAGATCATGAAATTGCGAGAACATTGAAAAACCATCTCCCCAGCTTTGATGCTTAGCAGCGATGATGCATGCGCCATCTGGCACAAAGTGCTTTCCCCTAACCTCCAGTTTAATGCCAATAATTTTGTGCATCCAGAAGATCATAAAACGCGAGTATAACCTCAGCCATGCCATTAGAGGCGACCTATTCGGCCAAAGCAAAAGGGGTAAGGATAAAATCCCAACAAAAATTGAAGTAAGTAAATAGGCTATGCGAAATAAAAGTATTCTCAAAGTAATGCCCCCAAAATATTGATTTCTTAACTGGCAGCTTCAAATCTAGCGCGGTTTTTTGCCATCCATTCTTCTTGGTTCTCTTTGGAATTGTCTTTATTGGCTTCCATAATATCGGCATGGACTTCCTTGTAATGTGGCATCATCAGTTGTAGCCAATCTTCAAATGTTTCGGCAGGAAACGCCTCATTACAAATATCGCAAGCAAGTAATTTCATGTGTTTTATCCTTTGTGATGATAAAAAATTTTATGGATGAGTTTCCAGCCATCGGCTTCCTTGATGAAAGAAAGTTGATCAGAAAACTTTTTGCCACCCCAATTATCAAGTTCGACCCGAACCGTTGCCGTGGTGTGACTGATATCTAAAGCGTGAATTTCATGGCTCACATTTGGAGATGGATCACGTCCATCAATGCGGTCAAAGAGTTCTTGAATTCCCCCGCCAATAATCTTGCCGCCTTCCGCCCAATACATGGTTGCATCGGCATGGGCAATAGGCTTCATAATTTCAGAATTCGCCTGCCGTCCGCTTTCCAGATAAAGTTCTAATGCTTGAAGAATTTGTTCTTTATCTGTCATGGCGTTTTCCTTTATTTTACAACATATGGCGGTGCAGTAGTGTCACTTCTACTTAAAGTATAAAATGTTATTCAAGCCCTTGTATTGGTGACATTGATTTAACTGTATCATCTATTGTCTTAACCTGAGTGATAAATGCTTCTAACATGTGCAATGGTAAGGCGCTTGGCCCATCACATTTTGCTTCATCAGGATTTGGATGAGCCTCTAAGAACAAACCAGCTAGGCCTATAGCCATTCCAGAACGCGCAAGTTCTGCAACTTGTCCGCGTCTTCCCCCCGATGCAGCAGAGCCCGCATCACGCATTTGCAGTGCATGCGTTACATCAAATATAATGGGTGCATTATCACACATTTCTTTCATGACACTAAAGCCAAGCATATCGACAACTAAGTTATCATAACCAAAGTTAGAGCCGCGCTCGCATAGTATAATTTTCTCATTGCCATTTTCATGAAATTTATTGACTATATTATGCATCTGATGTGGGCTAAGGAACTGTGGCTTTTTGATATTAATAATAGACCCAGTTTTTGCCATTGCACTTACGAGATCAGTTTGACGCGCAAGAAATGCTGGAAGTTGAATAATGTCTATTACATCAGCAGCTGGTTTGGCTTGTTCCGGTGTATGAACATCTGAAATAAGCGGCACATCGAAAGTAGATTTAACCTCTTCAAGTATTTTCAAGCCTTCATCAAGGCCTGGGCCTCTGAATGAATTAATCGACGAACGATTTGCTTTATCAAAAGACGCCTTAAAGACATAAGGTATGCCAATCTTGTCCGTAACATTTTTATAATGCTCTGCTGCTTGCATGGCGAGATCACGTGACTCGATGACATTAATACCACCAAACAAAACCATCGGCTTGTCATTAGCGATCTCAAAATCTTTTAAAGCAATCTGTTGCATTAATCCTAAGCCTCCACAAACGCTAAAATAGCGCCTTGGCCACTTGCTGGTTCAACAACCAATCTTGCGCCAATCATTTGCGCTTCAATGCTATTCTTTTTCAGAACTTTCTTTGTATTATCAAGGCTTTGTACCGTAACATCGAAAGCCATCGCGCGCAGACCTCTGCCTTCTGGTGCATTCTTTGAGCCGTAAAAAGCCTTCATGCCATCATCATTTAGCGTTGTAAGCGTTGCGTTTGGTAGTTCCATATCCATACCAAATGAATGCGAACGCACTTCGCGCTGCTCAGTTACAGTTTGCATGTAGTATTGGAAGTCTTCTGGCAGATGCTCGTGCAAGGTTACGCGGTTGATGCCGAGCGCACCGTTTGCATGGTCTGTCATTTCAGTAGGAAACTTTGGCGGCCCATCGGCTCGCTCACACATAAAGAATGTGCAATCAGGCGCACGTTCATCCATTGCCAAGGCAATATGCACCTTAACACCTGGGCGCTTAACAACAACAATCTTGCCAGTTCGGTAGCCTGCTTTTTGAAACGCTTTACGCGTTGCTCTTGGATCTTCATCACCAAAAACTACGCATGAGAAACCATCTTCACCGTTTCTAAATCGATACCCCATATCACGACCCAGAAAGCCATTGCCTTTTACGATAGCAGCTTCCACTGTTTCACGGTGGCCGATTGCAAGCGGTTCTATGAACGTACCATTTTTAAAGAAGACGCAGGCATTTTCAGAGCCAAAGGAATGACGCGCATCAGGCGCAACAGTAAAGCCAAGTTGTGTAAAGCGTTCGCGCGTGATTTCCAAACTTGGAACAGGCAGAACGACGTGATCGAGATTTTTAACAGGAGATTTTTTCATGAGTATTGGATGCCTGATTGTTGTATGAAAGGCAAGCTTTAGAGGCTTAAAACCACATTTCCGTTGGCTTTGCCGCTTTCAACTAATTGATGCGCTTGTACAATTTCTTCCAATGGCAAAACATGTGCAATGCGTGTATTCGCATGGCCTGAGCGCATAAACCAATTTAGACGGTCTATCGCTGCTAGGCGTTCTGCTTCATCAAGGGAATAAACTAGGAAAAACTGAAGCTGTAATTGTTTGAAGAGCAAATCACGAAAAGCAACTGGGATGTCCCCCATATCATTTGAACCATAACAGAAAATACTGGCTGATGGTTGTAATGCACTAGATGAAACTAATCTTGAAGTTGAAGAAAAGTCCATATCAATGACTGCCCCAAGACCTGCTCCGTTCGTAAGTTTTAAAACTTCCTCACTCACATCTTGGCTTTGGTAATCGATACAGGCAACTGCACCAGCTTCCATTACAATTGAGTGTTTGGTTTTAGATGCCGTCCCAATCACCTTACGTCCCATAAGCGTTGCCATTTGGGTTAGATAATGCCCAACAGAAGATGCCGCACCTGTTATAAGCACTGTCTCGCTTGTGGTTTGCTCTAGTAAATTAACGCCATGTGCAGCAGTTAGCCCTGGAATACCAAAACATGCGGCAGTTTCGAATGGTATATCATCATCCAGTTTAACAGCTTGAATTTCAGCCACTGCAATATATTCAGCCGCTGTTCCATCTTGTCGTTGCCATTGGCCATTCCAAATCCAAACACGTTCACCCACACGAGATTGATCTACGCTCTCACCTACAGCTTCAATGACACCAGCACCATCGCTATGCGGGATAACATAATCACCTGCTAATGGACGCCCTGCTCTAGACTTCACATCTGATGGATTGACGCCAGACGTTGCTAGCTTCACTAAAACTTCACCTGCTTGCGGCATTGGTTTTGGTTTGTCACGAAGTTCAAGAACGGCATCTGCTGAACCGTTACGCGTGTAGAGTGCAGTTTTCATGTTTGTTATCCCTATTTGTTTACAACATATTAGAGTTGCAAAGGCTTGTCATCTTCCTGTAGCTAGAGAAAAACTTAAATACAGGAAATTAATATGTTTAATGTTGTTGATTGGGGAATGCCTAAAGGTGGATTAGCTTCTAACACCGTAAAATCTAAAGACAGGGTATTTTCAGTACAAATACCGCGTGACCCGCTTTCGCTCGAAGTTAAAGTAGACGGCGATATGACCAAACAAGCCCATAGTGTGTTCTCTCAACTCAAGAAAGCCATGGAAGCTGCTGGAGGTTCTTTGGCAGATGTGGCGCAGCTTCAGATGTTCATTATCGAAGCAAGCGATGCACTAGCTATGAATGCAGTTTATAAGGAATATTTCTCCGAGCCCTACCCCAACCGCGCAACGGTCGTCGTAAAAGAGCTTTTACGCCCAGGCATGCGCATTGAGATTGTTGTGCAGGCTTGTTTGGGTGAGGCATAAACAAAAAAGGCATCCAAAGGGATGCCTTAAATCGCAGTATAATCTGAATAAATTATAGCGTTTTACGAACGCGTGGCCATCTGGCATTGGCTAATTTGATGTGCTTTGGAATGTTCGTGCGCCATTTTCTGCGTATGCTCAAATCGTAGTTTAAATATAGGCGACCGCCTTTAATATCCCAAGCTTGCGGAATGGTTGATGCGACACGCCCCTGCGACATTGCCCATGCGCAATAACCACCATAGGCTGGTGCATATTTTGCAGGGTTTGCTTTAAACTTGTCTAGGTTTGCTTGTGATGAAAACTGCCAAGTTGAGCCATTCCATTTAGTTTTTAAACTAGGTTTTCCTTTAACAGGCTTACTTGCCGTGAAGTAGGCAACCGTATCAAACCCGCGAATAGCAACGCCTCGTGAAGAGAATACTTTTCTTGCAAAGACTGCTGTTGATGAGAATGCCGTTGTTGCGACAAATGCAAAACTACCTGCAATTAAACTTCGACGTGAAAGTGACATGGAATTTTCTCCGAGCTAAATTCTTTGCGTAAATATAGCCAATAATTACCTGAATAACACCTGAACATCTAAGCATATAATATGACATTTACGTGAAATACCATTTTTGAAGTTTGAATATTATTCATTTTATTTTTGTAAAAATTCAGTACAGTTTAGTGAATGACTGCCATCATAAGCATTGGCATGTGAAATACTTAGCACAAAAGCAAGCTTGGAAAAGCCGTAAACGCCATCAATAATTGACCCCGTAAATGCCTCGAATACAGAACACCAAACGAAGTCAGACAAAAATCAATTGGTGCACTTCGAACTAGAATCTAGGATTCGTGAGTATTTTCTGTCGTACAGACTTGATTTTATAAATGTTGAAAATAACTTCGGTTTTATCGCTTAATTATCATTCACCAAAATTATCATTCACCAAATCTAAATTTATGAACTAATCAATTGAATGTGAACTTTTGTGATGATGTGTGCTATGGAATATTACCTCAGTAACGAGATAGAGATGTGCCACAAAATCTACTAATAAGGAAATATTAATGAATCTTACACGTCGCCAATTCGCTGGGCTTACTATGGCTGCTGCTAGTGCTACATTAGGTGCAACATCAGTTCTTGCTGGTTCAGGCCGTAAAGGTACTTTCTCTGGTCGCCAAGGCTATACAGCTGCTGGTACTGTGAAAGTTAAAAAAGAAGGTGGGAAAACCCAAGTTATTTTAAAAGATAATTACTTATTTGATCCAGAAAACAAAAATCCACCAGACATCAAAATTGGTTTCGGCAATGGTGAGAAGTACGCTAAAGGTTCTAAAATCCATAATAAGTTGACAGTCAAAAAAGGCGCTGCAACTTTTGATGTTCCTTCTGGCATTGATACTGACAAATACAGCGAACTTTACATTTATTGTGAGAAATTTACTGTGATTTTGGCAGTTGCATCTCTTAAATAGTTTTGGGGCTGTCCCAGATAACTCAAAAATGGGTTATCAATATGGGTATGAGAAG
>CAZCUN010000013.1:0-66528 GCA_964502215.1 uncultured Rhizobiaceae bacterium | reverse complement strand
TCTTCTCATACCCATATTGATAACCCATTTTTGAGTTATCTGGGACAGCCCCAACTATTATTTTAGAAAACCTAGATAACAAAGGTTCTTTAAATATGAATAGTCTTACTTTATTCATAAAAGCATAAGGATATGGTTAACAAATCATTCAAGCACTTAAACTTGGTCTGTATAACCTTTTAGCTCGCTCTTTATGACGTAGGTTAAAATATCAACAATTTCGTCTGCGGTTTGGGTAACAGCTAGTGCCGAAGCATCTACTTCTTTCAGAGCGTGGGCATGCTCTGGTTGATGCATAATAATGATAGGTTTTCCAAGAGCTGAGGCAAAACCTGCATCAAAAGCTGCATTCCATTGTTTGTATTTTTCACCAAAACGTACAATTACAATATCAGCTTCCTGAATGAGCGTACGGGTACGAATGGCATTAATTTGCGCTCCTTTGCGATCATGCCAAAACTTGTTTGGCTCTTCACCCAAAATGGCAACACCGCAATCATCAGATGCTTCGTGGTGGGTAACGGGTGATGAAAAAGAAACTGGAAGTCCTGCCGCCTTACAGCCTGCTTCAATCTGCTCACGCCAATCTGTATGAATTTCGCCTGATAGATATAGTTTCCAAGTTTTCATATATTTTATTCCTTAACCAGAAATTTTTGAGAAGTCCGCAACCGTTTGTGTTGCTGAGCGAATGCGAACAAGCAATGCAAGACGGTTTGCGCGGATTTTTTCATTTTCATCATTTACATGAACATCTGTAAAGAAAGCATCCACTGGCGAACGAAGCCTTGCAAGGGCTGACATTGCGCCTTCAAAGTCTTCTGCTTGAACTGATTTTTCTGCATCAGCGGAAGCTGTGTCAATTGCAGTATTAAGCGCTTTTTCAGGCTCAACTTCTAGAAGATCATTTGAAACACTTTCTGCAATCACAGTCCCTTTTTTCTCTTCTGCTGCCAAAATGTTTGCTGCACGCTTATAGCCTGCAAGCAAGTTTTTACCGTCTTCAGAATCAACCAGCTTTTGCAACGCTTCCGCCTTGCGCGATATGATGAGCAGGTCGTCCGACTCAGAGGTAAGCACGGCATCAATCAAATCATGACGAATGCCTTTGTCACGAAGGTAGACTTTCAAGCGGTCGTGGAAGAATGAGAGGAGGTCGGCATCTGCTTTTGATGATAAAGAAAAACGAACATCATTTTCCAAAACCAACCGAATAACACCTAATGCCGCGCGTCTTAGTGCGTAAGGGTCTTTACTGCCCGTTGGCTTTTCATCAATTGCCCAAAATCCGACAAGCGTATCAAGCTTATCAGCAAGCGCTACCGTGACCGCTACTGGGTCACTTGGCACATCATCAGATGGACCTAGAGGTGAATAGTGTTCTTGAATGGCTAAAGCAACAGAGGCATGTTCACCCGTTCGCTCTGCATAGTAGCGCCCCATCAGTCCCTGCACTTCTGGGAATTCATAGACCATTGCAGAGTTTAGATCCGCCTTGCAGAGTTGAGCTGCTTGTTTTGCCAATTCAACATCTGCGCCAACAATTGGTGCTAATTCTTCCGCCAGTGCCACGATGCGGTTAACGCGCTCGCCTTGAGTTCCAAGTTTGGCATGGAAGGTGACTGCATCTAGTTTTTCAAGCCATGGAGTAAACCCTTCGTCAGAATTAATCTGATGCAGATCGCTTTCCCAGAAAAACTTAGCGTCTGAAAGTCTGGCGTTCACAACTTTGCCATTGCCGCGCACAACTTCTGCGCCACCGTCTGAAGGCTGGATGTTTGAGATTAGGAAAAATTTGTTGGTTAAATCGATACCCTCACCCTGAGCTTGTCGAAGGGTTCCCGCCTCATCTACCAATCCTTCGACAGTCGAGGCATGAGGGTTTGAGTTTGGATTAGCGATCACAAAACATTTTTGATTTTCACGGATGGTCAATTGAATGACCTCGCCCGGGATATCCAAAAACGCTTCATCAAACTCACCCATCAAGACAACAGGCCATTCTACAAGCCCAGAAACTTCTTCTAAAAGTTTTGGATCATCCACCAGTTCCAGCCCTTGCGCAAAGGCTAGGTTTTTAGCTTCCGTTTCAATTGTTTCTTTGCGTGTTTCCGCGTCCAACATCACAAATGCTTTTTCAAGCTTTGCGGCATAATCGTCAAAGCGTTGCACTTCAAATTCATCAGGTGCCATGAAGCGATGACCTCTGGTTGATCTACCAGACTTGATGCCATCAACCTCAAAAGCAATAACTTCCATATCTTCGGTTTCAGGGCCAAACAAACAAATCATGGATTGCAATGGACGCACCCATTTTAGCGATCCGCTATCAGAAGAACTTGCACCCCAGCGCATAGACTTTGGCCAAGGAAAACTCTTGATGATACCTGGCATGACTTCTGCGATAATGTCAGTTGCTTCACGACCAGGTTTTTCAATCACAGCAACGTAAAAGTCACCTTTTTTGGGATCGTTTTGAACTTGTGCTTGATCGACCGATTGAAGACCAGCCCCACGCAAAAAACCTGCAATGGCTTGCTCAGGCGCATCAGTACGCGGGCCTTTTTTCTCTTCTTTAATATCAGCAGATTTTGTCGTTAGGCCACGAATATCAAGTGTCAAACGGCGCGGTGTCCAATACTCTTTTGCACCCTCATATGTAAGTCCCGCATCAACCAAAGCATTAGTCACAGCAGCGCGTAAATCACCCGCAGCCTTGCGTTGCATTCGTGATGGAATTTCTTCTGAAAATAGTTCGAGAAGCAAGTCTGGCATTTATATCAATCCTCGTGAAAGCGCACGCAAATTTTCTTTAATAATTATTACTAGCAAATCGCATAGCAAGACGTAGCGTAAATGTCACCAGCCAAGTCATAATATGACTTAACTTTTAGAATGACTTCCATCGCAAAATGGCGCCTTGCCAGTTGATTTACAGGTGCAAAAGAATTTTGACCCATCTTCCTGTGCTGTCCACTTCATGGGTGCGAATTCTGTACCTTTATGTGAGCCATCACAAAAGGGCTGTTTTGCAGATTTTCCGCATGTGCAATAAAAATAAGATTGCCCTGCTTTGACTTCTACACGTTCTGGGTTATCCCCTGCTCTGACTGGTTTATCCATTTTTTCTCCAAACTAACCTTCACCACGTTTTAAATGCTCATCTAAGCGTGGCATAATTTCCACGAAGTTACATGGCATATGACGGTAATCCAACTGTTTAACCAAAATTGCATCCCACCCATCTTTACAAGCGCCAGGAGACCCTGGAAGACAGAATATAAACGTTGCGCCTGCTACGCCAGCGGTTGCACGGGACTGAATGGTTGAAGTGCCAATTTTATCATAGCTTATGCGGTGAAAAACTTCAGAAAACCCGTCCATGCGCTTTTCAAATAAAGGTTCGATTGCATCTGGCGTTACATCACGACCTGTAAAACCCGTACCGCCTGTCGTGATAACAACATCAATGCCTTTATCCTCTATCCAAGTTTTTAGTTGGTCTTGAATCATGGGAATATCGTCAGTAACAATTTTCCTGTCAGCAAGTTTATGGCCAACGGATGTAATCCGATCTGCCAGCGTTTTACCTGACTTATCTTCATCAAGATTGCGCGTATCAGAAACGGTTAACACTGCAATGCTTACGGGAATGAAGGGTCTTGTTTTATCAATTCTAGACATATTTTATCTTACGAAACCGTTGTAGAAGTTGCAATGCACCACCAATTAGGGTGGTCTTTTTGAATGGCATCTCGCGCTTGATTAGCTTCTTTTTCGCTATCATAAATTCCAAAACAAGTAGCGCCAGAACCACTCATCCGAAATAAGCGCGGCTTAGCGCTTTTAATTGCGAGAAGTGTTTTTTCAATTTCAGGCTCAAGTGCAATTGCAGGAAATTGAAGATCATTTCGCATCGTTTTTAACTCATCAAGAGAAGCCATATGCGTCATGTTTTTTGGTGTAATAGCATTATTTTTTTTAGTTTTTAGATGATTAAAAATTTCAGGTGTTGAAACCTCGACCCCCGAATTGACCAAAACTAGATACCACGGTGATTTGCATTTAAGCAAAGCTATTTCTTCACCAACACCTTGTGCCCTCAAAGGTTTTGAAGAAAGGCACATTGGCACATCAGCGCCTAATTGTAAGGCAATGTTTTTAAGATCAATTTTACTATTCCAAAAATCTCTAAGCCCATTAAGCGTTGCAGCTGCATCTGCCGAACCTCCTCCAATACCACTGGCAATAGGAAGGTTTTTGGTCAGCTTAATTTCTACAGGTGTTAGATTTTTATTTTCTTTTGAAAGTTCATACCCAAGTGCAAGTGCAGCTCTATTGATCAGATTATTTGCACCCACTTCAAGGCCCTTAGAAAATGGCCCATCAATGTTTAACTTTACCAAACTTGTAGCATTTGTTGCTGGCTTGATCGAAATCAGATCACCAAATTTTGCGAAAACTACAAGGCTATCAAGCAAATGATAGCCGTTATCTGTTTGACCTGTAACATGAAGCGCAAGGTTTACTTTTGCATGCGCTATACGCTCAAGCATTATTCAGCCTTTGCTGCGTCTTTCGCTTCTTCTTGAAGCCCTTCTGCGAGCTTCTTCTTGATTTCTTCAGGATTATCAGGCGGTGTTTTTGTTGCTAATGCAATATTCCACTGGAATGTTGCTTCAAGTTTACGACCAACCTTCCAATATGCATCTCCTAAGTGGTCGTTTATTGTTGGATCTTGAGGCATGAGTTGAACAGCTTTTTCAAGTTCACGAACCGCATCTTCATATTGCCCCAAACGATAATGCGCCCAGCCAAGACTATCAACGATAAACCCTGAGCGTGGACGCAAATCGACAGCCTGGCGTATCATATCCATGCCTTTATCAAGATTTATGCCTTGATCAATCCAAGAATACCCAAGGTAATTTAGAACCTCAGGCTGATTAGCTGATAGCTCAAGTGACTTGGTGAAGTTTGGTTCAGCCTTATCCCATTGCTTTAAGCGCTCGTAGGAGATGCCTCTTCTAAAAAACAGGTTCCAATGAAAAGACTTTGGCTCACCTATTTTATCAACAGCTGTATCATACGTATCAGCAGCTTCTTGATATCGTTCCTCACGACTAAAAACATTGCCTAATGTCATATAACCCGTCAAATCATCAGGCTCAGATTCAATCAAAGATTTAAGTTCTGTGATTGCTTCTTCTTTTTTCTCAAGCCTGGAAAAATTAGTTGCCTTTTCTAATCTTGCAATACGATGGAACGGCGATGTATCTACAATTTTTTCATAAAATATATTTGATTTTTCATAATCGCCTTGCTGTAAATAAAGCTCTGCAAGTGCGATTTGAATAATATCACTCTTAGGCGATAACGAATTGGAGATTTGAAGGTAAGTTTTAGAATAACTTCCTGCACCATCCCGTCTGATGGCTGTTGCAATATTATAAAACAACTCCGCCATTCCTTGTTGAGGCGTACTTAAAGTAGCCTTAAGCGTTTTATCTTCTGATAGCTGAGCTTTAAGATCTATAAACGGAGAATGACTTGGCAGTAACGACAATCCGTAATCTATGGTTTCCAGTGCTTTTTCTTTTTTGCCATCCTGACTTTGACTTCGAACCATAGCCTCAATTGCACGTATATATGTTTCAGTTAAAACAGATATTACCGCGCGGTTATCGATTACCGCTTGGAATTTTTCAGTTGCTAAATCTTGTTGCCCACCCGCATTAGCAATTAATCCAGCATGGTAGTTTTTCATGACTGAAATCCACTCGGGGCCTTCAAGGTCAGCAATACGCGCTAATGCTTCATCTGTTTTACCAAGCCCTTGTAATGCCCATGCGTGTGATATTTCGCGAAGCGTTTTATCTAAATCAACACCTGCAACATCTTTGAGTGCTGCGATTGCGTTTTTCCATGATCGTTTACGCATCGATTCTGCGGCAAGAACATATCCAACAAGATTTTGACTTGCCCCAAATTTTGGAGTTTCTTTTGCAAGGTCAGCAGCCTCTTGCAATTTACCATTGCTAACAAGTGCAGCAAATAGATCTTGCTTGATATCTAAATCTTCAGGATCAAACCCAGTTGCTCGTTTTAGAAACTTTACAGCTGCATCATCATCATTATCATCTATAGCGACTTGTGCAGCCAAGTAGCTGCCAGAAAGGCCAGTTGCTTCAACGGCTTCAATTAGTTCTTTATTTGCATTTGCAGCAGTGGCAGAAAAAATAACTGCTGAGGCTAATAAAGATGTGGTAATTAACCGGATAATTTGGCTTTTCATAAAATTGCAACCTGATTTCAAAATTCGATTCATTTAACTTCGACACATAAAACATGGCGGTTTTAGGGATAATAATCAAGTGTCGCGCTAATCGTATAACATTAGCTTAACAAGCGCGTGAATAAGAAAGAATATTTGCTTAAGTTGCTCGACTTACGCAGAATTCCAAAACCTCAATTAATGCGTCTTTATGTTTTGATTCTGGCATTGTACCCAGTGCATCTTTTGCCATTTCAGCATAATGACGCGCACGAGCGACTGTGTCTGATATAGCGTCATGCCGCGCTAATATATCAAGGGCTTGGGCAAGGCGATCGTTATCTGTCTTTCCGTTGACAACTGCATCGTGCCAAAATTGACGCTCTTCGTCAGATCCACGTCTATATGCAAGCAACACAGGAAGAGTTACTTTCCCTTCGCGGAAATCATCGCCCGTGTTTTTGCCAAGATCTCCAGCGTTTCCACCATAATCAAGCGCATCGTCAATAAGTTGAAATGCCAGCCCTAGATTGTTGCCATATGAGCGCAATCCATTGATATGCGCAGGCCCTTTATCAGCTATAATTGGCCCTACTTCGGCAGCTGCTGCAAATAATGCTGCGGTCTTTGAGCGAATAACTTCTAAATACTCGTCTTCAGTTGTCTCAAGGTTTTTTGCAGTTTGAAGCTGCAACACTTCGCCTTCTGCTATGACAGTCGCTGCATGAGAGAGAATATCAAGTGCCTCAAGCGAACCAACTTCTACCATCATCCGAAAGGCTTGCCCCAATAAGAAGTCACCGACCAAGACACTGGCTTCATTTCCCCAAAGCATGCGAGCAGCAAGCTTACCACGTCGCATATCGCTCTCATCGACAACATCGTCATGGAGTAATGTGGCTGTATGCATAAATTCAACGCTGGATGCGAGCGTAATATGACCCTCTCCCTGGTAACCACACATTTGCGCCGCAGCTAACGTAATCATAGGTCGTAAACGTTTACCACCTGAATCAATGAGATGTTTTGCAACCTCAGGAATCATTTCGACTTCTGACCCAGTTTTAGATAAGATAAGCGCATTAACGCGTTGCATATCTTCTGCAACAAGCTCCATCAAAGGTGCAATGCTAGCTTTTGCCAGTTTTTTATTATCAATTGAAACTACAACACCCGACATATTAAATCCTTATATTATGTAAATTGAAAATAAGGCGTGAAGGGCAGACAGACAAGTGCTATTTTGTAACATATAATTTTTTATACGATGATAACATGAACGTTATTTTTTATGATTCTGATATTTACATCTGTAATGGTATTTAATCTAACTATAAGGAGTGGGGACTAGCTATTAAAGAACTTATGGCTACAAATAACCTTGTGACAATTTCTTATGTGGAATCTTTGCTCAAAGACTCGAATATAGACTTTCTTGTGCTTGATCAAAACATGAGTATCCTTGAAGGCTCACTTGGTATTATCCCAAGGCGCATAATGGTTACTGACGAAATGCATCTTGTTGCAAAACGACTACTCCATGATGCAGGTCTCGAAAAAGAAATCACAAGTCGATAGTCTGTGAGACATTGGCTTATTAGAGAGAATGTATATAGAATGAATAGTGCTAGCTTACGTTCAAACCCTACTATCGAATCTTCAAAGGTTTCTATGGAAACAACCTGTGATAAATTTCATTCAGGCGCTTTCGAGGTCATTCAACCTTCCAAGCGTGGTCACCGAAGTGGCATGGACGCATTGTTGCTTGCCGCAGCTCTACCTGAAGGGTCAAAGGGTAGTATAGCTGACTTAGGCTCAGGTGCAGGTGTTGCTGGGTTAGCGGCATTGAATTTGAATGAAAATTTAAATCTGATCTCTGTAGAAAAAAATCACGAAATGGTAGAACTTGCTAAGCAAACTCGTATGCTTCCTGCTAATTCTAAATTTTTAAATAAAACTCAAATTATTGAGCACGATATTAATGCAAGTGGCGTTGATCGTCTAAAAGCTGGGCTGATGCCAGATAGTGTTGATCATATCATCATGAACCCACCTTATAATACTGACCGGGAACGCCCGCCAAAAGATTTATTAAAGTCAGAAGCATTTATGATGGGTTGTGGTGGCATTGATGCTTGGTTTCGTACCGCAGCTGCAATATCAAGACCAGGTGGTAGCTTCGCTATAATCTATCGAACAGAAAATCTTGGTGAAATATTGGCTTGTTCGCAGGGTCGTTTTGGTCGCCTAGAGATTATGCCAATCCATTCCCGTGCGGATGAAGCTGCCAAGCGAATTATTGTTCGTGGCATACGTGCCTCACGTGCACCAATGGTAATCGTTCCTGGTTTTGTTGTTCACAAAAAAGATGGAAGCTTTACAGAAAAAGCAGATGCTATTTTTAAAGGTGAAAGCCATCTTGAATTTATTGGCTCTTAAAAGTCCTTGTAAAAAGGGCTTAGCTAAACCATCTATATTTTAATCAAGCAATTATAGATTAAGATCATTATTATGAATTTCAGAAAATACCTACCGGGCAAACTTGGCAAAAAAGAGGTTGTTATTCCCGTTGTACGTTTGTCAGGCGCAATAGCTGCATCAAGTGGTCCGTTAAACAAAACCTTATCGCTTGGCGGGATTGCTTCACTGCTGGAAAAAGCCTTTAACGACAAAAAAGCACCTGCCGTTGCATTGGTCATTAATTCACCGGGTGGTTCTCCAGTTCAATCTCGTTTGATGTATCAACGCATTCGTGAGCTTGCAGATGAAAATGATAAGAAAGTTCTGGTCTTTGTTGAAGACGTTGCTGCATCTGGTGGCTACATGCTTGCTATTGCTGGTGATGAAATTTTTGTTGATGAAACTTCTATCGTTGGTTCAATAGGCGTTGTCTCTGCAAGTTTTGGCTTTGATAAAGCAATTGAGAAACTTGGCGTGGAACGTCGTGTATATACGGCTGGTAAAAACAAAGTCTCGCTTGATCCATTTCAACCTGAGAAAAAAGAAGACATTAAATACATCAAAGAGCTACAACTTGAAATCCATCAGGTCTTTATTGATATGGTGAAAGCACGACGTGGTAATAAATTGAGCGATGATCCTGATATCTTTACTGGCAAATTCTGGACAGGCCTGCGCGGAAAAGAGCTTGGCCTTGTTGACGGATTTGGTCATGTTGGTAGTATTATCAAACAACGTTTTGGCAAGGACGCAAAACTGAAACTGATTACTCAGAAAAAAGGGTTGTTGGGGAGAGGTGGAACTCCAGGTGTTTCTTTTGGCGCAGATGCAGCATCCAGTCTTGTTGAGGCAGGTATCTCAAGTGCAGAAGAAAAAGCCTTGCTTGCCAGATACGGACTTTAAGTTATTACGAGGAAGAAACATGCCACAACTTATAGCAATTGGTCTTATCGGCGGTGTGGTTTGGTATGGCTACAAAGCACTTAAACGTGAGATGTCTCGTATCAACGAAGAAACACGCAAAGCTGAAAAAAAAGAAAAGTCTCAAACTGTTTTAAAGCAAGATAAAGACGGTGTTTATCGCCCTATGGATGACGACTAAACGACAACCTCTGATCAACAGCCTCAGGTTAACAACCCCTCGCCCACACCTGCATTGGCTTCTGCTATCATTTCTGGATTGTAATATTCACCAGTGTTCACCACTTGCGCCGTTGCATATTGGAAATTTTCCATATCCTCTTGAGGTGCTGCTTCGCGAACAAATATGCGAAGTGCTACGAAAATAGCGAACACTCCAGACAATATCAGCAAAAGCCACATAAACATTTTTACAGGTAAAAAATTCAACAAAACCGTCGACATCAGCGGAATTATAAACGCACCTGCCGACCAGACAATCATCAATGTTGATGATAAGAATACATAGTGTTTAGGGTCAGCGCGATCATTGGCTAGTGCGCTAGAAACTGAGTAAATCGTTTCGATAGAACCAGACCAAAGCGCAAACATGATAATCAACCAAATGAAGTTCAAATTTGATTCTGTGATAATTGCAAAAATACCAAAAATAGTTGAAAGCAGGGCTACGATTAAAAGAATATAACGTCGATCAACACGGTCTGAGGCTGCACCCATTGGCAATTGTACGACGAGCAATCCCATCTGCATGACCAAAAGCAATAAGCCAATATCTGAAGGTGAATAATCCAGCTCTCCTGCATAAATCGGTGCAAAGCCTTGCAGGGTCATGGTTAGCCCACCCACACACAACATGCCCATAAGACCAACAGGGGACAACTTCCAGAGTTTTCGAACCTGAATGTTAAACCCTTCTGGTGGTTCTGGCTGGCGAAGGCGGGTTAATCCGACAGGTAGAATTGCAAGCGTAACAAGCCCAACACAAAGCGCCATTGGCACATTGCTGGCTACATCTATGTAACCAATACTGAAAGAACCAAACCCCAAGCTTACAACGTATGATACATAAAAAGTTGTTATCACGCGCCCACGGTTATCATCGGTACAAGCATCATGCAGCCAGCTTTGCGCGACAATAAAAGCACCATTCGTACCAAAGCCATATAAGGCACGAGCGAAAATCCAGATGTAGGGATCATCCGTTAAAAGAATGATTAAAAAAGACCAAATAATAAGTGCATAAACACTCATAAAAACACGTGCATGTCCTGAAAGCCTCAATAAATACCCAACGACTAAACATCCAAGTAGTCCACCAAAAGAAATGGCTGGAAACATCGCAGAAGCAATCCAAGGCTCAAACCCTGAATTTGAAAGTGTGATTGGAATATATGCAAAGGCAATACCAGTAGCAGCTGCTAGCATCATCATTGAAATAATTATGCCAGACATAGCAATCGGTGTCGCGCTTACGCGAACTTCCGTAGTCTCGATGATGGTTTCTTCTTCCATGGAAAAGCCTTTTGCTAATTATGCAAAGCTCTACCTGAATTGGCTAAAATGGAATCTCTGATTACGTCATGAATGTCGTATTGGTTTAGCCATGAAAACCAATAAACCTTGACCCATTCTGCCAATCCTTTAAACCTTCATATAACAAATCATTTCGTTATGGACATTAAAGTATGACCGCCAATACTGCCACTGTAGAAAAACTTCCCGATCACATGCACCCTACCCGTTCTTTTCAGGGTTTGATTTTAACACTGCATCAATATTGGGCAGATCATGGCTGTGTCGTGCTTCAACCCTATGACATGGAAGTGGGCGCGGGCACGTTCCATCCAGCCACAACTTTGCGCGCACTTGGGCCTAAGCATTGGAAAGCGGCTTATGTGCAACCTTCACGCCGCCCAACTGATGGGCGCTACGGCGAAAATCCAAACCGCTTGCAACATTACTACCAATATCAGGCACTGCTAAAACCATCGCCACCCAATATGCAGGAACTTTATTTAGGCTCTCTTTCAGCCATCGGAATTGATCCAATGTTACATGACATTCGCTTTGTCGAAGATGATTGGGAAAGCCCAACGCTTGGCGCTTGGGGGCTTGGTTGGGAGGTTTGGTGTGATGGCATGGAAGTTTCGCAGTTTACTTATTTCCAACAGGTATGTGGATATGAATGTTCGCCTGTTGCTGGTGAATTAACCTACGGCCTTGAGCGCTTAGCCATGTATGTTCAAGATGTAGACAATGTCTATGACCTGAACTTCAACGGCCAAGAAGGTGTCGACAAAATTTCTTACGGCGATGTTTTCCAACAAACTGAGCGTGAATATTCACGTTGGAATTTTGATGTGGCAAATACCGAAACACTGCTCAAGCATTTTGAAGATGCGGAAGCTGAGTGTCAAAATACGTTAGCTCAAGAAGACATCGACCCGAAAAACGGCAAGCCAATCGTCATGGCGCACCCTGCCTACGACCAAGCGATTAAAGCATCGCATGTTTTTAATTTGCTAGATGCGCGTGGCGTGATTTCTGTGACAGAGCGCCAAAGCTATATTCTTCGCGTTCGTAAATTAGCACAAGCCTGTGGTGAGGCTTTCTTAAAAACTGAAGCTGGTGGCGCAACTCTTTAAAATAGGATTTTACAATACTCATGGCAAAAGCAAAATCCAAACGTATTAATTTAGCACTTCAAGGAGGTGGCGCTCATGGCGCATTTACTTGGGGTGTTTTAGATAAAATTCTCGAAGATGAGAGACTTGATATCGAAGGGATCTCTGGCACAAGTGCTGGCGCTATCAATGCAGCAGTTATGGCAGATGGATATTCTACCGGAGGACGCGAAGGTGCACGTAAGGCGCTTGAAAATTTTTGGGTCAAATTAAGCGATCTTGGAAAGTTTAGCCCAATTCAACGTAACCCATGGGCAAAATTCAGTAGTGACTGGAGTTTAGATTATTCTCCTGGACGTGTGATGTTTGATAGCTTTACAGGCACATTTTCACCCTATGAATTTAACCCGATGAATATAAATCCGCTTTTAAATCTTATTAAAAGCGAGATCGATTTTGAGCACGTTCATAAATGCAGAAATTTTGAGCTTTTTGTTTGCGCAACAAATGTGCGCTCTGGCAAAACTAAGGTTTTTAAAGGAGAGGAAATAACCGCCGACAGTGTTATGGCCTCATCCTGCTTGCCTGAAATTTATCAGGCTGTAGAAATTGATGGTGAAGCTTATTGGGATGGCGGTTATATGGGTAACCCACCGCTTTATCCACTTTTTTATCAAACAGATTGCTGTGACATTCTGCTGGTTCAAATTAACCCAGTTGAAACACCTGAAATTCCAAGAACTGTTCGCGGTATTCATAATCGACTTAACGAGATAACCTTCAACGCAACCTTGATGCGTGAACTTCGAATAGTTGATTTTGTTAGCCGATTGATTGATGATGGCAAGTTGAGCGCAGATGAATATATGCGTGTTAAGATGCATGCAATTGCGCCAGCGGACGAAATGAATGAACTTTCATCTTCTTCAAAGCTTAATCTTGAATTAGAATTTTTACACTATTTGCGAGACCTAGGGCGTGCTTCAACTGAAGCTTGGTTGAATGAAAATTTTGACAAAATCGGCAAAAAATCAAGCTTAAACCTTCGCTCAATGATTGAGTAATAATGCTTATCGTTTAAAGCGATGTCGATCTTGGTTTAGCCAAGGACTTGCCTTGGGTGATTCTTGTCTCTAACTTTATTGTCTCATGATGTGATTTATCATTGATCTGTTTCAGTAAAATTTTAGCAGCTATTTTACCCATAGTCCTGTGAGGAACATGAACTGTTGTAAGCTCTGGCTCAATGACACTTGCAAGTTCAATATCGTCAAAACCGGTAATTGATACATTTTTAGGCACATTCAAACCCATTTTATGCGCCATCTTGACCGCACCTGCCGCAAGAACATCATTACCGCACATCACGATCGTTGGCTTATCAGCTGATTGCATAATTTGAGCAAAACTTTGCGACCCATTTTCAATCGAATATTCGCACTCAATAATTTTAAGATTATCACTATCGATATCGCCATCATCCAATGCATTGCAAATACCTAATACACGTGCTGCTGCTCTATCATTGGTGTCTTTGTACGACGAGATGACAGCAAATTTCCGATGTCCCAGTTTGATTGCCTTCATTGCTAAATTATAACTTGCCCTAGAATTATCAAACCCTACACATGAACGGGTTTTGTGATGATGGTAATTCCATGTAATAACAAACGGAATTTGCCGATCTTCCAGAAATCGATAAACCGCCTCGCTTCTTTGCGTGCCAATCAATAAAAGTCCATCCGCCCCACGCGATACCAGCGAGCGAATTTGCTCCTCTTCTTGTTCCTTATTGTATGAAGAGGAGGCAAGTAACAAAGTTGCGCCTTGCTTGCCGAGTTCTTCCTGGAACGCCTGAAGGCCAGTCGCAAAAATTGCATTACTCATGGTTGGAACAATTGCACCAAAGGTATTCGTACGCTTTGCAGCCAATGCTTGCGCACCAAAATTAGGCGTGTATCCTAATTTTTTTACAACCTCCATAACTTTTTCGCGCGTACTATCGGATACTTGATTGGGAGTATTTAAACAGCGAGATACAGTTGCCGTAGACACACCAGCATTTTGTGCAACATCTTCAAGTGTTGGAATCTCAGGCTTCATCTTATCATTTCCTCACAGTTTTATTATAACGCACAAGAAAAATTATGTAAGCGCTTGCATTTGTTTATGTTGTGAATTATGGTGAAACTATGTAAGCGCTTACATTACTGGAGGATAAGCGATAAAAATGCCCTATACCTATTTAAAAAAATCTTCAAAACAACCTACAACAGACACTTCTGACGTTCGCGATACTGTGCAGACTATTCTTGATGAAATCGAGAACGGTGGCGATGCAAAAGCACTTGAGTACGCAAAGAAGTTCGATAAATATGAAGGCAATTTACTTCTAACAGATGAAGAAATTGAAGCTGCTTGTGCGCTTGTTCCTGATCAGCTGAAACAAGACATTCAGTTTGCTCATGCAAACGTTCAAAAGTTTGCAGAGCTTCAGCTTGAAACCTGTCAGGATGTTGAAATTGAAGTTGTGCCAGGCTTAATCGCTGGTCAAAAAAGCATTCCTTGTCAAACTGCTGGTTGTTATATTCCTGGTGGACGTTACAGTCATATCGCTTCGGCTATTATGACGGTAACAACTGCAAAGGTTGCTGGCTGTAAAAACATTATAGCTTGTTCGCCTCCACGTCCTGAAATTGGCATTGCACCTGCAATTGTTTATGCATCGCACATTTGTGGTGCAGATAAAATCTTAGCGCTTGGCGGTGTTCAGGGTGTTGCTTCTATGGCGTTTGGTCTTTTTGGGTTGCCGGAAGCTGACATTTTAGTCGGCCCTGGCAATCAGTTTGTAGCGGAAGCAAAACGCATTCTTTATGGTCGCGTTGGTATTGATATGTTTGCAGGCCCAACAGATAGTCTTATCCTTGCTGATAAAACTGCTGACCCTGCAATCGTTGCTTCAGATCTCGTTGGTCAAGCAGAGCATGGTTATAACTCACCCGTATGGCTAGTGACAGATGATAAAGCTTTGGCTGAAAAAGTAATGGAACTTGTGCCGCCTTTGATTGCTGATTTGCCCGAAGTGAACTCGCAAAATGCAGAAGCTGCATGGCGTGATTATGCTGAAGTAATTCTTTGTGATGACCGTGAAGCAATGGCTGCAAAATCAGATGAATATGCACCTGAGCACTTAACCGTTCAGGCTGAAGATCTTGATTGGTGGTTGGGACGTCTTGAGTGTTATGGTTCGCTCTTCCTTGGTGAAGAGACTACCGTAGCCTTTGGTGATAAAGCATCTGGTACAAACCACGTGTTACCAACCTCACGTGCTGCAAAATATTCAGGCGGTCTTTCGGTTCATAAATACATGAAGATTGTTACTTGGCAGCGCGCTACACGTGATGGTGCAAAACCAATTGCAGAAGCAACTGCACGCATTTCACGCCTTGAAGGCATGGAAGGACATGCACGTACCGCAGACATTCGTTTGGAAAAATATTTTCCTGATGAAGAGTTTGATCTACAACCATAATTAAAACACCACACATTATTCAATGGAAAGACACAAAATGTCTGTAAGTAATGAAATTGTAAAAAGCCTTGTTCGAAACAAGGTAGAATTTGTAACAACCGTTCCCTGCAAACAACTTGCAGGTGTTATTGATATTGTTGAAAACGATGCTTCAATCATGCACGTTCCTTCCAATAAGGAAGACGAAGGTATGGGGCTTTGTGCTGGCGCTTATATGGGTGGCAAGCGCCCTTGTATCATCATGCAAAACACAGCTCTTGGCGTGACGTTCAACACACTTTCTTCTCTAACGCAGTTTTACAACATGCCGCTACCGATGATTATTTCATACCGTGGTGAAATTGGTGAAAAAGTTGCTATTCAAGTAGAAATGGCAAAGCACACAAAAGCGCTTCTAAACGAATTGAAAATTCAGACTTACCACTTCCATGAGCCTGAAGACATCAAAGACTTAGATAGCATTCTTCATCACACTTATATGAGCCGCAAACCAACGGCTATTCTAACAGACTCAAACTTCTGGGGAGGATACTAATATGATACGCAGTGAAATCATAAAAAACCTTGTTCCGGTTCTTAAAGACGAACTCGTCGTTTGTAACATTGGCCTTCCAAGCCAAGAATTGCACATGATGGATGATCAACCAACCAATTTTTATATGCTTGGTACGATGGGGCTTTCCTCTTCTATTGGACTAGGTCTTGCACTTACGCAAAAAGCAAACGTTATCTCGATTGATGGCGATGGTTCTATCCTAACTAACCTTGGTACAATGCCAACAATTGCAAACAATGTTGCGGATAATTTTACTCTCCTTATCATTGATAATGGTAGTTATGGCTCAACAGGTGATCAGCCAACTTATACAGGTAAGAAAACATCGCTTGCAGCAGTTGCAACGGCATGTGGTTGTGAAAACGTTGTTGAATGTCAGGCAGAAGAAGCCGTTGATGTTATGAAAGCAGCACTTGCTTCAAACAAAATGACCATCATCATTTGTAAATGTGAAAGCGGCAACATTCCAGTACCTGTCATCGAGTATGATGCACCGGTTATCAAATACCGCTTTATGGAAGAAGTTAAACGCAAGAACGCGTAAAACATCTCAAATTATTAAAACAATTAAAAAGCGCCTCTCGAAAGATTGGCGCTTTTCTTACATATAACTGAATGACTTTGTTGAGCTTGATTCATGCTCTCCATAAATTGCTGCCTGTGCATCTAAAGCCAGTTTACGCATGAAGCTTTGCTGCTCATTACTTACTTCACTTCTTGGCTCAAAATCATAGACGCATAGTGTTCCTACTTTTTCGCCTTCAAAAGCAACTGGGCACCCTGCATAAAACCGCACATAAGGTGGCTCTACGACAAATGGACTTAGCTTAAAAATATCATCTAACTTCGTGTCGTTAATGATCGTAATATCCTTGCCAGAACTGATTGTATAAGCACAAAAAGATGTTTCAGTTGGCGCTTCTTTAATATCAAAACCAATGCTTGTTTTTATGCACTGTCGATATTCTTCTAATAAAGTTATTTGGGCTACAGGTGCGTTAAACACCGAGGAAACCATCGCGCAAATTTGCTGAAAGGATTCTGGTGTTACTTCACCTGTTAAGCCCGTTGCATCCACAGCTTGTAATCTATTCACAGCTTGTAAAACTTCAATTGTAGTCTTTGGTAGTTCGAAAGTTTGATTTTCCATATTTCATCAGCCCTAGAATCATACAACATTTCTATTTCTAACCTAGTGTGCCGTCTTTGGATGTCAATTTCACTTGCTCTGCGAATAAAAGATAATATTTTGCAATAAATGTTCTTGCTTTGTTCTGAATAATATAATAGGAATATTTTCCATATTACGAATTAGGGAGATAAACATGAGTGTTGCGCGAGAACAAAACATCGATGCCATCAAAGCGCATGAAGCTTATATGGATGCTTCTGTTATTAGTACTGGTCGCGATACTTCTGTAGATAAATTACGCCATAACTCTTTAAATAAAGGACGTGCGGCAACTTTAAATCCTTCTTCTCGATTTGATAAACATTCGCGTCATGTATTTGATGACGGTTGGCAAACATTGGATGAGTTACCTCCTTTCAGAACCCATGTACAAATAGAAAAACCAAAAACTATCATTACAAAAAATGATTCACCTGATATTGGGTTTGATAGATCTATTAATCCTTACCGTGGATGTGAGCATGGATGTATTTATTGTTTTGCACGTCCTTCACACTCCTTTATGGGGCTGTCTGCCGGGCTTGATTTTGAAACAACGCTCTTTACAAAATCAAATGCACCCCAGCTCTTAGAGCGCGAACTTGCTAAGAAAAACTATAAGCCACGTACTATTGCAATTGGAACAAACACCGATCCCTATCAGCCAATTGAAAAACAATGGCGGGTTACACGAGAAATTCTTGAGGTTTTAGAAGCGGCTAATCATCCAGTTGGTATTGTCACTAAATCAGCACTTGTCACGCGTGATATTGATATCTTGTCTCGCATGGCCTCTAAAGGGTTGGCGAAGGTTGCAATCTCTATTACTTCGCTTGACCGAAGATTATCACGCGCAATGGAACCGCGTGCTGCCACCCCTGGCCTTCGATTAAAAACTATTCGCGATTTAACTAAAGCAGGCATCCCTACCTCAACTATGGTAGCGCCTGTTATTCCTGCCCTTACTGACCATGAGATTGAGCGTATTTTAGATTCAGCTCAAGCGGCTGGTGCAACAGAGGCAGGCTTTATTATGCTGAGGTTACCGCGAGAGGTTTCCCCCCTCTTTCGCGATTGGCTCTTAAAGCATTACCCAGACCGTTACCGCCATGTGATGAACCTGTTGCGCGCTTTACGAGGTGGCAAGGATTATGATGCTGAATATGGCAAACGCATGCGCGGTGACGGACCATATGCATGGCAAATTGGCAGACGCTTTGAAATCGCCTGCAAGAAGCTTGGTCTTAATGAAGTAAAGCGTACGCTTGATAATTCTCAATTTATAGCGCCTGCGCAAGAAGTAGAAAATCAATTGACCCTTTTCTAAAAATTATTACTCAATACCCGATAAGTTGCCGCCGCAATTTACTTATCGGGCTTTCAAGAGGATCAGTGAGTAGATAGTATTCCCCGTATGTCACTCACTGATTCTCTTAAATCCTTTACACTTCCAAATGCACCAGACTTCTTTATAGAAGAGACGTTATTTAACAACGGTAAGCAAGCTATTGCAGGTGTAGATGAAGCAGGCCGTGGACCACTTGCTGGGCCAGTTACTGCGGCGGCGGTTATTCTTGATCCTGAAATTTTACCTAAGGGATTAAACGATTCTAAAAAACTCACCGAGAAAAAGCGTGAACTCTTATTTGATGAAATTTTAAAAACATCGCAGGTTGCTTGGTGCTCTTTAAATGCAGAAATGATTGATAGCATCAACATCCGAGCGGCTGCATTACGCGCTATGGAAATTTCAGTTCACTCTCTTCCTATTACGGCAGATTATGCAATGGTTGATGGCCGTGATGTACCTGAGAAGTTAAAAAATATTGGTGAGGCTTTTGTCAAAGGAGATGCTAGATCTCTTTCAATTGCTGCGGCTTCCATCATTGCGAAGGTTATCCGCGACCGCATGATGATAGAAGCTGATAAACTATTTCCACGCTATGGTTTTGCAGGGCATAAGGGGTATGGCTCGAAAAAACACCGTGACGCTATTTTGGAATTTGGCCCTTGCCCTCTACACCGCAAAAGCTTTTCACCGTTAAAGCAAATGTTAGAGGAAAATTCGTAATAAAAAAGGCGCTAAAAAAGCGCCTTAAAAATTTTCAAGATTGAAAGCTATTTAGTTCAGCTTAGTTTTAATCTCAGCAATGCTGCTTTTAATTAAACCACTTGCTGTTGAACCTGTCGTCTTACCCGCAACAATTTGTTCAGCAGCAGCAATTGCAACATCTACTGCTGATGCTCTTACATCTGCCATAGCTTGTGCTTCTGCTTGTGCAATTTTTTGTTCTGCTGAAGCTGTACGACGCTCAACAAATTCTGCTGTTTTGCGTGCTGCATCTTCAGAAAGAGCACTTGCCTCTCGCTTAGCAACAGCAACAATTTCTTCAGCTTCTTTTTCTGCAGCCTGACGTTTAGCTTGATACTCAGCAAGAAGGTTTTGTGCTTCTTCGCGTAGCTCACGCGCTTCGTCTAAATCAGTACGGATTTTATCAGATCTTTCATCAAGACCTTTAGTGATCATTGCTGGCACTTTAAGATAAAGAACAAGACCCATGAAGAGTACGAGACCAACGAGGGACCATGCGGTTGCGTCCATGATAATCTCCTATTTAACCGATGAGGTAACAGCTTTTGCAAGTTCTGATTTTGTTAGCTTACCGCCAATCAGATCTTTTACAATTTCAGCTGCTGTGTCATTAGCAATTGTGCCGACTTCAGCCATTGCTTTTGCTTTAATGTCTGCAATACGAGCTTCTGCGTCAGCCATTTTACCTGCAAGTTCTGCTTCAACCTTTTCACGGGCTGCAGCTGATTCTGCTTTGGTTTTTTCAGTAGCTTCGGAAGCAATTGAATGTGCATTTTTCTTGGCTTCTGCAAGATCATGCTCATACGCAGCATGTGCTGCATCCGCTTCATTTTTCAATCTTTCAGTTTCATCAAGATCACGAGAAATACGATCGTGACGAACTTCAAGTATACCTGCAAGACGTGGAATAATCACACGGCTCATAATCATGTAGAACACGCCAAATGTTATGACGAGCCACAAAATTTGTGATGCAAAGGTTGCAGGATCAAATGGAGGGAATACTCCACCTGAAGTTGCTTCTTCAGCGGCTAGTGCCTGAGTGATAAACATACTTCTACTCCAGATATGATCTAGGAAAATGAAATAACTTCAAAGGCAGAACGATAAGAGCCTGCCTTTGAGATATTCAAATTTTACTTAGACCACGAATAGTAGAAGTAGCGCTACTAGGAACGCGAAAATGCCTAGAGCTTCTGTCACGGCAAAGCCAAAGATCAAACGACCGAATTGGCCATCTGCTGCTGATGGGTTACGAAGAGCGCCTGATAGGAACTGTCCAAAAATGTTACCCACACCCATTGCTGCTGCACCGATGCCGATTGCTGCTAGGCCTGCGCCAAGATATTTTGCTGCTTCTGCTTCCATTTTGATAGCTCCTTTATGGATATGCAAAGATAATTATTAGTGCCCACCTGGATGGAGAGCATCATTTAGATACATGCATGTTAGCAATGTAAACACGTAAGCTTGTAGGAATGCTACAAGGAATTCTAAGCCTGTAAGGCCAACTACCATCAACAATGGTAATATAGCACCTGCGATACCAACGGCACCTGCTGCAGACATTGAAGTTATAAAGCCCGCAAACACTTTGAGCGTAATGTGACCTGCTAACATATTAGCAAAAAGACGCACTGAGTGGCTAAGAGGACGAGAAAAGAATGAGATAATTTCGATCAAAACAACCAATGGAAGAATGAAACCAGGTACACCGCTTGGCACGAAGATTTTCAAAAAACCAACACCGTGTTTGTATAGACCATAAAGAATGACAGTTAGAAACACCAACATCGCCAGCATTACTGTAATGATGATATGGCTAGTAACCGTAAAGAAATAAGGGAACATACCAAACATATTGGCAACTAGAATGAATAAGAATAGCGAGAATACCAGTGGGAAGAACTTCATGCCTTCTGAACCTGCCGAGTCTCGAAGCATACCTGCAACAAACTCATAGGTCATTTCTGCTAATGACTGCGCGCGACCTGGTACAAGACCACGGCCACTGATTGCCCAAATGAAAAATACAGACGTAGCTAAAACTGTCGCCACCATAAACAAAGACGAGTTAGTGAAAGAAATGTCTAAACCACCTATTTCTAGGGGAATGAGTTCTTTTAGTTTAAACTGACTAATAGGATCGTTTGCCACTTTGTCTTCTCTATCTATTCAATTTGTCTTTGCATATTTGCATATGCAGTTAAATTCTTAGACGAAACTCGCCTTACATATTTTTGGCAGCGCGCATTACGTTTAACACACCAGCCACGAAACCAAGCAGTAAAAACGATATCATTGCAAAAGGAGCTATATCAAAAAGCCAATCTATTGCATATCCGAAAGCAGCTCCGACAAGTATCGCAGAAACAAATTCTGAAGCGATACGCATGCCTTGCGCCATTCCGGAATTGCCCGGTTTTTTGATCTCGCCAACCTCTTCGCTACCAACATCACGCCCAAGACGTTTGTTAATATCACTTAGCCTGTTTTCCAGATCATCTTTAGAACTGTGATTAGAAGGGTTTGTTTTCTTGTTCATTTCAAGCCTTAAGTTTGGATTTAGCTAATGCCAATATAACCCAATGATATGCGATTAAAAATGCTTATCGAATTGCTTTAATCTGAAACGGAAAACTAACTCTTAAAAAAAAGCCCGTAAGATGGGCGCAACATAGATAGGCACCCCTTTTCTGTCAAGCGGTCTCTTTACTACTTAAGTCGTTGAAAAATAAAGTTTTAGGCAAACAAAAAACCCCTGCGACAATGAGGCTACAGGGGTTTTTAAAGAATCCGTTGATTTAAAGGCTATTTTTAGGTCGATTTTACGACCATCCACCGCCATATGTGCGGTAAAAGATGTGCAAACCGATTCTACCTACTCGTTTCATCTTTTTCCGCCACTTTGGTGCGACATATGTAGCATGATAATGTGTGGATGAACCCACTTGTGGGAACCAAATGCGCCCTGCGGTTGTTTCTGCTGCGATATGTTGAGCTTGCTTATACAATTTCTTGTTGTTTACACGATCTTTTATACGATCACATGCGAAAGAAAACTGGCAACGATTATACCAATGAGAGTTTTGATATACGACACCGCAAATAGAATTTGGGTAATGTGGATTACGCACACGATTCAAAATAACCTGTGAAACGGCGGCCTGACCTTTGACAGATTCTCCCCGTGCCTCGAAGTAAATACCACGCGCTAAGCAAGTTTGTTGTTTTTTAGAAAAAGAACTTCTTGGCAATTGTTTTTTAGCCCAACTATGATCACCCTTGCCCAGTTTTGGAACAATTTTCACAGGCTTCTTTTCAACCAAGACAGCAGAAAAAGGCGATTGCTCTACTTTTGGTTGCGCAGAGTAAGAAAGAATTGAGCCTTGCGACTGCTTTACAAGCTTTGCAACTTGCACTGGTAGATGCTTTGTTTTTGGCAGATTTTTCTTTTTCTTCGTCTTACGATGAAAAACTGCTGCGACTTGCATGGCTTCTTTGTTTGGCTTTGGCTTTACAAAGGCAAGGACTTGTTTTTTACCCTGATCAATCGGCTGTAAAACGCTATGGCGCTCAAGCACTGTGCCTGCATTGAATTTTTCTGGCGCTTGTCTTGCTGTCGTTTGAAGAACGCGTCCGCTTTTCAGTGCGCGATTTATGCTTTGGGGTATAGGGTCTTTTTTAATTTCTTTTGAAACGGTTAAATTTCTTGGGGCATGACCCGTTTCAAGTTGGGCTTTTTCTTTGCCGAGCATGCTTGCGGTTGTCAGTGCAATTGTTTCACCAATTGGCGCTTCAATATGGGCAAGCCAACGATCTTTACCTGTCTTACCGACAAGACTTGCTACATCTTGATGCGCAATTTCTACAGTTTGGCTGGAAAATATAACGGTTGCGATGCCACCAATTAAAAATGAATTCGCTACACGTCTCACGATGGACGTGCTTTTTCTACTCGAGTTACGCAAAACTAAAACTCCACTCAAAACACAGATGCAATTAAAACAAAAACTGCACCGAACAATTACTGACCTGCTCTGGCCTTAGTGGAGAATGTAAACTGTTAACCTTAATTGATGGTAAAATGAACGTTTAAAAAATCTTAACGTGGTACTGAAGCCGCAGTTCGCAAGATAAAATTCTTACAAAGTTTACCTCAATTATTGCGCTTTTTCCTACCTGCATAGGGGTTTTCTCCCTTGCGCACGAAGAGCCTTATTGGCACAGCATCAAGGTTGAACTCTTTGCGGATGGAGTTGATTAGATATTTTATATAAGAATCTGGTAACGCATCAGCACGTGAACTTGAAACCATGAATGTTGGCGGACGGCTTTTAGCCTGCGTTACATATTTGAGTTTGATACGTCGTCCTGAAACAGCTGGCGGTGGGTGATGATACTGCACCCCTTCTAACCAACGGTTAAGCGGAGAGGTTGGGATACGACGGTTCCAAGCTGCATCAACTTCTTGCACCGCTTCCATAAGTTTATCTAACCCCTCACCTGTTTCGCCAGATATCGGAATTACCTTCATGTTTTTGACTTGAGAAATTGCCTCTTGCGAAACCAAGAGTAATTCTTTCAACGTTTCCTGACGATCATCAACCAAGTCCCATTTGTTAAGTGCAATAACAGGCGCACGTCCTTCGCGGATAACATAATCTATAATTTGCACATCTTGTTTTTCAAACGGAATGGTACAATCCAAAACAACGATTACCACTTCAGCATATTGAATGGAGCGAAGCCCATCAGAGACTGATAACTTTTCAAGCTTTTCTTGAACCCGCGCTTTCTTGCGCATCCCTGCTGTATCATAAAGGCGGATGGTGCGGCCTTCCCATTCCCAATCGACCGAAATAGAATCGCGCGTAATTCCAGCCTCAGGGCCTGTTAACATACGCTCGTTGCCAACCATCTGATTAATCAACGTAGATTTACCCGCATTGGGGCGACCAACTATTGCTATTTTCAAAACAGGATTATCTTCATCCTGTTTTTCTTCTTCCAAAGGATATGCAATATCTTGGCCTACTGCATTAACAAGTGCATCATGAAGATCTGCCATGCCTTGACCATGTTCAGCTGAAATTGGAACAGGGTCACCAAAGCCTAAGGAAAAAGCGTCATAATACCCGCTTTCACCCGGTTTGCCTTCCATCTTGTTTGCAACAAGGATAACGGGCTTTTGTGATTTGCGAAGAATTTTAGCAAACGTCCTGTCATCAGGAATGATGCCTGCGCGTGAATCAATTAAAAACAGCGAAACGTCAGCTTCATCAATTGCAGCACTGGTTTGCTCCCACATACGCCCTTCAAGGCTATCTTCATGCGCCTCTTCTAGACCAGCAGTATCAATGACATTAAATTCAAGCGCTGCAATGGAAGCTTCTGCAAACCTGCGATCCCGCGTAACGCCAGGCGTATCGTCAACTAAAGCTAAACGCTTTCCAACCAGACGATTGAAAAGTGTAGACTTACCCACATTTGGGCGGCCGATTATAGCAACTGTAAAACTCATGCGTATCGCCTTAACCGAAGTGTGTTCAGTGGTAAAATTAACTGGCTTCTTTTTCTTCTGTAGTAAAGCCCTTGCCTGCAAGTAATTGAAGCATTACTGCTGCACGTGCGCGCACACCATTTGGTGTTTCTTGCTCATCTGCAATCGCTTGAAACCATACTAAAGCATCATCATATTTCTTATGCTTCCAAGCAGAAAGCCCTAAACCTTCACGTGCCGAATGGCGGAAAGATTTTCCAGTTTCTGACATTAATTGTAGTCTATCGGAAACTTCATCATAAGAACCATGATCAACCAGCAAGAGACCCGCGCGAAGGCGCGCAACGTTTCTCATAGTTTCATTTAAGCTTGTATCATTAGCGATTGTGTCGAATGCTTCTATTGCTTTTTGCGGCTCACCTTTTTTAGAATACTCAGCGGCTATTCTAATTTGTGCAAGAACTGGATATTCGCCAACACCGTCTTTACTCAATGTTTCTAACTCTGCAATTGCTTCTTCGTGCTTGCCGTCATTTGAAAGCGTAATCGCATTTAGAAACTGGTCACCAGATTCACCTGCTGCTTTTTGGGTATAAGATTCCCAAAAACGAAATCCAGCAGTGCCGATAACAATTGCTACAGCGCCACCGATAACGAAGACTTTATATTTTTTCCAAAATTCACTTACTTTGTCGCTACGAAGTTCTTCTTCAACTTCGCGCATAAAACTGTCGTCTGACATGCTCTCAAATCCGAATTAGCTAAACTTATTGCTCTTGTAGCGATAACGCGAAACTTATGCAATCGCTGGAACACCAATCAACCAAGTGTGAACCCATATTGCAAAACCAACCCAAAGAATTAAACCGATAATTACGGCAATAATGTCTGGCTTAATAGAAGATACAGCAGGCGGCTGACCCCCACGTTTTTTAATTGCAATTAATGCAATTACCGCCCAAGCCAGCATCGACCCAAATAAAATCAAACTTGCAAGATCGCCATTAATCAATAAATGCGCCACCGCCCATACTTTAATACCAATTAGCATTGGATGTTTAAGCTTTGCTTTTATGTATCCTGCAGATGGAATTTGCGCAGCTACAATAAAGATAAAAGCCAAAGCCATCAATAATAGTGTCATATGCCCCATCCATAAGGGTGGATCATAGACAATTGGCGAGCCTTCTGCGCGATAAGCACCGTAGCCTCTACCCATAAGATAGACACCTAATATAGACACAACCGTATAAAATATTTTCCAGCCATTCTCACCAAGCTTTGCAATAGCTGCATTTCTAAAATTTGGTGCAACGATACGAACAAGATGCATTGCAATGAACAGAACAGCGCCTAAAACTAGCGTGAGCATGATAATTCCCTTTTTCCAGCCTAACGTTACAACACACTATGACAATTGGTATTAAAAAAGCCAGAGCACGATTGAACAATAAACAAAAACAACAGTTATAATGTAAAGCTCAATCCAGAACTTCCTTACGCTGACCTTGCCATTAATCCAACGGCAAGGCGATGCGTAAAATCTGCCCAAAGATTATTCAGAAGGTTCTACACCTGCAAGATACTCTTTGTCTTCTGTTGGCAATTCTTCCCCATCTAAAACAGCTTCGAAAGCTCTAAGGCGTTTGTGAATAGACAGAAGCTCTACAATCGTACTCCAAGAATTTACCAAATACTGGAATGAGTTTGATACCTGGCCAAAAGCAGAAGCGATTTGCTGGAATAGCCCAAGTGTTAAAGTACCGGCAGCAAAGCTTGGAATTAGAATCAAAATTGTGAAGATATTATCTGCTTGCAAATACATATATCTTGCAACGTTGAAATACATGTAATGGAAATAAAGACGGAAATAGTTTTGGCGCACGTGGTCAAATAATTCCCAAAGTGTTGGCGGTTGTGCACGCTCTATATCATCCTCACCGTAGACAAGCTCTTTACGATAAGCTGCCTCAACGCGCTGATTGTTAAAATAAAGACCCGGCAATTTAATGCCTGCTACCACCAATAAAACCGTACCGAACAAAGACCAGCCAATTGCGGCAACAACCAGAGGATAAGGAACTGCACCAATAATTGGCAATTCGGTTACGTTCTCACCCAAGCGAATAAGAATTGGCATAAAGGCTATCAAGGTAAGAACGGCATCTATTGCGCTTGTTGCTAAGTCTTCAATTGTCTTTGCAAAGCGTTGCGTATCTTCTTGTACGCGTTGAGATGCACCCTCGATATGACGAAGGTTACCCCAATTCTCTTGGTAATATTCAGTCATAGCTTTGCGCCAGCGAAACAGATAATGGCTTGTGAAAAAGCGAACCATGACGATTACAGCAACAAAGACAAATGCGATTAATGCGAAATCCAACAAGCCCCAATAAAGTTCTGAGGCTGGTAAATCTTTTTCGTTTATTGCCTGATTTATTTTATCAAAAAATGGTCCACGCCAATTATTAAGTGCAACACTTACTTGAACTGAATAACCAACACTGAAAATAATGAAAGCAGAACCAACGACAGACCACCACTGCCATCTATGAGGTGCCATCTTAAACCAAAAGGCTGTAAAAATCGCAGCGCATATAATGTAATAGATATAATACCAGATGATATCATTCGTCCAAAAGAACCGAAGTGTCGCCACTTGGCCTGCGCCTTCTTCTTGTGGCAGACCAATGTAATTTCCCCAACCACTTGCTCCAGCAACATGCCAAAGAAACATACAAAAAGCGCTCCAGATCAAAAAAGATGGAAAAAACACTCTTGGGTTTGGAAAAAACGAATGAAACATTTAAAATCAATCTCCATAAAGATACTAATACGACTCCTAAAGCGCGAATGGCTCACGGGCAAGGCTTATTCAATTAATTCCTCGTTACTTTGACATTACCAGACAAAGTAAATGTTTTGCACAGTGTGTCAAAATGCACATCATGATCCGTTCAAGTTTACTATCTATGAGTCATCGAGAATATATTTCTCGGTTTGATAACCCACCTGCCCCACCCAAAATGGTTATCATATCTATAGCTCATCCGGCCCCCCTTACCCGGATGAGCTTTAATATTAGATGTTGATTTTAGGATTCCCTCCCACCTAAAATCATAAACATTACCACCGCTCATTTCCTTGAGTGGTGGTTTTTGTTTTTATGATTTGGAGGATTACTTCCTAAATTAACCTTCTGCTTACTATCCATTAACTCCCTGCTTACCAAGTTACGGCAAACTAAGGTCAGATTAAGCGAATCGTATGGAGTACGCCCAAATGAGCATCAAAAATGGTGATAATGAATTCCCAATGGAAATGACTGATATGGCAGCAGCTGATAAATTTGCTGAAGAGATGGATGATGTTCTGCTTGATATTGCTGACATGAACCCAGAAATCTGTCCCCCTGACCGCCGCTTCTTCAAAGGCGACCGTGAAGCATGGGTATACGAACACGGCAATATTTCAGAACTTGTTTTTGTAAAGATTGATTGATTTTCAGACAAGCTGAAAACACACTTTGCGTTGCGCTATGGCTTCACGCGTTCGTAAGTTTAAATCAATTCTCAATTGATTGATTTTCAGACAAGCTGAAAACCACTTACTCACTCCCATTCAATTGTGCCTGGGGGTTTGCTTGTTACATCATAAACAACACGATTAATGCCACGCACTTCATTGATGATGCGGGTTGCGGCTTTTCCTAAGAACTTCATGTCATAGGGATAAAAATCTGCGGTCATGCCATCAACTGAAGTAACGGCTCTTAACGCACATACAAATTCATACGTCCTACCATCGCCCATGACGCCAACTGTTTGAACTGGTAATAGCACTGCGAAGGCCTGCCAGATTTCATCATACAGACCAGCGTTTCTGATTTCGTCTAA
This sequence comes from uncultured Rhizobiaceae bacterium, assembly GCA_964502215.1. Taxonomy (GTDB): domain Bacteria; phylum Pseudomonadota; class Alphaproteobacteria; order Rhizobiales; family Rhizobiaceae; genus JAALLB01. The sequence continues at coordinate 37,499 of CAZCUN010000013.1, read as the reverse complement.
ATAAATTGCATCTGCTTGGCGTAAGATTTCAAGTTTGTCACGTGTAATGCCGCCTGGGCATCTGATTGCAAGGCCAGGGCCTGGGAATGGATGGCGACCAACGAATTTATCTGGCAACCCAAGTTCACGACCAAGCACGCGCACTTCGTCTTTGAAAAGCTCGCGTAGAGGTTCGACTAATTGCATGTTCATACGTTCTGGCAGCCCGCCAACATTGTGATGGCTTTTAATCGTAACTGAAGGCCCACCTGTGAAAGACACACTTTCAATCACATCAGGGTATAGCGTTCCTTGTGCCAGAAAATCTGCCCCACCAAGTTTCTTCGCTTCTGTCTCAAAGACATCGATGAAAAGCTTGCCAATGGTTTTGCGTTTGGTTTCAGGATCAGCCTCCCCCTCAAGCGCATTGATGAACATATCAGATGCATCCACATGGATGAGTGGGATGTTGTAATGCTCATTAAACATGGAGACGACTTCTTCAGCCTCATTCATGCGCATTAAGCCGTGATCTACTAAAATACAAGTTAGCTGATCGCCAATTGCTTCGTGAATGAGAAGAGCGGCAACAGATGAGTCCACGCCACCTGATAAACCGCATATAACTTTTTTATCGCCAACTTGTTCACGAATAGCTTCAATGGCTTTGTCTTTATAAGCTGACATCGACCAATCGCTTTCGATGCCTGCAATCTTGTGAACAAAGTTCTCCAGAATTTTTGCGCCATCAGGCGTATGCACCACTTCAGGATGAAACATCGTCGTGTAATATTGACGGGTCTCATCAACTGCAATTGCGCAAGGTGCATTAGGCGATGTTGCAACCACTTCAAAGCCATCAGGTAATTTTGTGACGCGATCTCCGTGCGACATCCAAACAGGATATTTGCCACCTTCTTGCCAAACGCCATCAAACAATGGGCTAACTTTATGAATTTCAATATCAGCAGCACCAAATTCGCGGTGATGACCACCTTCAACAACGCCGCCTAATTGCGCGCACAACGTTTGTTGTCCGTAGCAAATCCCCATGATTGGTAAGCCACTATCGAAAACTTCTTGCGGAGCGCGGGGTGAACCTTCTTCTGGAACAGAAGCTGGTCCACCTGAAAAGATAACTGCTTTTGGGTTCATATTTGCAAAGGCTTGCGAGGCTGAGTTAAACGGATGGATTTCACAATAGACACCCGTTTCGCGCACACGCCTTGCGATGAGTTGAGTAACCTGCGATCCGAAATCAATGATGAGTAAAGAATTAGATGGTGTTGTCATATTAAGGATTTAAATTATCAAACATACCGTGGCAATTAATGTTTTAACTTACACACGGTTTGCAGAAGAATTTTCTCTTTCGTTCTCGTTGGATTTTACAAGTTTCTCAGCAAGATTGCGATTAAAGCTAACTTCAAGTGCGTGGCGGACTTCTATATTTCGTGAAAGATGTTCACGCAATCTAGTTTGGTCAAATGCCAAATACCGAACTGTTTCATTTGTGGTTACAGTTGCAGATGCCATTTTACCTGTTAGATAACTCATCTCACCCAAAAAATCGCCCTTATGTACTGTCCCTATTTTACGCCCAGAATGGCTGACACTTGCTGTACCGCTTACAAGAAACTTCATTTGATCAGGCTTTGTATCTTCGGCCATTAAAATCTGATCTTCTTCAACTTGTGTCCATGCACCCAATTTAACAAGACGTCTAGCATGAGCGCGCTCTACTGAGGGTAAGCAAGTTTGAATAAAATAATTCTCATCCTCACTAAAACTACCCCGTCTATTTTCTAGCTGTAAAATTAGCAACTGAAATATATTGACCAATGTAAAGAGAAATTCCCAAGTCATCGACACTTTGTCATCAAGCGTCCAATAATAAAATGCTGAGATCGAACCAGACAGAATAGCAAGTGCGCGTAACCAATTGATGTTGCGCATCATCATGGAAGTGATCAATAAAATATAAGCCAAATGGCCAATAATATTTTCAGGCCTAGAAAAATCCTGCCAGAAGTCTAAGAGATATTCATTCATGGATATAATATCGCCTAATTAGCTTTTCGTTCCATAACACAGAAGAAAAATCCATCTGTTCCAGTTGAGGCTGGGGTGAGTGTTATCGTCTTCATATCAGATGACCAAGGTGCAGGTTTATCAAAACCAAATATATCTTGCCAAACCTCACCCGCTGAAACAATTTCAAATTCAGGATTATCTTCCGTGAAAGCGTAAACTTGATTTTCATTTTCTTCCGGAAAAATTGAACAGGTTATATAAACCAGATGCCCACCAGCTTTCACATATGGGGCGGCTTGGGTTAAGACTTCTTCTTGTTGTTCAATCCGTGTCTCAAGGTTTTTTTCATCATAGCGCCATTTTGCATCAGGTCTTCTGCGCCAAGTGCCTGAGCCTGTGCATGGGGCATCAATGACAACCTTATCCATTTTCCCAACCAAAGCCGATAGATCAGAGTTAGGCGAATGTACCTGTACATTACGCGTGCCAGCACGTTTTAATCTGTCATGGATAGGTGCCAAGCGCGACTTATCAGAATCATAAGCGTGGATTTGGCCTTTGTTTTCCATGCTTGCAGAAAGCGATAATGTCTTACCACCGCCGCCAGCACAATAATCCATAATACTTTCACCAGCGCGTGCAAAAATTAGATCACCAACAATTTGGCTTCCCTCATCCTGAATTTCAAAACGCCCTTTTTGAAACGTTTCTTCTGCTTGCACATTAGGCTGTCTTGCAAAAGGTTTATTACTTTCAATGCGAATACCGTGTCTTGCAATCTTTGTTGGGTAAGCGTCCTGCTTGCCAAGTTGCTTTAAAACTTTATCACGTGATGATTTAAGCGTATTAACCCGCATATCTAACGGAGGCCGATTTGCAAAAGCTTTTGCTTCTTCAACCCAATCATCATCAAAATTTGCTTCAAAACTTGGAATACACCATTCAGGAACATCTGCTTGTATGTGTAATTCTGCGTCGCTTAAATTGCGTGATGCCATTGCTGAAAATTGTTCTGGCGTTGGAAGTTCAGGGGCGAATTTATCGCCATCCAAAGTTTCACGCAGTTCCTCTTCGCTCATTTTCCAACTGTTGACTAAAAGTGAAAATACCAAAGCATTGTTTGCTTCACTTCCTGCCAAGTATTTAAGCGAGCTTTTTTGACGAAGACAATCATAAACCAGATTACCTATTGCCGCACGGTCGCCAGAGCCAGCAAAGCGATGCGCCAATCCCCAATCACGAAGGGCGTCACCCGCAGGGCGTTTGCGCGCATCTATATCATCTAAAACTTCTATTGCCGCCTGAAGCCTACCGCCTAAACGCATTAGTAAAACCGCCTATCAATAAAAAAATCTAGCTTTATAAAAAGAGAAAACTTGAGATTACTAGCTCAACAACCATAAGAATGAAAACACGCATGCAATTGATAAAGAGCGTACGTCTTCTTAAAACATTATTCCCATCGAGCATTTCTCTTGCATGTAATACTCTGATTAAAACAAATACGAAACCTAGGAAAACAGTAATTAAGCTTGAAACACCAAGTGCTATGCTCGCTAAAATTACGACATAGAACAAAACTGGTAATTCAAACTGATTTGCTAATGCTCTTGTATAAATTGCTAGTTCTTCTGGTTCATTTCCAACGACGCTATAATCTTCTGGTGTAATCGTTCCAGCATTTCGAGCAGCTATTCGTGCATTGCTCATTTTTATATAAAGCCAAATCGTCAACACAATTTGAGCAACGATAATCAACATCAAAAGTTTCAGCTTCCAAAGCGGCGCAGCAAACCATAAAAAATCAATATCCATTTTCAAACTTTCTAAGTTGTATTAGGTCGTTCTAAGTTGTTCTAAGTTGTTCTAAGTCGTTCTGTGATAATTAGGGCTTTCACGCGTGATCGTAACATCATGCGCATGGCTTTCTCTTAAGCCTGCATTTGAAATACGAACAAACGTTGCTTTGTTCTGATAGTCTTTGATGTCTTCGCCACCAACATAACCCATAGCAGCTTTTAAACCACCAGCAAGTTGATGAATGACCGCACCTGCTGGCCCCTTGTAAGGAACTTGCCCTTCCACACCTTCTGGTACTAATTTTAAGCTGTCTGTTACTTCTGCTTGAAAATATCGATCAGCAGAACCGCGTGCCATCGCACCAACAGAACCCATACCGCGATATGATTTATACGAGCGACCTTGGTGTAGATAAACTTCACCTGGGCTTTCTTCCGTACCTGCAAGAAGTGATCCCACCATTACAACAGAAGCGCCTGCTGCAATTGCCTTTGCTATGTCGCCTGAATATTTTATACCGCCATCCGCTACAATAGGGATATCCGCTTTTTGTGCTGCTTCAACCGCAGACATAATTGCAGAAAGTTGCGGAACACCGACGCCTGCAACAATACGTGTTGTACAAATTGAACCAGGTCCAATTCCAACTTTAACTGCATCAGCACCTGCATCAATCAATGCTTTTGTGCCGTCGGCAGTTGCAACATTCCCTGCCAGAATTTTTATTGAGTTTGAGAGTTTCTTGATATGAGAAACCGCATCGAGAACCTTTTGGCTGTGACCATGTGCTGTGTCTACGACCAGCAAATCAACGCCTGCATCCATTAAACGTTCAGCTCTTTCAATACCGTCATCACCAACCGTTGTTGCAGCAGCCACGCGCAATCTGCCCTGCTCATCTTTTGCAGCATTTGGGTTGAGTTTTGATTTCTCGATATCTTTGACAGTAATCAAACCAACGCACTGATAATCCGCATCAACAACTAAAAGCTTTTCAATACGGTACTGGTGCAATAAACGTTTTGCTTCTTGAGGATCAACGCCTTCTTTAACCGTAATAAGATTTTCATGGGTCATCAACTCACGAACTTTTTGCTTCGGGTTTGATGCAAAGCGCACATCTCTGTTTGTCAAAATACCGATCAACTTACCCGTAACATGACCGCCAGCATCGCCTGCATCTACGACTGGAACACCCGAAATATTATTGGCTTTCATCAAAGCTTTTGCATCAGCTAGAGTTGCATCAGGGCCAATCGTTAGCGGGTTTACAACCATGCCAGATTCAAACTTTTTGACCTGACGCACTTCCTCCGCCTGTAAAGCAGGCTCAAGGTTACGGTGAATAACGCCCATACCCCCCGCTTGCGCCATCGCAATTGCTAATCTGGATTCGGTTACCGTATCCATCGCTGCTGATAGAATTGGCATATTAAGACCAATGCCTTCTGCGACACGTGACGAGATATCCACCTGCCCTGGCATTACATTTGAAAGACCTGGTTGCAACAACACATCATCAAATGTGAGTGCCATTTCTCCAGAAGCTGAAGTTACAATTTTTGACATATTTTTCTTGGCTAACGCCAATCCCAATTCAAGACTTGTGGATATAATTATCCGTTACCCGTCCGTTTTAAAAACATATGGATTGACGATTGCTGTTACCACGCGACACGCGTGTTGCAAAGGGGTTTTTTAATTTGCGGTGATTTTAAACACACGTATTCGGTCACCATCTGGTGAAACCTCTTCTAACCAGTTTGGAATTGCGTTATTCAAGAGTAAATCTGTCACAGAAAGCTTGGCATAGTCGCGAGAATTGTTTGCATATTTTCCTGTACAAAAAGCCATATGCGTAAGACTATATTTTTTAGCAACTGCTTTGGCTTTTGCCTGACTTGCCCCCATAAAATCTAATGTATCTAAAATTGCTCGCTCATTGCGATGGTAGGGGCCAGACACAATCGCATGTTTGGTATGGAACATCAGTGCGGTACTGGTTGTAAGGTCTGAAACAATATTCGTTTTTGCAAAGGTGTTAAGATAGCTAAAATCAAACTCTGCAATACAATGCTCTTCTTCTCTTCTTATAATTTTTTTATCACTAAGCATAACTGCTTCGTTGCTTGTGACTTGCTCAACAGATTTCGTCTCTTGTAAAGGAAAAAATAACGCACCGGCAATGTACCAAAAAATCGAGATTTGAAACATAACGACGCCAGAATGAAAGCCGTATAGGAAAAGTTTCTCAGTCTCATATTTCTTCTTAAAATACCCCCAACATATCATTGTAAAAATTGTACAAAAAGGTACGACGAGAAATGCGGCTGTTCTGATAACACGGACTTGCCATATCATACCTAAAACGCAGGCTAGAAGTATAAGATACAAGCTTATTACTTTTGTTGTTCTGAATTGCTTATTAAGTAAAACAACTAAGCAAATCAATAAAATGAACAGATAATATCCAACCGTAGACAACCAATGGAATGGAAAATCACTTAATACAATTGATAGCGACTTTGCTTCGCTAACATAGTTTAACCATCTAACTTTGGCTTCATTACTCATCGCAGAAAAAGGATCGCCCAAATAATTTGGAAACTTAAGCGACAAAACAAAAAGCAGCGCGGTGACTGAAACAACGCCTAAACCTAACCTTAGCAATAAGGTTTTACTAAAGCGATTAGTGGCAACATATGGTGATAGTAACCCTAATAGATAAAACGCTAATCCTATTGCGATGAATGCGATTAAAAAGAAAAACGAATTTGCATCAAAGCGCACGTTGAAATAATCACTTGGATGAAAGTTTAAAACATAAAGAATGAGGCTTGAGATTATGAGTGATAGACCCACTCTTTGAATGCCCTTGCCTTGCGCATCTGCATTGCTTGCCCATTCGATACCAATAATTGCTAACACCAATACAATTACGATCAATGTTTCTGCCCCAACAGACATGGAAAAAGCTGCTGCAAATCCGATAAGATAATCACCCCATTTGCGATCTCGATTAACAAGCCCTAAAACCATCAAGCCAAAAAACAAAATCTGGATATTATGATGATCTATACGACCTACTGAAAACTGATTAATCGATGATATGGATAAAATTCCAAATAAAGCTGGTAGCCATCTTAAATAATTTTCTAAAAACCGATCACAAATCAAAGTCCAAACTACGATTGTTGATAGCATCAAGAAGAGTGGCCAGATAATTGCTGCTAAATAAGATGCGTTTTTAAATTCCACAAAGAGGTTTAGAAAATAAATCAAGCCAGCAATTGGCACATCAATCAGCCGTGACCAATGAATATCCCCCCCGCTAGGCGGCACCATTTTATAAGCGGTTAAATCAAACCACCCCTGCCCGTTCATCCAAGCCTGAACTTGCGACATGCGAAGAAAATCATCCGGGCCAACCAACTCACCATTTGAATATACAAATGCAAAACCTGACCAATTCCAAATGCATAAATAAATCAGACATGAAAATAATATCACGGGCAGTCTGTTCATAAACGATGTTTTTTGGGCGGATGTATTCATCTTAATGACGCACTTTCAAAATAGCGAGTGTCGCATCTGGTTTTGAAATCCAATCTAGCCATTGTGGAAGTTGATTAGATTTAATTAAGCTTGCAAGAGATTGCCCCCCATTCGTTGGGCTAGGTACAATATCTACTTTACAAATTACAACATAATTTGCTTTTCGTTTTTCTGCGATTTTTTTACTGTCTTTAGGCAAAGCATCAAAGAAGCTGATAACGTTTAGAATACTTCTTCCATTGCGGTGATATGAACTGGCCTCAACGCTATGATTTGTATGAATTAGAATTGAAGTTGCTGTATTCAGATCAGAAATAACATGCCCTTTTTCTGCGCTTGCCAGAACCGCTTGCGCTTTATCACTGGTGCAAATTAGCGGCTGCTCTGTGCTATTTATTAATTCTGCTGTATCGGAAGCTTCAACATTTTGATCTGAATTTATCGGAGCAAACGCACCCATTATAAACCAAAAGGCTGATGTTAGAAGAACGCAGAGCACACTTTGAATAGAATGAATAATAAACTTCTTGCCTGCAAATATTTTTGTGAACCACTCACCTGACATGGCGATAAATATTACAGTAAATGGGATTACTGCATAAAGCCCTGTGCGGAGAATTCTTGTTTGATAAAAAGCGCCAAGAATACAAATTAAAACAATAAACCCAATGATTAAAAGTTCTGGCTTTGAGGCTTGTTTTTTGAGCAAGACCGCAAGCATCACAAAGAGCATGATACCAAGATAAATTGCTTGAGTGATCCCATTTGCTGGATCAATTGCGATATTTTCAATCAGCCCTTTTGCTTCCACAACCTTGTCTAACCACCGTAACTTTAATTCGGCATCTATCGTGCCTAATGGCCCTTCTAAGCAGTTTGGAAATATTGCGAATATCGATGCGATTGTTATCAACCCAAACACGCCGCCAACAAACGCTCTTTTAAAAAATACGGCTTTGCCTGAAAGTAAATTTGTATTTGAAAGCATCGCCAATGCGATAAACGCACCTGACAAAACCACTAAGGCAAACACATATACAAGTGAAAAAGCATCGCAGGCATTGTTTGATAGCCATCGATCTATTGGAAAGCTTATTATGTAGAATGCAAAAGCTGACAGGCTCATGCCAATTCCTAAATGGCTCAGCCTTTTAATTGAACCCTCTTTTTGAAAGCACCATTCCAAGGCAAAAAAACTTATTATGGCAACAATTATTAAAAGCAAATCCAGCCCGATAACGACTGATAGGGATATCAAAACTCCTATGAAATAATTTGAAAATCTACCAAGCCCACCAACAAAACCAAGCATAATAAAGGCTAGAATTAAAATTTGAAGATTATGATGATCAATGCGCCCTGGTTTAAATTCAGCAAGCGTTGTTATGGACATTACGAAAAACAACAAAGCCAGCAATCGATATTGTTTACCCGCTATGCGATCACAAACTGCGACCATCGCGCTAAGCGTAGTCAGAAATAATATAAGCGGCCATACAATTGCAGCAAGGCGTCCTGCTGTTTTTAGATCTGTAAAACGCTCAAAAACAACAACCAATAAACCAAGTGGTGCATCAGCAAATCTGCTCCAATGAATATCAGCGCCTAAGGGTGGAAATATTCTATAAGCCCTTAGATCATACCAGCTTTGACCACTTATCCAATTTTCTACTTGGCTTAATCTCAAAAAATCATCAGGGCCTGGAAGAACCCCTTCACCATAAAGCAAGACCATGCTCTTCCAATTCCAAACCAGATAGAAAAGAAAGGCCCAGATTAAGACCTTTGCCCATGAGTATTCATTTGAATATTCCATTTTCTCAGAGGCTGATAAATTCATTCATAGATCCGAATCATTTTTCTTAAATATGTGTAGAATATAGTGACCAATGATTAATGCTATTTTTACCTCACATGAATATTATCGCGAAAGTCTAATTCTAATGGTGGCGTGACGTGGCAAAATACTCAGATGTAGCTGTAATAATTCCTTGCATGAATGAAGAAATTGCAATTGCTAAAGTTGTAAAAGACTTCAAGGCAGCCCTACCTGGCTGTTCTGTTCATGTTTATGACAATAACTCGACGGATAAAACCGCAGAAGTTGCAAAGAAAGCTGGCGCAATTATTGGGTTTGAACCACGCCCAGGCAAAGGCAATGTCGTGCGTCGGATGTTTTCTGAAATCGATTCTGAAATCTATTTGATGATTGACGGCGATGACACTTACGACCCAAGTGCTGCTCCTGAAATAGTAGAAGCAGTTCGTAATAATATTGATATGGTTGTGGGAACACGTTCAGGCGCATTGGAAAAACATGAACGCTCAGGCCACGCCTTTGGCAACAGCATGTTTAACTTTTTATACAATGTTTCTCTTGGTCAGGATTTTTCAGATATTTTTTCAGGCTACCGTGGGTTCAGTCGTCGCTTTGTAAAAAGCTTCCCTGCCCTTTCGCAAGGTTTCGAAATTGAAACTGAACTTTCAGCTCACGCCTCTCAGCTGCGTTTGCCTGTAAAAGAAATTTCCACCAAATATTCAGACCGTGCCGAAGGGTCGGAAAGTAAGCTTTCAACTTTTAAAGATGGTGCACGTATTTTAAAAACGATCATTGTTTTGATGAAAGAATATAAACCGCTTTATTTCTTTTCACTCATCGGTCTAATGGGCATATTATTAGCTGTTTTGGTATTTTTGCCAGTCTTTTTTGACTATCTGCAAAACCCAGAAGTTTCGCTTATTCCAACAGCAGTGCTTTCAACAGGCATTGTGCTGATTGCAATGCTTTCATTTACAGCAGGCGTTATTCTCGACTCAATCAAGCGCTTTCGCGCTGAAGTCAAACGCATGTTCTATAATATCACTTAATAAGGATTATACGTAACCATGAAGACAGAACCAGATTACGACGCTTATTTAACGCAGTTTGAAGAAAACTACGAGAAGCTAAATTATTCAGGCAACCTTTCCTCAAAAGTATTGTCGCACTCACATGTTGTTTTGGAAAATGCATTCACAGAGCAAGACCACTTTTCTCAAGTTCTTGAGATTGGGGCTGGTTCAGGACAGCACCCTTTAACCGTTAAACACACATTTGATAAATACCTGATTACAGATGGTAATGACCGAATGCTTGATCAATCACGTGAGCGCTTCAAGGGTGATGAAAGATATGATTATCAAGTTGAAGATGCACGTAAGTTATCTTTTGAAGATCATTCATTTGACCGTGTTATTGCAACGCATGTTTTAGAGCACTTGATTAATCCACATGAGATTTTACGAGAGTGGACACGCGTGATTAAGCCAGGTGGTACTTTATCATTGGTTTTGCCGTGTGACCCTGGTTTTGCTTGGCGTTTTGGTCGCATGATTGGTGTTCGCAAACGTGCCGAAACTGCGGGTCTTGAATATGATTATTGGATGGCGCGAGAGCATGTAAATTCAATTTACAACCTCAACACATTCATCAACTATTACTACAAGGACGTGAAAGCAACTTGGTGGCCTCTTCGCGTACCTCTGCCAGATCTTAACCTGATTTATGCAGCAAATATCAAGATTGAAGCATAATGAATTATTTCATTATCCTTTGCGTTGTAAGTGTTTTGGCCGTTGGCCAAGTCATGTTCAAAATTGTGAGTACACGCATTGGAGATAAGGGCTTTATAGCGCTTACGACAGATTATACGGCACTGGGAATTTTTTTAGGTTCCCTTGCCATATATGGCGTCGCAACAATTGCTTGGATATTAGCGATACGGCAAGTGCCACTTTCAACAGCATATCTGTTTATGTCACTTGCCTTTATTTTAGTGCCAGTTATGTCACATTACGTTTTGGGCGAGCCTATTGGCATTCGCATTGCAATTGGTAGTGTTTTTATAATTGGCGGCATCTTAATTGCAGCAACGGCCTGAGCTACATACCTAGGCCGCCAATACATACATATTTTTCTTCCAGATAATCTTGAATGCCTTGATGGCCACCCTCTTTGCCGACGCCCGATTGTTTAAAGCCACCAAAGGGCGCTTCAACTGCAGTGATGACGCCTTCATTAACACCCACAAGACCATATTCAAGCCCTTCCATCACACGGAATGTACGGCCTAAATCTTGAGTATAGAAATAGCAGGCAAGACCAAAATCTGTGTCATTGGCTCTTGCAATTACTTCTTCTTCTGTCTCAAATTTATAAACAGGTGCAACCGGCCCAAAAATCTCGTCTTGCGAGAACATCATATCTTGTGTTGCGTCTGAAATAACGGTTGGTTCAAAAAAACCATTACCAAGTTCGTGGCGCTTACCGCCTGTTACAATCTTGCCACCCTTATCAAGAGCGTCTTTGACAAACTCTTCAGTTTTAGAAACCGCCGCCTCATTAATAAGAGGGCCTTGAACAACGCCTTCTTCATTAGCTTGACCAACTTTCATAGCCTGCGTTGCTTTAGAAAACTTCTCAATGAATTTGTCGTAAATTCCAGCTTGTGCATAAATGCGGTTGGTACAAACACAGGTTTGACCAGAGTTACGGAACTTAGATGCAATCGCACCTTCAACTGCACTATCAATATCAGCATCATCAAAGACGAGGAAAGGCGCATTTCCGCCCATCTCCATAGATATCTTTTTGACCGTTGGAACGGACTGAGTCATTAAAATTTTACCTACACGTGTTGAGCCTGTAAATGTAATTTTGCTGACCAGTGGATTGCCTGTTAGCTCTTTACCAATCGAAATTGGATCACCTGTTAATACATTGACGACACCTGCTGGGATGCCAGCTTTTTCACACAACATACCCCATGCTATACCAGAATATGGTGTTGCTTCTGCTGGCTTACAAACAATCGTGCACCCAGCTGCAACAGCTGGTGCAATTTTACGAGCAAGCATTGATGAAGGGAAATTCCAAGGTGTAATTGCACCGACAACACCTACTGGTTCTTTAGTCACCATAATACGGCGATCAGCCCATGGGGATGGTACTGTGTCGCCATAAACGCGTCTGGCCTCTTCCGCAAACCACATAACATATGAAGCAGAAAAACGAACTTCCCCTCTAGCTTCGGCAATTGGCTTTCCTTGTTCTTCTGATAATAATTGAGCAAGCGCCTCATCATTTTCAAGAATTAAATCATGCAGACGACGCAACATGTTTACACGTTCAACAACCGATGTTTTCTTAAATGTTTTGAAAGCCTCATTGGCTGCATCAATGGCACGTTTTGTTTCTGCCGCTCCACACATTGGAACTGTTCCAATCACCTCACCTGTCGCAGGATTTTTTACATCAAACGTCTCACCACTATCCGCATCAACCCAATTCCCATTAATGTAATTTGTTTGTATTTTAAATTCTTGAGCCGAAGCAAGCATGGTTTTCTCCAAAATTTTCAAAAGCGTTCAACCGCAATTTCCTTGAAGGTACTTTTAGGCCATTAGCGCATCAAGGCAAGAAAATATCTTACCCAATAACAATAAGTTTTTAAAAGCTACACCCAGACTGCTTAAAGAAAAATTCATTATAGTTCAAATTCCTTGAAACCATATTTCTTATGTTAATTCACCTATGATAACTTCAAGCAATAGTTGGAAGCTTTAGAGTACAAAAAAATGAGTAATGCACAGACCGAAAATATAGCTATGACAGCCTATGATGTTGCTATCGTTGGAGGTGGAATTGCAGGGTCATGCGCTGCTGCAATACTTAGAAATTCAAATATACAGGCAATTCTAATTGATCCCAACGAAGTTATGCCAGTAGATTTTCGATGTGAAAAATTCAACCACGAGCAAATGGCAACGGTTGAACGCATGGGTATTGCAGAAAAAATCTATCAAGCTACAACTGCGATTGAAGACATCTGGATTGCACGTCGCGGCAAACTTGTTAATAAAATGAGTTACCCACACTACGGCTTTTCATATGAACGTGTTATCAATGCAATTCGAGAATATCTCGACAAACCAACTCAAATGCTAGTTGGCAAGGTTAAAGGTATTGAAAAACAGGATAAGACTCAAAAACTCATTTTATCAGACGGACGTGAAGTTAGCGCCAAGCTTGTTATTCTTTCAAATGGCCTAAATCCAGGCATTAGAAAACAACTTGGTGTTTCTCAATCCATGTTAAGCAAGCACCATGAAATGGCAATAGGTTTTGATATCGAACCGCTAAAGGTAGGGCAATTTGAGTTTGACTCATTTACCTTCTGGCCAGAAAAAGAGTCTAAAAAACTGGCTTATTTTACAATCTTCAAAAGTGCTGATGTCTTTCGCGTAAACACATTTGGATATTGGGATAAAGACGACCCTATTATTAAAGGGTTTTTAAAGCAGCCTGAAGAAACTTTGGCAAAATTAATGCCGAGCCTTGAGGGGATGATTGGTAAGTTTAAAGTAACTAGTCGTGTTCATGTTCGTCCTGTCGATCTTTATCAAAACAACCCTGAAAACTGTGATGGTGTTGTTTTTGTTGGAGACGCTTATGCAACTTCATGCCCAGGTGCGGGTACCGGCACTACAAAAGCCATGAATGATGTTGAAATTCTTTGTCAAAACTATATTCCAAAGTGGCTTGAACAAGACCAAGTTTCTGCACAAGCAATTGAAGAATTTTACCAAGACAAAAAGAAGATTGAGGGTGATGAGGAAAGTTTGAATAAAGCCTATTTTCTTCGCTCAATAACAATGGATAAAAGTCTACTTTGGGGCGCACGTAGATGGATACGTTTCTTTTATCACATCGGCAAAAGTAAAATCAGTGGCATACTCGTATCTTTAAAGCGTGATGACCATAAAATTGAGAATAAAGCTGTATGAATATTGATGCGCAAACATTTTACCGTGTAAATTATCCTGCATAAACGCTTTCAAATTCTTTAAAACCTTTTACTTCTATTGGATTTCCTGACGGATCTGCAAAAAACATCGTTGACTGCTCACCAGGCTCTCCTTCAAATCTTGTTTGAGGCTTTAAAATAAAATCCATCCCAGAAGCCACTAATCTATTTGCTAATATTTGCCAGTCTTCCTTGGATAAAACTATTCCTAAATGCGGCATTGGCACCATATGATCCCCAACCTTGCCAGTATTAGAGGTTTTGAAAGGCTCTCCTAAGTGCAAGGATATTTGATGCCCGAAAAAGTCAAAATCAACCCAAGTGTCCGTACTGCGCCCCTCTTTGCAGCCTAATAAATCACCATAAAATGAGCGAGATTTCTGAAGATCATTAACATGGTAAGCGAGATGGAAGAGCGATTGCATCAATTTTCTTTCTTATTTTCTGCGATTAATTCTGAATATCAGGGTTATCAAGTGTAGGGCATATTCTAGAATTTTAGAGATATTCAAAAGCATTTTAGCAAGGCTAATATATTAATGCAAAACTGGCAGCATCTTTACATTTCTTAAAACACGAGGGTTCGCAAACTAAATTTATTGCTCAATAAAAGTTTAACCCAATTTACTTCACTCTGAAATTGTTTATGCTACTTGATTGTTATGTTCAGAAAAAAAAATAAACAAAGTGAAATATCAAAAGGTATACCTCAGATTTATCCTAGGTTGTGGCGTTATTGCTTGTCTTTGTCTAGTAACCCTGACCGCGCTAATGACTTAGCTCAAGCGACCTGCTTAAAAGCACTTGAAAAAGCTGACCAATTTGAAATTGGTACGCATCAAGACCGTTGGATGTTCCGCATCGCACAACGTTTGTGGATCAATGAAATGCGATCAGATGCTGTTAGACGCGGCGGTGGATTGGTTACAATAGACGAGATGGAGCTGCCTGATACAAAAAACTCTGATCAAGAAATGAATTTATTTGCTCGCCAAGTGTTAATGAAAGTAATGGAACTACCAGAAGCTCAACGCACGACCGTTATGCTCGTATATGTTGAGGGGTTTAGCTACAAAGAAGCCTCAGATATTCAGGAAATTCCAATTGGAACAATCATGAGTAGACTTGCAACCTCTAGACAGAAGCTTGCAGTTCACATGGATGATTTGAATCATAAGGTGGGTAAATGAGTATAATATTTTCAGATGAGCTGCTCACTGCTTTTCTTGACGGTGAAAAGGAACATATACCTTATAAGGAAATTGAAGTTGCAATTGCAACTGATGAGCGATTGCAAGAACGTTTGCGAGTTTTAGAAATAAACAAATCAGACATTTCTAAATCAATGGATCTATTGTTGAGCAACGCCCCAACAGCTCCTGAATTCAAATTAGAAATGCCCGCAAACGATAACTCTTACTGGTTTAGAAATGGACTAATTGCGGCTTGTGCTGCGTCATTCATGCTCTTTAGTGGTATAATAGGCTATAGCATTTCAGATAGACAGATTGACAGTTGGCGTGAGTATGTTGCTGCTTATCACTATCTTTATATTACAACCACTTTATCTAGCGTTGATAATCCTGTGGGTACTGCAAAAGCTGAGCTTGTACGTGTTGGCGATGCTATTGGTAAAGAAATTGAATTAGATAATTTGAAAAAATTTGCAGGGCTTGAATATAAACGTGCCCAAATTTTAGGGTTTGAAGGCAAGCCTCTCGCTCAACTTACATTCCTTTCTAAAATGGGTACTCCTGTAGCACTATGTATCATTCGCTCTGGTAGCAACTCAGAAGATGCAATTTCTGATGCAACTCTAGAGGGCATGGCCTCTGCATCTTGGGCAAAGAATGGTTATGAGTTTTTAATCATCGGTGGCAAAGATGAAACACTGATAGATGAAGCTGCGGAACATTTCGCTTCAATAATCTAAACACTTTCGCTCTTATCTAGAATCAATGATAATGGGGCTATGAAAATGCATGGCTCTAATTCAGATAAACCAGAGACTCAACCTCCATCCGTCATTCGGCTGGATGAAACTGTTGTAAATCAAATTGCAGCGGGCGAAGTGATTGAACGCCCTGCTAGTGTCATTAAAGAGCTTATCGAAAATTCGATTGATGCAGGAAGCACACGCATTAGCGTTGTAACGGCTTGTGGTGGAAAAACACTTATGCGAGTAAGCGACAATGGCCATGGTATGGATAATAACAATCTTACTCTTGCAGTTGAACGGCATTGCACTTCTAAACTTTCAGATGATTTGATGGATATAAGAAGCCTTGGCTTTAGGGGAGAGGCACTTCCTTCTGTTGGCTCAGTTTCAAGACTTGCTATTACCTCTCGTACAAAAAACGCAGATAGTGCATGGAAGATAACCGTCTCTGGTGGCAAGATTAATGGCCCAACACCCTCTGCTTTGAGTGAGGGCACTGTTGTAGAAGTATCTGATCTTTTTTATGCGACGCCAGCTCGTTTAAAGTTTTTAAAATCTGACCGAGCAGAAACCAATGCAATTACAGATGTTTTCAAACGTGTTGCGCTTGCTTTCCCACATATTAGATTTTCAATTTCTGGCGAAGACCGCTCTTCGCTTGATTATCCCGCTACTACACAATTTGATAGGCTTACTCAAGTTTTAGGAAAAGAGTTTACAGAGAATTCTATGAAGATTGATGCGGGGCGCGAAGGGGTTCATTTGCAAGGTTTTGCAAGTGTTCCAACCTATCATCGTGGTAATGCGCTTGCGCAATATTTCTTTGTAAATGGCAGACCTGTTAAAGACAAAGCACTACTAGGTGCGGTACGCGGTGCGTATATGGATGTATTGCCGCGTGGCAAACATCCTGTGCTTGCATTGTTTCTAGACCTTGATCCTCACATGGTAGACGTCAATGTCCATCCTGCAAAAGCAGATGTTAGATTTCGAGATGCAGGGCTTATTAGAGGCCTTATTGTTGGGTCACTTCGGCAAGCCATCAGTGCTGTTGATCTTGATGAAGGCCCATTAACAAGCCGCGCGGGCGCAAAAGATATGATGGATGCTTTTAAAACGGAAGCATCCTCCCAAACACATGCATCAAGTGGTTTATCAGGTTACCAAGAAAGCCTAGTGCCTAACTTTAAACTATCTGACAAAGCTAGGTCGTCCTCTCACGGTTGGGCGCGTCCTTTAGATCAAGCGCAAAGTTCGTACAGTGGTTTGGATGAAAGCCAACCAGGTTTTGACATTACCAATGCGCCAAGCGGTAATGTTGCGAACTTTGATGAAACTATAGCATCTGAAAATGAACAATTTCCACTAGGAGCTGCGCGTGCGCAACTTCATAGAAATTATATTGTATCGCAGACTGAAAAAGGGTTGGTGATCGTTGACCAACACGCAGCACATGAGCGAATTGTTTATGAAACGCTCAAAACTGGAATGGAAAATGGTGTTGCAAGCCAACTGTTGCTGGTACCAGAAATCATCGACATGCCAGAAGAAGATGTAAACAGGCTAGCTGGATTTGCAGAAGCATTTCATAAACTTGGTCTTGAGATAGAAGCCTTCGGTCAAGGCGCTATTGCAGTACGCGCGACACCTGCTTTATTGGGTGAAACGAATTCAAAACAACTTCTACAGGACCTTGCAGATGAAATTGCTGAATGGGGTTCAACTGAAGAACTTGAAGCAAAACTTCATTATGTTGCAGCGACAATGGCTTGCCATGGCTCTGTGCGTTCTGGTCGTATTTTAAAACCACAAGAAATGGATGCGCTTTTACGCAAAATGGAAGAGACACCGAACTCTGGTCAATGCAACCATGGCAGACCAACATTTATTGAACTTGACCTTAAAGACATAGAGCGCCTTTTTGGTCGCTAATTAAATAAACTATTTAGCTATCTTTAATTTCTACGCTTGACTTAACTTACTTAAGACATAAATTTAAGGCTGAGGGAATACAGGTGAAAACATGAACCGTTTTGAAGGCCCAGGGGTAGCTGAGGCAAAGATTAAATATTTGGATGGCGACTTTCAAGTTATTGCAGCTGGTACATTTGTAACTTGCGCTGTAACAAGTCAAGCTATTGCGCTCGATGATTTGAAATATTGGAGCGTAGAAAAACAAGAAGCCTATATTGATGTTGAAGCTTCATTGAAAGCTTCTGTGAAAGCTTCACTTTAAATTATTAACTCCCAGATGATGCACCACGTCCTGACGTAAAGGGCGAATTACCCGATGGTATATTGCTCATTTGCTCTTCGCTTAGAGCTTCTTTTTGAGGTAATTTTTTCAATTCCTTGAAACAAACAACAACAGATAGAACACCAAAGACAATACCCCCAAGGCCCCAACCTGCCAGAACTCCCTCAGGCCCCCAAGCTTTGCCGATCCATACGAATGGTATCACACCAAGTGTTGCCCTACCCCAGTTGAAAACGGTTGAGTAAATTGCAAAGCCTAAGTTGTTAAATGCTGCGTTCGCTACAAATAATGCGCCATTAAAAATGAAACTTCCTGCAACAAATAAACAGAAGAAACGTATCAATTTTGCAGCGTCTTCTTGAGCGCTAAAAGCCTCAATGATGAGTGGGTAAGATATGGCAAGAATCAACCATACGACAACACAATAAAGAAGCCCAAAGAACAAACTATCCCACATTGTTTTTGTCACTCGTTCAAAGTTTTTTGCACCATAGTTTTGGCTTAAGATTGGCCCTACTGCACCTGACAAAGAAAACACTGCTGCGAATGCAAGTGGCATTAAGCGACCCACGATTGCCCACCCTGCAACTGCATCATCGCCAAATTCTGCAATTGAAGCTGTTACATAAGCATTTCCTACAGGAGTTGCTATTTGCGTTAAGACAGCAGGAATACCAATAATCATGAATGGCTTTAAGTTATTTTTAAATGAACTTAATCTTGGCTTGCCAATAAGGTTGTGAACTCGAATAGCAAAATACAGCCCCACACCCAACATAAATAAGCGAACAAATATAATTGCAATCGCTGCGCCATTTATTCCCATATCTAACCAAAATATAAAAAGAGGATCTAAAATTAGCGCTGCACAACCAACAGAAAGCGTTACATACATAGCGCGTTTTGCATCTCCCCTTGCCCTTAATAAACCAGAAAGACACATGCCTAAGCCAAGCAAAGGGAACGAGGGAATGGCTATTTGCATAAAGGTTAGCGAGATTTCTTTTGTCTCACCTTTTGCCCCAAGTAAATCTAATAAATATGGCAGCGCGGGAATAATCATTGCAACAACAAGCAAAGACAAAAAGAACATATAAACAAGTGATGCAGATGCTCTTCTTCTTGCTGCGGCTTCATCACCTTGGCCAATTGCGCGTGCTGTTATGGCGGTTGCAGCTATCGTGAAGCCGATAGAAACTGATACTGTAAAAAACATAATCGTTGATGCGTAGCCAATTGCAGCTGCTAATTCTTGCTGCCCTAATAGCGAAATGTAGAAAAGGTTTATAACATCAACAAGAAATATCGAGACAAGCCCAATCGCCCCTGTTGAGGTCATATTTACAACATGGCGCATAATAGAGCCTTGTGTGAAGACTGCCTTTTGCGATTGTTTAGGCGATTGTGCTTTGGCCATTATTGTGCCAAGAAACTTTCTGTTTTTTTGTTTTCAGCATTATTTTCTTCTAAAACTTCACTGGAACGCTCATCCAATGCTGTTGTGGGTTGCGAAGGTTCTACAAGTGGTTCTGGCTGGATAACCGGTCTATTATGGATGATATCCATACCTGCATAAATTCCATTGTGGTATTGCATCTTGAGGCGTTCATCATCCAATTTACGAACCTCTTCGAGAACATCTTGAACTTCTGTTTTGGTTAGGCCTAACCCACCCAGCATTTCTGCTCCTAACAAAATTGCAGACTCAAATGTTTCACGCGTATGAAACTTCACCGGCTTATCCATTAAAGCTAATGTGTGTGCTCTATCATATGCTCGTACATAAAGTGGCTTATCGGGAAAATTAACAGAAATAATATCAACAATTCGATTAGTTATTTCTGGCGTGTGTGTTGTGATACAAACTAACTTTGCCTTTTTGATACCTGCAGATATCAAAACGTCTTTGCGTGCCCCATTGCCGAAGTAAATTCTAAAACCAAATTTTGCTGCCTGTTTAATCACGTTTGGATTATTATCGATAACGGTAACATTAGTTCCAGATGCAAGAAGTGCTTGCGCAACGACTTGCCCCATTCTTGAAAACCCAATCATTAGAACTTC
Organism: uncultured Rhizobiaceae bacterium; assembly: GCA_964502215.1. Classification (GTDB taxonomy): domain Bacteria; phylum Pseudomonadota; class Alphaproteobacteria; order Rhizobiales; family Rhizobiaceae; genus JAALLB01. The sequence continues at coordinate 17,026 of CAZCUN010000013.1, read as the reverse complement.
AGATTGAGCACCTATAAAGTCTTCTTCAAACTCTTCTGTATTTTGCTTTGTCTCTAAAAGCTTTTTACTCATCCAAACCGATAGCGGTGTTAAAATCATGGATAAAACAACCATAGCAATAAGAAATGAGGATGTTTTCGTATCCAAAACCCCAATACTTCCAGCAGACGCAAATAACACGAAACCAAACTCACCATGTTGCGATAAAATACCAGCGGTTCTGATACTTTCAGATTTAGTTGAGGAAAAAACTCTACATGCAAAATAGATAATCAAAGCTTTTACAATCATTGCAATCAAAACGAAGGTTATGATTGCAATGCTATTTTCAAGCAGTACTGAAACATCAAGTGATAAGCCTACCGCCATGAAAAACAAGCCGAGTAAAATACCACGGAAAGGCTGGATGTTGGCTTCAAGCTCTACGCGATAAGAAGATTCTGCTAGTAGTACACCTGCAAGGAAAGAGCCTAGCGCCATAGACAGACCCGCAGCCTGCATTAACATTGCAGAACCAAATACTACAAATAATGCCGTAGCTAACATGGCTTCAGTCGCACCTGTTTTGGCTATAATGCTCAACAGCGGGTTGAGCAGATACCGCCCAGCAAAAACAACCACCCCAATTGCTAATAATCCGATCCAAAAAGCAGACCAATCAGCTCCCATATCCGTCGAGGTAACAAGCAATGGAACAATTGCAAGCATTGGTATGATTGCCATATCTTGAAATAGCAAAATGGAAAATGTCTTCTGCCCGTATCGCGTATTCACGTCATTTTTAGTTTCAAGCGTTTGTAATACAAAAGCAGTTGAGGAAAGCGCAAGACCAAAGCCTGCTACAAGCGCTATCTTTGTATTGGGAGCAACAAACCATGCCAAAAATGACAAGGCTATTCCACACAATAATACTTGCGTAGTTCCTAGTCCTAAAATATCACGCTTCATCGACCATAGCTTTGAGGGTTTCATTTCTAGACCAACTAGAAACAGTAGAAAGACTATTCCTAATTCAGAAAAACGAAGAATGCTTTCGCTATTATCGACGACTTTCAACAAAGGACCCAAAACAACCCCTGCCGCCAAGTAGCCCAAAATAGTGCCTAATCCGATGCGTTTAAAAACAGGCGCTGCAATAACTGCTGCACCTAAAAGTATGACTGCTTGTGTGTAAATTTCCGGAGTATCAGCTAGTGCCATCTTGCTTTCCTCCTATTATTGATAAAATTGATTTGATATTCAAAGATCATCTTGCCTTGCTTCGACAACCTTAGAGGCTTATGAGTTTTATTAAAATAGCTTGTCACTGATTTCCTTTCAATTGTGGTATAAAATATGAACGAACTCAAAAAAATTGAAGCCGAAGCACTTAACATGGTTAGCCTTGCCAAAAAGGCTGGAGCTGACGCATGTGATGTTGTGGTAGCAAGCGGCAATTCCTTATCCGTTGGAATTCGTGAAGGTTCTTTGGAAAATAGCAACCGCTCTGAATCTGATGCATTATACTTACGTGTGTTTTATGGCAAAAAAATTGCAACCATCACATCCAATACGAAAAATGATCCGCAAGCATTAGCCGAACGCGCTGTTGCAATGGCAAAAGCTTCTCCAGAAAATCCGTTTCAAGGGTTAGCTGATCAAACAAGGCTTTTTCCTGCAAAAAAAATTCAAACAGAAATTGCTAAACTAGACCTATTTGATGACAGTCAGGCCGACCCTAAAGATATGGAAAATCGAGCCTTGGAAATAGAACAAGCTGGTCTTGGTGTTGAGGGTGTAACAAAATCACTTGGTTGTAATATGAGTTGGGGAACATCTGGTTTTATTCTCGCAACTTCAGATGGGTTTTCTGGAAGTTATCAGCGCTCAGGTTTTTCAATGGTTGGTTCTTTTGCTGCTGGTGAGGGTACGGGCATGGAGCGAGACTATGAGTATGATACAGCTATTTATCAAAACGATTTAAAAAATGCTTCATTGATTGGTAAAGCTGCGGGAGAGCGTGCAGTTAAAAGACTTAACCCAAGACAAATAAAATCTGGCTCTTATCCTATTATCGTTGACCGTCGTGTATCGACTGCTTTGGTTGGTGCGTTTTCTAGTGCAATCAATGGTTCGTCTGTTGCGCGTAAAACAAGCTTTCTCCGCGACATGATGGGCAAGCAGGTTATGCAAAAGTCGATTAATATTATTGATGACCCGCTGATGGTAAAAAGGTCGGGTTCAAGTATCTTTGATGGGGAAGGTGTTACAAACGAAAAACTTTCCCTGATTGAAGATGGTATTTTACAAACCTGGTTATTGGATAGCGCTACCGCTAGAGAATTGGGACTGGAAACAAACGGACGCGCAACACGTGGAGCCTCTGGTACACATCCTTCAACTACGAATTGTTATATGGAAGCGGGCGAACAATCGCCTGAAGATATGATCGCATCAATTAAAGAAGGTTTGTATCTTACAGAAACAATTGGCCACGGCATAAATATGGTTACAGGCGATTATTCCAAAGGTGCTTCTGGCTACTGGATTAAAAATGGTAAAATTGCTTTTCCTGTTGCAGAAATTACGATTGCTGGAAATCTCAAAGATATGTTTATGAACATAACGCCAGCCTCAGACCTAGAATTTAAGTATGGGACGAATGCCCCAACCTTATTGCTCGAAGGGATGACCATTGGTGGCAAATAAGGAACGTACAGCAGACGCAGAGCTTTTACTCACAACCGCACTTGAAGCTGGAAAGATTGGATTAAAATATTTTAAATCAAAAAATGACGTTTGGTATAAACAAGGTAATTCTCCAGTCTCACAAGCAGATAAGGAAATTGACGACTTCTTGCGTTTAACGTTTCAAAGCGAACGCAATGATTATGGTTGGTTGTCTGAAGAAACGGAAGATGACGATGCTAGACTGAAATGTAAGAAAGTCATTATTGCCGATCCTATTGATGGGACTAGAGGTTTTATCGAAGGCAAGAATGAGTGGTGCATTTCAATCGCCATAATAAAAGACCATCGTCCTGTAGAAGCAATTTTACACTGTCCTGCGCTTGAAAGAACTTTTCTAGCAAGCAAAGGCAAAGGCATTGAGTTAATTGGCGCAAATAGCACACCCCTTAATGAGACGAACAAACCGTTAGTCACAGGTTCCAAAAAGCTTATTGAAACGATTAGCGATTTACCCGATACCCCTTTTGATGTGATGCCATTCATTCCATCGCTGGCATATCGTTTGGTACTTGTGGCCATTGGAGAGCTTGATGGCGCTTTTGCAAGAGGCGGCGCTAGTGAATGGGATATAGCTGCCGCTGATCTGATTTTGGAAGAAAGCGAGTGCTGCTTAACTGATATTAATGGAAACCCCATTCGGTATAATCAGTCTAATGTTATCGCACCCGCTTTAATTGCAACTCATAACAAACGTTACAAAAATATATTGGGGCTTGCGAAACTAGCAGGTTTTCTTCATTAATCAGCTTGGGAAAATCTGGAACTAATTGCGGAGCAATTTATGAGCGATAATAATGATAACCAGTTACTACATTTGGTATTTGGTGGTGAACTTGAAGATTTAGAATATGTGAATTTTCGGGATCTGGAAAAACTCGATATCGTAGGGATTTATCCAAACTACGAAAAGGCAGAATTGGCTTGGAAAGCAAAAGCACAACAAACTGTCGACAACGCTCACATGCGCTACTTCATCGTACACATGCACAAACTTCTTGATCCTGATGGGGATGGTAAATTCGGTTAAATCCAAACGGCTGGAAACTATGACAGAACCCGTTAAATCAGCACGCCCGAAGCGTAAGAAACGCTTGCGTAATTTCATACGCAGTCTTAGCCAAAACAAAGTTGCGCTAAGTGTAACTTCGCGTTTGGCAATTTGGTATTTGGAATGGGTTCAAAGAACAAACAAGATTATCGTTGAGCCAGTCGAAATTCTTGATACTCTTACACCACAGCAACCCTTTATTGTAGGTGTTTGGCATGGGCAGCATATCTTGATGCCTGCATTACCCATTGGATTGAACGCTTCCGCAATGATATCTAAAAACTTTGATGGTGAAGTTACAGCACGCATTGTTGAACATTATGGTAATAGAACCATTCGTGCTTCAGGTGGAAGAAATCAAAAACAAGTTCTAAGAAAAGGTGGCATGACTGGCTTTCTAGAAATGCTCAATGCTTTGAAAGACAAAGACAACGTCGTGCAGACGGCAGATATCCCCAAGGGCATTGCAAGAAAGGTTGGCCTAGGTATTATTATGTTAGCCCAAAAGTCTGGTGCACCTATTGTACCGCTGGCGATTGCCTCAAGTAGACGTCACATTTTTGAAAAAGCTTGGGACAAAGCTGCTTTAAATATGCCATATGGCACGACAGCGATTGTTGTTGGTGAATTGATACATGTACCATCTGATGGAGATGAGAAAACTCTAGAGGCTTGTCGTGTAAATTTGGAAAATGAACTTAATCATGCAACAAAACGAGCTTACTTCTTAAGTGGGAAACCTGAATGAAAACCAAACCTGACCTAAAAAGCAGAATTGCGCTTCGAATTTATCGAGGTTTTGGCATGGTTTTATATCCATTTATGGGGCCTTTCTTGCGATTGCGAGCGAAGAAAGGCAAAGAGGACAGACAGCGTAGATATGAGCGTTATGGTTATCCTAGTGCTGAAAAACCTGCCGGACCAATCATCTGGTTCCATGCTGCAAGCGTGGGTGAATCCATGGCTATCATTCCTGTCATTGAGCATGTGAATAATCTTGGTATCAGCACGATTATGACAACAGGCACAGTTACCTCTGCTATGGTTGTCAGGCAGCGTTTACCGCGCGGTTCTTTTCATCAATATGTACCGCTCGATTTAAAACCAGCACTTCAACGTTTTTTAGACCATTGGCAACCAGATGCTGCTATATTTACAGAGTCTGAGATTTGGCCAATGACAATACTTGAATTAGCCCAGCGCAATATTCCTCGCATACTTGTAAATGCTCGCATGTCAGACCGCTCTTTTAAACGCTGGAAGAATGCCTCTGGGCTAGCTGAAACCCTATTTGAAAATTTTTCTTACGTTATTGCACAATCAGAGCTTGATGCAGAACGCTTCAAGAAGTTGGGTGCGCGACCTGTAGAAGTTTCTGGAAATTTAAAGGTAGATACAAACGCCCTTCCCTATGATGAAGTTGAATTCAATCAGCTTAATTCTCACATCGAAGGAAGACCTTGTTGGGTTGCCGTTAGTACGCATGAGAGTGAAGAAGAGTCGGTTGGGAAAATTCACTTAGCTTTAAAAAAGAAGCTTCCAAACCTTCTAACAATCATTGTGCCACGCCATCCTGAACGTGCAGATGGTATTGTCGCAATGTTGCGGGAAAATAAACTTAAAGTATCCCAACGCAGTCAAAGCCAAGCTATAGACGGACAAACAGATATTTATATGGGCGATACCATAGGCGAAATGGGGCTTTATCTTCGCCTGGCTAGAATTGCATTTGTCGGCAAGAGCTTGAAGGCAGAAGGTGGGCAAAACCCGTTAGAGCCTGCGATGACGGGAACTGCAATTGTATCTGGTAAGAACGTTAAGAACTTTAGAGACTCATATAAGAACCTCTTGGAAGCTGGCGCAGTTCGACTTGTTGCTGATGAAAAGATGTTGGCAGCTAATATCGCATATCTTTTCCTCAATCCTGATGAATGTGAGAAAATGATTGAAGCTGCATTTACAACTATTGATGAGATGCGCGGTGCATTAGCAAAAACCAATCGAGCTTTGGATTCATATATTTTCCCGCTCACTGTTAAACGTGACCTAGAAGGATTGCGATAGTCCCATGGCGCTTGATGAAGCCCCTCCATTCTGGTGGAAAAAACACAGCTGGCAGAGCTATGCTCTATGGCCTATCTCCTATGTTTATGGTCGTATTGCTGCAAAACGCATGGCTATGAAAGCATCTGGTCATGTTAATATTCCTGTAATTTGTGTTGGAAATTTTGTGGTAGGGGGAGCTGGCAAGACACCCACAGTTCATATGCTAGCAAAATACGCACAAACCCAAGGATATAATGTTGGTATTTTATCGCGAGGTCATGGTGGAGCGATCACCACTCCCACCGTTATAAACCTTGAAAAACATAATGCATACGATGTTGGCGATGAAGCGCTTCTGCACGCGCGCAATTCGACAACTGTGATTGCGGCAAACCGTGTTACGGGTGCTAAGCTTTTGGTTAAACAAGGCTGCACAATCATCTTAATGGATGACGGCTTTCAAAACCCTTCTCTACAAAAAGACTTTAATTTTGTGGTAGTCGATGCCAAGCGAGGCTTGGGAAGTGGTCACCCAATGCCCAGCGGCCCAATGCGTGTTTCCTTCAAAAATCAACTTATTCACGCGGACGCCATTTTCATTACTGGCAAAGGGGCATCAGCTGATGATGTTATTAGAAAAACTGCACGTGCTGGGAAGCCAATTTTTGAAAGTACAGTAAAAGTTTCTGACCATCAAAAATACAAAGGTCAAAATGCACTCGCCTATGCTGGCATTGCAGATCCAAGTAAGTTTTTTGATGTACTAAAAGAAATTGGCGTTAACGTGAAATCACACCAAGGGTTTGGCGATCATCATGTTTTTACCAAAGGCGAATGCGCAGACTTAATTAACCGATCAAAAGACAATCAGCTAAAACTTTTCACAACAGAAAAAGATGCAGCTCGCTTAAAAGGTATGGGCGAAGCTCAAGAAAAACTTTTAGAATTATCAGAAATAATTCAAATAGAATTAATCCCTGAAGACCCAGTGATGTTTAAGCGCATTTTTGATGCAGCGCTTAAACGTTTTAACAAAAGAAAAATACCTGACGACCTTATTGAGTGACCTCTGGGCCAACTATAACAAGCGTTGGTTTAGTTGAGAAAAACTTTTTTGCCATACGGTTAGCATCTTCAAGCGTTACGTCAGCAATATATTTCTCACGTTTTTCAATGTAATCGACACCAAGATTTTGAGTTTGCAAGGCAACTAATACATTTGCTATTTTGCCAGACGTATCAAGATTACCTATTGCATAAGAACCTGCAACATAGCGTTTTGCTTTTTCTAATTCTTCTGCGGTGATGCCATCTTTAGCGATACGATCAATTTCTGTTCTTATGACCTTAATGGCTTCATCACGATTCTCTGCTCTTGTTGACGTGCCTGCTGCAAAATATGCGCTGTTATCAAACGTTGATAAACCTGAATAAACACCATAAGCAAGCCCGCGCTTTTCACGGACCTCTGTATAAAGTCGTGAAGAAAAACTACCACCACCCAAAACATAATTCATTAAATGAGCTGCAAAAAAATCAGGGTTATCGCGCTTTATCGCAGGATAGATAATTGAAACCGATGCATTAGGCACGGGCATTACAATTGAAATATCTTCGCCAAGTTTTGGCTCAATCTCAGCAATCTCATCAATGGATGATTGTGACGGCAAAGCACCGAAAATATCATCCAATGCGAGTTTCAATTCTTCTTCGCTGATTGCACCCACAACACCTACTGTTAGCGTGCTACGTGAGAGAATTTTTTTATTCATAGCAATAATATCATCGCGGGTAATTGCTTCTATGGATTTTTCATTACCGCTTGAACTTCTGCTATAAGGGTGCGTTTGGAAAAGAGCTTCTCGCAATGCTTTACTAGCAACTGCGGATGGATTCTTCTTGCTGCTCTTAATGTTGCTGCGAATAGCATCTCGCATACGCTCAATTGCATCTTCATCAAAACGTGGCTGATTGACTGCAAGCTTCATGAGCTTAAAGACTTCTTCACGCTCAGAGCGAAGCAACCTACCCCCACCAGAAAAATTATCGCGTGATACGTTAAAGCTAAACTCAAGACCAAGCTCTTCTGCTTTGGCTTGAAAAGCTGTACTATCAAGATCCCCTGCACCTTCATCCATTAAGGCTGTCATTAATCTTAATGTACCCTCTTTTCCAGCTGGATCTTGTGTAGACCCACCTTTGAACGAAACAGAGATGGCTATTATTGGAAGTGTATAATCCTCAACCAATAAGGCCTTAATGCCTTTTTCTGTCGTGACCTGCTTTATATCAATTGCTTGTGCATGCACTACAAATGAAAGAAAGACAGCGAGTGTTGTAAAAAAAATTCTCATTAGATTATCCTTCTTTCGGCAATAAGCGGCTTGTGATTGAACGGTTGCGATCTAAATATTTTCTTGCAACTTTATTGACGTCTTCAACCGTAACTTTGCGGAGACGCTCAGGCCATGATGTAAAATCTTCCACACTGCCACCAATGGTCAGTACCGATCCAAAGATACGTGCAAGAGTTACCTGACTGTCTTGACTGAAGATTATTGTTTTAAGGTAAGCTTGACGTGCTCTGTCTAACTCTTCTTGTGTCACGCCTTCTTTAAGCAATTTATCAATTTGGTTCTCTATTGCATTTGCAACCTCTTCGATTGTTGTTTCACCACGCGGCACGCCATAAAAGCCAAACGAACTCACATCGCGTGATGACCCTTGATAATAAGCGCCTGCCCCTGTCGCTAATTCTTGCTTTAAAACAATTTCTTGTTGAAATCTGCTTGTTGCTGACCCGCCCAAAATTGTACTTAAAATATCTAGGGCTTCAGCCTCGCCTTCTGGCGCTGTTAAGTATGAAGGCGCTCGAAAAGTTCTTTGCCAACTTGGTCTCGTGACGCGCTCATCTTTATAATCAAGTGTTTGAGCAACAACTGCACTAGGACTTGATGTCCAATCTCGTTCTACTTTATCACTGGTTGATACAATTTTACCGTATGTATTTTTAGCAAGTTCTAGAGTTTTTTGCGGATCAACATCGCCAGCAACAACAACAATTGCATTCCATGGTTGATACCAGCGCTCATAAAAAGCAAGGGCATCTTCCATCTCTAGTTTTTCAATTTCATGTTCCCAACCAATAATTGGTATTGAGTAGGGATGATTAACATGCAGCGCAGCACGGCTGAATTCTGAGAGTATCGCTGATGGACTTCTATCTACGCGACCGCTGCGTTCTTCAAGAATAACATCGCGCTCTGGTAAAAAAACATCTTCGCTTAATGTTAAATTGCGCATACGATCTGCTTCAAATTTCATCATATCCCCAAGCGCAGAAGGCGATACTTTTTGATAATAAGCTGTGTAATCCCAACTTGTGAAAGCGTTTTCTTGCCCACCAATTGCAGTAACAGCAGATGAAAATTCGTTATTTTTGTAGTTTGAAGTTCCTTTGAACATAAGATGCTCTAAGAAATGCGCGATACCAGAATGCCCCTTTGGATCATCAGCAGAACCAACCTTATACCAAGCCATGTGTGTAACAACTGGAGCACGCCTATCTGGAATAACAACTAACTTGAGACCATTTTCCAATATAAATTCAGTGATGTTTGGCTTTGCGTCAGCTTCTTTTGCTATTGTTGATGTCATCGTCAATATGACAAACAAAAAGCTTAGATAAATTTGGCGTATCATTTGGTTCTCAATCATTCCTTTTAATGTATTTATTTATATAGAGATGCGGAGATAACATTCCAATCACTCAATTGTGGTATTTAAATTCTGAGCCTATTTAAGTAACGAGAAAATTCCTATTGTGGTTTCACCATAGGTTCTTTTATCTTTTAGTTCATATCCTTTTAAACTTTCAGGAAAAGCTTCGGTTGCTTCTTCAAGAACAAACATTGCATTACTATTTAACCAATCCCCTTCAAGCAAAGATCGGGCTGCTTTTACGCCCAAACCTTTTGCATAGGGTGGGTCGGCGAAAGCTAAATCAAATGCGCCAAGTGTACCAATTTTGCCAAGGCGCGTTGCATCTCGCCTAAATATTTTTGTGTTCCCTAACAATTGAAGCGCTTCAACATTCTCACGAATTGCACCTCGTGCATTACTAGCTTCTTCTATGAAAACACAATAATCGCTACCTCTTGATATTGCCTCGAGGCCTAATGCGCCAGTACCAGCAAAAAGGTCTATCGTTCTACAAGCTGTAAAATCAAGCTTATGAGTAAGAATATTAAATAAACTCTCACGAGTACGATCTGAGGTTGGGCGAGTGCCCATGCCTTTTGGACTTTGCAAAGGACGGCCTTTGAATTTTCCACCTACAATACGCATCTAAATTCTACTTCTATTTTCTGCGCTGAGGTTTGCCAGTTCGCGATTTACCTCTACCCGCATTTTCTTTTGTTTGCTTGGCCCAACTGCCACCAGCTTTAGTGGTTTTTGATGTTGTAAGTCGTGACAGCGTATCATCGCGAACAGTGCCGCGTTTATGCTTTTCATTTTTTCTGCGACCGTCTTTATTATTTTGTTTTTTACCTTGTTCAAATGCCTTTGATGCAGAGCGCGCAACATCTGGTGCTTGGTTGATAATTGGTGCATCAAAGTCCGCGCCTGCTTCTTCTATAAGCTTCTCGCCTAATTGATCGCGTAACATACGGCTTCTAATCTCACGGATTGTGCCGGGTGGTTGATCGCTTAATTGAAACGGACCAAACGAAACACGTATCAACCTTGTTACCTCCAAACCAAGATGACCCAAGACTTTTTTGATCTCTCGGTTTTTACCTTCACGAAGCGCAACACTTAACCAGGAATTTGTTCCCTGCTCATGCTCAATCTTGGCTTCGATTGAACCATATAAAATACCTTCTACTGCTATGCCATCTTGTAGTGTATCAAGCTGTTCTTGTTTTATACGCCCATGAACACGTACGCGGTATCTTCGTAGCCAACCCGTTGCAGGCAGCTCTAATACCCTTGATAGCCCGCCATCATTGGTCATTAACAAGAGGCCTTCTGTATTGATATCCAATCGCCCAACACTCATAAGCCTTGGCAGGTCATCTGGTAAGCCTTCATAAATCGTTTTACGCCCTTCCGGGTCTTGATTTGTTGTAACTGTTCCAGCGCGCTTATGAAAAAGCCATAGACGTGTACGTTCCTTTTTGGAAATCAACTTGCCATCTACTTCAACTTTATCTTTATCTGAAACAGTAAATGCTGGTGTTGTTAAAAGCTTATTATTGACCTTAACTCGCCCCTCTAATATCCATGCCTCAGCTTGGCGTCTAGAGCAAAGTCCTGCACGTGCCATGCGTTTTGCAATGCGCTCTTGCACATCGTTTTCAACGTTTAGTGGTTTACTTGCCTCGACAGAATTTGTTTCAGGCTTCGTATCTTTATGGGCTGATTTTTTATTCATATGTGATATTCAATTTATAGCTCAAATTATGAAGCAATTTTGCTTCTTACACTTGGTGAGGCAAATCGATGTCAAAAGCAAGTTTTATGGAACATGCACTTAAAGAAGCTCTGCTTGCGAGTAAGCGTGGTGAAGTTCCTGTTGGGGCTGTTCTTGTTCATAATGGTGAAATTATCGCTCGTAATGGTAATCGTACACTTGAATATAAAGACCCAACTGCACATGCTGAAATATTGGTTATTCGTGAAGCTGCCAAAAAGCTAAATAATGAACGCCTTTATGAATGCGATTTATACGTAACACTAGAACCTTGCCCTATGTGTGCTGGTGCAACATCATTCGCGCGCATTCGACGTCTTTACTATGGCGCTAGTGATGCGAAGTCTGGTGCTGTCGAAAGTGGTGTGCGGTTTTTCTCAAGTTCTACATGCCATCACAAACCAGATGTTTATTCTTCTATTCTGGAAAGTGAATGCAGCCTTGTTTTAAAAGAATTTTTTAATCAGAAACGATAGCTTCAAACAATAATGGCTCTCATTAGGAGCCATTACTTATATAATACTTATATGAGATGTTTAATAAGTTACATTACCAACTTTAACAGTATTTGGATTGCTACGGTTTTCTTCAACTTCAGCTTTTCTGCGAGCATCCAATTCTTCTTCGCTAATTCCTAAGTCACCAGACTCTGCTGTTTGAGCTGGCGTACGATATTCTACAGGTGGTTCAGTCAAAAACTTGCGTTGAGCACCTTTTGAAAATGAAATTTGATCTTTTAACTGTTGAGCTTTTTTGCTCTCAGAGATTCCGTTGGCATCATTTCGAGTATCTTCAAGCCACTGTTCTTCTTTCGCCCAAACTGGACGTCTGGTTTCAGTATCAACACGAGTAACTGCAATGCCTTTCTTTTTACTATTTAAATACTCAGTAGGAAGGTCTCCTGTTCGCCAATCAGGCTCTGGTGCAGCAGCGCGCACACTAGAAATTCGCTGTTCAGGAGTTTCTGGCCATTGTTCGTTAGAGATTGCAACTTGTTGCGAAACAGGAACAGGCAAAACACTTTTATTTGCAGGCATAACAAGGTCAGGCCTACTTTGATAGTCGACTTTATTTTGTTCAGATTTTAGAGAAAAGACTTTACTCAAACCTTTGAGGGTAGCTGCTTCATGAGAAGAGCCAGTACCGTATGTTGTACCACCTGTACAACCAGCCAAAATTGCTACTGATGCTAGCAAACTCATTGAAAAAACAGTTCTTTTCATGTCTTCCACCTAACTAAACCTAGTCTTTCGAAACAGAAAGACTTAGTGATTGTGATCTTGTGCTATATAAATAAGGCAAGACCACGGCATATTTACAGATACTCAATACCTTAAAACTGCTTATTTTACAATATGAAGACTATCACTGTATGTTGATGGTTAATTGCCTTCAATCTCGCGCATAGCATTTGCGTCACGCAATGAGATATCTGGATAGTCTGGATCTGTGCCTACTTCTGGTAAAACACGCCAAGAACGCGCGCATTTTTTACCTTCTGCTAAACTTGGTATGACGCTCACGCCCTTTACATCATCCAGTGTGAAAACATCACCTGAAAGCGTATCTGAAGAGATTTTGATATCACTGGTAATGCAGATTTCAGCCATATCCTGCCCTTTGATTGCGGCCATCAATGCTTCATCAGTAATTGAAACCTGTGGTGCGGCTTCAAGCGATGAACCAATACGCTTTTCGCGACGCTCAATTTCCAATGCACCTGTTACCACACGACGCACTGTTCTGATTTTTTGCCATTTTTCAGCCAGTTCAGGATTTGACCATTCAGCTGGCACATCCATGAATTGCTCCATATGAATAGAAGCCTCTTCATTACCGCGTTCACTTTGGAAGCTTTCTTCCATTGTGAAAGGCAAGATAGGTGCAAACCAACGCACGAGATGGTCAAACAATTGCTTCACAACATGCAAAGCTGCCTTGCGCTTCGTGCTGGATGGCGCATCGCAGTAAAGACTGTCTTTGCGGATATCGAAATAAAACGCTGAAAGCTCAATGTTCATGAAGTTTGAAAGCTGAGCGACAATGCGTTTGAAATCAAAACTGTCATAACCTTCACGAACCACCGCGTTTAATTCATGCAAACGGTGCAACATCAATTGTTCTAGCTCAGGCATATCAGCGTGGGCTATTTCTTCACCTTCGTAATGTGAAAGTGTGCCCAACATCCAGCGCAATGAATTACGCATTTTGCGATACGCATCGATGTTGGTTTGCAGAATGGTTTTGCCCAAGCGCAAATCTTCTGAATAATCAGAGGATGCCACCCAAAGGCGTAAGATATCAGCACCTGATTGTTTGATAACCTCTTGTGGCGTTACGATATTGCCTTTTGACTTAGACATCTTAGTGCCGTCTTCCGCCATCACAAAACCATGGGTTAGCACAGCCTCATAAGGTGCGCGGCCTCTTGTGCCACAGGCTTCAAGCAAAGATGAATGGAACCAACCACGGTGTTGGTCTGACCCTTCAAGGTATAAATCTGCTGGCCATTTTAGGTCTTCACGCTCTTCTAAGCAAAATGCGTGGGTTGAACCTGAATCAAACCAAACATCGAGAATATCGCGAACTTGTTCCCAATCAGATGCATTATCGACCATGCCTTCTAGGAATCGCTCCTTAGCACCTTCAGCAAACCAAGCATCAGCACCTTCATTAATGAACGCTTGTTCAATTCTTTGGGATAGTTCCTCAGATTTATCAAAATCAGGACCTGGAATTACTTGATTGGTCTCAGGATTTCTGAACACACAAATCGGCACACCCCAAGCGCGTTGACGCGACAAGACCCAGTCAGGGCGTTGCTCAATCATAGCGCGAAGGCGGTTTTGACCTGCTGCAGGTACAAAGCGTGTATTGTCGATGGCTGCGAGTGAGATATCACGCAGAGTTTCCTCACCCTGAGCCTGTAGAAGGGCTCCCGCCTCATCACCTCGTCCTTCGACAGGCTCAGAATGAGGTAAAGAAAACTCCTTATCCATATAAACAAACCACTGTGGTGTGTTGCGGAAAATGATCGGCTTTTTTGATCGCCAAGAGTGTGGGTATTCGTGCTTCACGCGACCACGGGCAAACAGATTATTCTGACCAATAAGCGCAGTAATCACCGCTTGGTTGGCTTTACCCTTTTTGCCTTTGTCGTCAATGACTCGCACATCGCCAAAGCCCGGCGCTTCATCGGTATAAGACCCATCATCGGCAACCGTGAATGGGATATCAGACGAAATGCCTTGAGCCTCAATTTCATTGCGACGCGCAACCCAGATTTCAAAGTCATCGCGACCATGGCCCGGAGCGGTGTGAACGAAGCCAGTACCAGCATCGTCTGTTACGTGGTCTCCGTTTAGGAGTGGGACGTCGAAGTCGTATGCACCCTCACCCTGAGCGCTTTTACTTAAGTCCTCACCCTGAGCTTGTCGAAGGGTTCCCGCCTCATCTGCCAATCCTTCGACAGGCTCAGGATGAGGGGGTTGGGCTGACTCTGTGCCAGTAGAATATTTCCAACCGCGTAGTGGGTGGGCGCAGGTTATTGAACCTAACTCATCGCCAGATACATCGCGTATTTTTTTAAATTCAAGCTTGGCCTTAGTAAAGCACTCTTCTGCCAAAGCATCAGCAAAAATAAGCTTATCGCCAGCTTGAGGCCCAAACTCTAATTCAGCGCCAGTGACTTCATAAAGGCCATAGTTGATTTTTGACGAGAAGCAGATCGCTCGGTTACCAGGGATTGTCCAAGGTGTAGTTGTCCAGATGACAACTGGAACACCATTAAGTTCATCAGAACCAGAAACAACAGGAAACTTCACCCAAACCGTATCAGACTCATACATCTCATATTCGATCTCGGCTTCGGCCAATGCAGTACGCTCTACGACCGACCACATGATTGGTTTTGAGCCGCGATACAATTGCCCTGACTTGGCGAACTTCAAAAGCTCACCAGCGATTTTTGCTTCGGCTGGAAAGTTCATTGTTTTATACGGCGTTACAAAATCGCCCTCAACGCCTAAGCGTCTGAACTCTTCTGATTGCACACCAATCCAGTAATCTGCGAATTCACGGCATTCTTGGCGAAATTCGTTAATCGGCACTTCGTCTTTATTTTTACCCTTGGCGCGGTATTGCTCTTCGATCTTCCACTCAATCGGAAGTCCGTGACAATCCCAGCCCGGAACGTAATTTGAGTCAAACCCACGCATCTGGAATGAGCGCGTGATGGCATCTTTCAAAATCTTATTGAGGGCATGACCAATGTGCAAAGTACCATTCGCATATGGAGGACCATCGTGCAGAACGTATTTCTCACGTCCCTTAGATTGCTCACGAAGCTTTTTATAAAGCCCCATCTCGTCCCATTTAGCGATCATCTCTGGCTCTTTTTTCGGCAAGCCAGCACGCATTGGAAATTCTGTTTTTGGAAGGTTCAAAGTCTGCGAATAATCGCGCTCAGAAGTATTTTCTTCAGTCATAAGCTTCGCTTTTTTGTTTGCGAACAAATCAAAAGGATTTGCTTCACAGTGTTTAATTTTGTTTGCGAACAAATCAAAAGGATTTGCTTCACAGTGTTTAATTTTGTTTGCGAACAAATCAAAAGGATTTGCCTCGCGTAATACCAGCCAAGCTGGAGAGAATCTTTATATTTTGAGATTTACCCTGTTCGGAGCATAATGTCATGCCCATAAGCCAACGGGTGAGGCTTTCCCGGAACTTCAGCTAATCAAGCAAAGTCCGGGCCAATAATTCGCATTTGTATTCGAATATTTTGAAATTGTTTCATGCATTCTTTTAAACGACTTAAAGCAGATTAATCAACTGACAAAATAAAATTCAATCATTCTAATTTGCTGTCATTTGTTAAAATTAGTCCTTACTGATGCTTTTAAGTATAAGAAAAGGGGCTGACATAGATAACAGAAAAAGGTTATATATGTCATATGGTTACGGTTCGTCGACGTAGCAGGCTCAATTTAAGTATTCAAAACGAGCTTATTAAGTATTTCTGCGCAGGTGTTACGGCACGTTCTGCTGCTGAATTATCAGGTGTAAATCGCAATACAGCCATCCTCTTTTTTCACAAGCTTCGCGAGACTATCCACGATAAGATTGTTAGCGATGAGGTTCCCATGATGAGTGGTGAAGTCGAGCTAGATGAAAGCTATTTTGGAGGGCGTAGGAAAGGTAAAAGAGGACGCGGCGCAAGTGGTAAAATTCCCGTCTTTGGGCTTTTGAAGAGAAATGGCTACGTACACGCCATGACCATCCCAAACGCTTCCTCAGCAACGCTTTTCCCCATTATAAGAGAGAAGATAAGGCCACATTCAGTGGTCTACACTGACAGCTTCAGAGCCTACGATGTACTGGATGTTTCTGAGTTCCATCACTACCGCATCAATCACTCAAAACTATTTGCAGAAAAGAACAACCATATTAATGGGATTGAGAACTTTTGGAACCAATCTAAACGGCATCTTCGCAGCTACAATGGCATCCCAAAAGAGCACTTTCATCCCTTCCTTAAAGAGTGTGAATGGCGCTTCAATTATCGCCCAGTTGCAAACTTGAACAAAGTACTTGTAAAGTGGTGGTTCAAGTAAAAAATAAACCCTTATCTATGTCAGCCCCTAAGAAAATTATTGCCTCTATGATAAAAAAGCTTGGGGCTGTCCCAGATAACTACGATAAATATTGTTTAACCCATTGGTTCAATT
>CAZCUN010000012.1:0-67696 GCA_964502215.1 uncultured Rhizobiaceae bacterium | reverse complement strand
CTCATACCCATATTGATAACCCATTTTTGAGTTATCTGGGACAGCCCCTAATATTAAAACATTAGTCACAGCTTATGCACCTATTGGCCCCACCGCTGAAAAGCTTATTGATATAAAGACAATTCTAGAACAAAATAATATCAAGTTTGTGCAAATTTTGCGTGCCTATGATGCGATGACTTGGCCACATGCAACCAAAGGCTTCTTTAAACTTAAAAAGAAAATGCCTGAGTTTTTACACAAACTTGGGATTAGCTAGAGACATAGCTTAAAGAAGCGTTTCAAGTTTTTCAACCATTGCCAACCCACTTTCAAAAGCTGCTTCCACCCTGCCCTTAATGCACCAATCACCAATGCAGCCAAATGTATTTTCCTCGTCTAGAAAAAATGTATCGCCTGCAGGTTTGCTGGTACTTGCATAAAGCCAGCGGTGAAGCACTTGATGGTCGGCTTTTGCAAGATCATGCCCTGTCAGTCTTGATGCTTCCTTTAATAAAGCCTGATGAACTTTTTCTTTGTCATCCTCAACATGCGCCTCTGCCCATTGGTTGTGACTTTGTATCATCATAGAAAAACCAGTGGGTCTCAAAGCTTTTGAGGAATTGAGCGACATCCACCCGATTGAACTTTCTTCAACAAAAGCACCATCGAAGTTTAAGTCTATCTTTTCTTTAAACCCCAACATTAAAGAAAAGCATGCGTCCATTTTTGTATTTGTAATTTGCTCACGATAGGCAAAATTATCTGGCATTAGTGCAATCACTTGATGCGATGGAATGGCGGTGATGACATAATCAAAAGAACCATATTGCTTTTTGTTTTTATCTATAAGAAGCCAATTACCGTCCGCTCTTTTAAGATGCTCAATGTGCGTTTCACCGATAACATCAAGCTGCTTTGCCATTTCTTTGGCAAGTGAATTCATTCGTGGTGTTGCGATATATGAAGGATGATTAGAGGCGCGCGGCTTAATACCATCGGCTGTGAAGGTTACTAAGTTTGGCTTCCAATCCATAATAATGTCTTGCTCAATATAAGGTTTTAGAAAGCTCTGAAATGCTTTGTTTTTCGCTGTAAAATATTGCGCACCATGATCAAACTCATAGTGATCTGAATAACGGGTTGCCATACGCCCACCGATGCCACGCGATTTTTCAAAAACTGTCACATCTGCCTTTTTATTTAACATTAAAGCAAGTGTTAGGCCTGAGAGACCTGCGCCGATGATTGCTATTTTTTTCATTTTGCTTTTCCAAACTGGATTTCTTAAAAAAGGCACATATGTATGCTCAAAGAGTATTTATGGCGATTGAAACGATGAACAACCAACAAAAAACAATTGATGCACAAACAAATCATATTATTGAGCTTGCTTGGTGTGATGATACTTCATTTGAAACCATTGAAGAGCAATTTGGGGTGCCTGAAAAAGAGATTATCAAAATCATGCGTGCTAATTTGAAGCCAAAAAGTTTTAAAACCTGGCGTGAGCGGGCATCTGGGCGCAAACAAAAGCATAAAAAACTCGCTGCTTCACAAAAAGTTCAAATAAAAGATTTTGCTGGTTTGTAATTCGTTAAACTTTTATAAAGCTTTTAGTAAGATTGTAATCGTTTGTCTTAAAAGCTTCAAAAATAGGAAACATGTCTTGCGTAAATTAGCTCTTTTTGTCTCTGCTTTAACACTAGCTGCCTGCACAAGTAGCCCAACAACGGTACTTGATGTCAGCCTTGCTGTGACTAATCCACAATTTGGTGACCATGACCCAGTACAGTGGGATAGTTATCGTCCTGAACAATATCCAGTTCACGGTATCGATGTTTCTAAATGGCAAGGTGAAATTGACTGGAAAAAAGCAAAACGTGGCGGTGTTGCTTTTGCCTTTATTAAGGCGACAGAAGGCGGCGACCATTTAGATAAAAGTTTTAGAACTTATTGGGATGCGGCTGGTCGTGCTGGTGTTCCTCGTGGTGCTTATCATTTTTATTATTTCTGCCGTACTGCGGCAGAGCAAGCGCGTTGGTTCATTCGTAACGTGCCAAAAGACTCAAAGTCTCTTCCGCCTGTTTTAGACATGGAATGGAACCACCAATCATCTTGTAAGAAAAAACACTCACCAACAAAAATGCGTTCAGAAATGCGAACATTTTTGGGCATGATGCAACGTCATTACGGTAAAAAGCCTTTGGTTTATACAACGGTTGATTTCTACAAGGATAATAACCTTGGCTCTATGCGTGAAGTTGAATTTTGGCTTCGTTCTGTAGCCGCGCACCCTAAAGATGTTTACCCAGGTCAACGTTGGTCTTTCTGGCAATATACTGGGACAGGAAAAATTCCTGGTATTAGAGGCGAAACAGATATTAATGTTTTTGCAGGCACACCTGCAACATGGCGCAAGTGGGTTTCTGCACGTACAAAATAACGCTTTGTATCAGTTCCCAAATTTAAAAATGTTGCTAAACTCTATTCTATGAATGGAGTTTAGCATTTATGAAAACAGCGCTTATTACAGGTGGTAATGGTAATATTGGCAGATTGCTCTCTGAACAATTGACTGCCAAGGGTATTGAAGTTGTTCGCTTTGATCTACCAGGCAGCGAGCCTAAAACACATGATGCGCTTGAAACCATCATTACAGGGGATATTCGTGATCAAAACCTGCTTGAAGCAATTTTTCAATCGCACCAACCCGATGCTGTCTATCATTTAGCTTCACTGCTATCAGGTAGTTCCGAAGCTGACCTTGAAGCCGCTTGGGAAATTAATGCAACAGCCTCTTTCAATTTACTTCAAAAAAGTAAGGCAAATGGTGTTGAGATGTTTTTCTTTGCCAGTACATTAGCGTCTTATGGCCAAGATATTCCAAGTCCAATGCCAGAAGATCAACCTCAATGGCCTGAAAACATTTATGGGGTTACAAAGATTGCGGTTGAACGGCTGGGTAATTACTTTAAAGCAAAGCACGCGATGGATTTTCGTTGCTTGCGTTTTCCATTAGTAATTTCACCGTTCGCACCACCTTCAGCTGTTACTGCTTTCCCTTCTCATTCTTTTAAGGCAGCGATTGAGGGCAATGCTTTTACATTTCCTGTTGCGCCTGAAACTGGGGTCTCGACGCTGTTTTTATTGGACGTAATAAACTCCATTATGGCGTTTACATTGGCGGATAAAACGCAAATCAAACAACCCGTATACAACGTTCATGCTTATTCACTTACTGCTCAAAATGTGGTTGATGAAATCCTCAAACAGTATCCTAATTTCAAATATTCTTTTGAACCTCAAGAACATGTTCAAACCCTTCTGGGAGGTTGGCCAGATGCGACTGTTGATGCCAATGCGCGAGAGGATTGGGGCTGGTCACCTCAATATGACTTTACACAAAGTGCCAATTGGATGTTTGATTTTTTCAAGCAATAAGCTTTAACCCATCGCTTTATCAACATCTGCTTTTGTATAGCCCTGAACAAACAAAATAGAACTTAGATCACCATAATTGATGATAATTTGCGCCTGTGCTGCAACCGATGGTTTTGCGTGAAAGGCAATGCCAGTGCCTGCACTCATAAGCATTGGCAAATCATTCGCCCCATCACCAATCGCGATTGTATAGCTTAATTCAATGCCGATTTCTAACGCTAATCTACCCAGTTGATCGAGCTTTGCTTGTTGTCCTAATATTGGCATTTGTACCTTGCCCGTGAACTTACCATCTTGGCTTAAGAGCATGTTGGCGTGGAATTCATCAAAACCAACTTCACGTGCAATCTCACTTGCAAAAACTGTGAAGCCACCTGAGACTAAAGCTGTGTGCGTATTATTTGCGCGCATAACTGCAAGCGCTTCCTTCGCCCCATCATTGATGACAATGCGATTTTTTAAAACAGCTGATACGATGCTTTCTTCTAGCCCTGAAAGCAATGCGACGCGGTCGTTTAATGCGTGTTCAAAATCAATCTCGCCATTCATGGCAGCTTCTGTGATTTTTGAAACTTCGTCTTTAACACCAATTTCAGCAGCAAGCTCATCAATGCATTCTTGGCCTATGATGGTTGAATCCATATCAGCTAAAAATAATTTCTTTTTACGATTTTGCGCAGGTTGAAAAACAATATCAACTGGCAAATCTGCAATGATTTCTTGTGTCGTTTTTAAAGCTTCTTGTTTTACGACGTTCTTTGGTAATTCAAAATCACACGCAACTCCCGGGTAAAGCCACTTTGAAGACGCGCCTAATTTATTTGAAAGTGAACTTGCCAAAGCTTCTGAAATACAAGCATTTTTTAAGCTAGAGATGAGTGTAAGCATGTGTTGCATGGCAAATTTTCTTTCTGATTTGTCTGTTGCCATAAAGGAAAATTCGCGTAATTAAAACAGCTTATTAACGAAGAATATCGTTTTTCAGACATTTGATGTCGCGTAGCTTGACCCCATAAAATTTTTACTATAGGTGTCGCGGTGGGTCACCCTTCCCCAACGAAGGGCTCACTTTCTGTAAGGTTAGTTTACATGACAAAGATACTACAACCGGCTACGCGGCCGGAAAACCCGCGTTTTTCTTCTGGTCCTTGTACAAAGCGTCCAGGATGGTCTTTCCAAAAACTTGAAGGTGCATCGCTTGGTCGTTCGCACCGTGCGAAAGAAGGCAAGGCGAAACTTAAGCTTGCCATCGATATGACGCGCGAAGTGCTTCAGGTCCCTGATGATTATTATATTGGTATTGTGCCAGCTTCTGATACAGGCGCTGTTGAAATGGCGATGTGGAATTTACTGGGTGAGCGCTGTGTTGACATGCTTGCTTGGGAAAGTTTTGGCGAAGGTTGGATTACCGATGCGGTTAAACAACTAAAGCTTGATAACATGCGCCTCATTCGTGCTGATTATGGTCACCTTCCAAACTTAAATGAAATCAACTTTGATAATGATGTTGTCTTTACGTGGAATGGCACAACCTCTGGTGTGCGTGTTCCCAATGCTGATTTTATACCTGCGGATCGCCAAGGTCTTACGATCTGTGATGCGACTTCTGCTGCCTTTGCGCAAAATCTTGATTTTGCAAAACTCGATGTTGTTACTTTCTCTTGGCAGAAAGTACTGGGTGGTGAAGGTGCGCATGGCATGCTTATTCTTTCACCCCGAGCGGTTGAGCGTCTTGAAACTTATACGCCAGCATGGCCGTTACCAAAAATATTCCGACTTACTAAGGGCAGCAAATTAAACGCTAGTATCTTTGAAGGCGCTACAATTAATACGCCATCCATGATGTGTGTTGAAGATTATATTGATGCACTTACATGGTCGAAAGAAATTGGTGGCCTTGAAGGTTTGATCAAACGAGCAGATGGTAACTTTGCTACAATTGATGCTTTTGTGCAAAAGACACCATGGATTGAAAACCTAGCGGTTGACCCTGAAACGCGTTCAAATACTTCTGTGTGTCTTGCAATTGCAGACGAGCGTATTGCTGCACTTGATGCCAATGCGCAAGCAGCTTTTGCAAAAGGCATGGTTCAGCTTTTGGCTCAAGAAAATGTAGCGCTTGATATTGGCTCTTACCGCGATGCGCCATCGGGTCTTCGGATTTGGGCAGGTGCAACCGTTGAAGCTTCTGACTTAGAAGCGCTGATGCCTTGGCTTGAATGGGCTTTCCAACAACAGCTTGAAACAGCTGGCCTTTCAAAAGCTGCTTAATTTATTCTAATTTTTACAATTTATGGAGGATGCCCCAATGGCTCCGAATACAAAACCACGCGTACTTGTCTCTGACAAACTTTCTGAAACTGCAGTTAATATTTTTCGTGAAAAAGGCATTGATGTTGATTTCCAACCTGATTTGGGAAAAAACAAAGACGCGCTTTACGATATCATTGATCAATATGATGGCCTTGCCATTCGCTCTGCCACAAAAGCCACGCCAAAACTAATTGAAAAAGCCACCAAGCTTAAAGTTATTGGTCGTGCTGGTATTGGTGTTGATAATGTTGATATTCCTGCTGCATCGCGCAAAGGCATCATCGTGATGAATACGCCTTTTGGTAATTCAATCACAACGGCTGAACATGCCATTTCAATGATGTTTGCAGTTGCAAGACAAATCCCGGCAGCAGATGCTTCGACGCAAGCTGGCAAGTGGGAAAAGTCAAAATTCATGGGCGTTGAGATTACTAATAAGACGCTGGGTCTTATTGGCTGCGGTAACATTGGTGCAATCGTTGCAGAGCGTGCTATCGGCCTGCGTATGAAGGTTGTGGCGTTTGACCCTTTCTTGTCTGAGGAACGCGCAAAACAATTGGGCGTAGAAAAAGTCGAACTTGACGAGCTTTTCCCCCGCGCTGATTTCATTACACTTCATGTCCCAAAAACAGATAAAACTGCGATGATGATTAATGCTGAAGCGATTGCTAAAATGAAAGATGGTGTTCGCATCGTCAATTGTGCACGTGGTGGCTTGGTTGATGAAACAGCGCTAGCAGAAGCAATTAAAGCAGGCAAAGTGGCAGGTGCTGGTTTTGATGTATTTGAAGTTGAACCGGCAGAAGCAAGTCCATTGTTCGGTTTGCCAAATGTTGTTTGTACGCCTCACTTGGGTGCATCAACTTCTGAAGCGCAGGAAAATGTTGCGATACAGGTTGCGGAACAAATGTCTGACTATCTGATTAATGGCGCTGTTTCAAACGCAATCAACATGCCTTCAATCACAGCCGATGAAGCCCCACGCTTAGTGCCTTTCATTAAGCTTGCTGGTCATTTGGGTGCTTTTGTTGGGCAAGTTAATGATGATCCAATCGTCAAAGTTGAAATCATCTATGATGGCGCAATTGCTAAAATGAATACAGACGCTCTAACCAGCGCAACACTTGCAGGGCTTATTCGCCCTCAAGTTGCAGATGTAAATATGGTTTCAGCACCTATCATGGTAAAAGAGCGCGGCATTCAGGTTTCTGAAACCAAGCAAGATAAATCTGGAATTTATGACAGCTACATGAAGCTGGTTATCACGACCAAAACATCGCAACGTTCTGTTGCAGGAACGGTTTTCTCAGATGGTAAGCCACGCTTTATTCAGATCAAAGGCATTAACATGGATGCCGATGTGGGGCGTCACATGCTTTATACAACCAACCATGATGAACCAGGCATTATTGGTACATTAGGCAAAGCAATGGCAGAAGCTGGGCTTAACATTGCAAACTTCCATCTTGGACGTAATGAAGCTGGCGGCGATGCAATTGCGCTGCTTTATCTAGATGAACAACCAAGTGATGCAGTTGTTAAATACATTATGGATACAGGTCTATTTCAGCAGGTTAAAGTATTAGAGTTTGACCTCGACTAGAACAAAAAATAACCCCGCACTTTTGAAAGTACGGGGTTATGTTTTTAACGAGTTGTAGCTGTCTATTAACGAGCACTCTGTTGTAGAGCACGCAAATCAGCGCCTTTAACTGTAGTTGTAGCAAGTGTTTGCTGAGCTTCTGCAATAGCTCTGTCAAATGCTTGTGTTAGCTGTGAGTTACCACCACCAACAGAACCTTCGTCAATTCCTGCATTTGAGGCTGCAGTAGGAGTTGTGCTTACTTCCATTTTATAGTTTCCTTTGTTGTATCCCGTCATACTTATGACGTTAGGTAAGTTATCTCAAATATTTTTATTTTGAGATATGCGCATTGGCTACTTAGATCAAAATAATTTGTACGTAAAATATTTAGTAAGTACTTGTAATATATAAATATTTTATTTTTTAAATGACATAAAATTTATTATATGTGAGTATATAAATAACTTTTTAATTGTCTTTTTAGAAGGCTATTTGTTTCAAAGTTAGGGACAAATAGGCTGAATAGCACTCAACTACTGATTCTACTTAGGTTATCAGTTCTGTGGTTATCAGTTCTGTGGTTGACGGTTCTATGGTTGGCAGCTCTGTTATTTATTTATAAACTGCTGACATGACACAGATCTCATCAAATCCATCCTCGGAAGCTCTCGCTTCTTTTGCTAGTACTCTCAGCAAACAAGATATTCCTGAAACCGTCTTTAAGAGAATTACTGATTTATATGTCGATTGGGCGGGCTCTGCTTTTTCTGGCAAGGGGCATCGTGCTATTTCAATCTTGGAAAAGTTTAGCGATCAGATGGGGCCAAGTGAAGGTAAGTGTGAAATTCTTACATCGCGCAAAACATCATCGCCTTTGTTTGCAACAATGGTGAATGCCGCTGCTAGCCATATTTCTGAGCAAGATGATGTTCATAATGGTTCTGTCTTTCACCCAGCTACAATTGTTTTTCCAGCCGCTCTTGCAATAGCGCAAAAGCGAGGTGCATCAGGCCAAGATTTTCTAACTGCATGTATTGCAGGCTATGAAGTTGGTATTCGTGTTGGTGAATATCTAGGTCGTTCGCATTATGGGATTTTTCATACCACGGGAACTGCTGGCACATTTGCAAGTGCTGCTGCTGTTGGCAATTTAATTGGCCTAGATGCAAAGCAAATGCTTCATGCTTTTGGAACTGCTGGCACACAATCAGCAGGGCTTTGGGAGTTTTTACGCGATGCAGCAGACAGCAAACAACTTCATACTGCAAAGTCTTCTTCAGAAGGTTTAATGTCTGCACTGCTTGCGCATGATGGTTTTACAGGTGCAAAGAAAATTTTGGAAGGTAGCCAAGGCTTGGCCGTAGGCATGTCTACGGATTCAGATGTTTCTAAGCTGACCGACCAACTGGGCTCGCGTTGGGGCGTGCTAGAAACTTCTTTCAAATTTCATGCCTCTTGCCGCCATACACACCCAGCCGCTGACGCTCTTTTAAAAGCAGTACTTGAAAATGACCTTCAACCTGAAGACATAAAAGACGTTACCTGCCATGTGCATCAGGGGGCAATTGATGTGCTTGGACCTGTCATCAATCCTCAGAGCGTGCATCAGGCAAAGTTTTCCATGCCTGCAACATTAGGATTAATCGCAACGCACCGCAAAGCTGGACTTTCAGAATTTGCGCAAGTGTTAGAAGATAAAATGGCTATGTCTTTTCTAAAACGTATTCATATGAAGCTGGATGATGAAGTAAATAGCGAATATCCAAAACGCTGGATTGGGAAGGTTATGGTCACAACGTCAATGGGGCAAAAAATTCATGCTCGTGTCGATGAACCCAAAGGCGACCCAGGTAATACGCTCTCAAGGGAAGAATTGGATATTAAAGCACGCTCTCTTGCCATTTCAGGGGATGCAATAAAATCGCATGAGCTTGATACATTAATGGATAATCTCTGGAATGTTGGTTTGAAAAACAAAGTTGGTTTTTTACTAGCCTGAACCCTTGGCTAGTTTGATAATAAATACTATATCTAGTTTAGAATTATTCTAAAAAGAGAATGTTATGATTTCAAGATTTTTACCCACTGGCAAACGCAGCTTTAAATCTTTAAACGAGCAAGAGATACTGGCGCTTGCGATTTCATCAGAAGAAGATGATGCACGAATTTATGCAAGCTATGCAGAAGGGCTGCGTGAAGATTTTCCAGATAGCGCTAAACTTTTTGATGAAATGGTGGCGGAAGAAAACCAGCATCGCCAATGGTTGATTGAATTGCATCAAGAAAAATTTGGTGAGACGATACCTCTGATAAGGCGAGAGCACGTTTCTGGATTTTATAACCGCAAGCCTGATTGGTTGGTAAAGCCATTTGGCGTTGAGGAAGTTCGCAATAAAGCAGCAGAAATGGAAGCGCAGGCTCATCGATTTTATACCGCAGCTGTTAAACAAACTTCGGATGCATCCATTCGAAAATTACTCGGTGATCTAGCGGCAGCTGAAGCAGGACACATTGCAGCGGCAAAAGATGCACAAGCAACGCATATTCCAAAAAATATAGAAGACGAAGAAGCGGCGACAGAACATAAACAATTTGTATTGACCTATGTGCAGCCAGGTCTGGCGGGTTTAATCGACGGTTCAATCTCCACCCTCGCCCCAATCTTTGCAACAGCCTTTGCCACACAAGATACCTGGACAACGTTACTCGTTGGCTTAGCCGCTTCCATCGGTGCGGGTATCTCCATGGGCTTTACCGAAGTTGCATCCGATGACGGTGTTATCTCAGGGCGTGGTTCGCCGATTAAACGCGGCATCGCAACTGGTGTGATGACAACACTGGGTGGTCTAGGCCACGCGCTCCCATACCTCATTCCAGACTTCTGGATCGCAACCTATGTAGCCTTTGCCATTGTATTCGTAGAACTCTTCGTCATCACATGGATACAAAACAAATATATGGAAACACCTTGGCTAAAGGCGGTTGTTCAAATCATGCTGGGTGGCATCTTGGTGCTTGGCGCTGGGATTTGGATTGGGCAGTGGTAAAACTGCCCAATCCATTTAAGATACTTGTTACTCAGCAGCCTGTAAGCTAGCTTTTGCTTCTTTTTCACTGCCGCTCTTATCCAACCAAGCCCATTTTGGGCGGGAGAATAAGAAGCCGAACCAACCTGTTATGCGGGTGAATTCATACGCGATTACAGGGCCAATCACACTTGAAAGCAGAACAAGTAATGAGATTGTTCCCAGATCAAGACCTGGTGCAAACTTGAATAAGACTTCTCTCGTAATAATCATCGGTGCGAAGAAGGCTAGATAAACCACAATTGAATGTTGGCCTAAATACTTTAAAAAGTCTGCTACTTTAAACCTTGATAGCACCGCACAAAGGCAGACCACCGCAATTGCGCCCACAGTACCCAGTGCCAATGAAACGATTGGCATTTGAGCCATGTTGGTTGGTAGCTCACGCCCTGCTGATTGGTAGATGCCTGCAAATAAAGCCGGTACTGTTGAGAAAGTGAAGATGCCGTTTACAATTGCCCATACGCCTAAGAAACCAAGCGCTTTGCCGATGTTATCTCTTGCCCAACCTGCAAGTTGGAAAATCGGTTGCGCAAGCGCATAGCCTGCAAAGAAATAAACATAACGCGCTGCAAATTCATCAACCAAAAGGCTACCCAAATGAATAGGTGCAATTTCTAATAATGCAGCACCTGCTAAAACTATAAACCAATGCACTTTAGATAAAAGGCGCGTTACGATGAACATCACAGGCAACATGTAGATAAACCAAAGCGTGCCATAAGGCTCAATCAGCGCAAACAAAAAGTTACCGCCTATTTCAGTTGCTGGAACTCCTTGCGATATCCAACCCAAGCTCTTAAACGCGAATTGAATAACAAGCCAAAGCACATAGAAGTAAGCAAAGTGAACAACCTTACGGTCAAAATAACGAAGCCAAGAACGACCAATTACTAAACCTAAGAAAAGCCCTGAAATCATAAAGAAGTCTGGCATCCTGAACGGTTGCGCGAAGGTGACGATGTAATTCATCCAACCTGTGCTACCTGGTTCTGCTATTTCTTTGAGTACGGCATGTTTTTCAACACCTAACGTTGCATGCATCATCACCACGAAGATGATACAAAACCCTTTTGCGTAATCGACCCAGTCGATACGATTTCCACCTGATTGAAACCCTGGTGATAATGCATAATTTGCCATGGCTAATATTCCGTCCTTTGCCGCGTAAACGCATGTAATCAAGCGGACAGCAAACCACAAATTGGCTAAGATCTATTAAACTCAACTCTTAAAATTGTAATTAAATATATGAGAGCCTTGTTTTTAAAAGATTTTTAAAAAGAAATCACAAATGTTTACGTCCCATTAAATCGCCTCATTTATTATTCACAGGATATTAACCCTAAAGATCAAACGCATTGGCAATCAATTTTAATGGCAAAACGCGGCAAACCAACTCGAATAGAACCAACCTTTGATGAGCCAGCGCGTGGGAAACCGCGCGGCGGCATGCGACTTAACTCAGATGATCGTTCAATGCCAACGCCAAAAAAACAACGCAAATCCGTAAAAAAGCCAGTGAAATCAGGTTCTGCGCGTAGAAAACAAGGTAAGCGCAAACAAACACGCAAACGCGGGGGGTTGTTTGGCTTTCTAGGCGGTTGCGTCTATTGGTGCTTTGTCTTAGGTCTTTGGGGTGCGATTGGTGTTGCTGGTATTGTTGGATATTATGCCTCAAAACTTCCTCAATCAACAAGTTGGTCGATTCCGCAACGCCCACCCAATGCAAGAATAGTTTCTACTGTTGGTACGCTGATTGCAAACCGTGGG
The DNA here is from genome assembly GCA_964502215.1 of uncultured Rhizobiaceae bacterium. GTDB lineage: Bacteria > Pseudomonadota > Alphaproteobacteria > Rhizobiales > Rhizobiaceae > JAALLB01. The sequence goes on along the minus strand of CAZCUN010000012.1, from coordinate 55,516 downwards.
TTAACTGGCGGTGCGGCAACACGATTAGATGAAATGTCACCTTATATTCCAATGGCGGTTATAGCTGTTGAAGATCGTCGTTATCAATCTCACTTTGGGTTTGATCCAATTGGTTTTACACGCGCTATGGTACGCAATATTAAAGCGCGTCGATTGGTCGAAGGTGGTTCAACCATCACACAACAGCTTGCTAAAAATTTATTCTTAAAACCATCGCGTACATTAGAGCGAAAAGTTCAAGAGCTCATCATCGCGCTTTGGCTTGAGCGAAAATATAATAAAGATGAAATTCTCGAAATTTACCTAAACCGTGTTTATTTCGGTTCAGGCGCTTATGGTGTTGATGCTGCATCACGACGTTATTTTTCTAAATCCGCACGCGATGTAAATCTTGCAGAAGCTGCTTTATTGGCAGGTCTTTTAAAAGCGCCTTCAAAACTTTCACCTGCAAAAAATCCAGCATTAGCAGAAGCACGTGCGCAGGTAGTTTTAGGCACGATGCGCCGTGCTGATTTTATTTCAGACCGCGAAGCTGCAAAAGCATTGACGATGCAGGCAAAAAAAGCAAAACGCTTTTGGAGTGGTTCAGAACATTATGTTGCCGATCTCGTCATGAAACAATTGCCATCGCTTATTGGCAAGCTTCGAGAAGATGTTGTTATTGATACGACGATTAATTTAAACTTACAAAAACAGGCTGGCAAAGTAATTGCTGATATGCTTTCGCAAAATGGCAAGAAGCGTAATGTTGGGCAAGGCGCGCTTGTTTCTATGTCACCATATGGAGCGGTTCAAGCATTGGTTGGCGGGCGTGAATATGCTGACAGTCAGTTTAACCGCGCAACAGAAGCAAAACGTCAACCAGGGTCTGCCTTTAAACCAATTGTATATTTAGCAGCACTTGAAACAGGTCGAACGCCGCAATCTGTTAGACAAGATGCCCCTGTAACCATTGGCAAATGGAAACCTGTAAACTACGACCGTAAATTTCGCGGAGCTGTATCGCTTGATACATCACTTACAAAATCATTAAACACAGTTGCCGCACAACTTGTGATGGAAGTGGGTCCAGGAAATGTGGTGAAAACTGCTAAGCGTCTTGGTATTAAATCTAAACTCACACCCAATGCTTCAATTGCTCTTGGTACGTCTGAAGTAACCTTACTTGAGTTAACAGGTGCTTATGCACCCTTTTCAAATGGGGGTCAGGCGGTTGAGCCTTATGTCATTAAACGTGTAACCGACTTAGATGGCAATGTTTTGTATGAGCGCGAGCAGCCTGAAGATAATATCGTTGTAGGTGCGCGTGAACTGGGCATGATGAACTCTATGCTGCGCCATGTCGTAACAAATGGTACAGGTAGAAAAGCTAGCCTTGGCGAGCGCGAAGTTGCAGGCAAGACGGGTACGACGCAAAATTCGCGAGATGGTTTGTTTGTAGGGTACACAGCTAACCTAGTAACAGGCGTGTGGTATGGAAATGATAACGGCAAACCAATGAAGAAAGTCACAGGCGGATCGTTGCCTGCAATTACTTGGCAGAAATTTATGGCATCCGCTCATGATGGTGTTGAATTTGCTGGCCTACCTGGTAGCTATGTACCAGTTATTGCTGCTGTACCAACACAACAACCAAATAGAACGGTAAATCAAGGTCAAACAGCGCAACAGCTAGACGCAAATCAAAGGCCAAGTGATGCTAATGGGCGTCAGTCATTGTCTGACATTGATGGCAATCCTCGCCCGTCAACCAATATTGGTAATGGCGAACGCAAGAAACCAAAGACCATTTTAGATCTGATCTTTGGTAGCAATTCTTAATTAGTTTGCGTTCGGTGCAGCGTCGCGTACGTCTTGGTCAACATGACTTGCGAATTGTTCGAAGTTAGCGATAAACATACCAACCAGCTTTTGTGCTTGTGCATCATAAGCTGGTGCGTCTTGCCAAGTGCCGCGTGGATTTAAAATTGATGTATCAATTCCTTCGACTGCTTCTGGCACCATAAAGCCAAAATTATCATCCTTACGGAAACTAGCGCTGTTTAAAGAGCCATCCAGTGCTGCGGATAAGAGACCGCGTGTTGCTTTGATTGGCATACGATTACCAACGCCATAAGCGCCGCCTGTCCAGCCTGTGTTTACCAGCCAACAATCAACGTTATGCTTTGCAATAAGATCGCGCAGCAAGTTGCCATATTCAGATGGATGACGTGGCATGAAAGGTGCGCCAAAACACGTTGAGAAAGTTGCCTCTGGTTCGCTTACACCTTTTTCTGTGCCTGCAACCTTTGCAGTGTATCCAGACAAGAAATGATACATGGCTTGCGCAGGTGTTAACTTAGCAATTGGAGGCAATACACCAAAAGCATCTGCTGTTAACATAATGATGTTTCTTGGATGCGGTGCGGTGCCCGTTGGTGAGGCATTTGGGATAAAATCAATTGGATAAGCACAACGTGTGTTTTCAGTTAGTGAACCATCGTCAAAATCTGGTTTACGGTTTTCATCTAAAATAACGTTTTCAAGAACTGTACCAAAGCGCTGTGTGGTTGAATAAATTTCAGGCTCTGACTCTTGCGACAAACGAATTGTTTTTGCGTAACAGCCACCTTCAAAATTGAAGATACCATCATCATTCCAGCCATGTTCATCATCGCCAATAAGTGTGCGTGATTGATCTGCTGAAAGGGTTGTTTTTCCCGTTCCTGACAGACCAAAGAATACAGCACTTTCGCCAGCGTCATTATGGTTTGCTGAACAGTGCATTGGCATCACGCCAGATTCTGGAAGTTTAAAATTCAAATATGAGAAGACTGACTTTTTCATTTCACCCGCATATGAAGTGCCGCCAATCAGAACCAATTTATTTTTAAAATCACAGGCAATCACTGTTTCTGATCGACAACCATGACGGTCTGGGTCTGCTTTAAAGTCTGGCAAATCGATAATTGTGAACTCTGGTGAAAAACCCTCTAGTTCTGAAGTTTCTGGACGGATAAGCAAATTACGGATGAAAAGCGCGTGCCAAGCTTTCATCATTACTACACGTACTTTAATCTTAGAAACCGCGTCTGCGCCACCATGTAGGTCTTGAACAAAAAGCTCTTTACCTTCTGCATGAGCCATCATGTCTGACTTAAGAATTTCAAAATGCTCCGGCGACATGGATTTGTTATTATCCCACCAAACGGTATCTTTTGTAACGTCATCAACGACAACAAATTTGTCTTGAGCAGAGCGGCCTGTATGCGTTCCTGTCTCAACGCAAAGCGCTCCCATGTCTGTTAATCGACATTCTGAACGTGCAATTGATAGTTCGTATAATTCAGGCGCCTGTTGATTTGCCAAAATATTTCCAGGCTTTTGAATGCCAAGTTCATTTAAATTAGATGAAATTTCTTTTACGCCTATATTCGTCACTGTAATTGCCTTTTTAGAAAAAATAACCCCATCTCACATATGAGAATGGCATCTCATACAATGGAAATGTAAATTGCGCTACCTATATCTTGGTCTTAGATATGCATCAAGACTAGGCAAAAACTTGCCTGAAATATCGCTTAAACCTTGTTTATCAACGCTTTAATGTCCATTATCTAACTATTAGTGTGAATCTGGTCTAAACGATTGCCACAATTTGCCCAAACTTATAGCGCCAATGCAGTTCTACTTTTTTTATTTTTAAGTTTATTTGGAGATATGCCAAAAATGCCAACCATAGCTTTAGTCGATGATGATCGTAATATTTTGACGTCTGTTTCCATTGCATTGGAGTCTGAGGGTTATAAAGTTGAAACCTATACAGATGGTGCTTCGGCACTTGATGGTCTTAATATGAAGCGCCCTGATCTGGCTATCTTTGATATTAAAATGCCGCGCATGGATGGGATGGAATTACTACGTAGATTACGTCAAACTTCTGACCTGCCAGTTATATTCCTCACCTCAAAAGATGAAGAGATTGATGAATTATTTGGCCTAAAAATGGGTGCAGATGATTTTATTAAGAAACCCTTTTCTCAACGTCTTTTAGTTGAGCGTGTAAAAGCCGTCTTAAGACGTGTCGCAGCAATACCAGAGGCAGGCGCTAAGTCTGGAGAAAATTCTGCTAAGAGTTTAGAGCGTGGACTACTAGTTATGGATCAAGAACGCCATACTTGTACCTGGAATGGAAAACCTGTGACATTAACTGTGACTGAGTTTTTAATTTTATATGCCCTTGCCCAAAGACCTGGTGTTGTTAAAAGCCGTGACTCGTTGATGGATGCGGCTTATGATGATCAGGTCTATGTTGATGATCGCACGATAGACAGTCATATCAAACGCCTGCGCAAAAAATTCAAAGTTGAAGATGATGACTTTGATATGATTGAGACGCTCTATGGTGTTGGATATAGATTTCGTGAAGGATAAAATATTTGAGCATAGAGCTTGATATAAAAAAAGGATTAGTTGAGGGAGTTGGTGATCAACCAACTGCCCACAAACCTGATGTGTCTCAAGTTCAAAGCTCTTCTAAAAACACCCTTCCAAACAAACTAAAAAACTCATTAGCGCCAAATAAACTTGATAATTCTAATGACCCGCAATCGGAAAATTTAAAAGAAGCTTCCTTTCAGTTGCAAGATGATCAATTTGGCGATGCCGAAGATGCAGCTTATATAAAACCTAAACAAAAGAGTTTTATCTCACGCAGCTTCAAAGCGATTAAGCAAAATCTTTTTTCATCCATAACGCGGCGCATCTTATTTTTAAATCTTACAGCACTTACCATCTTCTTGAGTGCTATTTTGTATATGAACCAGTTTCGTGAGGGGCTTATTGATGCAAAGACTGAGAGCCTTCTGACACAAGGGCGTATTATTGCAAGTGCTATTGCAAGTTCTGCAACAGCGACACCTGATGCAATTACAATTGATCCAGATAAATTATGGGAGCTAAAAGCAGGCGAGAGCCTTCAACCCAAGCTTGAACCTTTGGATAATTTTACTTATCCGATAAATCCAGAGCAGATAGCGCCTGTGCTTCGTCAATTAATCAAACCAACCCTGACACGTGCACGTATTTATGATTCTGACGGGGCAATCATTTTAGACTCTCGCAATTTATACGCAGCTGGACAGGTTAAACAATTTAACCTCCCCCCAATTAATGGACAAGAAGAAGCGCAGCGACGTATTGGTTGGGTTGAAACAATTGGTGACACATTAAATAAATTACTCCAAAGCCACAGTAATCCAATTTATAAAGAGCTTGATGGTTCTGGTCTGCAGTATGAAGAAGTTCAATCCGCCTTAACGGGAGCGCCAAGGCATGTTGTAAGACAAACAGAAGCAGGCAAGTTAACCATTTCCGTTGCTATTCCAGTGCAAAGATTTAGGGCTGTATTAGGTGTTTTGCTTTTATCCACTGAAGGGGATGATATTGATCGTATTGTTCGTGAAGAGCGTGTTGCTATTTTGCGAATATTCTTAGTTGCATCAATTGTTATTTTGGTACTTTCAGCACTTCTTGCAAATACTGTTGCGATGCCATTGCGAAAATTATCAGAAGCCGCAATTCGAGTGAAACGTGGTGTGAAATCTCGTGTTGAAATTCCTGACTTCTCGCATCGTCAAGATGAGGTTGGCGATCTTTCTGCATCAATTAGCGAAATGACTAATTCACTTTACCAACGCATAGAAGCAATTGAAAGTTTTGCTGCTGATGTAAGTCACGAATTAAAAAATCCTCTGACGTCTTTAAGAAGCGCCGTTGAAACTTTGCCGCTTGCAAAGACAGAAGACTCTAAAAAACGTTTAATGGATGTTATTCAACATGACGTTCAAAGATTAGATCGTTTAATTACAGATATTTCTGATGCCTCAAGACTTGATGCTGATTTGGCTCGTGATGATTCAAAATCACTCGATATTGCTACCTTACTTGAAAATATTGTTTCGGCAGGTCGTGATGTGCGTAGGAGTAAAAAAATTGAAATCAGCCTAGATATAAATAAAGGTAAGAGTGGAAAAAATAGCTTCTTAGTTGCAGGCCATGATATTCGCTTGGGACAAGTGATTAATAATCTACTTGATAATGCAGCTTCTTTCGTTCCCAAAAAAGGTGGGAAAGTTTCAATTGGCTTAGCACGTAATAAAAATCATATTATTATGATAATTGAAGATAATGGACCTGGGATTGAGGCCGAAAATCTTGATCGTGTCTTTGAACGTTTTTATACTGACCGAGCAGAGCAAGATGGTTTTGGGCAAAATTCTGGCCTTGGCTTATCTATAAGCAGGCAAATTATTGAGGCGCATGGCGGTACGATTCACGCTGAAAATAGACGCGATGGCAATAGCGGTGCGCGGTTCATTGTTATACTGCCCACAGATACAAAATCTAAAACCAATACGCGCAAAATTAATAAAGCTGATGCCTAATATTTTATGACTACAAAAACCCATCATGCATGTGCTCTTCAAATTAATCAGACTGGTATTTTAATTAAAGGCCAATCTGGAAGCGGCAAAACATCGCTTATGATGGGGCTTTTAGAGCGAGCAAAACAAGAAAATACTAATGGTTTTCTAGTTGCTGACGATCAAGTTAGTTTAATACGAGAGAATGATAATTTAATTGCCATTACACCAAAACAAATTGCAGGGATGGTCGAAATTCGCGGCTTTGGTATTGTCAATTATGAGTATAAAAAAAATTGCGAGATCAACCTTGTTGCTGAAATTATTGAAGATGAAGCAATGGAGCGAATGCCGCATCAAAAGTTTTGGGAACACCAATCTATCAAAGTACCCTTAGTGCAAGTGCCAAACCGACATGAAAAGCATTCCGTTCGTATTATATACGCGTGGCTTTTAGAAAATGCTTGCTTGCAAGTTTGATGAAAAAGCTCAACATAGAGATAGTTAGCATAACAAGCTTTACGTAAAGCTTTTCCAGGAGACCTTAGATGATTGGTATCGTGATCGTTACACATGGTAATTTAGCGCAAGAATTTAAATTAGCGCTTGAACATATCGTTGGTCCGCAAAAAAACATGGAAACCATCAACATCAATGCAGATGATAATATGGAAAACCGCCGTACGGAAATTTTTAATGCAATTAAAGAAGTAGAGACAGGTTCAGGCGTTATCATCCTGACAGACCTGTTTGGCGGAACACCAAGCAATATTGCAATCTCAATGATGCAGGATGATAAAGTTGAGGTAATTGCAGGTATAAATTTGCCAATGCTGGTGAAATTAGCTGGCTTACGTGAAACAAAATCAATTCTTGAAGTTGCAGAACTTTCACAAGAAGCTGGACGTAAATATATTCATGTTGCAAGTAAGGTTCTTAACGGCAGTGAATAAGGTTTTTAAATAGCGTGACAAATACACCTTTTAAAATTTTGAAAATCTCGAATATGCGTGGACTTCATGCGCGAGCTTCTGCAAAATTTGTTCAATGCGCTGAAGGTTATGACGCTAAGATTAGTGTCAGCAAAGACGGCCATGTCGTTGGAGGGACATCAATTATGGGGCTAATGATGTTAGCAGCTTCAAAGGGTAGTCAAATTCATATTGCAGCAACTGGAAATCAGGCGAGCGAGGCTCTTGAAGCTCTTAGTGCGCTTGTAAATGAAAAATTTTATGAAGATGAATAAATCAATCAGTCCTTTTAGGATGCAAAATAAATGGACAAGAAGTCGCATAATAGCCATATAAAGAAATCTTTATATGATATTGCAGATATTTAAACTACCTGATAATAGTCAGCCCAAATACAAACCCTCATTCCATAAAGGAAACCCTATGTCGAAATTCACAGACTACGTAGTGAAAGATATTGCTCTTGCTGATTTTGGTCGTAAAGAGCTTGATATTGCTGAAACAGAAATGCCAGGCCTAATATCGCTTCGTGAAGAATTTGGGGCTTCAAAGCCTCTAAAAGGCGCGCGCATTGTTGGCTCACTTCACATGACCATTCAAACGGCTGTTTTGATTGAAACACTTGTTGAGCTGGGCGCTGATGTGCGTTGGGCTTCTTGTAACATCTATTCAACACAAGACCATGCAGCTGCGGCAATCGCTGATGCAAAGATCCCAGTATTTGCTATCAAAGGCCAAACCCTAGAAGAGCATTGGGATTATCTTGATAAGTCATTCATGTTCCCAGAAGGGGCAAACCTTATTCTTGATGATGGTGGTGATGCTACACTTTACGTTCTTCTTGGCGCTCGCGCGGAAGCAGGTGAAGATATTCTTCCAGTTCCTCAGTCAGAAGAAGAAGAAGCAATTAAAGCGCAAATCCAAAAGCGTATGAAAGAAAGCCCAGGCTGGTTTACAAAAACGCGTGATGAGATCCAAGGTGTTTCTGAAGAAACAACAACAGGCGTTCATCGCTTGTATGAACTGCATAAAGCAGGCCAACTGCCATTCCCAGCAATTAACGTGAATGACTCGGTTACGAAATCAAAGTTCGACAACAAGTATGGTTGTAAAGAATCACTTGTAGATGGCATTCGCCGCGCAACAGATACTATGATGGCTGGTAAAACAGCAGTTGTTTGTGGTTACGGTGATGTGGGCAAAGGCTCAGCTGCTTCTCTTCAAGGTGCTGGTGCGCGTGTTAAAGTTACAGAAATCGATCCAATTTGTGCGCTTCAAGCTGCAATGGATGGTTTTGAAGTAACAACACTTGAAGATGCTGTTTCAGATGCAGATATCTTTGTTACAACTACAGGCAATAAAGACATCATTCGTATCGAGCATATGCGTGAAATGAAAGATATGGCGATTGTGGGTAACATCGGCCACTTTGATAATGAAATTCAGGTTGCAAACTTGCAAAACCTGAAAATGACAAACATCAAAGACCAAGTAGATATGTATGAGATGCCTAATGGCAATCGTATGATCCTGCTTTCTCAAGGACGCCTTCTAAATCTTGGTAATGCAACGGGTCACCCATCCTTCGTGATGTCTGCATCCTTTACGAACCAAGTGCTGGCTCAGATCGAACTTTGGACAAAGGGAGATGAGTATAACAATGAAGTTTATATCCTACCAAAACACCTTGATGAAAAAGTTGCGCGTCTGCACCTTGAGAAGATTGGTGTGAAATTGACCGAACTTTCTAAAGATCAGGCGGACTACATTGGTGTTGAAACTGAAGGTCCGTTCAAGCCTGAGCACTATAGATATTAATTCTTAACTTAATATCTACAAGATATAGTAGCCATCGCATTGATAAATGCGGTGGCATTTTTTTTGGAAAAAGACTTCACGCTGAATCATGAATTGTTTAAAGTGTTAAGAATCAAAAACTTCTACGAATCACTTGATTTGAAAAGGAAGTGTAAAGCAGGGCAGTCTGGGGAATCGAGCGGCGAGAGGACCGGGGACATGCCGGGATCAAAAACCGACATTACCGCAAGGTATAATTTAATGCGTAATATAAAACCTATACGTGTTAAAAAAATTGGGCGAAAAACAGGCTTAGCACTGGCGAGCTTGCCTATGGCATTTAGCCATGCAGCTGCTCAAACACAATCAACATTATCCTTCAAACAACGCTTAGTAGAATCCTTTCATTCTACAGAAATTTTAATGCTTGCTATCTTTGGCGGCGCTATGAGTTTCGCATTGATGTCTGCATCATGGTTGATCCGTGAGCGAAACAGAATAGCTGGCGAAAACTCGAATTTAAAAATTAGTTTATCAAAATTACGTGCGGAAAACGATCGTAATGAAGCACTGGTTAATGTAACGGATCAGGCAATTATCGTTTGGAACGGTTCAGACGACCAACCTAAATTACTGGGTCAGTTAACCCAAGCAAATGGCACGCCCGATAATAGTGACGATTTTTTATCGTTTGATCACTGGCTCACAGCAGAATCAGCATCTTCTTTCGAAGCTATGTTAAATGATTTACGCATTAATGCTGTTTCTTTTGATACTAATATCAAAACTAAAAAAGGTGATATTCTCGAAGCGCAAGGGCGCATTTCTGGCTCATATGCTTTTACGCGGATTCGAGAAATCGGTTCTGAGCGGGAAGAATATGCAAAAATCAAAAACGAGCATGATGAGCTTATTGGACAGTACCGTACTATTGAAAACCTGTTTGAAAATTTACCAATGCCTGTTTGGCTTCGCAATGTCGGTGGTAAGCTTACCTGGATAAACAAGGCTTATGCCAAGGCACTCGATCTTTCTGAACCTAATCAGGCAATCGGAAAAGATTGGAATTTGTTTGATCAAGAACAGCGCGAACAAATCCTTAAAACTCAAGAAGAGAACCCCCTTTACCAAGGTATTTTGCCAGCAACGGTTGCTGGTACTCGCAAAAAACTTGAAGTTTTTTCAATCAAAGGAAAAACAGGTTTTGCTGGAATTGCACTTGATAAAAGTGATGTAGACGATATCAGTCGTATGTTGAAAGAGACTAACGAGGGGCATTCTAGAATGCTGGATCAACTGGCAACAGCGGTTGCTATTTTTGATCGCTCGCAAAAGTTGGTTTTTCACAATAGCGGCTTTAGGCAATTATGGAAATTAGATGCTGCTTTCTTAGAAACAAGCCCATCTAATGGCGAACTTTTAGATGCGATGCGGGAGGGCAAACTCTTACCCGCACATCCTGATTGGCGAAAATGGCGCGATAGCCAACTTGATATTTATCAGGCAATCGAACCGAAAGAAGAATGGTGGCACCTGCTTGATGGGCAAACTATTCGCGTCGTAATGAACCCAAGAAATGAAGGGGGTTCAACGTGGATTTTTGAAAATGTTACAGAACGTTTGGCACTTGAAAGCAACTATAATTCACTCATTCAAGTACAAGGTGAAACACTTGATCATTTAACAGAAGCTGTTGCTGTGTTTGGCTCTAATGGCAAACTAAGATTGTTTAACCCAACCCTTGAAGCATTATGGAATGCGTCTGGGCTAGAGGTTGATGAAGGTCTGCACATTGTTAAAATTATTGAGGCATGGACAGACTCAATTTCAAACTCTGATGACCTTCAAAAAATCCTTGGCAAAATTACAGGCCTAGATGATAAACGCTCAGATTTAAAAGGTCGCTTAGAACTACAAAATGGTTCTTCTTATGAATACAGGCTTGTGCCATTACCAGATGGGCAGTCAATGCTAACGCTCTCTGATATCACTGCAAATGTGAATTTTGAAAAAGCTTTAAATGAGCGTGCGGAAGCACTTGAGGCTTCTGATTTATTGAAAAGTAAATTTATTCAACACGTATCATATGAATTACGCGCACCTCTTACTAATATTGCAGGCTTTGGAGAAATGCTTTCGACGCCTGAAATTGGCAAGATGAATGATAAGCAGACTGAATATCTATCGCATATAAATACATCCGCAGAAGAACTACGAGCAATCGTTGATGATATTCTTGACCTAGCTTCAATTGATGCTGGTTCCATGACTTTGGACTTTGATAAAATAAATTTTGAAATGGCAATGACTGATATTTTTGCTGATTTTGAAAATGTGCTCGCCCAAAAAGGTATTAAGACAAAGCTCAAAATTTCAAAAGATAGTGCTCAAATAACTGCTGACCCAGCAAGACTTAAGCAAGTGCTTAATAATCTTGTTTCAAATGCAGTGAACTTTTCACCAGATGGCGGTGTCATTTCTGTAGAAGCAAAATGCGTTGGAGAAAATCACGAAATTAGAATTATTGATCAAGGCTCCGGTATTTCAAAAGATATGCAGGAAGTAATTTTTGACCGCTTTGAAACCCGTGCGCATGAAGGAGCTAGAAAGGGAACTGGACTTGGCCTTTCAATTGTCAGAAGCTTTATTGAATTGCACAGCGGCACCGTCAGTGTTGAGGAAGCTAAACCAAATGGTGCTTGCTTTGTTTGTACGCTGCCCATGAAGCCTAAGATTAAACAAACGCCCTATAATACTGATAGCTCACTTACAGCAGCAGCATAGTCTATGACCCCTTTTGTTCTTACTACACTGAGTGAAGCAGAAACGACTCAACTTGGAAAAGACATTTCGATGGTCTTAAAACAAGGCGATTTGCTTTGTCTTTCAGGGGTATTAGGAACTGGGAAAAGTGTTTTGGCACGCGGCATTATTAGGCATTTGGCGGATGATGAAAATTTTGAAGTGCCAAGCCCCACCTATACACTTTGTCAAACATATGAAACGCCTCTACCTGTTTCACATTATGATTTATATCGTCTTTCAAATTCAGATGAATTAGAAGAGCTAGGCCTTGATGAAGCGCTTGAATCTGGCTGTGCAATTGTTGAATGGCCTGAACAGTGCTTTGATGAAATTCCAAAACACGCGCTATATATTCAAATTTCCCAGAAAGACAACGACGAACGTCAGTTTAACTTTTCAGGCAACATTGATATTCTAAATCGTATTTCTCGCAGTTTAATAATTCGCGAATTTTTAGAAAATGCTGATTTAAAAAACTTTAAGCGCGCGCCTTTAATGGGGGATGCTTCTGCTCGCAGTTATGAGTTGATTTCACATGCCTCAGAAGAACTTTTGTTAATGAATGCGCCTGCTCTACCTGATGGCCCTCCTATAAAAGACGGCAAGCCATATAGCAAAATTGCGCATCTTGCAGAAGATGTAACCGCTTTTGTAGCGATTGATGAATTAATTAGAGCTAAGGGATTTGCAGCCCCTTTTATAAAAGCACAAGACCTAGATCAAGGCATTTTGCTGATTGAACATTTTGGCAATGAGGGCATTATTGATGGGCAGAGAGTGCCAATCCCTGAACGCTACAAAGCAGCTATTGAGTTTTTAGCCAATTTTCACGAATGTGATTTTGTCTCAGATGTAAAGTTGGCATCAGGAGAAAATTATAGGATTCCATCGTATGATGAAGAAGCCATATTAATTGAGACAGATTTATTATTACAATGGTATGCGCCCTCACAATCAGGATCTAATATCTGCGATGAAGACTCAAAGAGATTTATTGAACTTTGGCGCGGTTATTCAGACCTTTTAAAAACACATCAACAGTCTTTGGTGCTGCGAGATTATCATTCCCCTAATATTTTATGGCGTGCTGATAAAACTGGCACAGCACGTATTGGTGTAATTGATTTTCAAGATGCTGTCCTTGGCCCATGCGCTTATGACGTTGCTTCGCTTGCTCAAGATGCGCGTGTTGATGTAAGCGAAGAACTTGAAGCTCAACTTATCAACCATTACGTGGAATGCAGAACCAAGAATAACCCTGCTTTTGATCAAGAGACCTTTCGTTCAAGCTACGCCATTATGGCTGCTCAACGAGCTACTAAAATTCTAGGTATTTTCATTCGACTTAATGAACGTGATGGAAAGCCTGCTTATCTAAAACACCTGCCCCGCATCGAAGAATACATTAAGCGCAGCCTTAAACATCCAGTGTTGAAAGAATATAAACACTGGATGGAAACTGTTATAAAACTGTAACAATTGCACAGCATTAAGTTACCTAGAAAAAGATTTGAAAAGCTGGAGAACAAGGATGACCAGCGCAGGAGCACAAAATGCAAAAGACAAATATGATGGTCGATAAATCACACACTACCCCAAAAAAAGCAATGGTATTAGCCGCAGGTCTTGGAACAAGAATGCGTCCTATTACAGATACAATACCAAAACCACTTGTTGAAGTTTATGGCAAGACACTGCTTGATCATGGGTTAGATGCACTGGTACGCTCTGGTGTTGAGGAAGCTGTCATCAATGTGCATTATCATGCAGAGCAAATTGAAGATCACGTTGCTAAACGAACGAACCTGAAAATTACAATTTCTGATGAGCGTGCTGAACTGTTAGATTCAGGTGGCGGTATCGCAAATGCTTTGCCGCTAATTGGTAAGGAACCTTTCTATCTTATCAATGCAGACTCGTTTTGGATTGAAGGATATGAGCCCAACCTTACTCGCATGGCTGAGCAATGGGACCATGCACAGATGGATATTATGCTGCTACTTTCGGGCATGGCTAAAGCTGTTGGGTTTGGCTCAAAAGGTGATTTTAGTATGAATTCCGATGGTAGGCTTAAACGTCGTGGCGAGAAAAAAATGGCACCTTTTGCTTATGCGGGTGCAGCAATTCTTAATCCTTCAATTTTTGATGATGCGCCTAAGGGTGCTTTCACGCTGAACAAACAATTTGATGCGGCATTAGAAAAAGAACGTCTATTTGGCCTACGTTTAGAAGGTCTTTGGTTGCACGTTGGTACACCTAATGCGATAAAAGAAGCAGAAGATGCAATTGCAAAAAGTGCGGCTTAGCTAAGTTTATCAGCAGCGCTTTTAATGGGAGTGCTGACTATTTCTGAAGTTTCAAATACAGGCAGGATGCATCTGTCGAATATTTATTCGATACCTGCAGAATGTGATTTCTTACAAGTGCTTGTGCAAAATCTACTTGATGGCAAGCTGATAGAAAATTTTCACCCTAAAGAAAATCCATTACTCCTTTCAACCGCAACAATCTTTGTGCCTAACCGTCGTGCTGCACGCGCGCTTTCAACCGCCTTTATGGCTGCGTTTGAAGATGAAGCCGTTCTTCTTCCAGCTATAAAAACCTTGGGCGATGTTGGTGACGATGATTTTGGCTTAGCACCTGATGCGAGCCATTTTGGGCAACCAGGCGAAGAAATAAAACCATTGGAGCGAACCTTACTATTAGCCAATCTAGTTCAGATTTGGGTTAATGCGATGGAGGATGAAACCAGACGAATTTATGAAGATGAGGAAATTGCGATCCCTTCTTCCAAAGCCGATGCAATTTTACTTGCTCAAGACCTGAGCATTCTGCTTGGGCAGCTTACTCAAGAAGAAATTGAATGGTCTAGTGTTCAAAATATTGTTCCAGAAGATCATGCTGAATGGTGGAAGCTTACCATTACTTTCCTCAAAATAATTATGGAAGCATGGCCCGCTCATTTACAGTCGGTCGGTCTACTTGACCCTGCAGAGCGTGCAGCAAAATTACTGGATTTGAGAACCGAGTTTTATCAATCAGAAAAAAACAAAGGGCCTGTTATTGTTGCAGGCTCGACGGGTTCTGTTGCTTCGACCAGAAGACTTTTACGTGCGGTTGCTAATCTTAAAGAAGGCGCGGTTGTGTTGCCGGGTGTTGATAAAACGATTTCTGACCTTGAATGGAAAAGCCTTTCCTCAACAAAGATAGAGGAGCAAGCAACCTTAGAAACACATCCTCAATACGGCCTTGCACAATTGTTGAATGGTATGGGTGTTGAGCGTGAAAACATCATCGACTTAGGTAAGCCCTCAAAGCAGGGCGTTTATAGCCAAAGACTTCTCGGCCTTGCGATGGCATCTTCTAGCTTTACGGCAAATTGGTTGTCTGAAGCTGACAATTTAGATGCCCAAAGAACTCAAGAAGTGCTTTCTAAAGTCTCGCTAATTGAGGCAAGTAATGAACGACAAGAAGCCTTGTCGATTGCAATTGCTATGCGTGAGGTGTTAGTTGATGAGCATAAAAATGCTGCATTAATCACGCCAGATAGAAACTTAGCACGTCGTGTTTCTATGGAATTACAACGCTTCAATATCATCGTTGATGACACTGGTGGCACGCCTTTAAAAAATTCTAAAGCAGCACTGTTTTTAAGGCAACTTGCTCAAATCTCATTTATGCCATTCCGGAATTCCGCTCTTGCATCTTTGTTAAAAAACCCACTTTTTAAAATCAATAATACGGCTAGCCATGCCAAAATTCTTGCGCAATCATTTGAATTAGTAGCCTTAAGAGGTGTGGTGACAAGACCAAAGCCTGGCCAATTTGAACTGTTTTTACAAACCCGAAAAGCAGATTTACAAGATGGCAAATATGTTTCTAATCAAGTCAAACGCATCATTGGTGAAAACTGGGAAGACTTGCTAAATTATAGCAGGCAATTGGATGATGTTTTTAAACCCCTGATTGAGTTATCTCAACTTGAAGAAGAGGCTTCGCTACAGACTTTCTTTCTTACACTTGCAAAAGCTGCTGAAGCGCTTTGCGCCGATGAAGATGGAAATTCTGCAATTTTAGAAGATGAAGGCGGTATAGAATTAAAACAGCTTTTTGAAGATGTTCTCAGTATGGAAGCAAATCTTTTTAAATTGATGGCTCATGATTTTCCATCGGTTATGGATGCTATATTAAGCAGCGTTACAACTAGACCTAGAGGAAATACGCATCCAAGACTTCATATTTATGGCCCACTCGAAGTGCGTTTGCTTGAACATGATCGCGTTATTCTTGCAGGGCTGAATGAGGGTACTTGGCCGCAAACTACACGCAATGATGCTTTTCTAAATCGCTTAATGCGGCAAGAGCTTGGCATGTCTTCGCCAGAACGACGTACAGGCCTTGCAGCCCATGACTTTCAACAACTCATGGGAAAAAAAGAAGTTTTTCTTTCTCGCTCATCCCGCGTTGATAAAGCGCCCACCGTTGCTTCTCGTTGGATACAACGTTTGATGGCTTTAGTTGGCGAAGACCAAGCCAATGAAATAACAAAGCGTGGCCAAACCTATCTTGAATACGCTGAAATGCTTGATGAAAATTCAGGGGCTAGTAATCGTGTTGAACGCCCTAACCCAACCCCGCCTGTTAGCTCACGTCCAACATCCTTAGCTGTTACAGATATTGAAACATGGATACGTGACCCTTACGCACTTTATGCAAAACGTATTTTGAAATTAAATCCGATAGACCCGCTTGAGCGTGAACCTGATGCAATGCTGAAGGGTACTTTGTATCATGCAATCATGCAGGATTATGTCGAAGGTCATGACCTTAAAAAGTCCGCGGATGAAAGGCTTGCCCACCTCAAAGCTTTAGGAAATGAACATATCAAAGATCAAAACCTACCAGGTGACATCTCGCATATATGGAAACTCAGATTTCATGAGATCGCAGAGGTATACATTGATTGGGAAAATAAATATCATCTTAAGAATAAAATTGGAAAAATGCTTTGTGAGATTGAAGGCTCGATCAAACTTGCTGATGATCGTTTTCGCCTTCGCGCACGTGCTGACCGAATTGATATTCACGAAGATGGTTCATTACATATCATAGATTATAAGACGGGTAGCAATCCATCTATATCACAAGCACAAACGCTTTCGCCTCAATTAGCGCTTGAAGGTTTGATCGCAAAAAATGCTGGTTTTAAAGAAGACGCCTCAGCTGGCATTTCAGATCTGAGCTATATGAGACTTATGCGGGGCGCGAAATTCAAAGATCAATCCATCGCCAATACAAATCACTCTTTAGATGACATTATAAAAAATGCTGAAGCTGAACTACTTAAGTTGATCAATAGATTTCAACACTTAGAACAAGGCTATTTATCAAGACGTGTGCCCTTCAAAGAAGGTGAAGTTTCAGGGGATTATGATCACCTTGCCAGAACCAAAGAATGGTCTTTTGGGGAAGATGAAGAAGGGAATGCTGTATGAAAATTCCTGAAACCACGCTGCAAGAACAATATGCTTCCTCCAATCCGCAAAACTCTGCATGGGTGTCTGCTAATGCAGGTTCTGGTAAAACCCACGTTCTGACCCAACGTGTAATCCGCTTGATGTTAGAGGGAAACCCACCTGATAAAATACTTTGTCTCACATTTACCAAAGCAGCTGCTGCAAATATGAAGAACCGTGTCTTTAAGACATTGTCGAATTGGACGATGATGGAAGATGCAGCACTTGATAAAGAGATTGAAAATACAAATAATACAGCCGTGACAGCAAGTTTGCGAAATCGTGCGAGACAACTTTTTGCGCTCGCATTAGATACGCCAGGAGGTTTGAAAATTCAAACCATTCACGCTTTTTGTGTGTCCCTGCTTCATCAGTTTCCACTAGAAGCAAATGTACCTGGGCATTTTGAAGAAATCCAAGAGATTGAACAAGCAAACATGCTGGCTGAAGCGCGTGCTCGTGCACTTAACTCGGCTGATAGCGAAGCAACAAAACATTATGAAGCATTAATCCCTCACGCCACAGATAGTGCAATTGAAAAGGCACTTCACGCTATCATCAAAATGCGGCAGGATTTTTTGAACTGGACAAAAGGCGATGTCGAACTTGCACTTGAACCACTTTATGAAAAGCTTCGCGTTACGAAAAATACAACACCAGAAAAAATCAAACAAGACGCTATTCTTGATATTCTAACCGACGGGAAACGAATTTCTAATATCTGCGCACTTGCTGCAACAAGCAATAAGCAAACAGATACGAAGCTAGCTGCTGCGCTCCAGATGTTGATTGAAACCAAAAATATAGAGCAGGCATTTGAGGCAGTTAGATCAGCAGTTCTAACCAAGACTAATTCACCCAAATCAGAAAAAAAAATTGCTACGAAATTCGTCAAAGACGACATTCCAGATACTATAGAAGTGCTTTTTGAAATCGCAGATAAAATCATGATTGCCCTTGAAAATATGGCCGCGCTCCAACTGCTTTATAACTCTTTCCACCTTTTTAAGATTGGTGAGATTATCTTGAATTTATATGACACCATGAAACACCAACGTGGATTAATCGATTATGATGATCAAATTGATAAATGCGCAACGCTACTAGCGCGTAGTGAAATAAAAGACTGGATCCGTTACCGCCTTGATAAGGGCATTGATCATATGCTTGTTGATGAGGCGCAAGATACGAGCCCGAAACAATGGGAAATCATCAATGCAATAACCGATGATTTTTATTCGGGTGAAACTGCTTCTAATTCTAAACGCACCATCTTTGTTGTGGGGGATGAGAAACAATCTATTTACTCGTTTCAAGGGGCTGAGCCAAGTGAATTTGATCGCCAAAGAAAGAACTTAAAAAAACGTGCAGGTAATCAATTTCATGCAGGCAGTCTTGATTTGTCATTCCGTTCTACACAAGACGTGCTTCGTGCTGTCGATGAGGTATTTAATGTTCCAGAAAATCTCAAAGGTCTTACGCAATCTGGTGAAAAGCCAATCCATGATGCTGTACGTCAACAAGACCCTGGAGAGGTTCAGATATGGCCTTTATATGTCAAACAAACAAATGAAACGACGAAAAGCTGGTCTGACCCAATAGACAAGTTAACTGCAGAAGACCCTGCCGTTCTTCTTGCCAAACACATAAGCCAATCCATTGAAAAATGTGTTGGTACAACGCTGCCTGGTATGGAACGGCCTTTGAAGTTTGCTGATATTATGGTGCTTGTCCGAAAGCGAGATCCTCGTTTCTTGACAGCTTTTACACGCAACATGAAAGACAAGGGACTGGCAATTGCTGGTGCTGACCGTTTGACACTTACAAATCATATTGCAGTTGAAGATCTAGTTGCACTGGGTCGGGTTGCATTACTCCCGCAAGATGATCTTTCGTTAGCCAGTGTCTTGAAGGGTGTCTTCTTTAATCTTGATGATGATATGCTATTTGAACTAGCGCATGGTCGTGAAGCCCTTAGTCTTTATGAGCAGATTATAAAAATTTCTGCCGATGAAACTCACTCAAAATGCGCCATCGCAACTCAAATAGTTGAGCAGCTTCAAGTGATTTTTCGTGTTGGGCAACGCGCTAGTGTTTTTGATTTTTATGCGTATCTTCTTGGTAAATTAGGTGGACGAAAGAAAATACTTGCAAGGCTCGGCCTGGAAGCTGAAGACATTTTAGATGCATTTCTGGATGAAGCATTGGCCTTTACAAATGATCGAAATGGCGGGCTTGAGACTTTTATTACTGAGCTTACAGGTGCTGAACCAGAGATTAAACGTGAGTTGGAATTAGAACGCGATGAGGTTCAGGTTATAACCGTACACTCTTCAAAAGGGCTTGAAGCTAGAGTTGTTTTCTTAGTTGATCATTGCGGCACAGCATGGACTGAAAAACATAGGCCTGAAATCCTAGAAGTTAAAAACGAACCTTATACAGATGGTTATCTTTGGCTTGGTAGCAAAGAGCAACATGTAACCCTAACACGCGAAAGCACTGCCCTTATAGAGGAAGCAGCAGAAGCTGAATATAGACGATTATTATATGTCGGCATGACACGCGCAGCAGACAGGCTTATTGTTTGTGGCTACTCTACCAAAGAAGATCACAAGCATCCTTATTGGCATAAGATGGTTGGAGATGGGCTTGCAGACACCTCATCTGAAATTAAAAATGAGCAAGGCGAAACGGTAGCACTTAAATGGGTTTTAGAAGATCGACCTGCTATTACTGCTAAAAATAATAATCCTGAACATACTCAGTCGATTGCTACAACAACGCCACCTGAATGGTTGTTTAAACCTGCCAAATCAGATCCACCTTTACCCAGACCACTTACACCATCTGGTGCTTATGCTTTGATAGACCGTGATAGTCTTACACGTGAAACACTAAAGTTTAACAATCAACCAGAGGTCAATAGCATTGCGATACAAAAAGGTAATGCAACGCATAAATTGTTTGAGGTTTTGCCTGATATCTTACCAGAAAATCGATTGTCACTTGCGCAAGATTATATCAACAAAACCTGCCCTGCCCTTACCAAACAACAACAAGCTGATATTCTCAAAAGTGTGTTTAATGTTTTTGATGATGAACGATTTAAACATCTGTTTGAAGGGGAAGCCCAAGCCGAAGTATCACTCGCTGGGCGTTTGGATATAAAATCAGCCAGTATGTTAGTTACGGGTCAGATTGACAGGCTTATTGTTTCAAAAGAGTCCGTTACAATATTAGATTATAAAACCAATCGCCAAGTGCCCAAAACGCCTAATGATGCGCCAGATGAATACATCGCGCAACTTGCACTTTATCGTGAATTGGTTTCGCGAATTTATAAATCTAAGCAAGTAATATCAGCATTATTGTGGACTCAAACGCCTGAATTAATGGTAATTCCAGATGAAACTCTGGATATGGCATTACAAGCAATTAAGAACCGCTAAAGACATCTTGACGTTGGCACTTAGCGTTCTTACGTTATAACTAAGATCAAATCAAACCGCGATTAAAGCGGTAAACTCTAAGGAAGCATCAAATGGCTACACAAAAAATAGACGCAAGCAACTTTCAATCTGACGTATTAAGTTCAGACATTCCTGTTGTTGTAGACTTCTGGGCAGAATGGTGTGGCCCTTGTAAAGCAATTGGCCCGAGCCTTGAAGAAATCTCAGATGAGATGGAAGGCAAAGTAAAGATCACTAAAATCAACATTGATGAAAATCCTGATCTTGCAGCTCAATTTGGTGTTCGTTCAATTCCAACATTGCTTCTTTTTAAAGACGGTGAACCGGCTGCAATGCAAGTTGGTGGCAAACCAAAGAGCGAATTGGTAAACTGGATTAACGGCGCTGCATAAGCGACTTTTATCTTAAAATTCAAGAAGCCTGATTGGAAACAGTCAGGCTTTTTTTATGAACTTATCTTGGTGATGTTTCGTTAAGCTCCAGCACTTCGCCAACCATATAAAGTGAGCCACAAAATAAAATACGCAAGTCAGAATTCTCTTTAAGTTTGTGCGCGGTTTGCTCAATTGCTGCTTTTAATGAAGTGGTACTTTGTGTTTTTAGCCCTGCTTGTTTTGCAACTTCTGCTAGATCATCAGACGCAATACTTGCTTCACTCATAGCAACTGGAACTGTAATCACTTCCGCGCCTAATTTTTCAAAAGGCTTAAAATAGCCCAATGGCTCTTTGGTATTAATCATACCACAGATGAGCAATGTTTTGCGGCTACTTCCAGTATTTTGACGTGATAGCTCTGCGGCAATTGCCTCACCTGCCGATGGATTATGACCGCCATCAATCCAGATATCAGTTTTGTTGCCAAGTGCTTTTGTAATCTTGCCAGAAGGCAATTTTTCCAACCGCCCAGGCCAGGTTACATCCAACATTCCTTGTGCAAAAGCTTCTGGCGAAACTTTAATATTTGCTAACCGAATTGCGGCCATTGCCAGTGCTGCATTATCTAGTTGATGTTCACCTGCAAGCTTCGGCATTGGTAAATCGAGAAGACCTTCTTCATCTTGATAGACAAAGCCAGTTGCATCGCGGTAGGCGTCAAAATCTTGACCTAAAATCGTAATTGGCGACTGGTTTTTACGTGCAACCTCTTCAATGGTTTCGCGTGCTTCATCTTGTTGACGACCAACCGCTACGGGGACATGTTTTTTTATGATGCCTGCTTTTTCAAAGGCAATTTTTGCTATCGTATCTCCTAGGTAGGCTTGATGATCAAGTGCAACAGGTGCTATTGCGCAGACTTTTGGTTCAGCAATAACATTGGTTGCATCAAAGCGTCCGCCAAGACCAACCTCTACCAGCGCAAAATCTGCTTCATGCTCACTGAAAAGTACGAACATGACGGCACATAAAAGTTCAAAAACCGTAATCGGCTTATTGTTATTTGTATCTGCAATACGCTGAATAGCATCTGCCAAAACATCGTCACTTACCAGCTTACCCGCAAGACGGTAGCGCTCATGCCAGTTGACTAAATGCGGTGAGGTATGGACGTGAACTTTATAGCCCTGTGCTTCTAATATGGCGCGTGTGAAAGCAAGCGTAGAGCCCTTACCATTCGTACCTGCAACATGGATGACAGGCGGTAATTTATTTTGTGGATTTCCAAGCTTTTCAAGCAGCAATAAAATACGATCAAGCGAGAGATCAAACCCTTTGGGATGAATTTCCGAAAGCTTATTAATGAGGGCATCAGACTTCATTTAAGTCAAACTCAAGAGTCAGATGTTTCGATCGGTTTGTCAGCTTGCTCATCTATATTTTGATCGTTGTTTTCTTGCTCTTCTGCATTGATTTCTTCAGACTCTTCTACCACAGGCGCATCATAAGCAGGCATGTTGAGAAGAAGGCGGAAAACACGTGAAAGCGTTGACTTCATATCAAGACGGCTGACAATCATATCAACCATACCATGCTCTTGAAGGTATTCAGCCGTTTGGAAATCATCAGGCAATTTTTCGCGGATTGTACCTTCAATTACACGGCGACCAGCAAAGCCGATGACCGCACCTGGTTCTGCAATATGCACATCGCCCAACATTGCATAAGAAGCTGAAACGCCCCCCGTTGTTGGATTGGTCAAAACAACAATATAAGGAACGCCTGCATCTTTCATACGTTGCACACCAACCGTTGTGCGCGGCAATTGCATGAGCGATAAAATACCCTCCTGCATCCGCGCGCCACCAGAAGCTGCAAATAGCACGAGTGGCGTTTTTGTTTCAGCCGCTATTTCCATTGACTTTACAATCATATCACCTGCGGCCATGCCAAGCGAACCACCGATAAATTGCATCTCGTGGACAACAGCAATGATGTCCATTTCTTCAATCTTGCCTTTTGCAGATAGAATGGAATCTTCAAGACCTGTCTTTTTACGTGCGTCTTTTAGCTTGTCTGCATATTTAGACTTATCACGGAACTTAAGCGGATCCTGTGCCACTTTCGGCATTTCAATAACTTCGTATTCACCCTCATCAAAAAGAAAATTAAGGCGTTCTTTAGCCGTGATTTTCATATGATGACCAGAACTTGGTATAACACCCATGTTCGCTTCTAGGTCTTTATGGAAAACCATTTCTCCAGATTCTGGGCATTTAATCCAAAGGTTTTCTGGCATGTCCTTGCGGTTGAGCAAGTTGCCAATCTTCGGAGGGACGAGGTTTGTGATCCAATTCATCTGATCAAAATCCTTATGGTTTTAAGCCTTATCAAAATGAAGGCAAATTATGGTTTATCCGTGTTTAACCGATTGTACGCCTGACGCAAGGTCAGATACTAAATCATGGACAGCTTTTGCAGTGCCAGATTTTGGATTTCCTTGTTCATTAAGATTATCCAGAATGACCGAAACCAGTGCTGAACCAACCACAACACCATCTGCACCCTTGCCAATGTCTGCGGCTTGTTGCGCTGTTCTAACACCAAACCCAACCGCTACCGGAATGTCTGTCTTTGCTTTAATCGCAGCAACCGCTTTCCCAACCTTATCCGGGTCAGGCGCAGCAGCCCCTGTTATGCCTGTGATAGACACATAATATAAAAAGCCTGAAGTATTTTCTAAAACTTTTGGTAGGCGATTTTCATCGGTTGTTGGTGTCGCAAGGCGAATGAAATTAATGCCGTGATCCATCGCAGGAATACATAACTCATCATCAGCTTCTGGCGGAAGATCAACGATGATTAAACCATCAACACCTGCATCACTTGCGTCTTTTAAGAATTTCTCATTGCCATAAATATAAATCGGGTTGTAGTAACCCATCAAGATAATCGGCGTATCGCTTTCAGATTTTCTAAATTCAGCCACCATCGCCAAAGTCTTAGCCAAAGTCTGACCGCCTTTAAGCGCACGTTGACCTGCAAGCTGGATAGAAGGCCCATCCGCCATCGGATCAGAAAACGGCATACCAATTTCAATTAAGTCAGCACCGGCTTTTGGCAAGCCGTTCAAAATTTCCTGACTGGTTTCCATGTTAGGATCACCTGCCATAATAAACGTCACAAGACCGGGACGGCCTTCGACTTTGAGCTGCTCAAAGCGTGTATCAATTCTTGTTTTCATTATCTGTTACTTCTTCGAAAATTACTTTGTGAGAATTATTCAGTTTCCATATCAACGCCAAGCGCTTTGCCGACGGTGAAGACGTCTTTGTCTCCGCGACCACATAGGTTCATGACGATGATTTTGTCTTTGCCCATTTTAGGTGCGCGTTTTACGACCTCTGCGAGTGCATGGCTTGGTTCTAGGGCTGGGATAATGCCTTCAGTTCTACAAAGAAGTTGGAAAGCGTCTAATGCTTCTGTATCCATGATCGGCACATATTCGACGCGGCCTGAATCACGAAGGTATGAATGCTCTGGCCCAATCCCTGGATAATCAAGACCTGCTGAAATTGAATGGCCTTCTAAAATCTGACCGTCATCATCCTGCAAAAGAAATGTGCGGTTGCCGTGAAGGACGCCAGGTTTACCAGCGGATAAAGATGCACAGTGTTCATCGCCATCAAGGCCACGCCCCCCTGCTTCAACGCCAACAATCTCAACGTCTTTATCATCTAAGAATGGATGGAAAAGACCAATGGCATTTGAGCCTCCGCCAACAGAAGCAACCAACATATCAGGCAAGCGTCCTTCTGCTTCCATCATTTGTTCTTTACATTCTTTACCAATGACAGATTGGAACTCACGCACCAATTCTGGATAGGGATGCGGCCCTGCGGCTGTGCCAATCAGATAATAAGTATCATCAACATTTGTTACCCAATCGCGCAGTGCTTCGTTCATGGCGTCTTTCAACGTTCCTGCACCTGCGGTCACGGGCACAATTTCTGCCCCTAATAAACGCATGCGAAATACGTTCGGGCTTTGGCGTTCAACGTCTGTCTTGCCCATATAAACAACACAAGGAAATCCAAATTTTGCCGCAACCGTTGCAGCAGCAACACCGTGTTGACCAGCACCCGTTTCTGCAATGATGCGTGTTTTGCCCATGCGTTTGGCAAGAAGGATTTGACCTAGGCAATTGTTGATCTTATGCGAACCTGTATGATTTAATTCATCACGTTTGAAATAAATCTTTGCGCCACCAAGTTCTTCCGTCAGGCTTTCTGCAAAATAAAGTGGCGATGGGCGACCCGTGTAGTGTTTGTTGAGGTAATCAACTTCAGCCTGAAAACTAGGGTCTTTCTTGGCAGCTGTATAATGTTTCTCAAGATCAAGAATTAACGGCATCAAGGTTTCGGCAACATAACGCCCACCAAAAATACCGAAGTGACCGTCTTCATCTGGCCCTGTTTTAAATGAATTTGGTTCAATTGGTTTACTCAAAACTTTATTCCTTACCCAAGATTGGCATTGCCACAATCGTGACATGTCGCCAAAAAATCTTCAATTAATTTAATATCTTTTACGCCCGCAGCGCTTTCAACCCCTGATGAAATATCAACAGCATTTGCACCAGAGCGGCTTAGCGCTTCACATACGTTTGAAGCATCCAAACCACCCGATAACATATATGGCACATCTTTGGGTAAAGCGTCCATGATTTCCCAATCAAATGCGACACCATTACCCCCTGGTAAATCTGACCCCTTTGGTGGCTTTGCATCAAACAAAAGCCTATCTGCAACACCAATATAAGGCGTTACTTTTTCAAAGTCGGATTTTTCGCTGATAGCAAAGGCTTTCATAATTGGAAGGCCGTAGCGGACTTTTAGCTCTTTAACTCGCGCAACACTCTCACTGCCGTGAAGCTGTAAAATATCAGGCTGCATGGCTTCAACAATATCAGCCATATACTCGTCATCAGCATTAACGCTGACTGCAACTTTTAAAACACGTTTGCCTGCATGATTTGATAAAGAACACGCTTGCTCTAGTGTAATATGACGCGGGCTTTTTTCAAAAAAAATAAAGCCTAAATGCGTAGCGCGCCCTGCAATAATAGCATCAATGCTTTCATTGGTAGACAGTCCGCAAATCTTGATTTCTAGCTTCTCACTCATGGCAAATGAATTCGCATGATTGGCGCATAGAGTCTAGCCCTTCAGCAAGCTCAAGTTTGCGTAAATAAACTTAGGTTTTCCAACTTCCCTCATCCCATAAACGCTTTAGGGATGTTTTATAATTTGGCCACTTATATTCCATGCCCAGAAGTTCTTTAGATTTTTGATTACGAACACGCTTGTTTTCTCCATAAAAACTACGTGCCATAGGAGAAATATCTGCTGTCTCAAAATCAACTTCTGGCGGTGGCGTCTTATTCATCAGCTCATGCGCATAAGTCACTACATCTTGCGGCGGGGCTGGGTCATCATCAGTGATGTTGAAAATCTCCCCAATGTTTTTACGCATTGCAAGTGTAACCGCCTGTCCAATGTCTTCATTATGAATGCGGTTAAAGACTTGCCCTGGTTTTATCAACCGACGAGAAGTGCCTTTTTCGATGTTGATGAACCAATTGCGACCTGTGCCATAAATGCCAGATAATCTAAAAATACTGAATGGAATGTTGCCTGATTTTGCAAGCTTTATCCAAGCCTGTTCTGCCTCAACACGTTGTAAAGAACGTTTGGAAACCGGTCGTAATTCGCTTGTCTCATCAACCCATGCACCGTCATGATGACCATAAACTCCAACAGTTGATAGATAACCTATCCACTCAAGATTAGGGCATAGCTCAATCAAATTTGGGAAAGCCTTTAATACAGGGTCTTCATCACCGGGTGATATTGATATGACAATATGTGTTGTATCTTTGAGTTGCGCTTTTAACTCAACAGTTGTTTCCCCATCAAAAATTTCTGCTTGAAACCCTTGTGAACGCAGCAATTGGATTTTTTCTATTGAACGTGATGTTCCGCATATTACGTCAAAATCATTTTTTGCCTGTTCAGCAATTGCTTTTGATGAAAATCCAAATCCAAATATAAAAAGCCTCTTACTCATAATCATTCCATTCCTGCCGCACGTTTTCGTCTGTTTCTTTTTTCAAGGCTTCAATACGCATATTGGCAAAGACCTGCTTATCTTCAAGCTTAGAAAGCGCCCAAACACTTGAAGCTCGTACAATGGCGTTTTCATCATGACTATTTTCATGCGCGATGGCTTTTAGAGATTGGTCGTTCGAATTACCAATAGCAATCATGACGTTTCTTAAAAATCTATCTCTACCAATTCGCTTAATCGGAGAGCCTGAAAACTTCTTTCTAAAACCTGCATCATTTAACTGTGCTAGTCCTGCCAAATCAGGTGCCAGTAAATCATCTCTGGCTTGTAGTTTTAGTTCAGATGTTTGTTGCGCATATTTATTCCAAGGGCAAATCGCTAAACAATCATCGCAACCATAAATACGGTTGCCCATGGCTTCGCGAAACTCATGTGGAATTGGGCCATCATGCTCAATTGTAAGATAAGAAATACAGCGGCCAGCATCCAATTGATAAGGGGCTGGAAAAGCCTTTGTCGGGCAAATATTAAGACAGGACTGACAAGACCCACAGTGATCTTCTTCTTCACTATCATTTTCTAATTCTGCTTTGGTTAGAATTGAACCCAAAAACAGCCAAGAGCCAAATTCGCGTGATACTAAATTAGTATGCTTTCCCTGCCAGCCAAGACCTGCTTGTTTTGCTAGCGGTTTTTCCATCAAAGGCGCTGTATCAACGAAGACCTTCACATCTTCTTTGGTTTGAGCTGCAAGCCAGCTTGCAAGTGTTTTTAGTTTACCTTTGATGATATCATGATAATCACGGTTGCGCGCATAAACTGAAATGGTTGCTTTTGACTTTTGATCGAGCGTTCGAAGTGGATTGACGTCTGGCCCATAATTCATGCCTAGCATAATGGCAGTTTTTGCCTCATCCCACATTGCAGTTGGTGATTTACGCCGCTCGAGGGTTGTTTCCATCCAACCCATTGTAGCGTGGTGGTTAAGCGCAACACTTTGTTCAAGCTTCTCACCAATTTCATTGGGAAGTTCAGCTTTCGTAATTTGGCAAATATCAAAGCCTAAAGATTTAGACCTCGCCAATAAGTCTGTTTTTAGTTTTTGCTTTGCAGCCAAGGATTAAAAATCCAGATCTGTATAATGCGATGCTGGTGGGAAGCCCAAAACTTTATCTTCTAATAATTGGCGATAAGAAGGTCTGGATTTAATCGTTGCAAACCACTCTTTAGCAACAGGCTCATCTTCCCATTGTACTTCACCTAAATAATCAACCACTGAAATTGCGGCGGCGGCGGCTAAATCTGCAGCTGAAATTGTATTACCAGAAAGCCAATTTCTTGATGTAACAAGGGCTGATAAATATTTCATATGGTTTTTTAGATTGGCCCGCGCTGCACGTATGGTATTTGAATCTGGTGCGCCACCGCCTTCTTGTTGGCTCATCAGCTGTTTAAAAATCCGTTCCTGCACAATATAGCGCGTAACTTCTGCATCAAACTTAACTAAAAACCACTCTATCAAACGTCTTGTTTCTGCGCGTTCTAATGATTTTTCTGAAAGCAAGCGTTTATCACGCATCATTGCACCATTGGTTTCATCGAGATATTCGCCAATTACGACCCCGCCTGAAATAAACTGGCCTTCCCCAACCATGAGCACTGGAAGAGTGCCTGCTGGATTTATTTGCAGAAATTCCATCCTGCGCTCCCATGGCTTTTCTTCTAGCAAGCGGACATTTTGTGAATATTCAGCCAAAATCAAACGAATATAGCGTGAGCTGGCAGACATTGTATGGTGATAGAGTGTGTGCATAAGGCCTATTACTTATAAATCCACTGGAAATTATGACGCGAACATGAAAAACAGGACAGGAATCAGTATTGCGTTCCCGAAACAATAAAGAGACGTGAAGTCTCGTGCAAGTAAATCTGCACACTTTAGGAAACTTGATGACACCTGAACAAATTATTGTCCTTGCTATTGTACAAGGTATTACCGAATTTTTACCCATATCATCATCTGGTCATTTGGCGCTCATTCCTGCAATTACAGGCTGGCCTGA
Organism: uncultured Rhizobiaceae bacterium; assembly: GCA_964502215.1. Lineage (GTDB taxonomy): Bacteria > Pseudomonadota > Alphaproteobacteria > Rhizobiales > Rhizobiaceae > JAALLB01. The sequence goes on along the minus strand of CAZCUN010000012.1, from coordinate 25,985 downwards.
TCAGGGCCAAGTAACAGATGTGATGGTGCATATTGGTTCACTCTTTGCTGTTATAGTCTATTTCTGGCGTGATGTTTTAAAACTGATTGCTGGTGGGTTGGATTTATTACGACTGCGTATGAATGATAACTCACGAATGGCTCTTTATATTATTGTCGCAACGATACCAGCAGTTGCTTTTGGATTGTTTTTGAAAAAGTCAGGATATGGCGATGGCCTTCGCTCTGTTGAAGTCATTGCATGGAACGCTATTATCTTTGGCATCTTAATGTATGTGGCAGATTACATTGGCAAACAGACAAAAGTCATGGAAGATATGAAAATGTCTCCTGCTGTTACGATGGGCTTTGCTCAGGCATTAGCTCTTATTCCTGGAACTTCACGTTCTGGAATTACAATGACGGCAGCACGTTTCATGGGCTTTTCTCGACCTGAAGCTGCAAGGTTTTCGTTTCTTCTTGGTATTCCAGCAATTGCAGGGGCTGGTGCCTTTGTAACGCTTGATGCGATTGAACAGGGTATAGAGATTTCAAACGATGCTATTTTAGCGGCCGTGTTAACATTTTTTGCAGCGCTTGCCGCGATTGCCTTTTTGATGGCTTTTGTAAAACGCTCAAGTTTTTTAATCTTTACGATCTACCGCATAGCGTTAGGGCTTCTACTTTTTGCACTTTTATATGATTGGATTCCAGGCATATCAGTTGATTTGTCGGTTTAGGCTATTCAGGCTATAAGAAAAAAATAACAATGATAAAGGGGAAACACGGTGACAATCCGTTTTCATAAAGGCGATCTACCCAATTTGGATAATTACCACGACTCGATTGCAGTCGATACAGAAACCTTAGGATTAAACCCCTTACGTGACAGATTATGCGTTGTGCAGCTTTCACCTGGTGATGGCACTGCTGACGTAGTGCAAATTGCTAAAGGTCAAACCGAAGCACCAAACCTTAAAGCTTTGATGGAAGACCCAAAGAGAACCATAATTTTTCACTTCGGCCGTTTTGATGTTGCAGTGCTTGAACATGGCTTAGGGATTTCTACTAATAATGTGTATTGCACAAAAATTGCTTCAAAACTGACGCGCACTTATACAGACCGTCATGGGCTAAAAGACATTGTACGTGAATTTATTGGTGTTGATATTTCAAAACAACAACAAAGTTCTGATTGGGCAGCAGAAACATTGAGCCAAGCACAGTTGGAATATGCTGCTTCTGATGTTCTTCACTTACATGAGTTGATGGCTCATCTTGAAAAACGCCTAGAACGTGAAGGGCGAAGCGCGCTTGCAAAAGAATGCTTCAATTTCTTACCTACACGCTGCCGCCTTGATTTAGCAGGTTGGCCAGAAACAGACATATTTGCTCATAGTTAAGCTTTAACAAAGCCCTATTATGACCATGAAGCTGTTGTAATATATTGCAAGATAAGGTGAGGCATGTTTCTTGAGTAACCAGTTTCAAAATCAAAACCTGACACAGGGGCAGTACGTGCCTCAAAGTGCTGGCGTTAATCCCGCTGCGCCGCAGGCTCGACAGATGCCTGCGTCTTCTAATCTTGATTTTATTTCTACTGATAATCGTGAAACTGAATATAATGCCGCCCTGAGGCACTCTACTAAAGTTAAGTTCTGGAAAATGGCTTTTCCTGTTTTTGGTCTGCTTGTGATATTAATCATTGCTGGCACACTTGTAATCAAATCAGCAAATGTGCCTGAGGTCGCTGTTGAAAGCATCAATCTTAGTGATGGAAAACTGGTGATGGAAAACCCTGAGCTGAGTGGCTTTGATAAAGAAAAACGCCCCTATAATTTGACTGCAACAAGAGCTGTACAAGATGCCAATAATCCTAATCAGGTTGAGCTTGAAGAGATTAATGCAGAACTACCTATGACCGATAAAATCACAGCAACGATTACTGCTGGCAATGGTGTTTATGATGCAGATGCTAAAACGCTTGAACTGACAAAGACAGTAAACCTCGTGACCTCAAACGGTATGGTGCTTAAGCTACAAGATGCAAGCGTTGATATTGGCAATTCAATTATGCATACCAACAACCCGATTGATGCTAAAAGCCCACAAGCCGATATTACATCAGATGCAATGATGGTTGAAGATGGTGGCAATAAGCTAATTTTTGAAGGTAGCGTGAGAATGACGCTCAGACCAGATGAACTAAAGAAAGCAAATCCAGATGATGACCAAAATTAATAAGATAATTAGCCATGCGCTGATCGCTTTTACCTTTGTTATTTTAACTGCAAATACTGGCTTTGCCCAATCTGCTGGTGGTGCCTTTAAGGGTATTGGTAATAATAATGATCCGATCCAAATTGAAGCAGATAAACTTGAAATCATTGATGATCAAAATACAGCGCTCTTAACGGGTAATGTAAGCGTTGTTCAGGGCAAAACTTTAATGCGGGCAACGCGCATTAAAGTATTTTATGAACGTGCTAATGAAAAAGGCAAAACTAAAAGTGGGATTCGCCAAATTGAAGCGGCTGGTAAAGTTGCGGTGCGCGCAGGCGAAAATAAAGTTTCTGCAGATAAAGCGACTATTAATATGATCAATGAAACTGTTTTAATGACAGGCAATGTTGTTGTTAGCCAAACAGGCAATGTGCTTTCTGCTTGTAAGGTAACTGTTAATTTAAAAACTAATGTGTCCAAAATTACACCTTGTGGTTCATCGTCTGGCAGTTCTGGTGGCCGCGTGAAAATTCTTCTAACACCAAAATCGCGCAATTAATTTTCCACATGCCAAACTTGAATGAATAACGACAAAATCCTTAAATTCATGTAATTATAGCTAACAAATCGTATACTGGAAATTTCACTTTGGGTTTTCTCAAAAACATATCTGGCTTGGTAAAAAAGCCAAAAGCACGCAAAGTAAATTGGGCGGATGCTCCCCTTGAAGGGAGTGAAAATAATGCGCCAGAAATTACCATTGCAGCACCTGCTACAATCCAACAAAGCTCTCAACCTAGCCGTCAACCAAGATCTCGAGAAGGGGTTTTGAGTGTTTCTGGTATTCAAAAAAGCTATAAAGGACGCAAGGTTGTTGAGAATGTCACCCTTGGCGTCAGGCGTGGTGAAGCGGTTGGATTGCTTGGTCCAAATGGCGCTGGTAAGACGACAAGTTTTTATATGATTACCGGTCTTGTGCAGGCTGACGCAGGTAAAATTGAGCTTAATGGGCATGATATTACAAAGACGCCTATGTATCGTAGAGCGCGTCTTGGTATTGGATATTTACCCCAAGAAGCTAGTATTTTCAGAGGCTTAAGTGTTGAAAATAATATTCGTGCTGTGCTTGAGGTTGTTGAACCCAACCGAAAAGAGCGTGAACGTCAATTAGACGCCTTACTTGATGAATTTTCAATCAAGCACCTTAGAAAGTCTCCTTCGATTGCGCTTTCTGGTGGTGAGCGAAGACGTTGTGAAATTGCTCGTGCCCTGGCAACTCGTCCAACCTTCATGCTTTTGGATGAACCTTTTGCTGGTGTTGATCCTATTGCGGTTGGTGACATTCAAGATTTAGTTCGCCATCTGACACAACGCGGGATTGGGGTTCTGATTACAGATCACAACGTACGTGAAACGCTTGGACTTATTGACCGCGCTTATATCATCCATGCAGGCAATGTTTTGACGCATGGTAGCCCAAATGAAATTGTCCAAAATGCTGATGTGCGTCGTCTTTACCTTGGGGAGCAATTTACTCTTTAGGAAGGTGTTTGTGTTATTTTCACTGTAGGAAAAGAGCCAATTAACAAGAGCTCTTCGGTGACAGGTAGGAAATAAAATGGCGCTAACGGCACGTTTACAACAAAAGCAATCCCAGTCCTTGGTGATGACGCCACAGCTGGCACAATCGATTAAACTTCTTCAATATAGTCACATTGAATTATCAGAATTTGTTCAAGATGAAATTGAGAAAAACCCTCTGCTTGAACTAGAGAATGAAAATCGCAGTATCTCAAATGATCTCGAGCCTGAAGCAAACAAAACTAAGGATGAGAGTATCTCTAGTGAGATGAAACTTGATGCTGGCGAAAAAGCCAATGACTTAGATGCATCTTTTGAAAATGTTTATGATGAAGGTATTGCAGGCGCAGAAAAGGCGAATACAGAAAATTCAGAAAGTACTGCAAGCCTGAGCAGCCCTTCTTCAAATAGCACTTCTTCTAGTAATGTTGAAAATGCAGATTTTCTTGCAAGCGTTGGCGCAACGCTAAGTCTTACTCAGCATATAGGTGAGCAAATTATGCTGACTTTTAGCAATCAAAAAGAACGCGAAATTGCTACCCATATTGCGCATGCGCTTACAGAAGATGGTTATTTTCAAGAAGACCTCAAAGAGATTGCTAAACTCAATGGTGCCTCTCCGTTGCAGGCAGAAGAGGTTTTGAAAAAATTTCAAACATTAGAGCCAACTGGAATTGGTGCACGTAATTTGTATGAATGTTTGGCTATTCAATTACGCGAGAAAAATCGCTTCGATCCTGCGATGGAAAAACTTATTGAAAACCTGCCGCTTCTTGCCAAACGTGAGTTTGAAAAACTCATGAAAGTTTGTGAAGTAAGCCGCGAAGATTTCAATGATATGATCCGTGAGATTAAAGAACTTGATCCTCGCCCTGCGGCAAAATATGAGCCGGTTCTTTCAGAAAATGTTTTGCCTGATGTTCTTATTAAACAAAAAACGGATGGTAGTTGGTCAATTGATCTAAACCCAGAAACGCTCCCAAAAGTTTTGGTAAACCATAGCTATCATACAGAATTAACAGCTTCAGTTAAAACACCTGAAGGCAAAGAATTTATTGCTGATTGTATGGGCAATGCAAGTTGGCTTACAAAGAGTTTAGACCAACGCGCTCAAACTATTCTTAAGGTTGCAACTGAGATTGTTAAACAACAAGATATGTTTTTTGCAGAAGGGATTGAGCATTTACGCCCGCTTAATCTTAAGACGGTTGCAGAGGCGATTAAAATGCACGAATCAACCATTAGTCGTGTCACTTCAAATAAATTCCTGATGTGTGATCAAGGTATCTTTGAACTTAAGTATTTTTTCTCATCTTCAATTGCAGCCAGTGACGGGGATGAAGGCCATGCGTCGCAAAGTGTGAAACATATTATCAAACAAATGGTGGATGCTGAAAACCCTGTTAAAGTCATGTCTGATGACCAAATCGTACTGCGTTTGCAAGAAACAGGCATTGAAATAGCTAGGCGCACGGTTGCAAAATATCGCGAAGCAATGCGTATTCCTTCCTCTGTTCAACGCCGCCGCGAAAAACGTCAACAAGCATAGTTAAGCATCAAAATATATATTTACGTTTTGGAATTGCCATCTAATGCCTCTCCGCGCTACCCTTGTATCGTAGCGAAAATAAAAATGGAGATGCAAAATGAGCTTACAAATTTCAGGCAAACACATGAACATTGGGGATACGCTTACTGCGCGTATCAATGACAGACTTGATGAGGCTGTTACAAAATATTTTCCCGGTGGTTATCGCGGTCATGTCACGCTTGAAAAACAAGGTAATCGTTTTGCTTGTGAATGTATCATTCACCTAGACAGTAGCGCTGATTTACAAGGCACTGCTAATGAGATTGATGCAACTGCAGCTTTTGAAGCCGCCGCCGATAAAATTGAAAAACGCTTAAGACGTTATAAACGACGTCTCAAAGATCACCATGGTAATGCTGATAAATTAGCACGTGCACAAGCAGCATATGCAATCGTTGAAGCCCCAGCCTCAGAAGAAGAAATGCCTGAGGAATACAACCCAGTGATTATTGCAGAATCATTGACTAGCATCGAAACATCAAGCGTTGCTGCTGCTGTAATGAAGTTAGACTTGATTGATAATCCAGTTGTTGTCTTCACTAATGCAGGCAATGGGAAAACCAATGTAGTATACCGTCGCGAAGATGGAAACATTGGGTGGGTGGACCCTGCTTAATTCAGCAAAACTGTTTTTAGATTATTATGAAATGCAGAAGATGTAATATCGGCGCGCTCAGTGGCCAACATGAGTGGCGCGCCGTCTGCGCTAAACAAAGCCCAATAAGTTTGATTTTCTTCTAGCTCGGGGGTTTTTGGAAAAGCCTCTGAAATTTCTTCACTTGTCATCTCACGCATATAAGCAATGACATCAGAACCCATTTGTGCCAAATCCTCAACATTATAAATATCTGATTTATGGTCATGGAACATGAATTTAATCCTTTGTCTGCTTATTCGATTTTATTGATATTTTTCGTATTATGCGCTCTGGTTGAATTCGAATAAGATCAATCTCTAAAAGTCCGTTTTCTAAATTTGCACCGCTAACTTCTATGCCTTCTGCCAGCACAAATGCGCGTTGAAACTGCCTTGCTGCAATGCCTCTATGCAAAAAGATACGTTCTTTATCGTCAATTTGTTTCCCAGAAACTGTAAGTTGGTTTTCTTCAATGCTAATATCAAGCTCATCATCGCGAAAACCAGCGACCGCAATCGTAATTCGTAATAGGTCGCCTTTTTCTCCTGGTTGTGTTTGAAGGCGCTCAATATTATAGGGCGGATAGCCATCGTTAGCGCTTTTGGTTGCGCGCGCAAGCACACGTTCCAATTCATCATAACCCAGTAATAATGGGCTCGAAAACCCTGCTATACGTGACATGAGATTTTCCTAACATCCGTCTCATAGAACATATGGGTATTGCAGGTGCGCGGTTCAATATTTGATATTATTTCCTTTTTGGAAATAATGTTTCTTATTTACTCGAAATTGACAATACCGGTGGTTTTGATAGCCATGGGGCAATTATTTTAAATATCAGGAGAGTATTATGTCTGAACGCACTAACATTGGAAAACTGGATGTTGATAGTGATCTTTACAACTTTGTAAATGATCAGGCTTTACCCGGCACTGGCATCAGTAAAGAAAAGTTTTGGGCGGATCTAGAAACACTTGTAACAGATCTAGCACCTACGAATGCTGCCTTGTTACAAAAGCGGGGTGACCTGCAATCAAAAATTGATGACTATTACAAAGAAAATAGCACCAACTATAATCTTGAAGATTATAAAAAGTTTCTGACTGACATCGGCTATCTTGTTCCTGAGGGTGGAAAGTTTTCCGTAGACACTTCTAATGTTGATCCTGAGATTGCCATGATTGCAGGCCCTCAACTTGTTGTTCCGATTATGAATGCGCGTTATGCGCTTAATGCTGCTAATGCGCGCTGGGGTTCATTATACGATGCACTTTATGGCACAGATGCTATCTCTGAAGAGGGTGGCGCAGAAAAAGGCAAGGCTTACAATCCTAAACGTGGCGATAAAGTAATCGCATGGGCGCGGGACTTCCTTGATAAATCAGTTGCATTGGATGGCTCTTGGGCAAATGCATCAAAGCTTAGCGTTGTTGATGGTGAATTACAGATAACACTTGATGGTGGTAAGACTGTTGGGCTTTCTAATCCTGCGCAATTTGTTGGTTTTAAAGGTGAAGCTGAAAACCCAACATCTATCCTTGTAAAACGTAATGGTCTTCATGCGGATATTATCATTGATGGCAATCATCCAATTGGCTCTACTGATAAAGCTAAAATTGCTGATGTTATTCTTGAGTCTGCTCTTACTACCATTTGTGACTGCGAAGATTCCGTTGCTGCCGTAGATGGCGAAGACAAAGTACTTGCTTACCAAAATTGGCTTGGCCTGATGAAAGGCGATCTAACAGAAAGCTTTGATAAGGGTGGCAAGACTATTACTCGCAAGCTTAATGAAGACCGCCAATATTCAAGTGCAAGCGGTAAAGATGTAACGCTTGCTGGTCGCTCTTTGTTGCTTGTGCGTAATGTGGGTCACTTGATGACAAACCCTGCGATTACTTTTGATGGGGGTAAAGAAATTCCTGAAGGCATTATGGATTGCATGATGACAGCCATGATCGCGCTGCATGATTTGGGCGAAAATGGCCGCAATGGCAATTCACGCGAAGGTTCTATGTATATTGTAAAACCAAAAATGCATGGCCCTGAAGAAGTTGCCTTTGCGGTTGAAATTTTTGGCCGCGTTGAGCAAGCACTTGGCATGAAACCTAATACACTCAAAATGGGTATTATGGATGAAGAGCGCCGTACAACTGCAAACCTCAAAGAGTGTATCCGCGTTGCAAAAGAACGTGTTGTTTTCATCAACACAGGTTTCCTAGATCGCACTGGCGATGAAATTCATACCTCTATGCTAGCAGGGCCAATGTTGCGTAAAGCAGATATGAAAGGTGCTGCATGGATTTCTGCTTATGAAGATTGGAATGTGGATATTGGTCTTGAGTGCGGACTTTCAGGCCATGCACAAATTGGTAAAGGCATGTGGGCAATGCCTGATTTGATGGCTGATATGTTGGAGCAAAAAATTGGCCACCCTAAAGCAGGAGCAAATTGTGCTTGGGTGCCATCACCAACTGCTGCAACACTTCACTCAACTCATTATCACCAGGTCAATGTTGCAGAAGAGCAATCTAAAATCTCAACCCGTGGTCGTGCAAACCTTGATGATATTTTGACCATTCCAGTTGCTATTCGCCCGAACTGGTCAAAAGAAGATATCCAAAATGAACTTGATAATAATGCCCAAGGTATTCTGGGTTATATGGTTCGCTGGGTTGAGCATGGTGTTGGGTGTTCTAAAGTGCCTGATATTAATGATGTTGGTCTTATGGAAGACCGCGCAACATTGCGAATTTCAACACAACACATTGCAAACTGGCTAAAGCATGATGTGACCAACAAAGAGCAGGTTACTGAAACTTTAAAACGTATGGCAGGTGTTGTGGATGGTCAAAATGAGGGTGATCCGCACTACCGCAACATGTCACCTGACTTTGATAACTCAGTCGCGTTTCAAGCCGCATGTGAATTAGTCTTTGAAGGGGATGTTCAACCTTCAGGCTATACAGAGCCAGTGCTTCATAGAAAGCGTCTTGAGTTTAAAGCAACAAATGCATAATCTATATTCTCAAATCTGAATACAAAAAACCCCGCTCAAGAGGCGGGGTTTTTTTATTTCTATTTTATAAAAACTTAAGTTTGTTTTACAACAACCTTAGCTCCCGGTTTTACGCGAGCATGTAAATCAATGATATCTTGGTTTAGCAAACGAATGCAGCCTGAAGATACTGCTTTACCGATTGACCACCATTCCGGCGTTCCATGTAAACGATATAGCGTATCACGACCGCCCTTTGTTAGATAAAGTGCGCGTGGTCCAAGTGGATTGGTTAGACCCGGAGGCATGCCTTTGCGCCATTTAGCCAATTCTGGTCTGCGTCTAATCATTGGCGCAGGCGGTGTCCAAGTTGGCCATTCTCTTTTCCAGCCAATTTTAGCATTACCTGACCAAGCAAAACCCTGCTTCCCAACACCTACGCCATATCGCATGGCTTTGCCGCCAGGCTGCACCAAATAAAGATGGCGAGAAGGTACATCAACAACAATAGTGCCAACGCGTTCTTTTGTTGGATAATCAACAACCTGACGCAAGAACTCTTTGTCCATTTTCTTTAGCGGTATCGCTGGAAGTTTAAAGCCACCATCAACACGTGCGCTATAGTCTGAGCGAAACTCGCGTGTTGGATCTCTGGAAATCGAAGAACAACTTGCAAGTGCAGCTGTCGACAAAAGTGAAAGTGTGAACGCACGTCTATTCATTTTAATGCCCTTAATTTATGAGCCTGTCTGAATAATTTGAGTGACAGGGAATTTCAACTAAAGTTAAATCACTAATATTCTACGATTCGCAATATAATTTTAATCGGATTTTCAAATGGTTAACGAAATGTTGCAATCAAGCAACAACAATAAAAGATGAAAAAATATCAATGCCTTTGATTTCTAGCACTGACCAATCCAATGAATTTGATGCTCGTCAATCTGAAATGGCGATGATAATTAGGCGTGGAATTTTGAAAGGCATGAAAGCAACCGACATGGTTTTCTTACCAGAGCTCACTCTTTCAGGCGGCAGGCGCGCTGACCTAATCGGTTTGAATCGCAAGGGTAGCGTGATTATTATTGAGATAAAATCATCAATTGCAGATTTTCAAATCTGATAAGAAATGGCATGAATACAAAGAGTATTGTGATCAATTTTATTTTGCAACTCACCCTGATGTTCCAATGGAAATATTTCCTGAAACAGAAGGATTTATTTTTGCTGATGAATATGGTTGTGAGATAATCCGTGAAGCCGAACAACAAAAACTGAGTCCTGCAACCAGAAAAGCACTTACCCTACGTTTTGCCAGAAGTGCAGCATTGCGAACAAAGCGCCTTACCTTGCATGAAAGATTTGTAGAACCTGAGCAAGACTAAAATTACCTTGGAGCGCGTTTTGCCAAAATTCGCTGTAAAGTTCTTCGGTGCATATTTAAACGTCGAGCAGTTTCTGAAACATTGCGATCACATAATTCATAAACACGTTGAATATGCTCCCACCTAACACGGTCAGCAGACATTGGGTTTTCTGGAGGATCTGCTTTGTCTGAGGGTTTTCGCATTAAGGCTGTATAAACATCATCAGCATCAGCAGGTTTTGCAAGATAATCAATTGCACCCATTTTTACTGCTGTTACAGCTGTCGCAATATTGCCATAGCCCGTTAAGATAATCGCCTTACAATCTGGTTTTAAATTCCGAATACCCTGAATAACATCAAGGCCATTACCATCATTTAAACGCATATCCACGACTGCAAAATCAGGCGCTTTAATTTTTATTTTGGCCATGCCTTCGGTGACACTTTCAGCAGTTTCAACTACAAATCCACGGCTCTCCATCGCACGTGCAAGGCGTTGCAAAAATGGGCGATCATCGTCAACAATCAATAGATTATTGTTTTCGCCAATATCTTCAGGAGCTTGAGCTGAGTTTGTCATTCTAAAATCTTTTTTGTTGCTTTAAGTATTATGTGGGTCATCAAACCCTATTTGTCAAAGGTGCAAAAAGACTAAAATTATTTAATCATATTTGCTTCAATTGCATCTCTTGGCCATTTAATAAAAACCGATGCACCGCCAAACTGGTTTCCAAAATCATTTTCAAAAGTGAGATCTGCGCCACTTCTTTCAAGCAAAGTCTTTGCAATAAATAACCCTAAACCCAAACCCCCACTTTGAGTAGATTTTGAACGTTTAGTAACAAATGGATCTCCAATTCTAGCCAACACTTCATCATCAAAACCACGGCCATCATCAATTACTTTTACCCAAATATTATCATCATCCCAATCGGCTTTTAGTAGTACTTTTTCATTTGCATAATCGACAGCGTTTTCTACGATATTTCCTAACCCATAAAGTATTCCTGCATTCCTCAAACAATTTGGAACATTGTCTTCTTTAGGTTTTTCAATTTTAACCGATACGCCAAAATTCCTGTGTGGTTCGGCAATTTCTTCCATAAAAGCTGTAAAGGGCATTGTGCCAATGTGGCGGTCTCCTTCACTTGATAGAGACGTTAGTTTTTGTAAAATATCACGGCAGCGTTCTGCCTGACTACGAAGCAATGCCGCATCATCATACATCTGAGAACCTTCTTTGAGTTCTCTTGTCATTTCCTTTGATACTAATGCAATTGTTGCAAGTGGCGTACCTAATTCATGAGCTGCGGCAGCGGCAAGTCCATCTAAATTTGTTAAATGTTGCTCGCGCTGTAAAACTAATTCAGTTGCTGCAAGTGCATCAGAAAGTTTGCGTGCTTCATCGGCAACCCGAAAAGCATAAACAGCGGTAAAAGACAGACTTGAAATAATCGCAAACCACATACCCCCAATATAAATATTTGGAAGTCTAAGCGTTACACCTTCAAGCCAAGGCAAAGGTAAGTGATAAAATGCCAATAACGAAGTACACGCAATCGCCAAAACTCCTAAAAACATTGTGTATTTTATTGAAAGCGCTGTTGCAGAAATAACAACAGGAACCAGCAATAAAAAGGAAAAGGGGTTTTGTAATCCACCTGTTAAAAATAACAGCATTGCCAATTGAATTATATCATAGGCGAGTAATACCACAGACGCCTTGGAGGATACTCTTTGATTAGCTGGATATCTAAATTTTAGAAAAAGATTTACGAATACAGAAACTGAAATAAGAGCGAAACAAAACACTGGCTCAAAGTTAAAGCCAAGCAATTGCCAAACGACAAAAACAGCGCTTGCCTGACCAAGAATAGCCAGCCACCTGACATTAATGAGCGTATTAAGCCTCAGGTTATGACTGAGGCCTCGCTGATTTATGTCCGTTAATTCTGCAAGCGCCAAAAGCTACTCCTGAATTTAGTTAAGCTTTCATATCAACAATTACACGGCCGCGAACTTTTCCATCTACAATGTCACTTGCAGTTTGAATGATGTCATCAAATCCAATTTCAGTTGTAAGCGCTTCAAGTTTTGACATATCGAGATCTGTTGCCAGTCTTCCCCAGGCTTCCTTGCGCAACTCTTTTGAAGCCATGACCGAATCAACGCCTAAGAGTGCTACACCACGTAGAATAAATGGCATTACCGTTGCTGGAAGGTCAAAGCCTTGCGCCAAACCACAAGCAGCGACTGCTCCTCCATAATTTGTTTGTGCAAGTAAATTAACTAACGTGTGTGAACCTACCGCATCAATGCCGCCTGCCCAACGTTCTTTACCAAGTGGACGGCCAGCTTCTGAAAGTTCTGCACGATCAATAATTTCGCTAGCGCCTAATTCTTTTAAGAAATCACTTTCATCAACACGGCCTGTTGAGGCAATAACATGATAACCCAGTTTAGACAGAATAGAGATTGCAACCGAACCTACGCCACCGTTTGCACCTGTTACAATGATTGGGCCTGATGCTGGTGTTATACCATAACGCTCTAACGCCATGACACATAGCATGGCAGTATAACCAGCCGTACCAACGCCCATGGCTTGTTTGGCTTCAATGCCTGATGGTAGTTTGATAAGCCAATCAGAATTTAATCTTGCACGTTGCGCATAACCACCCCAATGCACTTCACCCACACCAAAACCATTTAGTAAAACTTTGTCACCAGCAGCAAATTCTGAAGAGGATGTCTCAAGAACAGTTCCAACCAAATCAATGCCTGGCACCATAGGCCAATGACGAATGACAGGGCTTTTGCCCGTAATGGCCAAACCGTCTTTATAGTTTACCGTTGTTGCTTCAACTTCAACCGTAACATTACCTTCCATCAAATCATCATTCGTCAGCTCAATGATGTTGACGGATTGCTTTTTTTCCTCATCACGTGAGACTTGAATTGCCTTGAATGTATCAGCCATCTTGAACTTCCTTATTGTGTTCTTTGTCTAATTTACGTGTCTTTTGCCATATACGATATTCATCAATGATAATGGCAATTGCACCAATTGTTATGAATGTATCTGCCAGATTAAAAACTGCAAACCTAAAATCGAAACTATCAATGTGAAATAAAATCATGTCGACAACTTTGCCAAGCCAAGCACGGTCAATCAGATTTCCGATTGCGCCACTAATGATAAGTGCATAACCAAGTTCTGACAGACTGCGATCTAATTCTACACTGCGCCAAAGCCAAAATACAAATCCAATAATTACAGCTGTCATGGCAACTAAAGGCCATTGACCAAGCCCATCTAAAAAGGAAAAAGCAACACCAAAATTATACGTTCTAAACAGGCTGAAGAACGGAATTACCTCTACTTGCTGTTGTAGCGGCAACATGGTTTCGACCATCCACTTAGATAGTTGATCAACCATAACCAAAATAACAATAAGGATTGTCCAATAAACTCGCATCTAAGTTTAACTTTCTAATGATGGTAATTTCTTACCCATGTGAAATAACATAACGCCTGTTGCGATGGCTAGATTAAGCGAATCTGCTGCACCATGCATTGGGATAAGCGCCAACTTATCACAGGTTGCAGCTAATTCTTCTGGTAAACCCTGTTGCTCATTCCCCATCAAAAGTAAAACAGGTTGGCCTTTATAATCAATCGTTCTGAAATCTGTTGCCCCTTCAAGGTGCGTTCCTACCACTATACCTTCCCAAGATATACGCCATTTCAAAAACTCATCAACTTCCATACGATCCAAAGGCACATTGAAAATTGAGCCCATGCTGGCGCGGGTTGCTTCGAGTGAAAAAGGATCCGTTGTTTCACCAACCAAAATAATGCCTTCAACACCTGCTGCATCTGCTGTTCTGATAATTGTACCTAAATTGCCAGGATCGCGAACCCGGTCAAGTGCAATCCAAACGCTCTCAGCATGGGTTATTTTTTGAGGTGCTGACTGCCAACGTTGGCGCATCACGCCCACAACCATCTGAGGATTATCTCTACGCGTAATAGAAGAAAGCACTTTCTCGTTTACTTCTAAAATATCAGCGCCAGCTACACGAAGTTTAGCTGCAAGTTCTGTCACTTGTACATTATCATTTGTGGTTGCGGCATAAATCAGCGTTTCAATTTCCCAACCGTTTTCAAAAGCATCGCGTACCAGCTTCATACCTTCTACCAAAAACGTCCCTTCTTGATCGCGGTTCTTTTTTTGTGACAATGCTTTGATAGATTTTATGCGGGGGTTAGAAACAGCCGTAATTTCAAAAATTCGACCCGGTCTTTTTTGTGCGACATCATTCATTATGAAACCCACCTACTAAACATTGATGTTGAAAGAAGGCGGTCGCTATGTTCTGTTTTTAACACTAATTCACCAGATTGAAGTTCGCCATCGTAGTCTCCAAATTTTTCCTGCATAATTTCATGCATGGCATAAAATGAAGCTCTAATTGCATAGGATGTCAAAACTACAAAAGAGGAATTTTCATTGGTGATACCTCTGACTAAATCTAACATGTGCGGTAGGTCATCAAAGAGCTGCCAGACCTCACCTTTTGGCCCACGGCCATAAGCAGGTGGATCAAGCAAAATACCATCGTAATAATTTCCGCGACGCACTTCACGTTCGCAAAAACGAACTGCATCTTCGCATATCCAGCGGATGGGTTTGTCGCCTAAATCTGCATCATCTTGGTTTTCACGTGCCCATAAAATTGCTTTTTTGGAAGCGTCTACATGCGTGACATGTGCGCCAGCACGCGCGGCGACAAGTGAGGCAAGGCCTGTGTAGCCAAACAAATTCAGAACTTTAAACTCTTTACCTTGAGATAAACGCTCTTTGATTTTTTCTTCCATAAACTTCCAATGGGTTGCTTGTTCTGGAAAAACACCAACATGGCGAAAAGACGTAAAACGTCCAAGATAATTAATACCATCCCAACTGAGTGGCCAGGTTTCGGGCAATTGTTTTTTTGGAAATGCCCAGCGCCCTGCCCCTTCTTCTGTGGTGTCGCCTGTAAAGATAGCATCTACACTTTGCCACTCTTGGGCTGCGTGTTGAGGTTGCCAAATGGCTTGTGCCTCTGGGCGGATAATTTTTAATTTGCCATAGCGCTCTAATTTTAAACCATTACCGCTGTCCAAAAGCGCATAATCATCATTTGGCTTGTTCTCCAAGACCAATGGGCAAACATCTTTTAGGCGTTTGCGTGAGACAAATTGCGGTTTTGAATTTTCTTGAAGCTTCTCGTCAGGTCGCTGATCGGACTTGAATTGCAGCTTTTCCGTTTTTTGTTTTTTGGGTTTATGATTAGGCTTTGGCAAGCGCTTGCCTCTCCAACGGGTTTAAAGCTAATTTACCTATAGTCATTTAGCAATTTTTCGAATAAAACTGAGATAGCAGATGCAAGTGACATGCGAAAGCATAAACCTGCCGCATTATTTAAAGGGAGAAAAAACATGAATGAAGTATCACACTATAAAGACAATGCATGGTCAGTCTTTTTCTGGGGTCTAATAATTTGCCTGGTCTTGGCTTTCATTGTTTATCTAATTGGATAAACACACAACATACTAAGCTATATGCTTACTGCATGAAGCTTCGCACCATGGGTGCGGAGCCATATTTTTTGAAGATCGGTATCGGGGCAAAGTTCTCGGGTTAAATTCCAAAAACGATCTGAATGATTCATCTCTCTTAAATGCGCCACCTCATGGGCTGCCAAATAATTTAAGACTTCTGGTGGTGCCATAATGATGCGCCAAGAAAATGACAGTGTTCTGGTCGAAGAACATGACCCCCATCGACTTGTGGTATCCGTAATCCTGATTTGCTTTGGTCTAATGCCAATTTTATTGGCATGAATGTTTACGACTTCATCCAGTGCTGAACGTGCTTCACGCTTCATGAAAGAAACTAGCTTTCGACTTGTTGTAGATGCCTCTCCTGGTACAACTAAAACTGGCACATCATCTTGTACTTTTACTTGCACTAAACCACGCAGGTTGCCGCTTGGTATGATCGTATGTTCTATGCCTTTGAAGGGAATTGTTGCACCGTGATTGAGTTCAATGCGTTTTGGCAACCTAGCAATTCTAGTTGCCGCCCAATGACGGTTACGCTGAACAAATTCTTCAATTTCATCATCGCTTACATGGCTAGGTGTTGTTACTTTCAAACCATCGCCTGTAGGAAAAAGGCGTAGAGTAATACGCTTTGCGCGTTCATTCTCAACCACTTTGACGGGCAAGTCTTGGCCGTCAATTTCTATTGTGAAATCACGGTCGCGTTTTTGAAGTTGTCTGAAAAAGGAAAAGGCCATTTTTCTATAATAAGCGATTCTTTTTGAATTGAGAAAACAAAAAAAGCGGAGATTGAAATCCCCACTTTAGAATTAGGTTTGCTTGACTGTAATGTTGGCGCGATTAGCCTTCAATCGTACCGCCGCCTGATTTGTTTGAACGCGGCGCAGGTTTGCGCTTACGTGATTTTAAAAACTCGTCAAACTCTTCTTTATCACGCGCACGTCGTAAATCACTTTGGTAGCTATCAAATTCAGCCATTGTCTCATCTAGTTTTCTGCGTTCTTCTTGCAATCTTTCAAGCTCAACTTCACGCCACTCATCAAAAGCTGCATTGCCTGAATAAGGCGCTCTTGAAGGGCTGGTAGCAGACTTAAATGTGTCAGCAACTTTATCCGTTGCTTTATTCACATCCTGCTTGAAAACCTCAAGGCGATCGCCCCAAATAATATAAGCAATCATAGCAAAACCCAATGGCCATGCAATCATGAAACCGATTACCATCATGGCAATTGTTACTGGCGTCCATGCTGGGCGGATCATTGAATTAGTCATGTTTAAATCCTCTGCAAAAAGTAGGCGAACCAGTATGGCTCAGCCTTACTTGACCTTAAGGTAGGTATTGAAATGGCTGTTTTCAAGGGTTTTGGGGTAAGTTTTCGCCTTACAAGGCAGAGGCTATCTCATCAATTACATTATGAGCTGCTTGTTTTGGATCACTTACACCTGTAATTGGACGCCCTACAACAAGATGTGTAGAACCTGCAGAAATTGCATCTGCTGGTGTCATAACCCGTTTTTGATCACCAACATCTGCTCCTTTTGGTCTGATGCCAGGTGTAACAATTGCCATATCTGGTTTTATGATTTTACGGATATCTTGGGACTCTTGGGCGGAAGCAACAATGCCGCCCATGCCAATATCACTTGCTTGTTGAGCACGTTTTAAAACCAAATCCGTTGCTTTATGCGCATAACCTGCATTTGTTAAATCTTCATCATTAAGCGATGTCATTACCGTTACACCCAACAAACAAAGGTCTGATCCTTTTGCAGCTTCAACTGCTGCTTTCATAGCATTTGGATAAGCGTGAATGGTGGTCATTTGAACGCCCATTTTAACAATATTCTCAACACCCTTTGTAATGGTATTGTCGATATCCAAAAGCTTCATATCAAGGAAGATGTGTTTACCCATATCACGCAGTTCGCGGATAAAATTTAAGCCGCCTGCAAATGCCAACTGATGACCAATTTTGTAAAAAGAAACCGTGTCGCCCAAAGTCTCCACCATCGCCTCAGCATCCATAACCGTTGGTACATCAAGCGGAACAATTAAGCGATCTTTAGGAGTCATGTTTAAGCTTTCAAAAGTTTTGTCTTTATAGCAAGAGATTTACACGTTGCAATAAGATGCTTGTTGCTACGTTCATCGGTTAATTTATCCATTTCATCAAATGCACCAAAACCGTTGCCAACCGCTACCTGCTCACTAATGATCAAAGAGCCTAGTCTTACTAAAATCTGACGTAAATGTTGCAACATAGCAATGCCGCCCATGCCGCCTGGCGAACAAGCACCAATTGCACCCACTTTGTTTTTAAAATGGCACCGCGTCTTGCGGTGAAACTCTGGTCATCCAATCAATTGTATTTTTCATCAAAGCAGGCAGTGACCCATTATATTCTGGGCAAGATATAAAATATCCATCATGCTCACTCATAAGCTTAGCAAGCTTAATAGCATTTTCTGGAACGCCCTCTTTTTCTTCTAAATCACCATTGTAAATAGGCAGAGGATAATCTGATAAAGAAATACGCGTTACCTCACAATCAAGTTCTGTAAGTTCGCGGGTTATTGCACCAAGCAATTGTGTATTAATAGACCCTGCACGTGTTGACCCAGAAAAACATAAAATTTTTGGCGCGCTCATATCTTTAGCTCTTTATTTGAATTAATCTGCAAGACCATCTAGAAAACTTTTCATTCGCTTGAAAAAACCTTCTGACTCTGGGCTGTTATCTTCAGATGAAATCTGCTCAAACTCTTCGAGTAATTCGCGTTGTCGTTTACTCAAGTTTTGAGGTGTTTCAGTTACAACCTGAATGTATAAATCACCAAGATCGCTTGAACGCATGATCGGCATGCCTTTGCTGCGTAATCTAAACTGCTTACCAGTCTGAGTGCCATCAGGCACTTTGACGCGAGATTTTGTACCATCCAGACACGCAACTTCAAATTGTCCACCAAGAGCTGCTGTTGCCATTGAAATTGGTATTTTACAAAAAAGATCAGCGCCATCACGCTGGAAAAATTCATGCGACTGAATGCTGAGGAAAATATAAAGATCGCCAGAAGGGCCGCCTCTAGCACCTGCTTCACCTTCGCCACCCAATCGAATACGAACACCGTCTTCAATGCCAACAGGAATATCAACGCTTAATGTGCGTTCTTTGGTTACCCGACCCTGACCAGAACAATCATTACATGGATCAGAAATAACCTCACCTCGACCCTGACATTCAGGACAAGTACGCTCAACCGAGAAGAACCCTTGTGACGCACGCACACGACCCGCACCGCCACACGTATTACACGTAACAGGCGATGAACCAGGCTTTGCACCAGAACCTGAACAGGTTTCACAACCTACAGCTGTTGGAACGCTTATTTCTGCGGATTTGCCGTTATAAGCATCTTCAAGAGAGACTTCCATGTTGTAGCGAAGGTCTGCGCCGCGCTCACGACCGCCAGAACGTGCGCCGCCGCCACGACGACCAGCGCCGCCGCCCATCATCTCACCAAAAATATCTTCGAAAATGTCTGAGAAACCACCGCCTGCAAAGCCGCCACCACCAAAACCACCGCCGCCACCTTGTTCAAAGGCTGCATGGCCATATTGATCATAGGCTGCCCGTTTTTGAGGGTCTTTTAAGACCTCATAAGCTTCATTAATTTCTTTAAACTTAGCTTCTGCGGCAGCATCATCAGGATTGCGGTCTGGGTGATGCTTCATCGCCATTTTGCGAAAAGCACTTTTTAATTCTTTTTCATCAGCGCTTCGGGATGTGCCAAGAAGCTCGTAGTAATCGGCTTTAGACATTAGGTGCCTACCTTACTTTTATGAAAAAAGCCTTTGGTGCATCTTACGGGGTTATACACCAAAGGCATATTATTTAAAATCAGACTTACGCAGACTTCTTGTCGTCGTCTTCGTCGATTTCTTCGAAGTCTGCATCAACTACGTCTTCATCTTCACGAGCAGCATCGCGTGCCGCATCAGCTTCCGCAGCTTCATCTTGTGACGCTTCATACATTGCCTGACCCAATTTCATGGATGCGGTTGCAAGTACTTCTGTCTTCGCTTTGATTTCTTCGCCGTCAGGATCTTCCTGCTCAACAAGTTCTTTCAACCCTGAGATTGCAAGCTCGATATCATTACGCTCATCTTCTGAAACTTTGTCACCATATTCTTCAAGAGATTTCTCTGCTGAATGAATAAGCGTTTCAGCTTGGTTCTTAGCTTCAACACCTTCACGACGTTCTTTGTCTGAATCAGCGTTAGCCTCTGCATCTTTGACCATTTGTTCGATCTCATCATCTGACAGACCGCCAGAAGCTTTAATCGAGATTTGTTGCTCTTTGCCTGTGCCCTTGTCTTTTGCAGACACGTTCACAATGCCGTTTGCATCAATGTCAAACGTTACTTCCACTTGTGGAATACCGCGTGGTGCAGGTGGAATACCAACCAAATCAAACTGACCTAGCATTTTATTATCTGCCGCCATTTCGCGCTCACCTTGTGAAACACGGATGGTAACAGCATTTTGGTTATCTTCTGCTGTTGAGAAAGTCTGAGACTTATTCGTTGGGATTGTTGTGTTGCGATCGATCAAACGTGTGAACACACCGCCCAAAGTTTCAATACCAAGAGAAAGCGGCGTTACATCAAGAAGAAGAACGTCTTTCACATCACCTTGCAGAACGCCAGCCTGAATAGCGGCACCCATAGCAACAACTTCATCTGGGTTAACACCCTTATGAGGCTCTTTACCAAAGAACTCTTTGACAGTTTCTTGCACTTTTGGCATGCGTGTCATACCACCAACAAGAACCACTTCATCAATCTCAGCAGCTTTAAGGCCAGCATCTTTTAGTGCTTCTGCCATTGGCTTAACTGTACGCTTAACCAAATCAGCCACAAGTGATTCAAATTTTGCGCGTGTTAGTTTCATGGTCATGTGCTTTGGACCAGAACTATCAGCTGTAATGAATGGCAGGTTAATCTCTGTTTGAGCAGCAGATGATAATTCAATCTTTGCTTTTTCAGCAGCTTCTTTCAAGCGCTGAAGCGCCATCTTGTCGCCCTTAAGGTCGATTGAATTTTCTTTCTTAAATTCAGAAGCCAAATAATCAACCAGCGTCATGTCAAAGTCTTCACCACCAAGGAACGTATCACCATTGGTTGATTTAACTTCAAAAACACCATCACCAATTTCTAGGATGGAAACATCGAACGTACCACCGCCAAGGTCATAAACCGCAATCGTCTTACCGTCATTTTTCTCCATGCCATAAGAAAGAGCAGCAGCTGTTGGCTCGTTGATAATGCGAAGCACTTCAAGGCCAGCGATTTTACCAGCGTCTTTTGTTGCTTGGCGTTGCGCATCGTTAAAGTAGGCAGGAACTGTGATAACGGCTTGCGTTACAGTTTCACCTAAATAAGCCTCGGCTGTTTCCTTCATTTTTTGAAGGATCATGGCTGAAACCTGTGAAGGTGAATATTTTTCACCCTTAGCTGCTACCCAAGCATCGCCATTGTCGCCTTTGACAATATCAAATGGAACAAGCTTTTGATCTTTTTTAACCGTCTTGTCATCAAAGCGGCGACCAATAAGGCGCTTAACTGCAAACAAAGTGTCAGTCGGATTTGTTACCGCTTGACGTTTTGCAGGCTGGCCAACAAGACGTTCGCCATCATCACCAAAAGCTACCATTGAAGGTGTTGTACGTGCACCTTCTGCATTTTCAATAACTTTTGCTTCCTTGCCGTCCATGACAGCAACACATGAATTTGTTGTACCTAAATCGATACCAATAACTTTAGCCATTTTACTCTCCTTGACCAGCGTACTGAATGGACCCTTACGGCATCCAGGATAAATTTTAAATTCATCACATCCAGCGCCCGGTTAGACTGGAATTTTTAAATTTTTGCGATTTCCCCGTTTTGGCAAATACGGGATAAACCGCAGTTGTTCGGTATATAAGAAGGAGAAACAACTTGTGCAAGGGATTGTATGCGCTAATTTAAACAAGAATCTAATTATGAGCCAAAAAATGCAAATAGAAGAACTTTCTTTTGGGACAAAGTGGGTTCCACAACGTTTAAATAGAGCTGAACAAGCTACCCTCGTTGAGGAAATACGCAATATTGTATCTGTTTCACCTTTGTTTGTTCCAAAAATGCCAAGAACAGGGAAACCTATGTCTGTGCGCATGACAAATTGTGGCTCATTAGGTTGGGTGACCACAAAAGAAAAAGGGTATCGCTACCAAGAAACGCATCCAGAAACAGGGAAACCTTGGCCAAAAATTCCGCAAACCCTTATTAACTTGTGGAATGAATATGCTGAGTTTCCAAAACCACCGCAAACTTGTCTTATAAATTTTTATGAAGCCTCAGCTAAAATGGGTTTGCATCAAGATCGTGATGAAGAAAATTTCGACGCGCCGGTCCTTTCCGTTTCACTGGGTGATACATGTTTATTTAGAATTGGTGGCGAAAACCGAAAAGACCCAACCAAATCTTTTAAGCTTGAAAGCGGGGATGTGATGCTACTGACAGGCAAATCCAGGATGGCTTTTCACGGGGTGGACAAAATTTATCCTGGCACCTCAACTTTGCTGAAACAAGAAGGCCGTATTAATCTAACGCTTCGTCGGGTAACGGCTTAAAGCTTTCTAAGCGCTACTTTTTCAACCAAATGATCTCTACCCTTTTTTAAAATCAAATCTGCACGGGGTCTCGTGGGTAAAATATTATCATGTAAATTAACCAGATTAATCTCTTTCCAAAGACGATTGGCCTCCGTCAAAGCTTCTTCATCGCTTGAAGTTGAATAATGATGAAAGAAAGAAGCTGGGTCACGGAAAGCTGTATCACGCAAACCCATGAAGCGGGTAATATACCAATTCTCAATATCTTTTTCTTCTGCATCAATATAAATCGAGAAATCAAAATAATCTGACACAAGCGGAATGCTATCGCCTTCGCGTGGCATGTCTCTTGATTGAAGAACATTAATGCCTTCAAAAATTAAAATATCAGGACGGTCAATTTTTACGAACTGATCGGGCATAACATCATAACTAAAATGCGAATAAACTGGCGCTTTAACCGTTTCAACACCTGCTTTAATTGCTGATAAAAATCTCAAAACTTCCGCAACATCATAGCTTTCAGGAAAGCCTTTACGCTCCATCAAATCTTCCTGTTTAAGCTGAGCATTGGGTTTTAAAAACCCATCTGTTGTAATCAAATCAACCTTCGGGCTGGAAGGCCATCGTGCAAGAAGCTCTTTAAGGATACGAGCCGTTGTGGATTTTCCAACTGCCACTGAACCCGCAATGCCAATTACAAATGGCGTTTTAATGCCTGAGAACTGCAAGAATTTACTGCGCAGTTTAAACAATTGCTGAAGTGCTTCTACATGCGTTGATAAAAGCCGCGACATGGAAAGATAGATCCGCTCTACTTCTTGCAAGGATATTGGATCATTTAAAGAACGTAGTCTGGCAATTTCATCTTCACCCAATGTCATGGGTGTATCGGCTTTAAAGGCTTCCCAATCTTTTGCAGAGAAAAACCTATAGGGCGAAATACGATCTTCATCTTTTGGAAAATCAGCGTATTGCCAAAACTTGTCTTGATTCTCTGCCATGTTAACGCGAAGCTTTTTCTTCTAAGCCTGTTTGGGAGGTTCGCTTTTGTAATTCCATCATAATGTCTTCCAACATAACGCCTTCGCTACGTAATAAAACCAATAGGTGATATAACACATCTGCGGTTTCTTTGACCAGCTCAACCTTGTCACCAGAAGTTGCCGCAATCACTGCTTCAACAGCTTCTTCACCAAATTTCTTTGCGCATTTTTGGGTGCCTGCTGAGAGTAACGTACTGGTATAAGAAACATCCGCGCCCTCAACTGAGCGCGATGCAATGATTTCGTTTAAGTCTTGTAGTGTAAAGTTTTTCATGGACATTCTGAGACATTCCAACGTTGGGCAATTTTCGCTTGTATTATGTATGCATTCTTACTGGAATACCAGCCGCATGCATGTGTGCCTTGGCTTCACTGATTGTATGTGTGCCAAAGTGAAAAATTGAAGCGGCTAATACGGCACTTGCGCCACCCTTTGTAACACCTTCAACCAAGTGATCTAAATTACCCACTCCGCCTGATGCAATAACAGGCACATTCACCGCATCTGAAATGGCTTTTGTTAATGGTAGGTTATAACCAACTTGCGTTCCATCACGGTCCATTGAAGTTAGCAAAATTTCACCAGCGCCCTTTGAGACAACAAGCTGGGCAAACTCTACTGCGTTGATACCCGTTTCTTTGCGCCCGCCATGGGTAAAAATTTCCCAGCGGTCTTCCTCACCCTCAGTTGAAACTTTCTTCGCATCAATGGCCACCACAATGCATTGGTTACCAAATTTATCGGAAGCCTCAGAAACAAAATCTGGATTATAAACAGCCGTTGTATTAATCGAAACCTTATCCGCACCTGCCAATAAAAGCTTTCGTATGTCAGCAACTTCACGCACGCCGCCACCCACTGTTAGTGGCATGAAACATTGCTCAGCCGTTCGTGCAATCATATCAAACGTTGCAGCCCGCCCTTCTGACGTTGCGGTGATATCCAAAAATGTAAGTTCATCAGCCCCCGCAGCATCATAAGCAATAGCCGCCTGAACAGGATCACCAGCATCAACGAGATCAACAAAATTCACGCCCTTAACAACGCGGCCGTCGGCTACGTCAAGGCATGGAATTATTCTGACTTTGAGGGTCATGATTTATCCTCACCCTGAGCTTGTCGAAGGGTCATTGCCCAAGTCTCGCATCGTGCTTCGACTGGCTCAGCATGAGGGCTGATACTTTAATCTGCATCATGGCTTTCACTTTAAAAAATTCAATCATAAGCGAATGCTCTTTTCTGTTTGCCTGTCCTCAAAGCAAGGCTTTTGCGGGAAATCAGCTAATGAAACATCAAACTCCATTATAATAAAACCTTCAAAGCTTCGCCTGCATCCAAACGACCATCATAAAGTGCGCGGCCTGTGATTGCGCCTTCTAGTTTTTGGCATTCTGGGGAGGCTAACTTCTCGACATCTTTGATGGAAGCCAATCCGCCTGATGCAATCACGGGAATTGAAACCGCTTCTGCCAGTTCGATTGTCGATGGCCAATTGATGCCTGTTAAAATTCCATCGCGATCAATATCTGTATAAATGATGGCTGAAACACCTGCGCCCTCAAATTTTTGGGCAAGCTCGATAATGCCAAGTTCTGAGGCTTCTGCCCAGCCTTCAACCGCTACCTTACCGCCCTTGGCATCAATGCCTACTGCGATTTTTCCTGGAAATTTTTTACAAGCTTGCTTGACCAATTCAGGATCACGTACTGCGACAGTTCCTAAAATGACGCGGGAAATTCCCTTATCTAACCAATGGGCAATATGCTCTAGCGTTCTGATACCACCACCCAATTGCACTGGGTTTTTAGTATTTGCCAAAATAGCCTCAACTGCTTTGCCGTTTACGCTTTCACCTTCAAACGCACCATTAAGGTCGACCACATGCAACCACTTGAAGCCTTGGTCTTCAAACGCTTTTGCCTGAGCGCCCGGATCTTCATTATAAACCGTGGCTTCATTCATATCGCCAAGCTTCAAACGAACGCATTCGCCATCTTTAAGATCAATCGCAGGGAAAAGTATCTTGCTCATAATGCATCCTCACCCTGAACTTGCCGAATGCTCTTATTTGTTTGTGTGTCCTCGAAGCAAAGCTTCTGCGGGCAACACGGGCTGCCATCTTTAAGATCAATCGCAGGGAAAAGTATCTTGCTCATAATGCATCCTCACCCTGAACTTGCCGAATGCTCTTATTTGTTTGTGTGTCCTCGAAGCAAAGCTTCTGCGGGCAACACGGGCTGCCATCTTTAAGATCAATCGCA
Organism: uncultured Rhizobiaceae bacterium; assembly: GCA_964502215.1. Lineage (GTDB taxonomy): Bacteria > Pseudomonadota > Alphaproteobacteria > Rhizobiales > Rhizobiaceae > JAALLB01. The sequence goes on along the minus strand of CAZCUN010000012.1, from coordinate 33 downwards.
GGGAAAAGTATCTTGCTCATAATGCATCCTCAC
>CAZCUN010000011.1:0-68273 GCA_964502215.1 uncultured Rhizobiaceae bacterium | reverse complement strand
ATTGAACCAATGGGTTAAACAATATTTATCGTAGTTATCTGGGACAGCCCCAATTATAATTCTAATATAGATTTAATCCAGATATTTAATAAAAAATATCAAATAAGTATTCTTTATATTTATTACATCCCAGTAGCACGCACCTGCTTTGCTTGCTTCCAAGGTGATTTCTTTATCCACGCTACGAAGTAAGCAACGCCTATCAAGATCGCGATGCCTGTGCCGTTTATTAGGAACATCTTCGTCCAGCTTTTGCCGATGATGTCTATGATGAAACCGCAAAAACGTGAAAGCACGATGCTGGTTAGGAAGATTGCTAGCGATTGTTGGCCTACCTTGTGAACGACTTTTACGAAGTTGCGGCCTATGATGTTTTTAAAATCAAGGTTCTTGCCGCCTTCGCCTGCTAGTGCCCAGAAGACGTAAGCCAAGAATAAAAAGTGCATGAAGCGCAAGATGCCAACATCGCTTTTTCCCATGAATCCCCAATAGTTGATGCGGAAAGCTTGGAAGACTGAGAAGGGTTCTAGGTCTTTGTATTTATCTGTATAGAAAGGCTCACGAATAAGCTCTGAGAGACTATCAACGCCAAAGAGTGCGCGGGCGGTTTCTTGGTTTAAGACGATATTGTCAACACGGTTGTAAATGCCCCAGAATGAAAAGGGTACATAGAATAAAACGATTAGTGCCGCGATTATTACAAGCGCCCATTTAATCGGTGGTCTTGGCAACCAGCCCATCATGAAGGAAAAACCTGTAAAGAAGACAAGTTGCCAGCCAAATGGGTTAAAGAACCAACCGCGTTGTGACCATGGTTCTGCGGGTAGGTTTATGCCTCCAGGCTTGATGCCAAGAAGTGCGCCAAAGAACTGATCTAATCCAAGGAATATTGCCACACCGTCTTGTGCCAGTAGCCACAGAAGAGCAACAAAACCCATAGCAATATATTTGTTTCCTAGCTTGTTTAAGCCCATCACAACTGGGATGAGTGCTAGAATGACAATATACATTGGTAAGATATCAAATAGATTAGGCACCCAAGTGAGCGTCATGATGCCTGCAAAGTTTTGGGCTGGCATAGTGCCAGCGACGCCATGTGCCCCGTTAGTAGATTGGAACATGTGAATGATGTTTAGACGACCAATATAATTCCAAGTTTCTTTGCCGCCTTCATTACAAAAGCGATCTGCATTGTAAGCGCAAAGGTCACCTGTTGAGGCGACACTGGTTTGCCATATCACCAATAGTAGTGTGACGAAGAAAAGCCCAATATGCGCCCAATAAACCTGCCATATACGATGAATGATGCGGATGGCACCCATGATCCAGCCTGTGTTTTCAAACAGTTTGCCAAAAGCAATTGCTGAGGCCATGCCTGAGCAGAACACAAAAATTTCTGTTGCATCGGAAAACCCAAAGCGGGCAGGGATGTAGAGTGTGAACCAGTTTCCCGGCATATGAGCCATGAAGATAATAAACATGCCAATACCTCGAAAGAAATCGAGGCGTGGATCGCGTTTGCGGGGGACGGGGTGTGCGTTGGTTTGTGTCTCGGTCAAAGTTCTATGCCCAATAATCCTTAATTAAAGGTGCTATTACCAGTCTATTTCAAAGGTCGCAATAGTATGAAGTGAGTGCCAGAGAACAAATATGTCATAGTAAATTGCAAAGTCATGTCAGAAATTTATAAAACCCAAAATAGTAATTGTTTTCTGTACATAACCAACGTCTTCTTTCTGTGGATTATTTTGTTATTCACGATCTAACTCCAACTGATATTCGTGCTCAAATGCGTCTGAAATATTAGAACACTCGATATTTCTTATTAAATGACTTATTGGCTTATTTTATCAAACAAACGTGACAAGCTTATATTTTAGTTCACACATGCAATGAGAAATAATACAAAAGAAGCCTATTCCTCAAAGAAGAATGCTTTAATGTACCTGAATGGATACTGAATAAAAATTTAGAAAGCTTAAGATGAGCGTTGATGTTGCCGCCCCTTTGAAACCTTCCCAAAACATGCCTGTTATAGGTGCTGGTCTTGCTTTATGTGCGCTTGTTATTACTGCCGCTAATATTGCTGGGCAAAAACAAGCTCTTGCAGTTTTGATTGGAGGGCTGGCTGGGTTTGCGCTTTATCATGCTTCATTTGGGTTTACGGCTGCATGGCGCAGAATATTTGCGGAAGGTAGGGGAGTAGGCCTTCGTTATCAGTTCTTGTTGATTGCTATTACTTGTGCGGTTTCATTTCCTTTGATTGCCTATACAGACGCACGCGGTTTTATTCTGCCCGTTAGCATGGGCATGTTATTTGGCTCGTTTATGTTTGGCTTTGGTATGCAATTTGGCGGCGGGTGTGGCTCTGGCACTTTATTCGTGGTCGGTGGTGGTTCAACACGTATGTGTATTACGCTGCTTTTCTTTGTAATAGGTTCAGTCATTGGCACATTACACCTTGGTTGGTGGAACTCAATTCCTTTTCCTCAAGCTGTCCAAGAGACCTTTGGCGTGGGTGATAAATTCAGTTATGGGATGATTAAGAATTTAGGCCCGTTTGGGGCTTTTATAATTTTGATATGTCTGCTCGGTGCAATAGCGCTTTGGAGTGTTTGGTATGAAAAGCGTAAACATGGAGACCTTGAAGCGCCACGCAAAACGCAATCTTTCATCAAAGGCCCATGGTCACCCTTAGCAGGCGCAGTTACGCTTGCTGTTGTTGGTATATTGACCTTAATCGTTGTGGGTCGCCCTTGGGGGGTGACTTGGGCATTTGCGCTTTGGGGTGCAAAGGGTGCCAATGCGCTGGGTGTTGATGTTTTAAGCTGGCCTTTCTGGACAGGCTGGAAAGCCAATGCTGTTCAAAATAGTATTTTTAAAGATACAACCTCAGTTATGAATTTTGGTATTATTGCTGGTGCGCTTGCAGCTGCTGGGCTTGCCTCAAAATGGCGGCCTATATTATCGCTATCACGTGTTGAAATTAGTACTGCGATATTTGGTGGTCTACTCATGGGCTATGGCGCTCGTCTTGCCTATGGTTGTAATATTGGCGCATATTTGGGCGGACTTGTTTCAGGCAGTGTTCACGGATGGGCATGGGCTATTATGGCTTTTATTGGCAGTTCACTTGCTGTAATGGTTAAACGTAAAATGAACATTTGAATTACGTTCAAAGTTGGAGAATTAAAATGAAGAGAATTTTACTGACAGCACTTTTAGGATTTGGTGTGATTGGTGTTTCTTTACCCGTGATGACTTATGATGCTATTGCCAAAAGCTCTTTGGCGCGTGAAGGTTGGGTTACACATAAAACCAAGATGACCTTCAAGGAACTTAATGGACGCCTTAATGCTTCAATTAAAGCGAATGGCATGAGACGTGTGACAGGTGCAAGTGCTTCCTCAGGCGCAAAAAACCGTGGGCTTACAATTCCAGGCAATCGTATTGTAGGGGTTTACAGAAATGACTTTGCAGTTCGTATGCTGGAGGCAAGTTTAGCCGCAGGCATTGAAGCACCTATCCGGTTTTATGTGACCGAAGGAACGGACAGAAATACGACCCTATCTTACAAGACACCAACCACTGTATTTTCTCCATACTTTGAAGAGGGCGGTGATGATCTTAAGGCGCTGGCAACAGAATTGGATGAATTATTTGCCAAAATTGCTAATGAGGCTGTGAAGTAAGCTTTTAAAACTTACCATCATAGCTTTTGCGTCCAATACGGCAGGCAAGAAGCGTGAAAGTATCGCGCTCAAAGCCTGCCTTGGCTTCGCGCTTTAAGTCTTCGACATTATCAACCCAAACACCGTGACCGCCCAAAGCATTTGCAACAGTTGGAAAATCTGAGCCTGTGAAATCTACACCAAGGTTTGGACGCTGGGAAGCGCGTTGTTTCATCTCGATCAAGGTTAGGCTTTCATCAACCAGTACGCAGATGACAATAGGGATTTTATGTTCACGAAGCGTTGCTAATTCGCCTAAGCCCATCTCCATGCCTGCATCCCCCACAAAGGCAATGACGGGTGTTTCAGGGCTTGCTTGTTTATAACCAGCGGCCATTGGCACGGCACAGGCCATCGTGCAAAGGGCTGATGATTGCATCATGCCGCGTGGGTTATGACATTGCCATTGCTGGCTCAATAAAATTCTATGTGCGCCACTGTCTGCGGAGATAACTGTGTTATCTGGTGAGACTTCACGAAGCGTTTCATAAACACGGTCTGGGCCAAATTTAGAATCCGCCTTGAACATGTCGCGCAGTTCATTGCGAGCAGCGGCAAGTTCATCTGAGATGCTGTCACGCGATGAATTGATTTCATCTGATAACATTGCAAGAGTAGGGGCAAGTGAGCCGCGTAACGTATGGCTTACATGGTGCATTCCGTGGGTTCGGGCGATGGGTGTGATTTCAATAACCGTCTTTTCTGTATTCCAAGGATTACGCCAGCCAATGCGCATTTCAATTGGGTCGTAGCCAAGCAGCAAAATCACATCGGCTTTTTCAAATACGGGCATGATGACTTTATCTGCTTTGGGTGAAAGACCAACGCCGCCAAAGCTTAAGTCAGAAGCATCATCAACAAGTCCTTTTGCTTTATAAGATGCCACAACTGGAATTTGGTGCTTTTCACAAAAAGCCTGAATATCTTCGCCTGCGGTTTCGTTCACTGCATCAACACCTAAGATTGCAACAGGATGTTTAGCGTTCTCAATTGCTTTTGCAGCTTGAGCAAAGACTTCATCTTTTGCAGGTGTTAGAACTGGCATTGGCACTGGGCCAACGTTTAAATCTTCGGTTGAGGCTGCTTCTGCAACGGATACAGGAATGTCTAAATGCACAGGCCCTGCTTGTGGCTCTTGCGAAATCGTTATGGCTTTTTGGGTAATCAAACCACACGTTGATGTTGTGCCAAGAAAAGTTGCCTTAGTAATTGGGCGCAGCATTTGTGCGTGATCAAATACTTGGTGGGTGTAAGTCTCAGCTTCTGCTCCATCGACACAACCTGTCACGAAAATTAGTGGCACACGGTCTTGCATAGCGTTGGCGACCACGTTCACAGCGTTTGCAACGCCTGGGCCGATTGTAGCTATTAATACAGGTGGAAAGCCATCAGCATGCCAGCCACCTTCAGCCATGAAGCCACCAGAGTTTTCGTGCTTGATCAAAATGAACTCGATGCCTGCACGATCCATTGCATCGATGATTGCCAGAACCTCGCCACCTGGAATTCCGTAAGCGCGTTTGCAGCCATTTTTTGCAAGAGTTTGAGCAAGCATGTCTGCGGCGGTGAGGGTTACTTCGTTAGACATTCGATTATTCCATTTGCTTCGAGTTCGTTTAATTTTTCTTCGCTTAAGCCCAGATGTTTTGACAAGATTTCTCTTGTATCTTCAGCACGTACTGGCGGGGGTTTTTTATATTGGACAGGTGTGTCGCTAAAGTTAAGGGGGTTGCCAATAAGATCAACACCCTTATCACTATTATTTCTATGCGGAATATTAATTGCCATTTTACGGTGTTGGATTTGTGGGTCAGCAAAAGTTTGCGCCAGATCATTCACCGGGCCACACGGCACATTTTCGGCTTCCATTTCTGATAACCAGTGATCAGAAGTTTGCTTTTTTGTATATTCTTCAATGAGTGGAATAAGAATTTTACGGTTTAAAACGCGGTCGGTATTTTTTGCAAAGCGTTCGTCATTGGCAAGATCATCAGCACCGAGAATTTCGCACATGCGCATGAATTGCGTGTCATTACCTACCGCAATAATGAAAGCCTGATCGGATGCAGGGAATGTGCCATAGGGTACAATTGTTGGGTGTTCATTGCCGCGCCTTGGTGGGACTTCGCCTGAAACGAGATATGCTGCTCCCTGATTGATGAGCCATGAAACCTGACAATCAAGCAGTGAAATATCCAGATGCTGACCTTTGCCCGAGGCGTGTCTTGCATTTAGGGCTGCTAAAATTGCAACGCTTGCATACATGCCGCACATTACGTCTGCGATGCCAACGCCGCACTTTACAGGTTGTCCGCCGTCTTCATCCGCAGCGCCTGTTAAGCTCATGATGCCGCCCATGCCTTGAATGAGAAAGTCATAGCCTGGGCGCTTTGCATATGGGCCTGTCATGCCAAAACCAGTGATTGAGCAGTATATCAGTTTTGGATTGATTTTTGACAGTTCATCATAATCAAGGCCGTAGCGCGCAAGGTCGCCAGCTTTGAAATTCTCAACCAGAATATCGCATTCGACCGCTAGCGCACGAATGATTTTTTGGCCTTCTTCTTTAGTAAGATCAACCGCGACCGAGTTCTTGTTTCTGTTGGCACAAAGATAATAGGCGCTTTCTGTGGTGTCATTGCCATCAGCATCTTTTAAAAATGGAGGCCCCCAGAAACGTGTATCATCGCCTTTTTGCGGGCGTTCGATTTTGATAATCTCTGCACCTAAATCACCAAACAATTGGGTGCACGTAGGGCCAGCCAAGATGCGCGATAGGTCTAATACTTTTAGCCCTTCAAGTGGGCCATTTTTTTCAGCAATATTGGTCATGCAATTGATTTAAAACAAAATAGAGAAGAAACAAAGCCTTTGTTTTTGAGAGTTATGGATTATTATGATATTTGATGAAATGATTGTTATTACAAATCTACTATTTGCCTTGCCAAGCTATGACTTGGTTTTGTATTGATAGGCGAACTTAAAAGTAAACTAGGTCTTTTTTATGAATTTAATCATCAATAGCGAAACCCTTGAGAAGGATGGTAAGTTTTCTCATCCTGAATTAACGGCTAAGGGTGAAAAGCGCGCGCGCGTTGGTCTGACCAAATTAGAAACGCTCTGGTTTAATACAGGTACGCTTTGTAATTTGGCTTGTATCAATTGCTATATTGAATCAACTCCTAAGAATGATCGTCTGGTTTATCTAACCCATACAGAAGCTGTTACATATTTAGATGAAATTCGGGACAATGATTTAGGTACACAAGAAATTGGTATCACGGGTGGTGAGCCTTTCATGAATCCTGATATTTTAAAGATCATGGAAACTTCGCTTGAGCGTGGCTTTAAACTTTTAGTGCTGACTAATGCAATGCGACCGATGATGAAATGCGCTGATGGTCTTTTGAAGTTGCATGAAACTTATGGCAATCAAATGACGCTTCGTGTTTCTGTTGATCATTTCAAGCCTGAACTGCACGAAGAAGAGCGTGGTGAAAACTCTTGGAAGCCGATGATGAAGGGGTTACAATGGCTCTCTGCGCATGGGTTTAATATTGATGTTGCAGGACGTACGCGCTGGGGTGAAGAAGAAAGCGAATTACGTGAAGGTTTTGGTGCATTCTTTGATAACAATGAAATCAAGATTGATGCGCAAGATAAAAAGCAACTTATTTTATTTCCCGAGATGGAAGAAAATAACGATGTTCCAGAAATCACCACAGCATGCTGGAGCATTTTAGATGTTAATCCTGCGGACATGATGTGTAGTTCATCGCGCATGGTTGTAAAACACAAGGGCGATGAAAAACCTTCTGTTCAGGCCTGCACATTATTGGCCTATGATCAGCAATTTAATTTGGGTGAAACGTTAAAACAAGCTTCTAAGCCTGTCCCTCTAAACCATCGCTTCTGCGCAAAGTTTTGTGTGCTGGGTGGTGGCGCTTGTAGTGTGAAAGATTAATCCATGTTGGCAATTATAGGTGGCACTGGCCTTTATGATATTGAAGGTGTTGAGCTGGTTTCAGAACAAGAAATTGATACGCCTTTTGGAAAATCGTCTGCGCCCGTCAAAACCTTGAGGGCAGGGGATAAAGAATTTTTATTCCTACCACGTCATGGTGCAGGTCACGCGTTTTTGCCACATGAAATCAATTATCGTGCGAACATATTTGCTTTGAAAAAAGCTGGCGCGCGGATGGTTGTTGGGTTTTCTGCTGTTGGTAGTTTGCGTGAAGAAATTGCGCCAGGTGATTTTACTGTGCCTTCGCAATATTTAGACCTCACCAAAGGAAAGCGCGAATATACATTTTTTGGCAAGGGCATTGCAGCTCATGTTTCTACGGCCATTCCAACTTGCCCTGATTTATCCAAGTGGATTGCTGATGTTGCAAAAGAAAATGAGATAAAACTTCATACTGATAAAACCTATGCTTGTGTAGAAGGGCCGCGTCTTGGTACAAAAGCTGAAAGCTTTTTCATGCGTGGTGCTGGGTGTGATTTGGTTGGCATGACCAATGTGCCTGAGGTATTTCTAGCACGTGAAGCGCAACTTTCTTACGCTACGATTTGTATTGCTACAGACTATGATTGTTGGTTGGATGATCCTGAACAACATGTAACAGTGCAAGCAGTGATTGAACGCTTTGGTGCTAGTCTTGAAAAGGCAAAAGGCTTACTGATGGAAATGCTCAGCTCGGCTTTGCCTCAAGTTGATGAAGGCTATCGCAAGGCGCTTGCCATGGCAGTGCTTACTCCTGATAAAGTGCTTACTAAACATCAGCTTGCCATGCTGGAAGTCTTAAGAGCTTAAGGCATGATTTCCGTCATTATTCCACTCGCACCTCAAGAGGATAAGTGGAAGGAGCTTTTACCCCAATTGAGTGAATTGCCTGAAGGTTCGGAAGTGCTTTTGGTAACTGGTATTGGGGAAAAGCCATCGGTCTCAAACTTTGAAATACTTAGGGTTGTTGAAGGCAAAAGCGGTAGAGCAGGGCGGATGAATTCTGGTGCAGATTATGCCAAGAATGATTGCCTTTGGTTTTTGCATGCTGACAGTAAAATTTCATCTGATGCGATTAATAAACTTATGATCGCTTTTTCTAACGAGCCAAATGCGCTTTATTATGGTGATCTTAAATTTATGGACGATGGGCCTAAACTGATTAAGTTGAATGAATGGATGGTACGACTTCGTTCTGACTTTCTCAAAATACCTTTTGGTGACCAAGGGTTTGCAATTTCAAAAAAGTTGTTCGTCAAGCTTGGCGGTTATCGTGATGATGTTGCTTTTGGGGAGGATCATATATTTACTTGGAAAGTTAAACAGGAAGGCCATCCAATTAAACGGATTGGCTCTGCGATTTACACCTCTTCGCGGAAGTATGAAAAAGGCGGCTGGGGTAAGGTCACGGCACTTCATGTTGCGCTTACTTTCAAACAAGCTTGGCCTGAGTTTCTTTTATGGATTAGGAAGCGATTGCTATGAAAATAGCGATTGCCAGCTTTGCTAAGACTATTGGACTGTCGCCGGTTAAAACACGGCTTGCTGAAACAATTGGCAAGGAAAATGCTGAAGCTTTTTATTTGCTGAGTGTGGCTTGTATTAATGCGGTTTTAGAAGAAGCTACGAGACAAGACTCTGATGTTTTTCCTCATTGGGCACTCGCTGACGAAAAAGCTGTGGGGCTTGATGAGTGGCAGAGTTTTCCTAATCTTTGGACTGGAGATGGCGGATTAGGTGAGCGGTTATTCAGTATCAGCAATAAGCTTTTTGAAACCCATGACGCAGTTATTTTAATTGGAACTGACAGTCCGCAGATGCGTGTTGAGCAAATTTTAAAATTTTCTAAAATGCTTAGAACTAGAAGTGACTTTGATCACGTAACAGGTTCTGCAACCGATGGCGGCTTTTGGCTATGGGGATCTCAAAAAGCTTTGCCTTTATCAGTTTGGGATAATGTTACTTACAGTGCTGATACGACTTTAGAAGAGTTGATGAGAGCTACAAATAACTATGGGCATTCGGTTCTTAAAAGCGATGAAATGCAGGATGTTGATGTCGTTGAGGATCTCGTAAGTTTGCAAAAAACATTTGAGCAGGAAAGTAACACATTACTGCCTGCCCAAAAGGTTTTGCTAAAATGGTTGCAAGAATATAACCCTATTTTTCGGGAATAAGCCCTTTGGGTGTAAACCTTAATACCAGCAGTAATATAATCCCCATCATCATCAGGCGCATGTGAGCTGCTGACTTTAAAAGGTGTGTGCGAAGATCGTTGTCTTCTGCCATGCCCGAGGTAATGACATCCATTGCCCAAAGGCCAATTGGTTCAGCTTCAATCCAGAAGAAACCAACAACAAAACCGCCTAGAACAGCGCCCCAATTATTTCCTGATCCCCCAACGATAACCATCACCCAAATGAGGAATGTATAGCGTAGTGGTTGATAGGCGGTTGGGGTGTAGAGGCCGTCAAGAGTGGTGAGCATTGCACCTGCAATGCCAACGACGGCAGATCCTAAAATGAAGACTTGCAAATGCCGCCCTGTAACGTCTTTGCCCATGGCTTCTGCTGCTGTTTCATTATCACGGATAGCGCGCATCATGCGTCCCCATGGCGAGTTCAACGCTTTTTCTGATAGATATAAAACGATCAGAAGAACAATTGTGAAAAGCAATGCATAGGAAAGTTTTACAACGATGGAAGACAGATCAACAACTGATATGCCCCAGCGTTCGGCTAGATCAATCCAATATGGAGCGCGTTGAATTTCAACTTCGTAGGGTACAGAAAATGGACGCGGCAGGCCGTTTACATTTTTAACACCTCTGGTCAGCCAGTCTTCGTTTTTCAAAACTGCAATTATGATTTCAGAAATGCCAAGTGTTGCAATTGCAAGATAGTCTGAGCGTAGGCCAAGGGAGATTTTTCCCACCAACCAAGCTGCACCTGCTGCGAAAACACCCCCTAAAAGCCAGCCGAATAGGATTGGCATGTTGAGGCCACCAAGATTGCCTGTACCAGCTGAATCATACGCTTCGATTGCTTCAACTGCTGGATCAAAGAAATGTCTTATGACAAAGAAACTGACGATAGAGATTGCGGTAATTGCAAGTCTTTGCGTTCCGCCTTTGAGTTTCTTATAAGCGAAATAAATTGTAGCGATTGCAAGTGCTGTTAAGAAGGCTGAAAATAAAATGCCTGAGCCACCTGCTTCAATTGCGCCTTGTACGGGTGGAATAGACACAAGCATTGCTGCTGTGCCACCAAGTGCTACAAACCCCATAATGCCGACGTTCAAAAGACCTGCATAGCCCCATTGGATATTCACCCCCATCGACATGATGGCAGAGATCAAACAGAAATTTAAAATGAACAGTGATGTCGACCACGAGTTGAGCTGACCGACAGCAACAAACATAATCGCCATTGCTGCAAACATGGAAATATTGCGCCAATTAAAGTTCATATCGATTGTCCCTTCATTAATCCTGTTGGTTTGACAAGCAAGACGATCACTAGAATTGAGAAGGAGACAGCGAACTTATAATCAGTCGATAGTAGTTGAACCAAACTTTCAGGCGCCCAGCTTTCAGGAACGAGATAAGCAATCACACGCTTGTATGCGAAGGTCACGGAGACTTCAGATAAGGCGATGACAAAGCCGCCCAAAATTGCGCCAATCGGATTTCCGATACCACCAACAATGGCTGCGGCAAAAATCGGTAGGAGAATTTGCAGATACGTAAACGGCTTGAAGCTTTTATCAAGGCCGTAAAGTGTGCCAGCTATTGTGGCAAGTGCGGCTGTTAAAATCCAAGCAATCATCACAACGCGGTCAGGGTTGATGCCTGAAAGAAGCGCTAGATCTTCATTGTCAGAATAAGCGCGCATGGACTTGCCAGTGCGGGTTTTGTTCAAGAACCAAAACAAGGCAGCGACACAAATAATGGTTACAACAATCGTTATGCCTTGGGTCATTTTAAAGGCCATGCCTTGATCAAGGCCAGTCATTTCTTTGAACTCACGGGCTGTAATGATGAACCTTGAACCATCGGTAAAAATACGATCATCTGGGCCGATGATGAAACGGATAAGGCCGTTGTAGAAAAACATCACGCCAAGCGAGGCGATCAGATAAATAACAGGTGTGGATTTCTGCTTGCGGTAGAATTTATAAACCAGTTTGTCTGTGCCGAGTATCAGCAAAATTGCGGCAAGGATGCCAATTGGCAGTGCAAGCAAGGCGGTTGGAATAGGCCCAAGGCTGATGCCATTCGATTGTAAGAACCAAGTGGCGATAATTGTGAACATTGTTCCAAAGGCCATGGTTTCGCCATGGGCAAAGTTTGAAAAGCGCAAGATGCCGTAGATTAAAGTTACACCCAAAGCGCCCAATGCTAATTGGCAACCATAGGCAATTCCTGGAATGACCAGAAAATTTAAGAGCAAGACAACGGCGTTTAGAAAATCAGTCATGTCTGTTACCCACCCAAGAATGCTTTACGAACTTCAGGGTCAGCCATCAAAGCTTCGCCTGTGTCCGTATATCGGTTTTTGCCTTGCACTAGAACGTAGCCTTTATCGGCAATGTTGAGCGCTTGTTTTGCGTTTTGTTCGACCATTAAAATGGCAATGCCAGTTTTGGCAATTTCAATGATGCGATCAAACAATTCATCCATCACGATAGGTGAAACACCTGCGGTTGGTTCATCTAACATCAAGACCTTTGGTTTGGTCATAAGTGCACGACCCACTGCTACTTGTTGACGTTGACCACCAGAGAGTTCGCCTGCGGGTTGTTTGCGTTTTTCTTTTAAGATTGGAAACAGTTCAAAAACCTGTTCCATTGTTCCTGAAATATCATCATCACGAATAAAAGCACCCATTTCTAGGTTTTCTTCAACGTTCATGGTGGTAAATACATTATTGTTTTGCGGCACAAAGCCCATGCCTTTTTGAACGCGATCTTGTGGTGAAAGAGATGTAATGTCTTCCCCATCCATCATCACACGGCCTGTATGAATGTTTAACATCCCGAAGACAGCTTTCATGGCCGTGGATTTACCTGCGCCATTTGGTCCAACGACAACAGCGATCTCGCCTTTTTCAACGCCAATGGTGCAATCGTGCAAAATGTCAGCACCCTTGCCGTAGCCACCAGTCATGTTCTCACCAATTAGAAAAGCCATTTTTAGATCCCTATCGCGCCAAGGCGCTCTTCGCCTCTTGTCATGCGTTTTCCTTTGGCTTGTTTTTTAAACCCGTGCCAAGATAAGCCTCGATGACTTCTTCGTTGTTTTTAACTTCTTCGGCTGTGCCTTGTGCAAGCACTTTACCTTCAGCCATACAAATAACCGGATCGCAGAGACGAGAGATGAATTCCATGTCGTGTTCAATCATACAAAAAGTATAGCCGCGCTCTTGGTTTAAGCGCAGGATTGCGTCGCCAATTGTGTTAAGCAGTGTGCGATTAACGCCAGCACCCACTTCATCCAAGAAGACGATTTTGGCATCGACCATCATGGTGCGACCAAGCTCAAGCAGTTTTTTCTGACCACCAGAAAGATTGCCCGCGAACTCGTCTGCTACCTGAGGGATTTCTAAAAATTCTATAACTTCATTTGCTTTTGCGCGAATGGCTTCTTCTTCTTCGCGTACTTTTCTAGGGTTTGTCCAAGTACTAATGAGGCTTTCACCTGATTGCTTGTCAGGAACCATCATGAGGTTTTCACGCACTGTCAGCGTTGAAAATTCATGAGCGATTTGAAAGGTGCGTAATAAGCCTTGCGCAAATAACTCATGCGGAGTGAGGCCTGTAATATCTTCACCATCTAGGAGTACGCGACCTGATGTGGGTTTGTGGAGGCCAGCAATTACATTAAACAGTGTTGTCTTGCCAGCACCATTAGGGCCGATCAAGCCTGTGATTGAACCTGTTTTGATTGTAAGTGAAGCGCCATCAACTGCGCGAATGCCACCAAAGTGCTTGTGAACGTCTTCAACGACAATCATGTCAGCCTATCCCCCAATATATTAAAACGGCTCAGAATTTCTGAGCCGTTCTAATTTGATAAAAACCTTAGCGGAATTTAGCTGTTGTGTTTTTCTGATCTTTAACAAGGATCTCGCGGTAGTTACCAGCACTTTCGCCAGCACCAATAAGCTCAACTGCTGTTGCGCCTACATAATCGATCTCTTTACCAGCTGCTAGCATTTCAAGCGCCTTACCAAGTTCACCTGGAAGGATTTTTTCGCCTGGTGCATTTGCAACATCCATGACTTTGTCTTTGAAATCCGCAGATTTTGAAGACTTGGCAGCCTGCATTGCAAGCATGATAAGTGCAGCAGCGTCATATGATTCAGCTGAGAAAGCGTCTGTCTTGATGCCTTTTTCTTTTGCCATTGCGTCAAAAACTTCTGCGCCCTTGCTGTCTGTACCTGGAACAGTACCGAATGAACCGTTAAGTGCGTCACCGATTGCAACAGGTAGTGAGTCACCGATCATACCATCTGGTAGAACGAATGTATCAAATGCACCTGAGTCTAGTGAAGCTTGGATTACGCCTTTACCGCCTTGGTCAAGATAACCAGCAACGATGAGAACTTCACCGCCCGCTTGTGCCAATGCACCAACTTCAGCAGAGTAGTCGCCTTTGCCATCTTCGTGTGCAGCAGAGATTGTTACTTTACCACCAGCAGCAACGTAGTTTTTCTGAATTGCTTCAGCCAAACCCTTGCCGTAGTCGTTGTTTGTGTAAGTGATAGCAACAGACTTAATGCCTTTGTCACCAAGGATGTCTGTAATCACAGCGCCCTGACGTGCATCAGATGGTGCAGTACGGAAGAACAAGCCGTCATCTTCTGCTGTTGATAGTGCAGGGGATGTAGCCGATGGTGAGATCATGACAACGCCATTTGCGCGCGCAACGTTTTGTAGGATAGCGCCTGTTACACCTGAACAGTCAGCACCCATGATTGCGTTTACTTTGTCGCCAGTTACAAGACGTTCTGCAGCAGCAGTTGCAGCTGCACTGTCTACACAAGTAGAATCACCACGAATAGATGTCACTGTTGAACCGCCTAGAAGCTTGCCTGAATCAGTTACTTCTTTCATTGCCATTTCAGCGCTGTCAGCCATTGGGCCTGTTAGCGATTCAATTGGGCCTGTATAGCCAAGAATTGTGCCGATTTTAATGTCTTCTGCAAAAGCTGTTGATGACATGATTGTAGTGGCCGCAAGAGCCATAATAAGTTTTTTCATTGGTTCCCTCCCAGGAAGTTACTTTAAATTTAAAAATTCGCCTGATCTTTTGTCAGGTTTTTGGACGAGGTATAATAGCCACTTCCAGAATTTACATTACCTTATTGTAAAGGTTTTCATGAAGTCAATCGACCTTAAGAGTATAAAAAGGCGCGATTATTAACTTTTTAATTCTGGCGCACGTGTAAAATCACCCGAATCTGAGTCCATCGTCCATAATTCGCCTAAGGAAATATCAAACCACGCACCGTGCAAAGTAAGCCTACCTTTGCCTTCAAGGATGGATACGCAAGGGAATGTTCTTAGGTTTTCAATAGAATGCCTGATGGAAATATGTTCCATTGCGGTTTGGCGCTCTGCTTGTGTCATTAAGTCATTATTGCCAAAAGCTTTTGCAGAGGGGCGCAAAAGCTCTAGCCACTTGCCTATGAAATCGCCTGGTGACAAAGGTTCCATTTCTGTGTTGAGTGCTGCTGCAATGCCGCCACAACGTCCATGCCCCATCACAATTATATTCTCAACCTTTAGTGCTTGCACTGCAAATTCGAGTGCTGCAGAAGTCGAATGAAAACCATCGTCTGGGCCATAGGGTGGCACTAGGTTTGCAACGTTACGTACGACAAACATTTCGCCAGGGTGAGCGTTGAAAATAGTCTCAGGCGCTGAACGGCTATCACAACACGCAATAACCATTGTCTTAGGCTTTTGCCCCGCTTCTGCTAAAGCTTCATATCGTTTCTTTTCTTCCAAAAAATTACCAGAACGAAAATTAAAATACCCGTCCATTAGGTCTGTTGGAAAATCTGCCATGCGTTTAAACCTCAATCAAATGATGAATAAGATAAGACATGCAAGGATTTTAGATGGGATGCAATATTTAGAGTGGCACAAGTCACAATAAATATTGCAAATCAAAAGTTCTTTATTTCGAAAGACATCCGCTAAAACTATCAGCCATTGCCTGCATCATCTGAAAATAATGAGTGCTTCCGCTATCAATTGTGCCGCCTAGAGGGTCTAGAGTAGAAATAGTTGCGTCAGAATTTTCTGCTATGACTTTAAGAGCTTTCGGAGAAAATTGTGGCTCATTGAAAAGGCATGAAATGTTCTCTTCAATTAGCTCAGCCTTAATTTCTTTTATTCTTGCAGCACCCAATGGCACTTCTGGGTTAATTGTGAGTGCTAATGGTTTTGACATGCCGAATTGTTTTTCAAAATATTGGTAAGCATCATGAAAGACAACATAATGCTGCTTAGAAATATTTGCTGTCTTCTTCTGAATGTCATTTGTAAGAGTTTGTAGATTTTGAATAATAGCTTTAGCGTTTGCTGCGTACTTATCTTTGTTTTCAGGATCAATTTCAGCAAGTGATTTTGCAATTGTATTCGTTATTGTAATTGCGTTTGTTGTGTCCAGCCATAGATGCGGGTCTTGTCCGCCATGGTCGTGTCCAGCATGGCTGTCATCTTCTTCATGTTTAGCATGGTTGTCGTGATCTTCGCCTTCTTCATGTTTAGCGTGGTCGTCGTGATCTTCGCCTTCTTCATGTTTAGCGTGGTCGTCGTGATCTTCGCCCTCTTCATGTTTAGCGTGATCGTCGTGATGTTCATCTTCTTCTCTAAATTCGTATGTTTTGATTGATTTTATATCGAGAAGTTCCAAAACTTTGATTTTGTTACTAAGGTTTTCAATGGATTTTGTAATCCGTGTTTCCAATCCTTCGCCAATCCAAATTATCAAATCAGATTCTTGAAGGCTTTTTGCTTGCGAAGGTTTTAAATTAAAATCATGTGGAGAAGTAAAGCCATCTATTAATAGCTTTGGCTCACCGACATCAGCCATGACGCCCGCTACCAATGAGTGGATTGGTTTAATGGTTACAACAACTTTTGGGGATGAATGTGCTGCAACTGTTAAAAGATTTATAAATAATATAGTAAGAAAAGTACGAAGCATGAGTGGACACCTAAAAATGTTATGTTATTACATTTCACATAAAATATTTTTTGCGCATTTGCAAGGTTATAAGATTTAGAAAGTTATTTATTTTGAAAGACGCTTCACTGGTCAAATTACAGAACGCTGGTATTTGCCGCAATGGACGCTGGCTTGTTCGTGGGTTGGATTTATCAATTGCACCTGCTGAAATTGTTACACTTGTTGGCCCTAATGGCTCAGGCAAATCAACAACTGCGAAAATAGTTTTAAATGTTTTGAAGCCGAATGAAGGCAGTAGGGAAGTGCACCCCAATTTGCGAATTGGCTATGTGCCTCAAAAAATTGAAATAGATTGGACACTTCCTTTAAGTGTTGAGCGGTTTATGTCGATTACGGCTAATTTGACTGAAGTTGAAATTGATGAAAACCTTGATTGTACTTCTGTAGCTCATTTAAAGCATGACCAAATAAGAAATCTCTCCGGAGGGGAATTGCAACGTGTTTTGCTTGCACGTGCCATTGCACGTAAGCCGAACTTGTTGGTGCTTGATGAGCCTGCGCAAGGTGTCGATTTTTCTGGTGAAATTTCAATGTATGAATTGATCAAAGAAATTCGTGATGAGTTGCAATGTAGTATCCTTTTGATTTCACATGATTTGCATATTGTGATGGCTGCGACGGATAGAGTTATTTGTTTGAACGGTCATATTTGTTGCCAAGGTACGCCAGGTGTCGTTGCAGAGACAAATGAATATAAGCATTTGTTTGGTGAACGTGCCGTAGGTACACTTGCTGTTTATACGCATGCGCATGACCATCAGCATTTGCCGGACGGCAATGTGTTACATGCAGATGGCTCTATTACTGAACATTGCCATCCAGAGGATGGGCATCATCATGATAACAGTGCTGAAAAGGGAAAATCTGATGTTTGATGATTTTTTTGTTCGTGCACTTGTTGCTGGTATTGGTGTTGCGCTCGTTGCAGGGCCGCTTGGGTGTTTTGTAGTTTGGCGTAGGCTTTCCTATTACGGTGATACGCTGGCACATTCTGCTGTGTTGGGCGTTTCGTTAGCGCTTTTTTTTGAAACCAATATCATTGCGTCTGTCTTCTTAGTTGCGATCTTGATTTCTATGCTGTTACTTTATTTGCAAAAAAGTGGCGGACTGGCTTCTGATGCGCTTTTAGGTTTGTTATCTCACTCTGCATTAGCGCTTGGGCTTGTCGCTATTGCTTTTATGACCTGGGTGAGGGTTGATTTATCAGCACTTCTTTTTGGTGATATTCTTTCGGTTTCTAAAACAGATATGCTCGTTGTTTGGATTGGAGGGACGCTTATTCTAGGTGTTCTCATTTTGATTTGGCGGCAACTTTTTGCAGCAACTGTCAATGAAGAGATTGCGCGTGCTGAAGGTATTAATCCAGATCTCGTAAATGTTATTTTCATGCTTTTGATGGCTTTGGTAATTGCAATTTCAATGAAGGTAGTCGGTGTGTTATTAATAACAGCGTTGCTTATTATTCCCGCTGCTACAGGGCGACGGATTTCATCATCGCCTGAGCAAATGGCTGTGTTGGCTGCAATTATAGGTGTGATTTCTGTATTTGGCGGTTTGTTTGCATCCCTGCGATGGGATACACCATCAGGGCCATCTATTGTTGTGATGGCGTTAGTAGTTTTTGTTTTGACACTTCTGCCTTTTGGTAAAATATTCAAGCAAAATAGAAATAAAGACTGATTCGGAGTATCTATAATGACTGCGCATTCGCATAACCCGACTTTAAAGAAAAATCAGAAACTTGTTCTTGATGCGCTAATTTCTGCGGCTGCACCTTTGAGTGCTTATAGCATTCTTGATTTATTACGCGATGTTGGGTTTCGCGCTCCGTTACAGGTTTATCGTGCGCTTGATAAGCTGGTTGAGTTTGGGTTGGTTCATAAGCTTGAAAGCCTAAATGCATTTGTTGCGTGTAGTCATGATGAATGCACAACAAATGAGCCTGCCGCTTTTATGATTTGTGAAGTTTGTGAAAGTGTTTCTGAATTAGGGGATACGCGTTTAAGCCATCATCTGGATAAGCTTGCGATTGCTGAAAACTTTGCACTTAAACATTCAACTGTTGAGTTACATGGTCTCTGCAAGAACTGCGCTTAAGTGTCTAACTTTAATTGGGTAAACTTATGCCAAAAATAATTGTCTTTACGGATACGCACATGGAACCTTTTGTTGCAGAGGGAAAGCTTGACCCTGACCTGCAATTGGCAAAAGGCATTGCACATGTGAATGAGTTTAATAGCGATGCAGATTTGGTGATTTTCTGTGGCGACCTAACGGATAAAGGGGATGTGCAATCTTATGAAATGCTAAAACACCGATTGGTTGATTTAAAAGTTCCTTACAAACTTTTGTTAGGTAACCATGATAACCGAGCTAATTTTTTATCTGTCTTTGCTGACAGTGAGCAGGATCAAAATGGTTTCATTCAGCAAACTGTAGATTTTTCTGATACTCGATTAATCTTGCTGGATACGTTAAACGGCCCACCATATGATTATCCATTTTCGCACAAAGGGCTTCTTTGTGAAAAAAGACTGTCTTGGCTGGACGAGCAATTGAAAACAGCAAAAGATAATAATTGTCTTATCTTTATGCATCACCCAGCGCACGATACAGGTTTTGCTGGGATGGATATTATCCAATTGATTGATGGCGAGGGTTTTTTTGATGTTGCAACCCAATATGGAAATTTAAAGCATATTGTTTATGGTCATGTTCATAGAACTATTTCTGGTAGCCATAGAGGTATTCCGTTTTCTGTCTTCAAAAGTACGGTTGGACAAATGCCAATGATCTTTGATGTTTTAAATACCAGTGTTGAAGTCAATGAGCCGTCTTCCTACGGAATTATTTTTGCTGAGAAAGATACTATTCTAATTCAAACAGAAGATTTTGAATTATCTGATTTAACAGCAATTAGAAAAATGCTTGGCTAAACTTTTTCACTTCAATATTTCTGCTTGGTGGATTTGCATGTCGATGATAGGCTGTCAGCAACAGAAAATATTGATCAGACTTTTATTGTCTGACTAAAAGGATATTCGGTGTGAGCAATCTTTCCAGTGGCGATAAGCCAAAAGGGAAGGGGCCAAGCCCGAGACGGTGGCGAAAAAGAAAGTCTGCTGACCCAGCGCGAAGTGCAAATATTGCTAACGTTGATGGTGTCGCGACTAATAACAAAAAGCTGCCTGAAGTTTCTAATGAAGGCAGTATTGCGCCTTCGAATAGAAATAAGGATGGCTCCGATCTATTGGCTGGGAATCCAAGCCAAGCTAATTTTAGCGATGACAGCAAACAAGCTGGCGAAGACTCTAGCGCAATCAGCAATGATAGTAAGCGCAATGAAAAGCGTCGTGGCCGCTATCCTTATCGCAAGGCAAAAAATAATCGCTACGATACAATGCGAAATTTGCGATCTGCTCCGCAACCAACGCCTGATGCTGTGTTTGATCCTGAAGTTGGCGCCGCAGCTGTTGCGAATGGCAAGCTAGATAAAAAGCCTAATAATTATTATTCGAAGTCTAATCGAAATAATCCGCGGCGTGGTCGTTATGGCGCAACTTATGCAGCACTAGATTTGGGCACAAATAATTGTCGGTTGTTAATTGCTGTTCCTCAAGATAAGGGTGGCTTTCGTGTTGTCGATGGATTTTCAAAAATTGTTCGTTTAGGCGAGGGGTTGAGTCAGACTGGAAAGTTAAGCCAAGAGGCAATGGATCGTTCTGTTGAAGCGCTTAAAATTTGCGCAACTAAACTTGGTAATCGCAAAATTAAGCGGCAAAGATTAATTGCAACTGAAGCTTGTCGACAAGCAACGAACGGGGAGGCTTTTCTCAAGCGTGTTAAAGAAGAAAGTGGCCTTGATCTTGAGATAGTAACACGTGAAACAGAGGCGAGGCTTGCAACAGAGGGATGTGGGTCATTAATGGATCGCAAATCTGATGGTGCAGTATTGTTTGATATTGGAGGTGGGTCTTCTGAGCTTATTCTGGTCAATAATATTGGCGCTAAAAAGAAAAAGATTTCGGAGCGTATTGTTGCTTGGACATCATTGCCTATGGGAGTTGTGACGCTTGCTGAGCGCTTTGGTGGGCAAAATGTTTCGCGCAAGCTTTTTGATGCCATGGTTCGTGATGTGATGGTGCATATTGATGCTTTTGAAGGTAAGGAAGCTTTGAAAACTGCTTTTTCCCATGGCCGTGTTCATCTATTGGGCACTTCTGGTACAGTTACAACTCTAGCAGGTATTCATCTGGAGTTGCAAAGATATGACAGAAAACGCGTTGATGGAATTTGGCTCAAGGATTCAGAAATTGATACGGTCATAAACAAGTTACTTTCGATGTCTTATGAGGAGCGTTCAAGAAACCCCTGCATAGGCTCAGAACGGGCTGATCTTGTTTTGGCTGGCTGTGCAATTCTTAACGCTATTCGGCTAACGTGGCCTACAAAAAGACTAAGAGTTGCTGATCGCGGACTTCGCGAGGGACTATTGGCTGAGATGATGAATTTAGATAATGTTTCATCACGCTCTAAAAAAAATCATCGTTCTTCATCAAGGCATCATAACGCAAATAAAAATAATTCGGTTGAGCATAAGAGAGATTCATGAAGAAGCCCAGCGGTACGCCTAAAAAAACAAACCTCAGAAATATGCATACCAAAGTTCGTACAGCTAAAGGACGCAAATTATCATCGACACTTTGGTTGTCACGTCAATTAAATGACCCTTATGTTCAGCGTGCAAAAGCCGAAGGATATGCCTCCAGAGCAGCTTACAAGCTGTTGGAAATCAATGAGAAGCATAATATTTTAAAGGCTAATGATCGAGTTATTGATCTAGGCGCAGCTCCTGGTGGGTGGTGTCAGGTTGCTTCTCAAATAACAGGCTCAAACGCAGATAAACCACGTGTTGTGGGGATTGATTATCTTGAGATGGCGCCTGTGCCAGGCGCAATAATCCTCAAGAAAGATTTTTTGGATGATGATGCACCTGAAATGTTGATTGACGCGCTTGAAGGCCAAAAGCCTGATTTAGTCCTTTCTGATATGGCAGCGCCAACAACCGGACATCGAAAAACAGATCATTTAAGAACCATGCACCTTGTTGAAGTTGCTCTTGATTTTGCACTTCAAGTTTTGAAACCCGGTGGCTACTTTTTATCGAAGACTTTTCAAGGGGGAACAGAGGCTGAAATTTTAAATTTGATGAAGAAAAATTTTAAGTCAGTTCACCATATAAAACCGCCCGCATCGCGTGATGGATCTGTTGAATTATACCTTCTTGCTAAGGAATTTAAAGGTAAAAATCAGTAACTTATTGAATTTATTAAATTTTTTATTAATTTATAAAAAAATGAACTTTTATTCATTTGAAAAGGAGATTTTTACTATTTGGATATAACTTGGCGAAAGTATATTAAAAACTGAGGTTATACATGTCGTTAGAAGGCGGATTGAATAAGGACGAAGCCGTTCACATAATGGACTTGAAAAACATACGTAAATCGCGTGTTCTATTATGGATTACGATGCTTACCGTCGCCTCTTTGCTAACCGCTTTTTTCTCGCCCAAAGCACTATCCCTATCTGATAAATTAATGCTCCATGCAACGCTCATGATTGTAGGCTTTAGTATATGGGCTGCTTTTGTTCTGTATTTTAAATCTAAAGGTGACCCGAACCTTTTTGTTGACCTAGATGCTGAAGAAAACATGTCAGATGCGTCTTCGTTTGAAAGTAACAACAATGAATCAAGAGCGGAGCTTGTTTCACTTGCATATACAGACCGTTTAACACTTCTTGGTAACCAACAAAGAATGATGGAAAAGTTTAAGTCCATGGTAGACGACCGTCGTCATGGAGAAAAAGGCTTTCTTGTTGGTGTCGCAAATATGGATGGGATGAAACCACTTAATGATCTTTATGGATTTGATGGTGGTGATGAAGTTTTAAAACAGTGTGCGCAACGTTTGTCTGCTGCGATGGAAAAAGATGGTTTTGTATTCCGCATTAGAGGTGATGAGTTTGGCTTCTTAATGCCTGATATTAAAAACCAAGATGGCGCAAAGCATATTGGTAAGATTTTGCAAGAAGTTCTTAATGCACCTTTTGATCTTGACGGTCGTACCGTGCGTTTAAGTGGTTCATTTGGATTTGCACTATATCCAGATGCTGGGCACTCTTACGAAGCAGTCATGAAAAATATCGAAAGTGCGCTTTACCATTCAAAACGGGGTGGACGTGGGCGTATCACCATATTTTCCAAAGAAATTGAAGATATAATTCTTGAAAATGCTCGCATGGAGCAAGCATTGCGACGTGCGATTGCAAATAATGAAGTGCGCCCGCATTTTCAGCCAATTATTTCTTTGCAAGATGGAAAGCTTTTAGGTTTTGAAGCGCTTGCGCGATGGATTGACCCTGAGATGGGGTTCGTCTCACCAGCAAAATTTATTCCATTAGCAGAAGAGCGTGGAATAATTGCAGGGCTTACTGATAAATTGCTGTTGCATGCAGCAAAAGTTGCGGCAGGGTGGCCAGATGATATTTTCCTTTCTTTTAACTTATCAAGTGTACAATTAGTTGATCCAAATACTGCAAGTGACATTATAAAGACGATAAAGAAGGCTAATTTGCCACCTCAGAGACTTGAAATTGAAGTGACAGAAACGGCAATGATGTCAGATCCAGAAACGGCGGCAATGATTATCGATGAGCTTCATTCAGCAGGAATTCGAATTTCTATGGATGATTTTGGAACAGGCCAATCAAGCCTAGGGCGTTTGCGGGAATTGAAACTGGATAAGGTGAAAATTGACCGTGCTTTTATTATGGCAATTGGTGAAGATAAACCTGCAGAGCATATTGTTCGCGCCATTCTAGAAATGTGTGCTGGACTAGATCTGACAGTGGTTGCAGAGGGTATTGAAGAGATGAATCAAGCTGAAAGCTTGAAACGGTATGGATGTCATGCGGGGCAGGGTTATTTATTTGGTAAGCCGCAAGACGAACATAAGACCATGGGGTATATCCGAGAGTTTATGGATACGGTCACAGAAGAGCAGGAACAAAGTATTGCGAGTTAATTATAGCTCAGGGGAATATTATTATGAACTTTGATTTAAACATTAAAGGAAAGTGCATTCTTTCTGCAGAAGACAACGAAGTTAACCAGATTGTGCTAGAACATACTTTAACAGAGCAGGACTTGCCATTTCTTATTGTTAGTAATGGGCAGGAAGCTGTTGAGGCTTGGGAAGCGCTAGATCCACTCGTGATTTTGATGGATATATCAATGCCAGTAATGAATGGTATTGAAGCTATCAAGATAATTCGCGAAAAAGAAGCAAGTACAGGCAAACGTGTGCCGATTGCGGCTCTCACAGCTCATGCTTTATCTGGTGATGAAGAGCGTATGTTAGAAGCTGGTGCGGATTATTATCTTACAAAGCCAATCAACCCTAATCTTATTATTGAGAAGATTGCGGAAATTGTTGGCTCAGACTCTGCACGCGCTATCGTTTAGAATTATCATCTTTCTAACTTGACCTTTCCCACTTTATCTCCAAAACTGGAGATAAAGTGAGGAAAGTATGAGCGATTCAAAAGACCATTGTGATCACGATGAACACGACCATAGCCATTGGTCAGATATGGACCTCAAGGTTAAGACGCTTGAGTCGCTTTTGGTTGAAAAAGGCTATGTTGATCCAGCAGCTCTTGATGTCATTGTTGAAACTTACGAAACAAAAGTTGGCCCCAGAAATGGCGCTCAGGTTGTTGCTAAAGCTTGGTCTGATGAAGCTTATCTTCAACGCTTGAGAGAGAATGCAAGTGATGCGATTGCTGAACTTGGCTTTACAGGACGCCAAGGCGAGCATATGCAAATTGTTGAGAATACGGATGACACACATAACATGGTCGTTTGTACTTTGTGTTCTTGCTATCCATGGAGTGTTTTGGGTTTGCCACCCGTATGGTATAAATCAGCGCCTTATCGCTCGCGTGCTGTGAGTGAGCCGCGCAAAGTGCTTTCTGAATTTGGTGTAGAGCTTTCAAAAAATCTTAAAATTACGGTTTGGGATTCAACCGCAGAAATGCGTTATCTGGTTATTCCGCAAAAGCCTTCTGGCACTGAAGGCTGGAGCGAAGAAAAGCTTGCAGGCCTTGTAACGCGCGACAGTATGATCGGAACGGGTCTGGCGCTTTCAGCAGAAAATGTTTCGTCGTGAACGGCCCGCACGATATGGGAGGCATGCAATGCTACGGTATTGTTGAACCAGAAAAAGATGAACCTGTTTTTCATGCAGATTGGGAAAAGCGCGCGCTTGCTATGACTGTTGGTATGGGGTTCGCAGGTCAATGGAATTTGGATATTTCCAGGTTTAATCGCGAAAGCTTGCCCGCTGATTTTTATCTTACAAAAAGCTATTATCAAATCTGGTTGGCGGGCTTGCAAAACCTGATGTTGCAGCGTGATATGGTGACATCGCATGAGCTTAAAACGGGCGAGCTTGAAATGCCCGGTATCGAAGTTAAACGTGTTGTCTCACCCTATGAAATGCCAGCTGCGCTTGCTGCTGGTGGGCCAGTATCGCGTGAATCTAGTGTTGAACCAGGTTTTGGGATTGGCGAGCAAGTTCTAACGCTTAATATAAATCCGCAAGGGCATACGCGCTTACCTCGATATGTGCGCGGCAAGGTTGGGCAGATTATAAGCGTTCAAGGGCATCACGTTTTTCCAGATAGCAATGCAAAAGGTGAGGGCGAAAATCCTGAGTGGCTTTATTCAGTCCGTTTTGATGCACAAGAATTATTTGGCGAAGAAGCAGAAGAGGGTAATACGGTTATGGTAGATTGTTGGGGATCTTATCTTGAACGCGCCTAATCTTCAAACGCTTGATGGTATTATTTTAAAGGATAATGAACCTGTTTTCAGTGAGCCGTGGGAGGCGCAGGCTTTTGCGCTTGTAATCGGACTTTATGAAAAAGATGCTTTTACATGGGGCGAATGGGCGGAAGTTTTAAGCACGACTATCCATGCTGATGATGGGTGCACTCCTTATTATGAGCTTTGGTTGAAAGCTTTGGAGACCATTGTTATGCAAAAGTCACTTGCCAATGAAACTGAAATCAACAATCGTAAGGCTGATTGGCAAGCTGCTCTTTTAGCAACGCCGCATGGTGCGCCAATAGAGTTACAAAGTGCAGGTAAATCCTGAAGACTTATTAAGTATTTCGTTTTATAAGCTCTTAAAAACAGCGGTTTGTATACCTATATAATAAATAAGATATATTGTTGGAGGGAAATATTTTATGGCTACTTTAGTAAATTTGGACGCGGAAATTGAAAAGACGCGTTCTACCGTTGAGGATATGAAGACGAAGCTTGATCAAAGTGCTGTCGTGCTGGATGAATTTGCAAAGTCTGACACGATTGGTGAAACAGACTTCGATATTGAAAATGCGCGTATCAGCGATATTCTTAATCAGCAAAAAGTTATGGAAGGCAATATGGCCGACCTTATCATTGGTCTTGAAGATGCGACGAATGTTTTTGGTTCTGAGTTTGAAAGCATGAAAAGCTATACGGGCTGGGAAAAGTTTATCGGGATTTTCTCAAAACAAAAAATGCAACGTATGCGCTCAGAGCGTGTTCGCAACATGTCTTTGGCAGGTAACTTACAAGAATTGCTTGGTAAGTCGGATAAGATTGTTGGTATTTTGCAATCTCAAAAAGATGTTTTGGACTCGCGTTATGCAAGTTCAGAAGCCTCTCTTCGTAAAGTCATTGAGCGCCGTAAGTCTGCAATGGAAACACTTGAAGCAACGCAGGCTCGCATTGAAGAATTAAACCCAATGTTGATGGATATGGAAAACCAGATTTCAGCATCAACACATCAAACGCAACGTGCAGATCTTGAGGGACAGCGTTCAGAACTTGCAACTGAATATAACAAAGCGCAGGCAAAAGAGCAGGAGCTTTTGGTGGAAAGTCAAACGCTTGAGCGTTACACCTCAATGTTCCAAACTTTTGTGGACTCGCTTAATAATCAACTTGCAGCACAACAAACGCTTATCAATAAACTAACGATTGATACTGAACAGCGCGTTGTTCTTTATAAGGCGTTAGAAGACTCGTTGAAAACTGCGGCTCAACAAGATGTGGCGCATAAGATCAATACGCTTGGTAATCAGGTGGATACAGCGGCTGAAACTACCATGGCTGGTATTGGTGCAGCGGCACAGTCTCATATTGGTGACTTGCTTGAGATGCATGAGAAAAACATGGTTTCAACAGAAGACATTCAGCGTCGTAAAAAGCTTGCTGATGAAGCCTTTGCGCGTCGTTTTGATGAAGTAATGAAGAAGCATAATTCAGCTGACTATGTTCAATCGTAATACTAAAAACCTCATTTGGTTATTAGCACTGGATGAGGGTGCTTTTTAATGAACTCAAAAGATACAGAGCAAGCTTCGAAGTATTTTAAGGCACTGGGTTCAGGCCTAGAGGGCTTGAATACTTATCTGCGCGAGGAGCAATCTCCTGCCTATAAACACGGGGTGATTGCAAGCATCATAAGCGGATATTTGGATCGACTGCAAAATTCATTGCGCAGTTGGGAGAATAAAATTTCTTTTGAAAAGAAGTTTCGCGTTTCCCAAACAGAAAGCGGCTTTCCTGCTTTTCAAAATGTTCTTGATTTAAAAAATGATCGTGCAGGTGCTAGCAAACGTTTGAGTAAATTTGAAGATGAAGATACTCTCCGCCAAAATATGGTTGATCATATTTTATCTGCTAAGAGCTTTCCTGCTGATTTGCAAATGCAGATGGCAGAGCGACGTTATTTGCAAGCGGTTCAAGACGGTAAACATTTCTCTCCCCTTGTCTTGCCAAAGACTGTTCGTGTTTCTGTAAATCCAAAAACAAAGCGTCCTTATTATGT
Source organism: uncultured Rhizobiaceae bacterium (assembly GCA_964502215.1). GTDB lineage: Bacteria > Pseudomonadota > Alphaproteobacteria > Rhizobiales > Rhizobiaceae > JAALLB01. Next base: position 40,328 of record CAZCUN010000011.1, on the reverse strand, counting down.
GGTGCATTGGGGTTTTTATGATGGCTCAGCAAACTTGCCGATGATCTATATGGCAACGATTGAGGACTCGTCAGAGGACATCAACAAAACGCTTGTCAGCCCTTCTGGGAAACTTAACAAGCATGTGAATATCAAACTGCCTGTTGATGGCTTGTTGAACCCTGATCTTGCGCTTCAGTTTGATGAGTTTTGCGAGAAGAATTCTGCTTATAGCTTAATGCCATCAACGATTGCACAAAGTATGGATCAGGATTTTGATCATTTGCATCCAAAGCAATTGCGTCGTTTTGTGCTTGGGCCATTTTATCATTCAGCCTTTACACGGCACGGTGAAAAGGTCGATAAAATTTTGATGCGGGTTAAAAAACCTGAAAATGCGTGGTTGATGACGTGGACGATGCAGGAAGTTTTTTCAATCAGCGAGAAACCTGCAAAGTGGGGGCTATGGGGAGGAACGCCAGCACGCGAGACTTTTCATATCAATACGGACGATCTGGAAGCAACGCGCATGGGCGTCACAGACTTCAGACGTAATGCACTTGTGCCACATGAAGCTTATCAAGCAATTTATGCGTCTGGTCAGGAAGCTGATATTTTTGATGGATACCAAAAGCACGTCATTTCTGACGGGCATGTTTTGAGGAATATGTAAGATGGATACAGGCCTTACAACGATTAATGAAAAAGATATTGCCAAGCATATTACAACTGCACAATCGCTGGTGACGAAACTTATTTTGCTTGAAGCTAGTGATACTAAATCAAAGACAGAACTCGCTGGCACGCGCAGGCGATTTGTCTCGACTGTTTCTACTGCTGGCTCAAAATCTACACGTGAGGTTGAGTTCACAAAGACGCTTTCTAGTGTGAAGGCTGATGACAGTATGTTATCGCCTGTGCAGCATGCGATTTTGTTTAAGACGCGACGTGCGCTTGGCGTTGCACTTGCGATCTCGGATGAATTTGCCAAGCAAACAGGCTTGGATAGTCTACGCAAGAAAAATGCGTCTTCGTCATTAGAGGGTGATGAAGCAGCGCAATATCGCGGACTTTTAGAAGCATCTTCTTATGTAGCAGCATTTGCAGCCTCCGCTTATCTACACCAGTTTGTAGAAACGGCTGGCGAACCTGCCAATGACATTGAAGAACCAAACTTCAATTTTGATACACCACAAGATGCGCTTAAGTCGCTCGTCGGTGGTTTGGACTTGGCGGCAACCGATGCAAGCGATGATACGGTTTTACAATCACGTGTTCGTGCTTTTGCTGATCGTGCGCTGGAAGAATTATTGCAACGAAAGGGGCGTTTTAACGGGCTTGGTTCATTTGAGAATACGCATTTGCGATTAGAAACTGATGGGTTTGAACTCAATGGATTTGATGTAACGCCTGGGGCGAAAACTAAACCTCTAGTCATGACGTTTAAGCGCCCTGATGAAATTGTCGGCAATCACATTGCTAAGTATCAGTCGATGAAACTTGCAAAGATGATAATGGCCTATGACTTTGATCGTCAACTTAATCCGTTTGTGGAGCTGGGTGGTTTTTTATTCACCTTCATTGGTGATGGTTCTCCTGGTACAGGCAAGACCATTCTTATTCAGATGATTGCTGGTTTGATTAATGACTACTGTAAAATAGCGGGTTATGGTTTTACTTATGAGAATTTTGGCGTTGATCAAATCTCATCTTATCAAGGTAAATCAGGTCAAAACTGTAAGCAGTTTGTTTCGAATGTTTTAAACACTAAAACCATTGGCTTTGGTACAATTGATGATATCGACCAAGTGGCTGCCAAGCGATCAGACGATAAAGCATCTGCTGGCCAACAAGAAGTCACGGCTGTGCTGATGGAGAGTTTTGCGGGCGCTACAACCGTTGTGCGCGGTAATTGTTCATTTGGTATGTTCTCAAACTATCCAGAAAATGTAGACGACGCACTTCGCCAAAGGGCAGGGGCAAGGTGGCTTGTTGATGGCCCACAAACACGCGATGATTACATCGATATCTTTTCGCTACTTGCTGGCAAGAATCACGATATTCCACTAGGCGATCATGATTTGCTTGCAGCACAAGAAATCAAAGAAGCGGTGATAACGGCTTATGACAAGCACAACAAACCAGAAGAAGAAGGGTTGTTGAAAGTTTATGAGCGGTTTGAAAAAGAAAACAAACTCAAGTCTATGGCGGATGTGGGAACGTATCTGCACATGATAAAACTGGCTGAACCACGCTTTACTGGTCGTGCGATCAAAAACATCACGGACGCTATAAAGATGCGTGCGATGGATATTGATCTACCAGATGAGTGGTTCGAAAAACCAGAAAACTTCATGCACAAAGCATATGATGAAAAGAAAGCCATGATCGAAGAACTGCGAGGGCCGTTCACGCTCGATATGGTTCTACAAGAAATCAACCGCTACGCGGACTCTGAATTTAGATATACAGACAAGAGTGACAACGCAGCAGTGGAAGAGATTATCCGTCGTGAGAGACAACGCGAAAAGGCCGTGGCTGAGATAGCCAAAATGCGCGAAGATGGGCGTTGGGATGATTGATGTTTTTATAAATGTAATTATATTGTAATTACATAAGGATTGAAGGTCATGAAAGCAGATATTATCAAAATTGGAAATTCCCAAGGCATTAGGATTCCCAAAACACTTCTCGAACAATGCAATTTAAACGGTCAAGTAGATTTGCAAGTTGATGGCGACACGCTTGTCATTAAACCTAGTCGTAAAGTGCGCGAAGGTTGGGAAGAATCGTTTAAAGCGATGAGTGAAAACGTTGATGATGAAACTGTTCTTGGAGATGAAATCGTAAACGAATTTGATGATAAAGAGTGGACATGGTAACTGCCAAACGAGTTTTTACTAGAAATGATGTTTGGCTCGTAGATTTGAACCCAGCAATAGGTTCTGAAATACAAAAAATCCGTCCTGCTATTATCATATCTCCTGATGAAATGAATAATACTTTGAATACTGTGATACTTGCCCCTATGACAACGACTATAAAAAAGTGGCCTAGTCGTGTAAACGTGCTTTTTCAGAATACAAAAGGGCAAGTCGCATTAGATCAAATGCGCGCTTTGGATAAAACAAGGCTTAGAAAGCGATTAGGTTCAGTTGAGCAAAAAACAGCAAAACAAATTTCTGATAGTTTAATTGAAATGTTTAGATAATGCCATATTCATTCACCCAACTTCTCACCATTGATGAACCTCACTTAGTTGAGCGGTATAATCGCGCTTTGAAGGCTTTTGAATTGGAGCCTGTTGAGTTGGATGAATTCCGTATTGATATGACGGGCTTTTCTCCAGAGGTGGCTGAGGCTTTGGGGGATATGGATTATCTTGACCATAAGAAGGTCAATCGACGGTTTATAATTTTATCGCCTGAGCAAGCAATGCTTTCTGTGGTGCATACGTCTTTTTCTAATACGGGTGACTTGATGCTTGATTTTTTTGAGAGTAATCGCCGTGTGCTTTATGCGCTGACGATCAAGGATGTTGTATTCGGTGAAATTGAAGATAATGTCTTTGAGATTGATGACATTGATGACCTGCTTTCATTTGAGCAAGTTGAATTTAAAATTGGAACGCATAAAAACCTCACGGGGAAAACCAATCATCTTAACATGATGATTGATAAACTCTTGAAAGAGCCAGACGCTTGGCGCGATGATGAGATGCTGAACGAAATGGTTGAGATTGTTCAGCAGACGGGCGACATACGTGATAATGCGCTCGTGCCGGAGCAGGTTTTATTTAGACATGAAACCTTCTGGGCAAATCATTTTGGCGGGGTTTATGTTTTCAATGATGAAAATATGATTACAGTAATTTGTGACCCGTCTGCTAAAGGGTTTCGAAAGTCCAAACCTTGGCAGGTGGGGTATATTGATATTAATGATCATGCGCGCGTTTATGATTTCTTGAAGAAGAGTAAGCGCCTGCAACCGCCACTTGGTTCTTGGATTGAGCGAAGCCGTTTGCTTGACTTTAGGAAGCATATGGCTGCTGTTTCGTTGGCTGAGCAAAATGGCGATGAACTGCCGCATTCTTTAATCAATCAAACCTGGGTACGTCGCTGGCTACGTGAAAATGCGCAATCTGTAAAAGATGATAATGTTATTCCATTGATAGTTTGGGCAACTGAAGAAGCGGATGACTGGAAAAATATCCAAATGTCTAATGTTGAAGATGATCTGAAGTTTGCGCTTTGCAGGGCAGAGCCTGAGCATCCTGATATGGAGCTTACAAACCGGCTAATTTCGCATTACATTCCGTTTGATTTTATATCGCGGTTTGAATTTAATCGCCCAGATTTTCATCGTGATCGTGAAAGTTGGTCAAAAGCCTATTCAGATTTTGTGGCAAAGGCACTAGAGAATACCTATCTAACAAATAGAGATAAAACATATGAGGAATTGTACCTCTAAGCGCGTATTTAAAGCTGAATATATGCAAACTAAGGGAACGCCATGCTGGATCCAGTGATCAATATTTTTTCTAAACTCTTTGAACTAATTGGTAGAGGAATTGGTTATCTTATAGCTTTGGTGCTTTGGCCATTTGTTACATTCAAAGCTTGGTTGAGCGGAAAGGGTTGGTTTGTCAAAATTCCTGTCTTTATCATTTTCGTTTTTATTTTTCTGAGCTACGCTTATTTATTTGCGATAACGCAATTTTGGTCTATCGGGAATGAAAAATACGCTGAGGCTTACAGTATAGAAAAAGTTGGAGCGAGCGCAGGAGACGAACTTGCTAATGGATCATGTCAGCCTTCTGCGATGGTTCAAGTTTCAATTGATCTTATCGATAAAAATGTAAACCAAGGCGCTTGGCTACCTTCTAACCCACTTTATAAAGCAGGTCTTTTCTTCGTTGTTGATTGGAAGGAAACCCCGTTTTTTGATAATCGCGCTGCTTTTCAACTTGGGGTTAATCAGGCAGTGCGTCGTACTGCAATTGAGCTTGTAGATCGCTTAGGGCGTGTTCGCGGTACTTCGTCAATTAATGAAAGTTTGCAAAAAGCACGTGAAGCAGCAAACTACCGTGAAAACGCTTGGATATTCACTTTCACGCCACCGTTTTTACAGCCTTCAACACAAGCAAAATTGAAAGAAGCCCAGAAGCATTTTACAACTTTTAATGAAGAACTTGCTTCTTGTGATGCAGAGTTTGATGCGAGAGCAGATAATCTTTTGCAATTCCTTGACCGAGTAACTGCTGATATTGGGGCAACATCAGATATCCTTCAAAAGCGAATGGTTGATGCTAATTTTATTGGGTTTGATCGTCGTGCAGATGATCGTTATTGGTTCACTTATGGTCAGCTTTACGCATATCATGGTGTTTTGACGGCTATGCGTTCTGATTTCCAAAGGGTGTTTGAGCAAAGAAACCTTGATGAGCTTTGGGATCGTATTGATTCACAACTGACTGATGTTTTAAATACACAGCCTTTTCTAGTTGCGAATGGTAGCGCTTCAAGCATTATCAAATCTCACATGGAGGCAATAGGATTCGACTTATTGCGAGTACGTGCAAATCTTGTAGAAATTAGAGATGTGCTGGATCGATAGCTAATCAGCTTTATTGACTTATAGCGTCTATATTACAGTAAAAATGTATATTGCGCTGTTGTGAGGTTTTTAAAATCGAGGCTTTTAGTTCTGATGTCTTTCGAATCATTTTTTTGTTAAATTGATATTTCTATATTTTTTCACCTAAATTAATCATGAAAAATGCTATATTGGCTTAAGGAAATCTAATTGTTTCTAGTAAGATACTGAATTATATAGTAAAAATTTTAATTTCAGAGCGTAGGTACAACGCAACTTATGATTGCTTTTTGTTTGTAAATACACGCAAATGTTGCTATAAAAGATACAGCACGAGGCATAGGCTGGTGCTACTAAACATGACGTCTGGTTCCCCTGCTATAGACCAGTAGCCATGTGCCTTTTCGCAAATTTATTTGTGGTGGGGTGTTAGTAAAGGGAAGCTTTAACCAATCCGCCCGGTTAAAGTTTCCCGTACTTCTCCAAATTCCCTAAATTTCTTCAAACTCTATCAGAGCATCAAACCTCTTGCGCGTGGCTTCTTCTGTCGTTACAAAGATTTTATGAGTAATTTAATTTCACAAGTTTGGTGGTGGGGCAGCTTTTAGCGGCCACTGATTTAATGTGTGAAAGATCAAGCCGCTGGAGAAATCCCAAGCGGCTTTTTTGTTTGCAAACAAACCAAGAGGGTTTGCTTTGCTTGATTATTTGCAAACAAACCAAGAGGGTCTGCTTTGCTGGTGGTAACTAGAAGGAAATACGGATGGTATCCGAGACAATAGAATTTGAAACACAGGGGGGCGTTCGTGTTGAGCGAGAAAGTTTTCCTAGTGACTATGATACTGCAATTGATAATACGCTTGATCGAGTAAACTCTCAACGTGGCGCGGTTCTTTCTTCAAACTATGAATACCCAGGTCGTTATACACGCTGGGATACTGCTATTGTTAATCCGCCCTTTGGTATCGAAGCGCAGGGGCGAGATGTTAAGCTGATTGCCTATAACAAACGCGGCGATGTTTTTCTCGATCCTCTACTTAAGCTGATGCAAGCTCATGATCATGTTGCCAGTGCTTCGCGTGATGGTGACACAGTCACGCTGCGTGTTATTGAACGCGGTGGGGTGGTGAGTGAAGAAGAACGCTCTCGTGCGCCAACTGTATTTTCGGTTGTCCGCGCTATCGTTGATCTTTTTCGCTCAGATGAAGATCCAAACCTTGGTTTGTTTGGTGCATTTGGTTACGACCTTGCTTTCCAGTTTGATGATCTGGAATTTAAGATGGATCGTGGTGATAATCAGCGTGATTTGGTTTTGTTTCTTCCAGATGAAATTTTGGTGGTAGACCATCATCAGGCGATTGCATGGCACGATAAATATGAGTTCACAATAAATGATGTTTCAACGCGAAGCATAGAACGTGAAATTATTGAAGAGCCATTTAAGCCAACAGATGTTGTGCCTCCAAAGGGAGATCATGTGCCTGGCGAATATGCTTCTATGGTTGAAAAGGCCAAAGAGAAGTTTATCCGCGGCGATCTCTTTGAGGTTGTGCCGGGGCAGATGTTTTATGAGCAATGTAAAACCAAGCCGGCTGAAATTTCGCGCAAGCTTAAATCTATTAACCCATCACCTTATTCGTTCTTCATCAATCTAGGGGACCAAGAATATCTGGTTGGTGCTTCACCTGAAATGTTTGTGCGCGTTTCAGGGCGACGAATTGAAACATGTCCGATATCTGGCACAATCAAACGCGGGCGTGATGCGATTGAAGACAGTGAGCAAATTCTCAAGCTGCTCAACTCCAAGAAAGACGAATCCGAACTTACCATGTGTTCTGATGTTGACCGCAATGATAAATCCCGTGTTTGTGAACCGGGAAGTGTCAAGGTTATTGGTCGTCGTCAGATTGAGATGTATTCCAAGCTCATTCACACGGTTGATCATATCGAAGGCAGATTGCGTGAGGGCATGGATGCGTTTGATGGGTTCTTATCTCATGCGTGGGCGGTAACCGTTACGGGTGCACCAAAGCTTTGGGCGATGCGTCATATTGAAGAAAACGAGAAATCGCCTCGAGCATGGTATGGTGGTGCGGTTGGTGTTGTGCATTTTAATGGCGACATGAATACAGGTCTAACGCTTCGCACTGTGCGTATTAAAGATGGCATCGCAGAAGTGCGGGCAGGAGCTACATTGCTGTTTGATTCAGACCCGATGGAAGAAGAGCGCGAAACAGAACTTAAAGCATCTGCGATGTTAACCGCTATTCGTGAAGCGGGTAAAAGCAATGACAATGCCAGCGCACGCGATACGGCTCAAGTGGGTAAGGGGCGAAAAATTTTGCTAGTAGATCACGAAGATTCTTTTGTGCACACGCTTGCCAATTATTTCCGTCAGACAGGTGCAGAGGTTGTTACTGTGCGCTCTCCGATTTCTGACGAAGTGATTGAACATCATAAGCCAAACCTTGTGGTGCTTTCGCCTGGCCCTGGTAGTCCGCAAGATTTTAACTGTGCTGATACAATATCAAAGGCGCGTGCAAAAAAATTGCCTATATTTGGTGTATGTCTTGGGCTTCAAGCTATCGCAGAAAGCTATGGTGGTGAATTGAAGCAATTAGATATTCCTATGCATGGCAAGCCTTCTAGGGTTCATGTGCAAGAGGCTGGCATTGTCTTTTCTGGACTAGAAGATGAAATTACCATTGGACGTTACCATTCTATTCATGCTGATCCACAAAAATTACCGAACGAGTTCACTGTTACCGCTTTGACAGAAGATGGTGTTGTGATGGGGATTGAACACGTCAATGAACCTGTGGCTGCTGTTCAGTTTCATCCAGAAAGTATTATGTCTTTGGGTGGTGAAGCAGGGATGCGGATAATTGAAAACGTAGTTGTGCATTTGGGGCGTTAAGTTTTACTAACTAGTGGCCAAATTAACTAATGCAGCAAAAAGTGATGAATAATGTCGTACCTTGGCTATGGATTATGTCGTTTTTACTCGCAACGTTTTGTAAATTGTGCATACTTTATCGCATTGAGTTCAGATTTACTGAATCAAATTGGGAGAAGAAAATGAAAAAATATTTTTTAGGCGCAGCATTTGCTGTTTCTACAGTTCTAAGTGGAACACCAGCAAGCTTCACTGCTTCACAAGCACACGCGGCTGATTGTGGCAAAGTTTCAATCACTGAAATGGATTGGGCATCATCTCAAGTAGTAACTGCAGTTGCTACATTTTTGATGCAACAAGGTTATGGTTGTGAAGTACAAAAAGTACCTTCATCAACAGTACCTGCACTTACATCTTTGGCAGAAACTGGTGAACCAGACATTCTGACTGAAGTATGGGTGAACTCTACACCAGCTTATCAAGGTCTTGTAGACGAGGGTAAATTGGTTGAGCTTACTAACGTACTTTCAGATGGTGGCGTTGAAGGCTGGTGGATTCCAGAATATCTTGCAAAGTCAAATCCTGAGCTATTAACTTGGGATGGCATCATGAAGAACCCTGCTGCTGTTGGCGGTAAGTTCCATGATTGTCCATCAGGTTGGGCTTGTGATATCATCAACAACAACAATCTGAAAGCTCTTAAAGCTGCAGATGGAGGCCTTGAGCGTTTCCAGCATGGTTCTGGTGAAACACTTCAAACTTCTATCGCCGCTGCTTATGCAGATAAAGCACCGTGGTTTGGGTACTACTGGGCTCCAACTGCTGTATTGGGCAAATACCCAATGGTGCAGGTTAAAGTGAGCGAGCATAATGCTGAGGCACACACATGTAATGGTAAAGTTGATTGTGCAACACCAAAACCGTCTGCTTACCCAGCTGCTAAAGTGGCAACTGCTGTTTCTGGTCCTTTTGCTAAAGAGAATCCAGAAATTGTTGCATTGTTGAAAAATGTATCATTCACAAACGCTCAAATGGGTGAAGTGCTTGCGTGGCGTTTAGACAACAATGCTTCTAACGAAGAAGCTGCTGTTTACTTCCTAACAAACTACAAAGATGTTTGGGGCAACTGGTTGAATGCTGATGCGAAAGCTAAGCTTGCTGCGGTCCTTTAGTAAGTAACATTAAAAAATATCCCTTCCGCATTTTGCGGGAGGGTTCTTTATTATAGGCTGGGGAAAATATGGCTTTTTATGATGGGTTATTTGAAAAATTAGGCTTACAAGAATGGTGTGGCGGCGGTGCGTCTGATGCGCCACTTTCGATGTCTGATTTACTAAACCAAAGCGCTGGCAAGGAAGCTGGTTCTGGTGGGCCTATATTTCCATTTCCTTCACTTGATAATTTAAATGAGAGCTGTGGTAACCTTAGCCAGACGCGCGATGTTACTAAAGGCATTGAAGATAGCTTTTTGGCTGCCAAACCTGCGCTTAAATCTGTGCTTGATCCGATTACGCAGCCGCTAAGCTGGATGCTTGATGGTGCGCTTTATACCTTTAGTGCTGTGCCTTGGTTTATTATGATCCCTATTTTGCTGGCGATTTCTTGGTACTCATCGCGCTCAAAAGGGGTGACGATCTTTGTTGCTTTTTCAATTCTACTTCTAGCATTTGTCGACCACTATGATGTCGCGATGCAGACGCTTTCTATTATTTTTGTTTGTACGGGTATATCGGTTTTATTGGGTGTGCCGATTGGTATTGCCATGTCGAAATCGGATAGATTACAACGCGCTGTTGTTCCTATTCTTGATCTCTTGCAAACGCTCCCGACCTTTGTATATCTCATTCCGCTGATTTTCCTTTTCTCGGTCACTGAATCAAAGCTCTACGGTGTGGCGATTATTCTTTATGCAATCGTTCCTGTTATCCGCCTCACCAATCTTGGTATCAGGCTGGTTGATAAAGACGTGATTGAAGCTGCCAATGCGTTTGGAATGAATTCAAATCAACGATTGGTTGGTGTGGAACTTCCCTTAGCGCTTCCAAATATTATGGCTGGTATCAATCAAACAATCATGATGTCGCTTGCGATGGTGGTGATTGCCTCGCTAGTTTCTGCGCCTGGACTTGGTGTGAATGTATTGCGCGGTATTCGTAATCTTGAATTAGGTGTTGGTATCGTTGCTGGTATTGGTATCGTACTATTGGCTGTCATATTGGATCGCGTTTCAAAGGCTGCACTCTCTCGGGTTGATATGACCCATATGAAACACTAGGGACTGAAATAGTTATGAGTAATCAACCTAAAGTTCGCCTTCGCGGACTGTTTAAAATATTTGGTACTAATGACCAAGACGCTCTAGTGCATGTGAAAAATGGCCTTGGTAAAGAAGACTTACTTGCCCAACACCAGCATGTTTTGGGCCTTCAAAATATTGACGTAGATATGCAGGCTGGTGAAATCACGGTTGTGATGGGCTTGTCTGGTTCTGGTAAATCGACGCTGATTAGACACTTGAACCGTCTTATTGAACCCACTGCTGGTGAGATTGTGGTTGATGGCGAAGACGTTATGCAATTTAACGAAGAAGAACTTCGTAAGCTTCGACAAAATCGCATGTCGATGGTTTTCCAAAAATTTGCACTTTTGCCGCACCGCTCTGTTTTGCAAAATGCAGGCATGGCCTTGAAGGTGCGTGGTGAAAGCGAAGAGGTGCAAAACCGCGAGGCAATGAAATGGCTCGACCGTGTCGGGCTTCAAGGCTATGAAAACCATTATCCAGCACAACTTTCTGGTGGCATGCAACAGCGTGTGGGTATTGCACGTGCGCTAACAGCCAATACTGATATCATGTTGATGGATGAAGCGTTTTCAGCACTTGATCCGCTCATTCGTACAGACATGCAAGACCTGCTTTTAGAACTCCAGCAAGAGCTGCATAAAACAATTGTTTTCATTACGCACGACCTTGATGAAGCGCTTAAGCTTGCTGACCATTTGGTGATCTTAAAAGATGGCGCTGTTGTTCAACAAGGCGAACCGCAAGGCATTTTGCTTAATCCGAATGACCCTTATATCGAAGATTTCGTAAGCGACATTAACCGCGCCCGCGTTTTGAAAGTCCGTTCTGTGATGGGCAAGGTTAAAAGGGGCGCTAAATATGCTGGCGATGTTCAGGTTACAGATAACCTTGAGAGTATGATTGCGGTTTCTAATGGTGAGACCAATAAAATCTACCGCGTATTGGATGGTGATAAAGTCGTTGGTCAACTTGATATGCTAGACTTAGTAAGAGCGCTCGTGCCACGTGTTTCAAGTACTAAGGGCTAGGTACTATAACTCTACTGCCGTGTAGCAACGGCTTCTTCAAGTCGAGCAACAAGCTCTTGTAGCCTCAAAAGTGTTTCTCGTAACTCAGGACTGTCTTTTACTCGTTGCTTTGATAAATCAGATTGAATACTGGAAACGAGTCCAAGCGTATTTCCAACTTCTTCGATAATAGCATTATTCTGTGACATTAAATTTGGTTTCGATTTCATAGTTTCTATTTTTCTCATTCATATTATAGCACGTAATAAGGCCTTATGTTGGTACATTGTTATTTATGGTTATCGAGGTTGATGTGTGTTTGCGTTGGTTATCTTAGGGTTTGTACCTCAAGCTTGTCGAAGGGTTGTTGCCTCAATCACCGTACCCGCGGCCTTCGACAGGCTAGAGGCATGAGGGTGCTAGATTCCACTTGTGTGATTAGGTTACGGATAAGCATGTGCATGCATTCACTCACCCGGATTTCGAACGGTGGTATATAAACAGCGAAGCCAAGTCCTTTTGATTTGTTTTCTATTGCCTTAGGTAAAATATTTAATTATTGTGCCGCCATGAACACAATAAACACACTCCTCATCAACCTCCTGCTCGTGCTTAGTCGCGATCGTTGGGCTTGTGTTTCTTAAGGGCATCCAGCGGTCGGAACGGTCTTTGACCTTGCTCTTAAATCTTTTCAAAATTTAAATAGAAATCATTGTGCTTTTTGGACTATAGATAGGTTCATAAATTGCGCGAAAAATTTTTAAGAAACGACCGTATAATGACATCTAAAAATCAAACACCCATTATGCCAACTGCTGGTGAGAAATATCGTGCTTATGACCAGATAGATTTGACTGATCGCACTTGGCCGTCGAAGACGATAACGCAAGCGCCTATTTGGTGTTCGGTTGATCTGCGTGATGGCAATCAGGCGTTGATTGATCCGATGGGGCAAGACCGTAAAGAGCGGATGTTTAAGCTTTTGCTTGATATGCAGTTTAAGGAAATTGAAATCGGTTTTCCGTCCGCTTCGCAAACAGATTTTGATTTTGCGCGCTGGTGTGTAGAGCAGGGTAATGTGCCTGATGATGTTTCGCTTCAGGTGTTGGTGCAATGTCGGCCTGAACTCATCACGCGCACGTTTGAGGCATTGCAAGGTGCGAATAAGCCTATCGTGCATTTTTATAATTCAACATCAGAGCTTCAGCGTCGTGTGGTGTTTGGGCAATACCGTGCGGGCATCAAGCAGATTGCAGTGGATGCCGCCAAGATGATCCGAGATATGGCAGAAGATGCGGGCGGTGGTTATCGTTTTGAGTATTCGCCTGAAAGCTTCACGGGCACAGAACTTGAGTTCGCGTTAGAAATTTGTAACGCGGTTGAAGAAGTTATGCAGCCAACGGCGGATAACAAGTTGATCTTTAACTTGCCTGCAACAGTTGAGATGTCGACGCCAAACATTCATGCAGATCAGATCGAGTGGATGTCGCGGAATTTAAACAATCGTGAAAACATTATTTTATCGCTTCACCCGCATAATGACCGTGGCACAGGCATTGCTGCAACTGAGCTTGGGTTGATGGCGGGGGCTGACCGTGTGGAGGGAACGTTGTTTGGCAATGGTGAGCGCACGGGCAATGTTGATTTGGTGACGCTGGCGCTTAACATGTTTACGCAAGGCGTTGACCCGCAATTGGATTGCTCTGACATTCCGCGCATGAAGGATGTTTATGAATACTCCAATCAATTGCGCATTCCTGAGCGCCATCCTTATGTGGGTGAATTGGTTTACACAGCGTTTTCTGGCTCGCACCAAGATGCGATTAACAAGGGTATGAAGGCGCTTGAAAAAGCTAATAAGCCACTATGGGAAGTGCCGTATTTGCCGATTGATCCGCAAGACGTGGGGCGTGATTATGAGGCGATTATTCGCATTAACTCGCAATCCGGCAAGGGCGGTATCGCTTATATTTTGGCGCAGGATTACGGCATTCAACTGCCGCGCAATTTGCAAATCGAAATGCGTGAGTTGGTTCAAAATATTACGGATAAAGAAGGTGTTGAACTGCCCTCGAGCCGTATTCACGATGTCTTTCAAGACGCCTATGTCAATCAACCTGACGCGCGTATCAAGTTCGTTGATCATTCAACCACACTTGCGGGTGAAACTGGTTCTGGCATTCGCAATCTGGAAGCTATTATTTTGGATGGCGGTAAAGAGACATCGATTAAAGGTCAAGGCACTGGCCCTATCGATGGCTTCGTCGATGCGCTTTCTAAACATGTAGGTATCGAAATTTCTGTGATTGATTATTCAGAACATAGCTTAGGAACAGGCGCCGACGCGACCGCTATTTGTTACATGGAAACTGAATCAGGCGGCAAGAAACTCTTTGGTGTAGGCGTAAATTCAAACATCGTAGCTGCTTCGCTTGAAGCACTGGTGAGTGCGGTTAATCGGTTGGTGTAGATCAATGTTACCTTGCCCTCCAGAACGAATAGAAACCGAAAGATTAGTTCTACGAAAACCTGTTATGGAAGATGCTCCAATTATCTTTCATTCTTGGACATCGAAGCCTGATTTTCCAAAGTATATGTCTTGGGTTGCGCATCAAAGTTTGACGGAAACCGAGAGCTTTTTACAAAACAGGATTGATGCATGGCTGGCTTGCTCCAATTATGATTTTATAATTGAATTAAAGGACACACCTAATACTCCTGTCGGTGTAATTGGTATGCTGCCTTTAAAGTCATTTTCTGTGGGGTTTGGATATCTGCTTGCAGAAGATCATTGGAATAAAGGGTATATGTCTGAAGCTTTGAAATACCTAGTTGATTGGGCATTGTTGCAAGAGGGGGTTTTTCGTGCTCAAGCTTTTTGTGATGTAGAGAATTTAGGGTCAGCAAAAGTTATGGAAAATGCTGGAATGGTTTTTGAAGGCAAATTGAAGAAATATTTTATCCACCCGAATATATCAACAGAGCCAAGAGACACGTTAATGTATGCAAAAACAATCTAACTTCTCCAATGGTGCTGCATGGATGAATGGCGAGATTATTCCCATTCAAGACGCCAAAATTTCTGTTCTTGATTGGGGGCTGACGCGTTCTGATATTACTTATGATGTTGTGCATGTGTGGGAGGGGAAGTTCTTCCGTATTGATGATTATCTCGATCGATTTATGGCATCAATTGAAAAATTACGTCTTGATATTCCGCAATCGCGTGAAGAGATTAAGCGCATCTTGCATGAGATGGTGGGGGCGTCTGGTTTGCAATCAGCTTATGTTTCGATGGTTGCCAGTCGTGGTACGCCGTCCATTCCTGGAACGCGTGATCCGCGCCTCACGAACAATCATTTTTATGCTTGGGTTGTGCCTTTTATATGGGTTATTCCGCAAGATGTTGCCAAGCGTGGTGCACATATTTTACTCAGTGAAACCGCAAAGCGCATTGGCATGGCATCTGTTGATGCAACGGTTAAAAATTACCATTGGGGCGATATGACCAAAGGTTTATTTGAAGCGCTTGATGCAGGTTATGATACGGCTGTGCTTTTAGATGATGATGGCTTTGTAACCGAAGGCCCGGGCTTTAATATTTTTGCTATTGTTGATGGTAAAGTAATCACGCCGCGTTCTGGAATGTTGGAAGGGATTAGCCGTAAAACCGTACTTGAAATTTGTGCAGAGCTTGGACTTCCGCATGAGGTGAAAGACATCACCGCAGAAGAGTTTTTATCAGCTGAAGAAGTTTTCACTGCTACAACCGCAGGTGGGCCTGTACCAGTGACGCGGGTTAATGACCGTATTTTATGCAATGATGTGCCTGGGCCAATGGCTGAGAAAATTACTCAGACATATTGGGATTGGCATAATCGTGGTGAGTTGATTGAGGTGATTAAGTATTATAAACCCCGCTGAATTTAATCAGCGGGGCAGTTATTAAAGTTGCCTCAGGTTATAAAGTCACTATTGAATTGCCGCAGCAAATTCATCGACATCAAGTGCGCCGTCTGCATTTTTATCTGCTGAATCGAACTGTTCTTTAGTCCATAAAAGACCCGCAGCGCCTGCTTCTGCTAATGTCACGCCACCACTCTGGTCGACATCAATTGATTCAAAACTTGCTTGGGCAAAAGAGGCGCCTGTTGCAAATCCTGAAAATGCTAGTGCTAGAATAAGTTTCTTCATGATCTTTACTCCTGTTTTGTCGCGTAGGCATTATTGCTTGTTGCGACTGAGCATAAGATGGATTTTGAATGCGGCACGTTTTGGCTTGATTTTAGGTGATTTTCCGACCCTGAAATCAAACGATGTTTCATCACGTAATATATCCGTTATGCATCACATTCACGCTATGTTGGCGTATTCAGTTTTCATTCAAGTTGAATTGCGATACTGTTAAAATGTATTTCAACCCCGTGAAACACAAAATAGGTAGGCTTCATAAATGACTTTAAATCTTTCACGTAGATCGTTTCTTGGAACATCACTGGCCTTTGGGTTTGCTGCAACAGCTACGCCTGTTAGTGCTGCAAATGTTGCAAGTGTTTTGCGTGGCGATGCGCTTAAATTTAATGGTGATGTTGTCGATCTTGGCCCTTTGAAAAAATATTATCGCGGGCGATTAGGTAAAGGGCTTTGGACTGGTAAGAAAGGCCTGAATAAAGAAGGTGTTGAGCTGGTCAAGGTTTTGCAGGCGGCAGGCTCTGATGGGCTTGAACCGCGTGATTATATTTCTGCTCTTCCAAAAAATATACAAAGTTTAAAAGGTAAAGATCTTGCTAAAGCGGAGCTTTATTTGTCGCAAGCTTTTTGGAAGTTTGGGCGTGACTTATCAGCAGGTCGAACGTCACCTGCGGTTTCTGAGCCTGATATTATTATTTCGCGAAAGAAAGCAGATATTAAAGGTTGGTTAGATGTGGCTAGAAAGCGTGGCCCTGCAAAAGTTATTTCTCAATTGCGTCCAAGCCATCCGCAATACCTTGCTTTGCGCAAAGCATTGGCGGGAGCAAGAGGTGCTAAAGCTCGCCAAATTATTGTGAATATGGAACGCTGGCGCTGGTTGCCGCGTTCACTTGGTAAAAAGCATGTGCTTGTTAATCAGGCGGCTTTTGAAGTGCAGGTTGTCGAGGGCGGGAAGATGATTGACCGTCGCCGTGTTGTTGTTGGCAAGCCGTTCTTTAAAACACCAATGTTTTCTCATACTATTCAATATGCAGACTTTAATCCGACATGGACTGTGCCACGCTCAATTGCGGGTAATGAAATTTTACCAAAGCTTCGTAAGGACCCAGGTTTTCTTGAGCGTAACAATTATAAGGTTCACACAAGTTGGAAAGCGGATGCGCCTGTGATGAACCCGAATTCGGTAGACTGGCATTCTGTTAATGGAAAAGATTTTCCGTTTAAGATTGTTCAGCAACCGGGCGATAATAATGCGCTTGGTCAGGTGAAAATAATGTTTCCGAACAAGTTCAATGTCTATCTGCATGATACGCAGGCAAAGAATTTATTTTCTCAAAATGCAAGAGCATTCTCTCATGGCTGTATTCGGGTGCAGAACCCGTTGGAATTTACGGAGAAGGTTTTTGGGCGCCGTGCACTGAGTGTTTCTAAAATGAAGAAAATCCTTACTAATCCAAAAACGCAAAGAATAAAGCTTAGAAAGCCTATTCCCGTTCACCTAACGTATTTTACTGCTTGGGCGGATGGTGGAAAAATCAAATTTCATAAAGATGTTTATGGACGCGATAAACTGGTGAGTAATATCTTGTTTGGGCGGGCATAAAACGCGTTTAGCTTGCATTTCACTCAAAATTCCCCAAATATTATAGTTAACAACGCGTAACTGTGAGTTTTGAGTATGATTAAAGAAGAAATGGAAGCTGAAGATATTGAACGTCGTGTTCATGATCTCAACTTAGCGATGAATAAAATTCGTTCTGCACAGGCTGACCGCGATGATGTCGTTGTGCAACTAAAAAGTTCAAAACTCTCTCGGCTTGAGCTTTTGTATGATGATGTGAAGTCAGTTCTAGATGATATTCCTTATGACAATGAACAGTTTGAGTTTGCTCTTTCAAAAGGGGATATGCCAAAGCTTTGGGTTGATATGACTTCTTTTGTTCGTGTGGGTGATGATAGTCGCGAATACGAGTTTGTAAAAGATACGCGGATGGGGCGTGTGATACTTGGTAAGACCGATAACCGCCATAAGATGGGGGAGATTGTTACGGCATATATTGCCGAAAGATTATTAGACCGTGAGCGTATGATTGAAGGGGATTGGCTGTCACTTTCGCAAATGATTGATGCAAAATCAGACAGCAGGCTTAAAAGATTAGAAGAGAATAAGATTGAAAAACCTGATGTTTCGGTTGATGCAAATAAAGGTTTGCAGGTTGAGCATCTCGCTAAGCATGAGACAATAAGTTCAGCTGTGAGCAAACCTCAGCATTCAACTCTCTCACTTTTTATATGGTTTGTATTAGGCCTGCTTGGTGGCTCAGGTATATTGTTTATTATAGTGTGGTTCGGATTGATGGAGCAGATTGTTCAGTGGGTACGTTAAAACTGCTGGCTTGAGATTTGGCTAATGCCATCTGTTTCATTCGTAAAACCGTATTCTTCATAGGTTGTTGCCCAGCCAGATTTAGTCTTAGAAATTGAAAATAAATTATAACGCCCTGCAGGTTTATGACCATTGGGAGCATTGCCTGCTGCTGGCACGCATATGACTGGAACTTTCCCATTTGGCCCATCGATTTGATTTTTAGTATCAAGATGCGTGTGCCCATGCAAAACAAGTTCTGCACCATTTTTTGATATCACGTCACGAAAAAGCGCATCCCCAATAAGGCGCTTATACCAAGGGGTTGCATTTTCAATCGGTGGGTGGTGGATTATCACAATACGGTACATATCTTTTGTTTGCTGTAAGATACTTTCAAGGCGTTTTGCTTGTTCTTTTCTAAAGTATCCTGTTGCAAAAAATGGCAATGTTGCTTCAGCAGAATTGCACGCAATGATTGCTATATCTCCGCGCTTGCGCAAAATTGGATAATCTTTTGGTGAAGAGATTTGCTTTTCGTCTCCAGATAAATAAGGTGTCCAATGATTGATTGATTTTTGTATGGCTGAGGGCACATATGCATCATGATTACCACAATTGACCGTAATATTTTCAGGTTCGCCCAGACGCTTTAAGAAGTTCTTTGCGGTTTGATATTCATCTGGTAGCGAAAGATTTATTAAATCACCAGTGACTGCAATGTGGTCTATTGGTTGACTTTGAATATGAGCAAGGATGCCGCCTAAGTAATCACCAGCCAAAACGCTTTTGCGGTTTAACTTCCAGTTTAGATATCCTGTGATACGTTTACTTGCCAGTTGATGAAATTTAACTGGCGGTAAAGGCCCAAGATGGACATCTGATATATGGGCTATACGAAACATCCTGCTTGCTTACTATTGCTTTTGCATTGCGGCAAGGATGAATTTTAACCTGATAATTGATAGTGCTTCTTATGGCTGATAGTAAATTCCTTCGTAAACTGTTTCATACTTTCTTTCTTTTTACGCGTCCCATGACACTTGGCGTTAGGGTTATTGTGGAAAATGACAAGCGTGAAGTGTTGTTGGTTAAGCATACTTATGTAGAGGGGTGGTATCTTCCAGGGGGTGGGGTGGAAACGGGCGAAACACTTGCGCAAACTACAACAAAGGAATTACAAGAGGAGACTGGTATTGAAGTTTTAGAGTTACCAGAATTGATTTCTATTCATAAAAATAACTCAGCTTCAAAGCGTGATCATGTTGTGCTTTTTAAAGTTATGAAATGGCATCAAGCAGAAGCATTTACGCCAAATAAAGAAATAAAAGAAATAGGTTTCTTTGCCATTGATGATCTTCCTGCCGATATTACCAAGGGAAATTTAAACCGTTTGCAAGAAGTTTACTTTAACCAGGTGCCGTCTGAATATTGGTGAGTACGTTACAAGACACCCATTTACCAGAATAATATTTTCCAATGGACGCAAGTTCAATTGCATGATAGGAACTGCAAATCTTAGACAAGAGGACATGATGTTTAATAAAATTACATTACGACGACGAACCACCTTGCGCCCCAAGCGCATGATTTTGCTCGTGTAACCTTTTGTACTGATAAAGTCAGGAAAGGGTTTGACCATACCTTTTGAAAAGCCTGAAATTATGAATTCTCTAACAGATATTATCCAAACCGAATCTCCTGATGATTATGAAGCTGTTGAACAGTTAGCCGCAATTGCATTTGGGCCTGGGCGTTTCGCACGTTCGGCTTTTAGATTGCGTGAGGGCGTGGCGCATGAACCAGAGTTGTCTTTTACATTACATCGAAGTGGTAAACTTGCTGGTTCTGTCAAGCTTACAAAAATTTTAATAGGAGAGGATGTTGCTTTGTTGCTTGGTCCGCTTGTGATTTCGCCTGATTATAAGAATGATGGGCTTGGAGCAAGTCTGATGAATAAAGCGATTCAGAGTGCGCGTGAAGCAGGGCACGAGGCAATAATTTTAGTGGGTGATCTTGATTACTATAAGAAATTTGGTTTTGAACAAGTCAACTATGGTCAAATAGAATTCCCGGGGCCTGCTGATCCTTCAAGAATTTTAATTTGCCCATTGGTGGATGGCGCAAAAGAAAAATTTAAAGGACAAGCGCGTCGGTACGAGTAGACATAAATAGATACTTCTATCTGCCTTCTCTAAACCACATAGAAGCAAACCCAAGCAATAAAAGGGCGAGGCCAATTAATCCTGTGAAAAGCGGAATGCGAAATACCCCATTTAGGACACTCGCATTACTATTCACTAGACCTGCCCATCCTCTACCGCTTGCTGTGGCGTTTTCGCTAATTTGGAGAAGGCGTGGGATGCCTTGATCTTCTAAGCGCTGAATTGAGCCTGATGTTTCTTTCGCGATAGGCGCTAGTAATTCAGTTGTACTGATAACAGCTGCTAGTTCACGCGGGTTTGCAGGGCCTACTTGTGCAAGGGCAGTAAATTCGCCACTTGTGGTTCGATAAAGACCAATTTGTTCAACTTGTGCTTCTGCTTTCCAGATGCCTGTACCAGCCTCATCAAATTGCAATGTTTGACTTTCGCCAGATGGGGCTATGATAATAACGTCTTCTGGTTTTTCACCCAGTGTTTGACGGGTAAGGGTAAGGGTTTTTCCATTCGCTTCTGCGGTAAGGCGTTCTTCTTCAAGTTCTGGTTCTTTCATAAGCCAGTGAGCAAGACGGCGCAGTAATTGTACATGCGGGCCTCCGCCTTCAAAGCCACGTGACCATAGCCAAACATGGTCTGATAAGAATAAAGCTACACGCCCTTCATCTTGGCGCTGAAGCATCAGGACAGGTTCGCCTTTTTCATTTTCAATAACACTTTCACCGCCAATTTGATTGACACCAATTGAACGGAACCAACGGCTCCATTTTGGCTTGTCTTCATTCCAGCCATCAAGGTCACGCGTCACGGGGTGTTTTTGCCCTGTTTCAGGAATGCGTGGGATGAACGGTGCTTCTGTTACCTGACCATCTGCGATAGCTGGTAGTATGCTATTAAGCGGGGTTGCACCAATGCTAAGGTTATCAGCATACTCAGGCCCTGCTGCCACTAAGACAGCACCACCATCACGGACATAGCGAGCGATGTTATCAAAATAAAGCACTGGTAAAACACCACGACGCTTGTATCTGTCAAAAATAATTAGATCAAACTCGTCAATTTTTTGAACAAACAATTCACGCGTTGGAAAAGCAATCAGTGAAAGCTGATTGATTGGAGTGCCGTCTTGTTTTTCTGGTGGACGCAGAATTGTAAAATGAACCAGATCAACTGATGCATCTGATTTTAGTAAATTACGCCAAGTGCGCTCGCCTGCGTGTGGCTCACCAGATACGAGAAGTACGCGCAGGTTTTCGCGAATGCCATTAAGGGTGGTGAATGTTCGGTTGTTGATTTCTGAAATTTCATTGTCTGCAACTGTTGCACTTAGTTCGATGATATTCTTGCCGCCATGTGGGACATCAAAAATAAAGGATGCTTCTTCGCCCGCAATCACTTCATCAACGGCTACGATTTCGCCATCAAGACTGATTGTTACTTCAACTGGTGAGCGGTTTGAAAAACCTGTTTCTTCGAGTTCGTAGATTATTTCTTGGCTTTCTCCAACGACCCCAAATTTGGGAGCGTTTTTCAAGACAATGCGCCTATCACGCTCATCTTTCTTGCCTGTGACAATCACATGAAGTGGGCCTGTAATATTGCTTTGTTCTTTGTTTTTAGGGATGTCATGCACTTGACCATCTGTAATGAAAATAGCACCGCCCATTTGATCGGTAGGGACATCTTGCATGGCATTGTTAAGCGCACCAAAGAGGGCAGATGAAACATCACTTGTTTGCGAAACTTGGTCAGAAACGTTTATTTCTCGTAGCTCAAAGTTATCCAGTTTTTCAAATTGCTTACGAATATCATCAGCCGCACTTGCTGTTTGTTGACCGCGATCATTTAGGCGTTGACTGGTCGTCTCATCAATTACTAAAGGAATGATTGTTTTGAGAGGGGAGCGGTCTTCTTGTAATAAAGACGGATTAAACAAAGCAAGGGCTACTAATGCCCCTGCAATCAATCTAACGAAACTTCCTCTTAATTGTTTAAACAAGCCAAAAAGACATAAAAGTGCAATTGCGCCTGTGAGGATAATTAGCACCCATAGTGGTAGCTCAGGTGCAAAAATAATGTTGAGGTTTTCCATTATTGCCCCAACCTTTCTAGCAGAGCAGGCAAATGCACTTGGTCAGCCTTGTAGTTTCCAGTAAGCGCATACATCATCAAATTAACACCAGAGCGATACGCATAATTGCGCTGTGTCGGGTCTGGTGGAATGGTTGGAAGCAATGGGCGAAGTGTATTATCAACCGCCCAAGCCCCTGCCATATCATTGCTCGTAATCATAATAGAAGAAACCCCGTCGCCTGCGCGTGCTGGGCGACGGCCTTCGGCTGGGTTGAGGTTTTGAGACTTTTCTATCCATAAATCTCCGCCAGCATATCGCCCTGGAAAGCGATCAAGTAGGTAGAATGATTTTGTTAAAACATGATCTGTTGGAACAGGCTCTAGAGGTGGAATGTCCAATGTTGATAAAATCTGCTGTAGGGTGCGTGCAGCAGGTGAAGCTGATGTCCCACCTAGGACGCCTGAAACCTGATCTCTTGTGTCGAATAATATACTGCCACCTTCTTTCATATAAGCGTCGATGCGGGCGATTGTTTCAGGACTTGGTAGCTCAGCGCGCGGATCTACGGGCCAATATAAAAGTGAATAAAACGACAATTCATCCTGACTGATATCAAGACCAATTGGATCGCCTGGCTCAAGGGCTGTGCGGCTAGAAATAAAGAACGTAAGCCCACGCATACCCGCTTCACTAATCTCATCAACTTCTCTAACGCCTGTTAAAACATATGCAAGACGAGTTTCAAGTGCTGATGAAAAATCGAAGTCTTTATCTTGTTCTTGTGCAAGGCTAGTTGAGCTATTGCCAAACACTCCTAATAAGAATGTGAAAACGACAATGCTGGTTAGGGCTTGGGAGCGTATTTTTTTGCCGCGTAATGCGCCTGCCATCCAAAGAACAGCAATACAGTCTAATATTAAAAGAATAGCAGCTAAGACAAGAAGCCATATTTTGAAATCAAAACTTGAACCTGAAATGTAATCTTGTTTATCAAAATCTGATATAAATGTTTGCTGCTCTAAAGGCACGAGTGTTGTCTCTTCTTCGAATAAATTAAGGGCTGTAAATCCATCTTCTGTTCCATAAAAGCCTGGAGGGTTTTCTGCTGTAACTATATTTAACGCATCAGTTGAAATTACCAATGGTTTTATGTTTGCATCTGGGGGTGTGAACTGACCTTGGCCGTTTAAGACGCGCAATGGTGGCAGAGAAATTGTTTCACTTTGAGATGATGTTGCGCCGTTTGAACGCGATAGGTTTATCGTTCTACGCAGCATTTCAACAAAAGTACCTGAAAGTGGAAGGTTTGACCAATCAGCATTAGAGCCAACATGGAACAATACAATCCAACCTGCACCTCTTTTTTCAGCTGTGACTAAAGGTGTGCCATCTTCAAGTGTTGCCCAAGTTTTTTTCTCAAGGTCAGTTTCTTGAAGTGCTAGGAGTTGTTTTTTGACGGTCACATCTCGAGGTGGGTTAATGCCAAAGAATGGGCTTTCCCGGCCAAAGCTTGCTAGGGCTTTTGGTGTTTCCCAAGATAATGCTCCGCCAAGGTTTCTATCTCCCGGGCGAATATCAACTGGCAAAAGCGTACCTTCAGGTGATGCTGCAAGGCGTGGGCCAGAAAAGCGTAATAACAAACCACCATTTTCAATCCATTCAGTAAGCTTCTTTTCAGCAGCTTCATTAATAACACCAACATCTGCCAGTGCAATTGCGGAAACACCTTGGTTGATAAGTTCAGGAACAGAAGCGGTGACGTTTGCATTATCTGCTCGACGTAAATCAGAGAAGGGTTCTAGCGCTTTTGAAATATAATAAAGGGGTGAAAGTAAAGGTTGGTTCTGGTCAAAATTTTCGCCTGATATCAATCCCACAAGGCGACGACGGTTATTATCATCAAGCAGTTGTACTGCAGCGGCATTTTTTGCAGACTCAATTTCTAATCTGGCGATTTGGTTTCGTAATTCAACTGGCCCTTCAAAGGTAAATTTAGCTTTAGTTTCACCATTGTAGAAAAATGCATTGACGCGAGAAATAACAATGCCTTTTAGGTCGCGGGCAATAACGGTAGCTTGTTGCGAACCATCTGCTTTAACGCGTGAAAGAGTGCCGAAGAGTTCTGATGGTTCATTGCTGATTGCTTCTATTACAATCAGGTTTTCTGTCTTAGCTTCATAAAGTGATGTCGCGATGTTTGCGCTTTTCATCGCTGTTGCGAGTGTCTCAGTGCCATCTCGCGAAAGGCCATCTGATAACCAAATAATTTGCTGGGCTTTGCTTGATGTGAGTGTGGATTTTAGTTTGCTTGCTATTTTTGTATGATTGGGTTCAACTGCTATGCTTTCACTTGCCTCTATTAAGCTTGCTGCATCTTCAGGTGTTAGTGGATCATTGCTCCAACTTTCATGTCCTGCTGTGCTCTTTAATATAACTGTGCGATCTGCATCTTTTGCTTCTGATATAATCGATAGGGCTGTGTTGCGACGTTCTTCCCAATCTTGTGCGGATGCCCAGCCATCATCGATGACAATCATTATTGGGCCTTCACCGTTTAGGGATGATTCTTGTGGGTTGAGAATTGGGCCTGCCATTGCAAAAATAACAAGAGCTGCCATTAGCAATCTTAATAGAGTTAGCCACCAGGGACTTTGTGCGGGTGTTTCTTCTTTTTCTTGAAGACGCGCTAAAATTCTTGTTGGTGGGAAAACTTCTTCTTGAGGTTTAGGCGGCGTTAAGCGCAATAGATACCAGATGATTGGTAGTGATATCAGTGCCATTAAAAGCCATGGAGATGTGAAGGCGAGGGGAAGACCAAACATTATAATGGGCGCTCCCCTAAATGCGTGTGAAGTTTTATAAGTGTTTCAGAAGCAAGCTTGTCTGTGTGATGGCGCGTGAAACTCCAGCCTAGTTTATTGGTAAGCTGGCGCATTGCTTCAGATCGTGCTGCTATTTCTGCTTCGTATTGGGTTTTTAAAACTTCTGCATTGCCAGCTGTGAATTTTTCACCAGTTTCAGGGTCGCTAAATTCTATGCGACCTGAATAGGGGAATGTTTCTTCTACTGGATCAACCATTTTAACAACATGGCCTCTTGTTCCACGCTTAAACAGACTTTCTAATTGTGTTTCAATTTCCTCAATCGGATCAAGAAAATCACTGATGATAATAAGGTCGCTATGGTGTCCTAGGTCAGGCGCTGGCGGTAAACTATTTTGAGGCTCACCTAAGATAAGTGCTTCTGCAAGTTTTTCAGCGGCATTGCGGCTTAGAATTGGTTTTGTAAGACCAAGCCAACCAACGCGTTCGCCACTTTTTGCAAGAAGTTCCGCCATGGCAAAAGCAAGTACAAGTGCTCTGGATTGTTTTGAAACATCTGCCATATCTGACTTGAAAAGCATTGAAGGACTTTCATCAACCCAAAGCCATACTGTATGAGTTGCCTGCCATTCTTTATCTTGAACAAAGATGTTGCTTTCATCACGAGCAGAACGACGCCAATCAATTCGTGCCATGCTCTCACCTGGCGAATAAGGACGAAACTGCCAAAAGTTCTCACCGACACCACGTTTACGTCTTCCGTGCCAACCAGAAAAAACAGTATTGGCAACACGGCGTGCTTCTACGAGCAAATTCGGAATTAAGCTCGCACGTGCTCTTGCACGTTCTATGGCGTCGCGTCCGGTTTCGCGTTGTGTTATTGCGCCAAGGGGTGCCATGTTCAGGTCTTATCCAATGCGGTTTTTCAAAGTGTCGATTACATCACGTACTGTCATGTTTTCTGCGCGTGCCGCAAATGACAATTGCATTCTATGTTGAAGAACTGGTTCTGCCAGTGCAATCACATCATCAACCGATGGGGCTAAGCGACCATCGAGAAGTGCGCGTGCGCGTACTGTTAGCATCAGCGCTTGAGAAGCACGTGGGCCTGGTCCCCAAGAAATGAAGTTTTCAACTTCAGGTGCGGCACTGCCTGGACGTGCGGAATGCACAAGTTCTAGAATTGCATTTACAACGCTTTCGCCAACTGGAAGGCGACGGACAAGTTCTTGCAGTTCTTTTAGGCGTTTTGCATCAATAATTTTTTTAGCGCTTGTTTCGCTTGTGCCTGTAGTTTCAAACATAATACGACGCTCTGCTTCCATGTCTGGGTAATCTACATCAACTTGCATTAAGAAGCGGTCAAGTTGCGCTTCTGGTAATGGGTAAGTGCCTTCTTGTTCAAGCGGGTTTTGTGTTGCTAGTACATGGAAAGGGGCTGGAAGATCGTACCGCTGGCCTGCGATTGTAACGTGATACTCTTGCATAGATTGCAAAAGCGCTGCTTGTGTTCTTGGAGACGCACGGTTGATCTCATCTGCCATTAAAAGTTGCGCAAAAACAGGGCCTTTGACGAATTGAAAAGAACGTTTGCCTTTTTCGTCTTGGTGTAGAATTTCAGAACCTAATATATCTGATGGCATTAAGTCTGGTGTAAACTGGATACGGCTATCCTCAAGGCCAAGCACGGTGCCTAATGTTTCAACCAATTTGGTTTTAGCAAGGCCTGGAAGCCCCACCAGTAAAGCATGTCCGCCAGCAAGAATGGTAGTGAGCGTGTCGTCTACAACCTTTTCTTGGCCAAAGATTACTTGTCCGACATTCTTTCGTACTTTTTTCATGTCGCTAACAGCTTTTTCAGCCATCAAAATGACTTCCTTTTCCTGAGATTTGGATAGGGTTTTGTCAGTTGCGTTCATAAATAAACTCCGCATAATTCTTTAGAATAGAAATTGTATCTTATATATAGCATGGTAGTTGTTGATTGTGTGACTTCAAGTGTAATGATTCACATAAACTAAAATGTGATAAGTCTGTTAGAAAGAATAATTATGGCAGAAATTGAGGATAATCAGGTTGCCAAAGGGTTAAGTGGCCTTGAAGCGCTGATTTCACGCGCTGGTAAGAAAGAAAAAGGTCTGCCACCTGTGGATCAATGGCATCCTGACTTTTGCGGCGATATTCCAATGGAAATCAAGGCTGATGGAACTTGGTTTTATATGGGAACACCAATTGGTCGTAAGGCGCTGGTACAACTTTTTTCAACTGTTCTGCGTAAGGATGAAGATGGTAAGACTTATCTTGTAACACCTGTTGAGCTTGTTGGTATCACGGTAGAAGACGCGCATTTTATTGCAGTTGAAATGAATGCACATGAAGAAAATGGCGAGCAGGTTATCACTATACGCACAAATATGGATGATGTGGTTGAGATAGGCCATGATAACCCATTACGCTTTGTTGTTGTGCCAGAAAATAATGGCGTCAAACCTTATGTGCTTATACGTGGACGTTTAGAGGCCGTTCTTGCACGTCCTGTAATGTATGAATTAATTGAATATGGCGAAGAAATAGAAGTTGATGGCAGGTTGATGTTTGCGGTGCGAAGCAAGGGGGAAGTTTTTCCAATCATGCCTGCAGATGAACTTGCCAAATTAAGTGCGTAAACATTGTGTCATTGAAGTTTTCACAACCTGAAGTTCGCGCCAAGCTTTTAAGTAAATTAAATTTTGCTGATGGCGAAGTTGATGGCGATTATTATCTCAATGATGGCATGCAAGAAAGTATTATCGCAAATGCTAAAAAACATGCGGCTGTTTTAATTGGGTTGATTGAGCGCAAAGGCGAGGTCAATGTGATTTTGACCAAACGCACGGAAACACTGAATAATCATTCAGGGCAAATTGCTTTTCCTGGTGGCAAAATTGATGAAGACGACGCATCCCCCGAAGCTGCTGCTCTTCGTGAGGCTTGGGAAGAAATTGGACTTGATATCAATGAAGTTGAGATCATGGGGCGTTTGCCTGATTATCACACAGGTTCAGGATACCGCGTTGCGCCCATCGTAGGGTTTGTCCGCGAGGGTGCCGATTTTGAGATAAGTCCTGACGAAGTCGATTATATGTTCGAAGTGCCGCTTTCGTTTTTGATGGATGAGGCTAATCACCAAAAGACTAGTAAAACTTGGAATGACCAAGAACGATTTTTCTATGCAATGCCTTATCTAGAGCATTATATCTGGGGTGTAACAGCGGGCATGATTCGCGTTCTGCATCATAGGGTTTTTAAATGAATGAGTTAAACGACGTTATAATTTCAGATGCTTGGTTGCAGGATGAAGCCTTGCAAGCGCTGTTTGATATTTTGTGTTCCAATGGCGGTGATGCGCGTGTTGCGGGTGGGGCAGTTCGAAATACCTTGATGGGAATGCCTGTCAATGATGTCGACCTTTGCACAACGGTTCTACCGCAAGACGTCGTTGAACGTTTGCAAGCAGCAGAACATAAAGCTGTTCCAACAGGGATTGAACATGGCACAGTAACAGCTGTGATTAATGGCAAAGCGTTTGAAGTAACAACACTTCGAAAAGATATTGAAACTGATGGTCGCCATGCCGTGGTGGCATTTGGTACGGATTGGGAAGAAGATGCAAACCGTCGCGATTTAACCATCAACGGATTATACTGCGACCGCGAAGGCAAAGTTTATGATTTGGTGAACGGCTACCCTGATATTCAAAACAAAGTTGTGCGCTTTATTGGTGATGCTGAAACCCGAATACGCGAAGACAGTCTTCGAATTTTGAGGTTCTTTCGGTTCTTTGCTTGGTATGGAGAAGGGCGGCCTGATGCAGCTGGTTTGAAAGCATGTAGTACAAACCGAATGTTGCTTGAAGGTTTGTCGGTTGAGCGGGTTTGGATGGAACTTAAAAAGATGCTGGCAGCGCCTGACCCTACTCGTGCAATCTTATGGATGCGTACGACTGGGATATTAGGGGGTGTTATTCCTGAAACGCATAAATGGGGAACGGATGCAATACCTGGTCTTTTGCGACTAGAGCAAGAACAAGGCTGGCAGGCTGATGCACTTTTTCGTTTGATGGGTATGGTGCGACCTGATGTTGATACCATGAAGCTCATGAGCAAGCGGATGACTTTTTCCAAAAAAGAAACTCAGCGGATGCTTGCTTGGGCTGATAATCCTGCACCAAAACCTGATATGAAAACTGCTGAATTAGAAAAGCTTTTATATAGAAGTGACGCACAAGGTTTGCTTGATGCGATGAAACTTGAGGTTGTTCACCTACGTGGCCGCGAAGAAAATACAGGTGGCGATGCCATGCTCAAGCTGATTGCTCATGCTCAAGGTTGGTCGCGCCCAAAATTTCCATTGCAAGGTCAAGATTTAATCAAGTCAGGAATGGAAGCAGGCCCTGAAATGGGGGCGAGACTTAAGGCGCTTGAGGAGACTTGGGTGGAGAGTGGGTTTAGGCTTGAACGCGATGAGTTGTTGGGGTTGATATAAACTGCAAAGAATTTGTGTGCTCATACAGTAATTTTTTTCAGAGTTTATTCGTATTCTCCGAATTTACTAAGATTTTCTATTTTTGTTTCTCCCTTATCTTTGTACACTTTTCTTATGGGGCAGGCGCATAGCTGCTCTAATTCTAAAGTCAGTCTTTCGGAGTGCGTTACCACAATAATTTGTGAGACCTCGCTTGCTTTTGAAATTAGTCTTGCAAGCGATGGCATCATATCTACGTGTAAGCTTGTTTCAGGCTCGTTTAGAACAATCACGCGAGGCGTGTTATAAGATAATAATGCACCGCAAAGTGCTAAAAATTGAATTGTACCATCTGATAATTCAGATTGCTTAAAGGGTCGTTTTGGCATGTCAGGCCAAACCATTGAAAACTCTGCTTTGTCAGATGGGTACGGCAGTACTAATTTTGCGCCATTAAAGCCCTGACTAACAATTGACTTTAAATCAGCAGCATCTTCTCTAATCCATTCTAGGGTTGCAAATACGGCAGCAAGGTTAGCGCCATCAGCATCTAACTTTGTTGCTGTTATTGCATTACATTGTTGTCTAATGGGTGCGCCTTCATCAACACGGAAGGAGTGATAAAAACGCCAATCCAATAGTGTGTTGCGAAATGAAGCAAGCTCATTTGAGGCCATTTCTGCTGGAATTGTTGATAAGGCTGTTTCTGTTAGCAGTAGCTGAAAATCAAGGTTTTTTATCTTTTTATTGGTATCGGATATTTTAACTGAGGGACCCGTTCTGTGCATGACCATCTGCTTGCGGTCATTGAATATAAATTCAAGAAGCTCTTCTTTGATAAGTGGCTCATTATCAAAGGCTGCCATTGTATTCGATCGAAAGCCTAGAGTTATAGTGTAGCAATAATCGCCTAATTCGATACTTACTGTTATAGTAGGTTTCTCATGTGCACGAATTTCTCCCGCCCACATTGTGGAATCCATCCCGCCTTGTTTTGCAAGCCATTTTGAAATATCGCCCAATGCTGCGTGGTGACACAGTTCTAATGCTCGATAAATATTAGTTTTACCTGTGCCATTCTCTCCAAGATAAACAGCAAGATAATCGAGGGGAAGATGTAATTTTTTAAGCAACCGAAAGTTAGTTGCATATAATCTATTAATTCTTCCACTTATCATATTGTAATTTTATGGCCATTTAACCTCAGGTGGCATGGAACTTAGAATTGTTTCCACATTACCACCTGTTTTTAGGCCGAAGATTGTGCCTCTGTCGTAAAGCAGGTTGAACTCAACGTATCTACCACGGCGCACGAGTTGTTCTTGCTTTTGTTCTTCTGTCCAAGGCTTGTTCATGTTTTTCATAACAAGTGCTGGATAAACAACATTGAACGCTCTGCCGACGTCTTGCGTGAATTTAAAGTCAGCGTCCCAACCGCCTTTTTCTTCGTCTGAATGTAAGTAGTCATAGAATATGCCACCGATGCCGCGCATTTCGTCTCTGTGTTTTAGGTAGAAATATTCATCACACCATTCTTTGTATTCATCATAGTTTGCAACCTCATGGCGGTCACAAGCAAATTTCATTGCGCGGTGAAATACGCGGGTGTCTTCGTCTTCTTGGGTGCGTCTTGCATCTAACACAGGGGTAAGATCAGCCCCGCCACCAAACCACTGGCTGGTTGTAACAACCATGCGCGTGTTCATATGTATGGCTGGGACGTTTGGGTTTTGTGGATGTGCAATTAAAGAAATACCTGATGCCCAAAATTCAGGGTTTTCATCAGCGCCCGGGATTTGTTTTTTGAAATCTTCTGACAAAGTTCCGTAAACAGTGGAAGTATGAACGCCAACTTTTTCGAACACGCGACCATACATCATAGACATTGTGCCGCCACCGCCATGGCCTTCTTCGCGTTTCCAGTCTTTACGTGTGAAGCGACCTGGTTCTTGATCTGATAGAGTGCCTTCTAAGTTGTCTTCTAATTGTTCTAGATCAATACAAATGTTATCACGAATTTTTTGAAACCAAGCTTCTGCAAGTTGCTTTTTTTCTTCAATGTTATCTGGAAGTCCTGCGGGTGGTGGTGTGTGTTTGCCTGCCAATTTGAAATTCCTGTCTAAAATGATGCAATGTCTATTACGTATAAAATTACACTGCGACTTGTCCATATTTCCAAGTGATTTGCAATATGAAGTGTCCAGAAAACTTGACTCGGCTTGTTGCAATGCCCAGATTAATATCATGTTCACTTTTAAAGGCCGAGTAAATGGCTGATATGGATGATAAAAAAGCAAGATATTCTGTTTCAGATGCCAGCAAAGCATCTCAGGCTGTAGAGCGTTCGCGGGGTGCAAACAAAAGCTGGGCAGAGCGTCGTCGCGAAATGCGCAATAATATATTGGGTAACCGTGGCACTAAACTTGATAGCTGGAAACGTGAAACACATATCCTACCACGAGAAGATGCCAGAACATTCGCTAAAGGCTTTTTGAAAAAATACCCAAAAGCTGCCTATTGGAGTGAAGTCGAAAGTTGGCGTGTGCTTGATAATGATGAGATTGAATTTACCATGAGAAGACTGCCAAGTGCGGATTAATCAGTGTAGATTAATTTGACTAAAATCTTGTATTTGAAATATTAATACTTACTTTACGTAATATTAAAATATAGCAAAGGAAAAATAATATGATTTTATTCAAAAAAACCAAGCAAATACTTTTGTCTAGTGCAATAATATTTGCAACAATTCACCCTGCTTTTTCTCAAGAAGTTAAGGCGTCTGATTTTACAAAAGCAGAGGCGTCCGCAGCTCGATTACTTTCATCATATTCATACTTAAATGTTGATTGGGAAAATTCTTCACAAAAATTAGCTGACAGATTTGATCAATTTGATCCTGATGGGGATGGGTATAAAAGAAGTGAAGCAGACTTTAAGTTGATGGTTCGTAATTCAGGGCAAAGAGTTAATATAATCACAAAGTGGTTGCGGTTGGATATTGATGGTGATGGTTCTGTCTCTGAGAATGAACTTGTTCAATTATCAAAAAGTAACCTGAGCGCATCACGCTCAATTGCTGGTTTGCGTAGTGTGACGATAAAACCAACAAAAGAGCAATCAGCTCTTATATTGAAAAAAATTAAAGCGAGTGCTGACTTACCTGATCTTGACAAGGATGGTGTAATTACATTTGCAGAAATGTTACAAGCTGCAAATGATAAAACTGCTAAAAATAAGACTGTTAAAAGGTTTTCTCAGGCGATTGATTTTTCTTTTGACACAGATGAAAACGGTATAGTCACAAAGGCGGAATATTTGAAAGTTCTTCGCGATACATTCGTACGCTTTGATGTGAATAAAAATAATATTCTCGACACAAAGGAACGTAATAATTTACGCGACTTAAGCCTATCATTTCGTTAAAGAGTTCTTATTATCTTAATCAATTAATCCTAACTGTTTAATGTAATTTATTTTCGGGAATTTTATAAAGATAAGCTGGATAAAATGATTAAAGATTTTCTTATTGGTTTGGCACTTCTTTTGGTTGTGATTATAGGCGCTATCTTTGCTTATAATAATTCAGACTGGGGTGTTGAGCCATTAGGGCCTGGGAAGCTGAACGTAGTAGAAACAAAACTGCCGCTTGCTGCCGCGCGTTATCGTACTGGTTATAAAGAGAGGGCTGGTAAATTTGCTACTCATTCTTTTGATTTTAACGGAACTGAGCGTAGATTCCATATCTTTGAAGGTAGTAAAAAACCTGAACGTTCTTTGATTGTATTATTACATGGTAGCCAAAGAACTGGCGTATCTATGGTTGATATGTGGCAATCACAAGCTAGAAAATCAGGGGCATTAGTTGTTGCGCCTGATAGTTTTTCTAAATCTGGATGGAGTTTCCAAAATGATCCAGTTGAGTTTATTCAAGCAGTTATTGCAAAAGTGGCAGATGAACATAAATTCGATGCGTCTAAAATCTATTTATTTGGGCATTCATCTGGTGCGGTATATGCAGGTTTTCTTAGCATACAAAAAGCTTCGCCTTTTAAAGCGGTAGCTGCGCATGCAGGCTATCCTGATGCAGCAAATCTATCAAATGTACTAAGTTCTAATTTCGCTAAAGCACCAATACTCTTTATGCTGGGAACGAGTGACCATATTTTTAATTTGGAAAATGCACGCCAATCTTCACAAATGCTTTCTGAGGCGGGGCAAGATGTTGATCTTGTCGTTTTAAAAGGTCACACACATTGGTATTACACCCCAGCTAAATATATCAATGAAAAAGCATATAAGTTTTTCCAATCATCGGCTGAATGATATTTGCTATTAACTATTAACTCACCTGCCTAATTGCTTCGCCTAGAACCATTGCGCCTGTTAGTGCCATGTTTAACGATCTTGCTTCGCCTGCCATGGGGATTGTAAGGCGTTCATCGACTGCTTCGTGCACATAGTCTGGTGCGCCGATGCTTTCGCGGCCTAGCATGATGAGGTCTGATTTTTGGAACTTAAAATCGGTGTAGTTTTGTGTGGCTTTTATTGTGAGCAGTAATGTGCGCCTTTGTTCTGATTTGCGCCATTTTTCAAATTCTGCCCAGTTTAAATGTTTTTGCATCGCGGCTTGTTCAACGTAATCCATGCCAGCTCTGCGAAACGCTTTTTCGTCTAGCCTAAAGCCTGCTGGTTCGATGATATGCACACGCACACCCATGCATGCGGCAAGGCGTAATAAAGTTCCTGTGTTTCCTGGAATGTCAGGTTGGAATAAAACAAGGTCAGGCATGGTAAACTCGACTTAAGGGGATTAGATAGGAGTCATGTACTCTTATTTTGAATCCTTAATCAATCCATATCCTGACGACGTTCCACAAAGAGCGCCTAATACGCTACTTGCTTTCTTTTGGCATTATACCAAACCAAGCTGGAAATATCTGGCACTTATGGCTTTGCTGATTACGATTATCTCTGCAACGGAAGTGGCGCTGTTTGGGTTTCTTGGTAATATTGTTGATTGGTTAAGTGAAGCAAACCGAGAGACATTCTTGGCTGATGAAGGCACGAAGCTGATTGTCATGCTGGTCTTTATTTTGGTAATCATGCCGATTATTGGCATTTTTCATTCAGTCATTCTGCATCAAACTATTTTGGGAAATTATGGCATGGTGATGCGATGGCAGATGCATAAGTATTTGCTTCGCCAAAGCATGTCTTTCTTCTCGGATGAATTTGCTGGCCGTGTTGCAACCAAGGTTATGCAAACCTCTCTTGCTGTGCGTGATGCAACCATCACAATTTTAAATGTGATGGTTTATGTGTCAGTTTATTTTTTTGGAGCGATGATTTTAGCGGCATCTTTTCATTGGGTGTTGATGTTGCCGTTTGCTTGTTGGCTTTTGCTTTATGTTTTGATGCTGCGTTATTTCCTGCCCAAGATGTCAGCGATTTCTAAAGAACAGGCGGATGCGCGTTCGCTTATGACAGGGCGTGTTGTCGATAGTTATACCAATATAGCGACGGTTAAACTTTTTGCACATACCGACCGTGAAGAGGTTTATGCGCGTGATGCTATGGATGGGTTTTTGCAAACGGTGCATCCACAGATGCGCCTATCTACCAGTTTAGAAGTTTGTATTAAGTTTTTAAATCATCTGCTTTTGGTAGGGGCTGGCGTTGCTGGGATTTGGCTTTGGATGGGGGAGGTTGTTGGCGTTGGTGCGGTTGCTGTTGCGGTAGGCCTTGTGTTGCGCATGAACGGCATGGCCTATTAGGTCACGTGGGAACTTGCCCGTTTGTTTGAAGCGCTTGGTGTCGTGCAAGATGGTATGAACATGCTTTCCAAGGTGCAGAATATTCAAGACAAGCCAAACGCAAGTGAGCTTGATGCGCATGGCAAGCCTATTGTGTTTAAGGATATCCATTTTACCTATGGCGGCGAGGGGACTGTGATGGAAAACCTTTCGCTTAATATTCAGCCTGGAGAAAAGATTGGTCTGGTTGGTCGTTCAGGCGCTGGCAAGACAACGCTTACGAATATTCTTTTGCGATTTTATGATGTAGAAGGTGGGGCTGTAAAAATTGGCGATCAGAATATCGCAGATGTTAAGCAAGATAGTTTGCGC
This sequence comes from uncultured Rhizobiaceae bacterium, assembly GCA_964502215.1. Classification (GTDB taxonomy): domain Bacteria; phylum Pseudomonadota; class Alphaproteobacteria; order Rhizobiales; family Rhizobiaceae; genus JAALLB01. The sequence continues at coordinate 4,307 of CAZCUN010000011.1, read as the reverse complement.
GCTAACATTGGGATGGTGACGCAGGATACCTCGCTTCTGCACCGAACCATTCGTGAGAACATTGCTTATTCAAAACCCAATGCAACGGATTATGAAATTATTGAGGCGGCTAGAAAAGCAAATGCTTGGGAGTTTATTGAAACTTTGGTTGATAGCCATGGAAACCTTGGGCTGGACGCGCAGGTGGGTGAGCGAGGTGTAAAACTTTCAGGAGGTCAGCGCCAGCGCATTGCGATTGCTAGAATATTCTTAAAAGACGCACCGATACTTGTGCTGGATGAAGCCACTTCTGCGTTGGATTCAGAAGTTGAGGCAGCCATTCAGGAAAGCCTCTTCAAGCTTATGGAAGGCAAGACCGTAATTGCCATTGCGCATAGGCTTTCAACCATTGCGCAGTTGGATCGCTTGGTTGTGATGGATGAAGGCAAAATTCTTGAAAACGGTACGCATGATGAATTGGTTGAAAAGGGCGGCATTTATGCTGACCTTTGGGCGCGTCAATCTGGTGGGTTTCTTTCAGTCGATGATAAAGACAATTTTGTAACGGCTGAATAGGTATGCAAGCATTTGATCGCATATTTAAGTTCTTTGAAGGGTGGATAGACCCTTTTAAACCACGTGATGATTACGAGCCACCCAACAAATTTCTTGGTTATGTCTGGCATTATGTAAGCCAAGTGAAATGGGCGTTTGTTGCGCTTCTTTTGTATGGCTTTGTGAATGCGATTGTTGAGGCAATAGTATTTTCTTATGTTGGGCAATTGGTTGATCTTCTCACCCAATTTGAAGCGCAGAAAAAACAGGCATCTGGTTGGCGTGGATTGTTGGATGATTTTGGATCTACGATTCTGATCATGTTCGTTGTTGTTGCAATCTTGCGTGCTATCGTTGTCACCTTCGGGGCTTTGATAGAAGAACAAGTAATTGTACCAGGCTTTTTTATGATGATGCGCTGGCAAAGTCATAAACATGTGATTGGGCAATCGCTTTCGTTTTTTCAAAATGATTTAGCAGGTCGCATAAGCCAGAAAGTTTTTCAATCTGGCATGGCAACGGGCGATATGATGATCTCGCTTTTGCAGGTCATTTGGTTCGTTGTGATTTATGCGGTTACGACTGCGGGGCTTTTGTTTTCACTGGATTGGCAATTAGGTGTTGTGATTTCAATTTGGATTGTGATTTTTTATGCGATTGCCCGATATTTTATTCCCAAGGTTCGCGACCATGCACGCAAAGCTGCTGAAACTGCCTCTGGTGTTTCAGGAAGAATGGTCGATAGTTATTCTAATATTCAAACCGTAAAATTACATGGTGGTGAAGTGCAGGATGATTTTCTTCTGGAAGCGATGCATAAGCACCAGCAATCAATTTATCCATTTACAAGAACGCTTACTGCAATGCGGGTCTCGCTTGCAGTTGTGAATGGAATTATAATTTCACTTATTGCTTATATTTCAATTGACCTTTGGCTGTCAGGGCAATCCACATTGGGAGCTGTTGCATTTGTTTTAGCGTTAGTTCTTCGTTTACAATTATTGTCAGGGCGCTTGCTTGGCAATCTCAATGGTTTCTTCAGAAATGTTGGCGTCACACAAAACACGATGGAACTTGTTGCTAAGCCACATGAAATTCAAGATGCGTCTGGTGCATCTGCTTTTGAATTTAAAAAAGGCGCTATCGAATTTATAGATGTCAGTTTTCATTATGATAAAGCAGGTGGGATTATCGATAAGCTTAATTTAAAAGTTAAGCCCGGCGAAAAGATTGGAATTGTTGGGCCTTCAGGCGCTGGTAAAACGACGCTCTTACAATTGCTCATGCGGTTTTATGATCCTGAATCAGGGGCTGTTTTGATTGATGGTCAGGATATATCCAAAGTTCAACAAAACAGTCTTCGTTCGCAGTTTTCGTTTGTGCAACAAGACGTGCAACTTTTTCATCGTTCAGTCTTCGAAAATATTGCACAAGGCAAAAGTGATGCAACCTTAGAAGAGGTGATTGAAGCTGCAAAGCTTGCTAATGCACATGAATTTATTATGTCGCTTGACGATATTAAAGGTAATACAGGCTATGATGTTCAGGTGGGTGAGCGTGGCGTGAAACTCTCTGGTGGACAACGCCAAAGAATTGCCATTGCCAGAGCACTGTTTAGAAATGCGCCTATTTTGGTTTTGGATGAAGCAACAAGTCAGCTTGATTCTGGCGTGGAAGAAGCAATACAGGAGAACCTTGAAAAACTGATGGATGGGAAAACAGTGTTTGTTGTAGCTCATCGTCTTTCCACGATTGCAAAGCTTGATCGATTGATTGTCATGGATGAGGGTGTGATCATTGCGCAAGGACGTCATGAAGATCTTGTTTTGGAAGAGGGGTTATATGCAAACCTTTGGAAAACGCAAAGTCAGGTTTGATCTGGACAAAAATTTTTACTGCACCACCTAATGGGGAGTGGCGATATCAATTATTGACAGAGCGAAAATGTATATGACAAATTACCTAAGCTTTTATTTTAAAAGTCTTTTGTCTAAATTAAAAGGTAAAGTCTCATAGTATGAGTGATAGAAATGAACTGGAACATTGGATAGCACGTTCTGCACTTGGTAGTCGTTCTGACTTCGAATTATTGTATAATGCAACTTCTGCGAAACTTTTTGGCATTTGTTTGCGTATCTTAAATAACAGAAGTGAAGCAGAAGAGGCACTACAGGAAACTTATATTAAAGTCTGGAATTCGGCGTCTAAATTTACAGCAGGACACGCTAGTCCAATTTCTTGGTTAGCAGCAATTGCTCGCAATAGTTCAATTGACTATTACAGGCGAAAAAAGCCAGAAGCTGGTGATATTTCTGAGGCTGAAATGATTCCTGATGAAGCACCATCACCAGAGGCACATGCGCTCTTGTCTGATGATGTGGGAAGGTTACAAGTTTGTATGGCGGAGCTTGATGAGCGCCATGCAGATGCTTTGAAGAATGTATATTTAAGTGGATGGACTTATGGTGAGGCTGCGGAAAAACTTGATATTCCGCTCAACACAGTCAAAACTTGGATAAGAAGGGGCCTGGTAAGCCTCAGGGATTGTTTAAATCGATGAACGAAAAATCTTTTGATAAAGATAAAAGCTGGCTTGCGGCTGAATATGCTTTGGGTGTCAGCGAAGGTCGAGCAAGAGTTGAGGCTGATCGCCTTATGGAGCGGGATATGTCTTTCCGCAAAAACGTTGATGCTTGGCAAAATCAACTTTCACCAATTTTGGATGATGTTGATGAGGTAGCACCGCCTGCAAATTTATGGAAGAACATTGAAAAATCAATCATGCCTTTAGAGGTGCGTGAATCTGATGTAAGTAGCTCTGGTGGTATTTGGAAATTAATGACAGCTTTTACTTCAACAGTATCTGTCGCTTGTATTGCTGGATTGCTTTATATCAGTGGTGGCGATTTTACGAGTGGGACAATTTCTGGTCTGAAGCAAAAGTTGGAAGCATCACAAGATAATATTGCCAATGCTAACACTGCTTTTTCACAGGCGCGCGAACGCTCTACTGCTCTTGAGGCAGAATTGTCACAAGCTACCGCTAAGTTAGAAGCAGCTAATATAGAACTGGCTCAAGCCAATGGCTCTATTGATGCGGCTAATTTAAAAGTTGCAGATGCAAGAGCTGAGGTTAAAAGTTTAAAACAGCAGTTTGAATCAACAAGACCACTCGTTGCTTCTTTGACGCAAAGTGGTGATGCGCCAGCTTTTGTTGCGCAATATGACCCTTTGAAAAAATCTTTGCTTATTAGAACTGCCGTTGAAGATACGGATGAAAAAGTTCCTGAAATTTGGTTGATTCCTGCTCAAGGCGCTAAAAAAGGAGAAGTGCTTTCTCTTGGGGTGATGAATGAAAATGCGCCCGATGAAGTGAAAATCACGGATGAGTTCCTTAGCCTTATTGGAGAAGGTGGTACACTTGCAATTACGATGGAGCCACCTGGTGGTTCTCCTAGCGGTGTTGCAACGGGTCCAGTGATTGCACTTGGAAAACTACAAGCTTTTTAAGTAATTTTTGTTTGCGAAATTAGAACACTATACTGTAGAAAAAAATCTACGATTTTTTTGTAATTTTCCGGAAAACAAAGTGCTAAACTTATGCGTTACTAGTTTAGTTGTTTTTTCCGGATGATGGTCAGGGAGGAGAGGACGACTACTAGTTGTCTCTTGACCTCATCCAAGCCGCTGCGGTTTTTTATAACCTAAATTAAAAATTAATTTTGGGGCTGTCCCAGATAACTACGATAAATATTGTTTAACCCATTGGTTCA
>CAZCUN010000010.1:0-71625 GCA_964502215.1 uncultured Rhizobiaceae bacterium | reverse complement strand
CCAATGGGTTAAACAATATTTATCGTAGTTATCTGGGACAGCCCCAAATATAATTCTTCTGCTGGGTGATGATGCCAAGGGTAATAAAGATTAGCATCTGAATAAACCAAAAAGCCGCGCGCTTTTTCTGTTTTGAAATGTCCATCATGGCCATAGAGTTCATAGCAAGCAAAGCGAGAGAGGAAGTCATTGCCAATATTGGTATCTTTATAAGTTTCACGCCAATCTGCAAATTGCCAAGGCGCAATAAAGGCATTGCGTAAACTGTAATAATCATCGCTAACAAGTGACTGATCTTCGGTCATCAAACGCGCAGCAGGAACATTATGGTGTGTTAATTCTCTCCAAGCAAAGTCATTTGGAAAAGAAACAAAATCTTGTATTGCATGATTGCCTTGATGCAATAATTCAACTTCTTCAAGCGTTTTGTCAAAGAGTTCTTTCATCAGATTAATCCACCGTTACAACAATATTCCCTGTATGTTTTTTATCGATAAATACCTGCTGTCCTTGGTTGAAATCTTCTAGCGCAAAGGTTGCAGCAAGCGCAGGTTTAATCTCACCTTTTTCGATATAGCTAACGAGATCTGGGAAAACGTTAGTGCTTGTAATCGTACAGCCGTGAAAGGTTAGATCTTTTAGATACAATGTGCGCAAATCAAGCTCGACCATTGGGCCTGCAATTGCACCAGAAGTGCCATATCTGCCGCCACGTTCTAAGACATCAAGCAGCGTCGGGAAATAATCACCACCCGCAATATCTGCAACGATGCTGACACTATCTTGGCCAATCGTATCTTTAAGTGCTTTGGCTAAATTTTTTGGAGAACGTGGTAGGATGGCTGTTGGATTAAAGTTAGCAACAGCGTCATGTTTACCTTCACTTGCCATTGCAATGGTTTGAGCGCCACGGCGGTTTGCAAGTTGAATAAGAGCTGAACCAACCCCGCCAGATGCACCTGTGATTAAAACAGTATCACCTTTCGTACAGCCAACACGGTTAAGCAGATTTTCAGCGGTCGTATAAGAACAAGAAAAAGTAGCCAGTTCGGCGCTAGAAAGGTTTGAGTTTACGGCTTGGACATTATAGCGATTTGCTTTGGTGTATTCCGCATACCCACCATCGCATTCTGAACCAAAATAACCAGTTGAGTTTTTGTCTGTAGGATTATCCCAATCGCGTAACCAACAATCCGCCATCACGCGTTTGCCTATCAGGTTTGGGTCACCATTCGCACCAACAGCCATAACCGTACCAACAATATCAGCACCTTGAATGCGTGGGAATGTTATTGGCGCGCCACCCCAACTAGGGTCGTCCGTATCAATCTCGTCATAACCTTCACTGCTGGTCGCTTCTGAAACTGCTTTGGAGTACCAACCCGTTCGTGTATTTACATCTGTATTGTTCATGCCACATGCATGAACTTTGATGACAACATCATCAGGGCTATCGATTGTGGGCGTTGGCCAGTCTTCATGGAATTCATTTGCTTCCATTCCGCCATGGCCTTTTAAAACAACCGCTTTCATTGTGTCTGGTAGGCTGGTCATTGCTAGTTTATCCAATGCATTAACTCACTGTGTGAAATATTGCATGAACATCATATTGCATAAATAGGGCTAAGCGGCATTTTTTTTCGTAATTGATATTTGAAAACACCCTTACTCATTCAAGGACCAATCATAATCTGTATCCGCAATAGCTTTAACAGCTTTTAGTTTCGCAGCCCTTTCTGGCGTTGCATATTTGATTAAGTGTTCAAGAACACCTTTTTCTGAATTACCAAAATCATAAGCAAACCATTTGTAGATTGATGAAACAATAAGATCTTCACCGTCAAATTCAAAGCCGCGATAGCTATTGATATAAGCCTTAGCGCCTTGTTCTAAAAGGTGTTCGGTATTGGCAGCGGTAAAGGCATCTTTGCTGAGATTAGGACACCCAATAGAAGCGCAATTTACGGCATAGTGGATGCGCGGGTCTTTCCAAATCGGGCGCAAAATCCCATGCTCAATATTATCAAGTGTGATAACTTCATCTTCAATTGTAACAAGCTCTGATCCCCAAGGGCCATTAGCAAAAATACCTGATGTATCAATGTCGCGAATTGAATCAACGGGGTAGTTTTCCATGATAACTTTGATAGTCAGTGCATTGTACATATTCACCCAATAGGCAAATTGAACGGGCTTAGCGCGATCTGAAATCTCAATCGCTGACATGGTTTTAATATACTCATTCAGGACTGCGTTATCTTCAGGGGTAACTTTGCCATAAGCAAAGCGGTTTAAATTTTCATCATCTTTGGTGATATACTTCTTCAAAAGACCATCCCATTTAGAATGGTCAATGGGTTTTGTGTTTTCGGGGTTGTGATCTTCCCAAATATCCCAAATTTCAGGCTCACTGGATGAAAAACCACCAATAAAACCACTGGTCATCACCACAATCACAGCAAGTACAATTAAACGCTTCATCATCTGTTCAGGTCCTTTGATGTATTTAAATATCTACTAGCAATTAAACAGGATGGAAAAAGAAGCAATTAAACTTGTTTAACCAAACTGTGAAGAGATGTGCTGGGAATATGATTTGTCTCCAACAATGTGCTGGGACTATTGATATGTATGTAACCAAATTCGCTCTGCCCAGCGTACTAGAAATATATAGGATTTGATTGAAAATGGATAAGAAAAACTTTTCAACCTCATTAGCTGCTTTTGCAAAAGCCACAACTTTATCTGCAGTTCTTTCTGCAGTTCTTTCTGTGGCAGCAGCACTCACATTTGCAGCAAACGCTTATGCAGATCAGGTGCCTTCAAAAAGCTTAAATATTTTGACAGAAACTCTTTCTAAAAATGATGGCCTTTTACAACTTGCTCAAACAACAGAAACAGCTGCTGAAAAAGCTGAGCGTAAACGAGAAGAACGCAGACTTGAAAGAGAGCGCAAAAGAGCAGAGCGTGCAAAAAAACGTAAGCAGCGTCCATCACGTCCTAGATTTGGTAGCTTTTCATAACAGGTAATAAAATATGGGTGCGCCCATTAAACAACACTCATATACTTGGCTAGCCTGGATAGGGCTGGCCATTGTTATAGGTGCGGCTGTTTTTGGTTTGCGTTTTGCCGCACCGCTTTTTGGCCAAGACATAAATCCAAATAATTATCCAATCATGCAGTTTTCTTCGGCATATGTTTTGCTTGGATTGTTATTCGTAATTGCCATAGTGCCACTTATCCAAAAAACACAACAAGCATCTCATCACACATTGATACTCTTCATATTGCTTATCGCAGTCTTATTAAGGTTGGGATTGCAGGGTGTACCCAGTATTTTAGAAGATGATTATAATCGCTATTTATGGGATGGCGCGGTAACAGCCTCGTGGCTTAATCCTTATAGTTTTTCACCAGAGCAAATATTAGATCTACGTCAACAAGGCGGTGTTTACGATATGCTGATAAAGCAATCTGAAGGCGCATTTGCTCGCATTAATTACCCAGAATTCAGCACAGTTTATCCCCCTGCTGCCCAAGCTATTTTTGCGATTTCGTATTGGATATCACCATTTGATATTGATGCGTTAAGGCTCGTTTTTCTCGCATTAGAACTTGGCTGCATTGCGTTTATTTTACTTATTCTTTCTCACCTTGGAAAGTCATTACTATGGGTTTCAGTATATGCGTGGAACCCGTTGGTTATCAAAGAAATATCAAACTCCGTTCACATGGAGCCGATTTTAATGTTGCCTGTCCTATTCGCCATATATTGCACTCTTAAGCAAAGAGTGTTCTTGGCAAGTGCTGCCCTAGCAATTGCAGCTGGTGTAAAAATCTGGCCAGCTTTACTTGTCGTCGTAATCTGGCGACAAATGACCTCACAACCCGTAAAGCTTATTCAAAGCGGCTTGCTCTTTGGTTTAATTCTTAGCTTGATGATCTCACCAGTTTTACTGGCTGGACTAACTGAGACTTCAGGCTTTGTAGCTTTTGGAGGGCAGTGGCAAGCATCATCAGCAGCTTATATAATAAGCGAATGGGTATCCTATGCTTTTGCCCCACTTTGGGTAGAGGATTATATAGAAATCCCACTTTTCAGCCGGTTAGTTTTAGCCGTCATATTGCTAACTATCATTGCTTACATAGTTTTTAGAAAAGCCATCAATGAAGCAGATATGGTTTGGCGCATGTTTTTAATTACAGCTAGCATCTATCTTCTTGCCCCTTCGCACACGCCTTGGTATTTTATCTGGATTGCCCCTTTCTTATGTTTCTTTCCATCAAGAGGCCTGTTGTTTGCAAGTGCACTTATCCCAATGCATTACTCGTTCTTTTATCTGCAATTGCATGACCTAGTCGCTCTATATGACAGCATGGTTATTTGGACGATTTGGTTACCTGTTTGGGCAATTATATTTTATGAGATTATAAATGCTCAAATAATGTCTAAGAATAAACAGGTCTTGGCATGAGGGGCGGGAGAAAGGTTTGCGTTATTATTCCAACGCTCAATGAAGAAAATGCAATTGCAAATGTGATTGGAGATATCCCAAACTGGGTAGATAAGATTATCGTTTCTGATAATGGCTCAAAAGATAATACGATTGAAATTTCCAAGACATTAGGGGCAGAAGCAATAGCTAATAAAAGTGGCGGTTATGGTTCTGCTTGTCTTGAGGGTATTGCTGCAATTGAAAGTGTCTTTAAAGCATCGGATATCATTGTTTTTTTAGATGGTGACTATAGCGATTATCCTGAGCAAATGCATGAGTTGGTTGATCCTATTGTAGAACATAAAGCAAAGCTTGTTATAGGGTCACGAAGATTAGGCAGTGCACAAGCAGGTTCTTTAACCCCACAACAAAAATTTGGTAATTGGCTTGCTTGCTTGCTGATTAAACTATTCTGGTCTGTTGAGTATACAGACCTTGGGCCATTTAGAGCGGTTGAAAAAGGCGCACTAGACACATTAAAAATGAGTGATCCAGCTTTTGGTTGGACAGTTCAAATGCAACTTCATGCGATCCAGTATGGTGTGAAAACGATTGAAGTACCTGTTGATTATCGTCCCCGTATTGGCCACTCGAAAATATCAGGAACAATGCGCGGTACGCTCTTAGCAGGTCATGCAATTATAGGGACAATTCTACGCTCAGGATTAAGTCAGATATTTAAACAATAAAAACTGAATTCTATTGGCTAGCCCAGATAATTCGCGCCAACCATTCAAGTTCATTGGGAGCAAATTTTAAAGTATCGTGCTCAGGATTTATGGATTGTAATTCAATTAACTTAGAGGTTTTGCGCTCTAGTGTTTTAGCAAAAACTTCGCCTTCACGTGTTTTAGCAACAACGCGATCCCCTTTTCTAACTTGCGCGGTTGGGTCTACAATAATGATATCCCCTTCACGGTATAGCGGCATCATGCTATCGCCTGAAACTTTAAGCGCATAAGCATTTTCACTTGCGCCAGTTGGTGGGGCAATTTCTTCCCAACCTTGCCCAACTGGAAATCCACCATCATCAAAAAAACCACCAACCCCTGCTTGTGCAAATCCTATCAGCGGGACTGAATTTTGAGCTGCCGTTTGATGATATTCACCAATTGGAAAGTTTGATTTTTTAGCGCTAACATCGACCATATCCATAAAGTCAGAAATGGATGTATTGGTTGCTTTTAATATCTTTGCTATTGATTCAGTTGAAGGCCAGCGTTCGCGGCCTTCATTGGTAAAACGTTTGGATGGGTTGAAGCTTGTCGGATCTAAACCTGAATTGCGCGCAAGGCCAGACGCAGACATGCTAACATGTTCGGCTAGTTCATCAATTGCCGCCCAAATCTGTTTGTGGGTTAACATTTCCATAGCTCGCCTCAAAAAGGAATAATTTCCTGTTTAGACTACGGATTGAAGCTTGTCCAGTTAATGCGCGTTTCAAACCTTAAACATCAGATGAAAAAGCTCGACGACCTGAGGCAATCATTTGTTCTAGATATTCAAGTCTGTCTTGCCCCCAAAACACTTCGTCATCATAAACATATGCAGGCGCGCCAATTGCATCTGCGGAAATAGCTTTTTTGGTGTTGGCATCTCGAAGAGCTGCGACGTCGTTGGATTTTGAAAGTTCTAAAATGGATTTGCTGTCTTCGCCACATTCATCAAGTAATGACGCTAAGGTGTTTTCGTCGGCAACATCTAAATTTTGTTCCCAGACTGCTTTACATACTGCATGTGTAAATGCATCTGCATTTTTGCCTGAATGCACCAGAGCAGAAATGCATAAATCTGCTGGCGCTGGATTGGTAGGGAAAAATTTTGGACTAGGGTTCATACATACATCACGCATAACAGCAGCACGTTGAATCTCAATTTTTCTGTATCGTTGGCGAACGGGCGCTCGCTCTGCAGGGGGTTGCGCACCAGACTCTTTCCAAACACCAAAAATATCAAACGGTTTAAAATTCACCGTCTTGCCATGAGCATTCGCAATTTCCATCATCTTCTTATGCCCTAAATAAGCAAAAGGTGAGATGGAAGTGAAGTAGTAATCAATCGTGTCGCTCATAGTTTTCTCCTGAATTTCAAATGTATGATTGCACTGATATTTATTTACGGCAATAGTATTATTTGGAGATAGAATGACAAAAAATTTAACCGCATCAGAAAAGTTATTAGCGCGTGCCTATGCACTTGCTAGTGATGAAGACACCAAGGCGCTTTACCGAGATTGGGCTAAAACCTATGACGATACCATGTTAGATGGATTAGCTTATTTAACGCCTAGTAAAACCGCTCAACTCTTTTCTGAATATGTAAACGACAAGACATTTAAAATTTTAGATGTAGGGTCGGGAACAGGTCTTGCAGGGCAAGAACTTGCTCAACGCGGATACAAAAATATCGATGCTTTGGATTACTCAATAGAGATGCTGGCTATTGCAAAAGCAAGAGTACATAACAATCAACCTGTTTATCAAACTTTGTTTGAGGCCGATTTGAACCAGCCTTTGGCATTAGATGATAATTTATATGACGCTATGATTTGCACAGGACTTTTTACGCATGCTCATGTTGGCGCACAATGCTTGCCAGAGTTACTAAGAATACTAAAACCAGGTAGCTTTTTCGCTACGACAATTCATAAAGACATTTGGTCAAGCGGCGGTTTTGAAACAACACTTAATTCGCTGACAAAACAGGGTGTGTTGAAAATACATAACGCATCAATGGATATTTATTTTAAAACAGATAAAGAACCGCAAGGTTCATATATTTTATGGGAGTATTTAAAGTGAGCAAATTTGCCTTGGTAACAGGAGCAGCCCGTGGCATTGGCTTTGCAACAACAAATCGCTTTCTTGATGAGGGTTGGAAAGTAATAATGGTAGATTGGGATGGTGATGAACTTCGTAAAGTTTCAAAGCCCTTAGTTAACGCCTTTGCATTTGCTGCGGATATATCAAAAGAGACGGATGTAAAAACTGTAATTAGTGAAATAGAAGAACGTTTTGGGCAAATTGATGCATTGGTCAATAATGCGGGCGTAGCTGACTTTGGACCCATAGAAACAACAACTTTTGAACGTTGGCGTGCTGTGATGGAAACCAACCTTGATGGCACATTCTTAATGACCCAAGAAGCCACTCATTTGTTGAAAATGAAGGGAGGCGCAGTTGTTAATATAGCTTCAATTTCAGGGCTTCGCGCCTCTACCCTTCGTACAGCATACGGCACTTCAAAAGCGGCAGTTATACAATTAAGTCTTCAGCAAGCCGTTGAACTAGGTGAGTATGGCATACGTGTTAATACAGTTTGCCCTGGCCCTGTACGCACTAAGTTGGCAATGGCAGTTCATAGCCAAGAAATTATAGATGCTTATCATGACGCAATCCCTCTTAATCGCTATGGCAATGAAGATGAGATTGCCAATGCAATATTTTTTCTATGTTCAGAGCAAGCAAGTTTTATTACAGGACAAACTTTAGCCGTTGACGGCGGGTTTGAAGCAACAGGGGTTGGGCTGCCAGCGCTGAGGAAATAAAATTATGGGATATTATTTATTGAATGGAGTGCCTTATATTTAGTCTTAGTGAACCCTATATCTAAGGTTAAATAACTCATCATATCAGAGGTAGAAATGTCACAACAAAACCCATTGCTCGCAGAGTGGAATACACCTTTTCAAGTGCCACCTTTTGATCTCATAAATAATGCCCATTACCGCGAGGCTTTTGCGCACGCATTAAAGCTCAACGAAGATGAAATTGACCGAATTGCAAATAATGATGAAGCGCCAACATTTGTAAATACAATCGCAGCAATGGAAAACTCTGGCGAGGCTTTGTCAAAAGTCTCTGGTGTATTTTTTAATCTGTCAGGTTCAAACACCAACGATGAGATGCAAACCATTCAGCGTGAGATGGCGCCAAAGCTGTCTGCTCATAATTCAAAAGTCATGTTGAATGAAAAACTGTTTGCGCGTGTTGAGGTTTTATATCTTGGACGTGAAGCCTTAGATCTTAACGCAGAAGCCTTGCGTGTATTAGAGCGTTATCATTCAAACTTTGTGCGTTCAGGTGCAAAGCTTGAAGGGGATGAGCGCAAACGGATGGCTGAAGTATCAAGTGAGCTTGCTACATTGGGCACGCAGTTTTCTCAAAATATTTTAAGCGATGAAAGCTCTTATGAACTTATTTTAGAAAAAGGCGATGATCTTGCAGGGCTTCCTGATTTTTTAATTTCTGCTGCTGCAGCTGCTGCAAAAGAACGCGGGCATGAAGGCAAGTATGTCATAACGTTATCACGGTCATTGATTGAACCTTTCTTGCAGTTTTCATCGCGTAGAGATTTGCGAGAAACAGCCTACATGGCGTGGATTGCGCGTGGTGAAAGTGGTGGCGATACGGACAATCGTGAGCTCATTTCAAGAACACTTAAATTACGAGAAGAGCGAGCAAATTTATTAGGCTTTAAAACCTTTGCTGATTTTAAGCTTGATGATCAAATGGCAAAGACACCTGATGCAGTGCGTGATCTTTTAATTAAAGTTTGGGAGCCAGCCAAAAAACGAGCAGGGCAGGAGGTGCAAAAACTGCAAGAGCTTGCAAATTCTCAAGGTGCAAATTTTAAAATAGCAGCATGGGATTGGCGTTATTATTCTGAAAAAGTCAGAGGCGCTGAGCATGATTTGGATGAGGCGGAAATCAAGCCCTATCTGCAACTTGAACGAATGATTGAGGCTGCTTTTGAAACGGCTAACCGTCTTTTCGGACTAAGTTTTGAAGAGCGTAACGATATCCCAAAGTACCATCAAGACGTGCGTACTTATGAAGTTAAAAACAGCGATGGTGAACATGTAGCGCTTTTCATTGGTGATTATTTTGCTCGAACTTCAAAACGCTCTGGTGCCTGGATGAGTGGCTTTCGTTCTCAAGAAAAACTCAAAGGCGATATTACACCGATTATCGTTAATGTTATGAATTTTGCAAAAGCCCCGGAAGGTGAGGCTTCTTTATTGACCTTTGATGATGCGCATACACTCTTCCATGAGTTTGGCCATGCGCTCCATGGTATGTTGTCTAATGTCACATACCCGAGCATATCAGGCACATCGGTCGCGCGTGATTTTGTTGAGCTGCCAAGCCAGCTTTATGAGCATTGGTTAGATGAAGCAGAAATCCTGTCTAAATATGCAGTGCATTATAAGACTGGCGAAGCTATGCCTGTTGAGCTGATTGAAAAACTAAAGGCTGCAAGCACGTTCAATCAAGGTTTTGCAACAGTCGAATATACCTCATCTGCATTGGTAGATTTAGAACTTCACACAATGCCAGCCGATAAAGCACAAGATATTGGCAAAATTGAAAAAGAAATTTTAGACAAAATTGATATGCCCGATGCAATTAACATGCGGCACAGAACACCGCACTTTGCGCATGTGTTCTCAGGGGATGGATATTCTGCTGGCTATTACTCTTACATGTGGTCGGAAGTAATGGATGCAGATGCATTTGAGGCATTCAAAGAAACAGGTGATGCCTTTGATAAAGATACGGCCGAACGCCTTTTAACAAACATTTACTCTGCAGGTGGCAGTCGTGATCCAGCAGAGCTCTATGTCGAGTTTAGAGGTCAGATGCCAAGTATTGATGCCTTATTGGAAGGGCGTGGATTAAAAGACGTGGCGTGATTTATCAACGTCCAAGTTTAAGATTAGCAGGGACTGCCACATCCATCATCTTTGGATTTGGTAGATTGAGATTATTCATAATCTCAGCATATTCATCTGCGTTTTGAACTTGTAGACGTGGGTTAAACCTGCGTTCTTCGCCAATCGTACTAACGGTTTGCCCTTTGTAATCGTGTGCTGGAAAAACATGGGTCTCGTCAGGGAGTTTAAACAATCTATTGAAGATTGAATCATATTGCGCGCGTGCATCGCCATTTTGAAAATCAGTACGTCCTGTACCACGTATTAAAAGTGTATCACCTGTAAAAACACGGTCATTCATTTTGAAAGAATAAGAGTCATCCGTGTGACCAGGTGTATACATCACGCCCAGTTCAAGCCCATCAAATTTTATACTGTCACCATCTTGCACACGCAATGAAACAACATCTGCCTTAGATTGATCCCCCATGACGCTTAAGCATTCAGTTCTATCTTCCAACTCACCCAAAGCAGTGACATGATCGGCATGGATATGGGTATCAATCGCTTTAATCAGCTTTAAATCAAGCTCCTGCATGAGCTTGCAGTAAAGTTCTACGTTCTCCAGTACAGGATCTATAATGACAGCCTCAGCACCCTCACGACTGCCTATGATGTAACTATAAGTCCCTGATGTCATATCAAAAAGCTGACGGAATATCATACTATTTTCCTATTAAGCTAAATAATTTCATTCTATTTAAGGTTTAAAAAATAGAATCTAATACTTTGATAATAGCAAAAAAAGCAACCTGAGTTCAATTAGCATCAAGAATTTGTGTGATTTAACTTATGAACCGTGGAATTAATCATAAAACGATAGGTTTT
This sequence comes from uncultured Rhizobiaceae bacterium, assembly GCA_964502215.1. Taxonomy (GTDB): domain Bacteria; phylum Pseudomonadota; class Alphaproteobacteria; order Rhizobiales; family Rhizobiaceae; genus JAALLB01. The sequence continues at coordinate 60,584 of CAZCUN010000010.1, read as the reverse complement.
AAGAGTATTGTTTTTATAAAAGTCTCGATTCCACGAGGCACAACACAAAAAAGCTTATTAAGCTTTATCGGTTGATGAATTTTCTTTTACAGTATTTTGCAAAGCGCTTTTTGCTCTGCGTCTTGCGATCATTTTATACCATTGAGTAAACGGATAACAAATCAAAGCGATTATATCGTTTTTAGGCGACCCTTTAAAACCGGTTTTTACTTCGACCGCTGTATGCGGATAGTAATAAGTGCCAAACATTTTATCTATAAAGGGAAAGATAGACGCAAAGTTTTTGTCATGTGCTTCTTTCACATCCGCATGGTGCCAACGATGATATTGTGGTGATGCGATAATCATTTTGAAGGGGCCATGGCTCCAATCAATGTTCGTATGTACGTAATATTGGTGCATCGCTTTTAGATAAACTAGCAAAAAGAAATCGGTTAGCTTGACGCCAAGCCAAGCAGAACAAAGAAATACAAAGATAGCAATGATTGCTTGCTCAAGCGCATGGCCACGCGACCAAGATAAAAAGTGCATATCTTCATCTGAGTGATGAATAGCATGAATAGGCCAAAGCCATTTATCGTGTAAAAAACGATGTATCCAATAGATTGCTAAGTCATAGATTAGCAATAAAATGAGCCAAACCAAAGGTGCAGGAAGTTGCTCCCAAAAGGAAGCAGGGATGAAGGGGAGCTGTAAAGACTCATAACCGTCTTTGACATAAAAATAAGCAATAAAAAATACTCCGCCAAAGAAGACATTAAACTGTAGAATACCAAAACTTGTGATTGCACTCTTGAACATATCTTTTGTCCAGATCATGCCAATCCATCCACGTGATAGGAATGCAATAAATGTAAATAGAGCAAACAAACCAAGATGAAGTAAAACTTCAGATTTAGCACCTGCAATAAAACTATTGATATCCATATCTAAGCCTTCATCTTCTTTGATTTTAAAGAAGTTAATTCTGCATTGCATCTTGGGTGTTTCATTTTACCAGTAAATGCCAGTATGAAACCTAAAACTGCAATTTCGAAAATATCTTTCATTGCCCTTGAAAGGACATGGCCTAGCTTATTTAAGCTGAATTAAATTTTCATTAACGATAAACAAACCAATCAATCAAACAGACTAATAATTGACATGGATAAATTGTATAGAAATCAAAGTTGTGTCAGCATCATTGCGAATATAAATCACAAATATTCTGGTGGCCATGGTCTTGAGTTATCTGCATCAATCCAAGCTTGAACCCAATTGGGCGGTGTGAGCGTGAATTCAGGATCATTCATAGCTTTGGAAACACGCTCAGTTAGTATAGCGCGTCCTTTTTCGGTGACGGCTGTTCGAAAAAGTGCTGTTGAACAAGGCTCACCACCTACTTCCATAGATTGCTGAATATAAAACCACCGATGATCCATTCCAACAAGTTGTGTTTTCATAATTACTTTTTGAAATGCAAAGATACGCTTGCGAAATCGCACTGAAGAACCTGCAACCACAAGTCCCCATTTTTGTTCTTTAAGCGTTTTCCATAATCCTGTTTTAACGGCGAGATCAAAACGTCCTAAATCATAGAGCGTAAGATGACGTCCATTATTCATTTCTAAAAAATGGTCAATGTCCCAGGGGTGACAATAAAATGAGCAAGTGGTGGCATCAGTAAATTGCGCGGCAGGTGCCCGCCGCGCTTTCCACATGATTGCCGCCATGCGGGCAAAAGGATACATGAGTTTGCTTACGCTGCTTTCTTGTCTGGAGAGCCAGTAGGGTCAAAACGCACATAAAACTTCTCATCGCTCTTTGCCATTTCAAGAAGTAGTTTGTTCGGCTTGAACTGATCACCATACTTTTTGTGCAGGTCTTTGAGCATTTCAACAAAGGCCTTTGTGCCCATGCCATCAATATAAGAAAGCGCACCGCCTGTGAATGGCGCAAAACCAAAGCCAAGAATAGAACCCACATCGGCTTCACGAACATCAGTCACAACGCCTTCTTCAACACAACGTGCTGCCTCAACTGCGATGGTTGCATGGAAACGATTTTTAATTTCTTGGCGATCAATGCTATCCGCATCTTGCTGCGGATACATATCTTTAAGGCCATGCCAAAGGTGCTTCTTGGCAGGTCTTTCAGGATAATCATAAAAGCCCTTGCCGTTCTTCTTACCCAAACGCCCATGCTTTTCTACCATTGCATCTACCAAATCAATATGGCGTTGTTCAACAGCACCTTCGCCCAGATCGCGAATGGTCTGATGCAGAATTTTATGGCTAAGATCAATTGCTGTTTCATCATTAAGTTGCAGTGGGCCAAGCGGCATGCCTGCTTGTTTGGCAAGATTTTCAATCATTGCCGCAGGAACCCCTTCGCTCAACATGTTGTAGGCTTCTGACATATAACGAAGCACACAGCGGTTTACATAGAAGCCGCGTGTATCATTCACAACGATCGGGGTTTTCTTAATTTTGCTGATGTAATCAAGCGACATAGCAATCGCTTTATCGCCAGTCTTCTCGCCTTTGATGGTCTCAACCAACAACATCATGTTAACAGGTGAGAAGAAATGAATACCGACAAATTGCTCTGGACGTTTTGAATTTTTAGCCAGATCAGAAATTGGAATGGTTGATGTATTGGATGCAAAAATAGCATCTTGTGGCATGTGTGCTTCAGCCATTTCAGTCGCTGTTTTCTTGACTTCAGAATCTTCAAAAACCGCTTCAATCACCATGTCCACATCAGACAGTTTTGCATAATCATCTGTAGCAGTAATGCGTGAAAGAATGGCTTCTTTCTTTTCTGGTGTAGAACGCTTCTTTGAAATCGCTTTGTCTTCTGTCGTCTCAGACCAAGCCTTGCCTTTGTCCGCGCCTTCTTGGTCGCGGTCAATCAGAACTACATCAATACCAGCCTTAGCAGAAACATAGGCAATGCCTGCACCCATAAGACCTGCACCGATTACGCCAATCTTATTGACTTCTAATTTGCCAACAGAAGCTGGACGTCGCGCGCCTTTGTTTAACTCTTGCATAGACATAAACAATGTACGAACCATCATCGCTGCTTCGGTTGTGCGAAGAACTTCCGAGAAATAACGGCTCTCTATTTTAAGCGCTGTATCAAAGGGCACTAACATGCCTTCGTATACGCATTTCATGATTGCACGAGCACCCGGATAATTATCCTGCGTCTCACGACGATAAATTGCATTGGCAGGCGGGAAGAGTTGGAAACCAGCAGGGGTATAAACTTTACCGCCCGGGAATTTATAACCCTTAACATCCCAAGGTTGGTCTGCCTTTAAGCCACCATTGATAAGCTCTTTGGCTTTATTAATCAGCTCAGACTCTGGCACACATTCATTGGTTAAACCTTGCGCCTTAGTTTTAGAGGCATGCATGTTGCCGCCCTTTAACAAGAACTGCATGGCTTCTTGCGTATGAATTAAACGTGGAACACGTTGCGTTCCACCGCCACCTGGGAAAAGGCCAACTTTAACTTCAGGAAGCGAGACCTTCGCGTCATCTGCAATCACACGTGCATGACATGCTAAACACATCTCAAGACAACCACCAATGGCTTGACCATTAATAGCTGCCACAAAAGGCTTGCCTGATGTCTCTTGTTTGCGAAGTAGCAGGTTCAAACGGTATGCATTATCAAACAAAAGTTGTGCTGCATTTTCAGGGTCTTTTTGTTCTTCCGTATGGAATTGACCCAGCATTTCTTGAATCATAGAAAGATCAGCACCAGCACCAAAGGTCTTTTTACCAGAAGCAAGAACAACACCTTTGATAGCCTCGTCAGCCGCCATACTATCTATAATTTTTTCCCATTCGTCCATGACTGAAAGATCAATCACATTCATAGATTTATCAGGCATATCCCAAGTAACAACTGCAATGCCATCGCTATCGGTTTCGATTTTAAAATTTGTGTAGCTCATGATTAAACTCTTTCAATAATCGTTGCTGTGCCCATGCCTGCACCGATGCATAGCGTCACAAGGGCCACGTTTTGGTCACGGCGCTCAAGTTCATCAAGCACTGTTCCAAGGATCATCGCGCCAGTTGCACCCAGTGGATGCCCCATAGCAATCGCGCCACCACATACATTCATCTTGTCATGTGAAATATCAAAGTGCTGCATGTAGCGAAGCACGACTGAAGCAAAGGCTTCATTGAGTTCAAACAAATCTATGTCTGACAATTTCATGTTTGTTCGCGCCAAAAGTTTCTCAGTCACATCAACGGGACCCGTTAGCATAAGCGCTGGGTCAGAACCAATATTAGCAAAAGCTTTAATTCTAGCGCGTGGCTTAACACCAAGCTTTTCACCACCTTCTTTTGAACCCAAAAGAACAGCGGCTGCACCATCCACTATGCCTGATGAATTACCCGCATGGTGAACGTGATTTACCGCTTCAAGCTCAGGGTGAGCGGCAATACCAACCGCATCAAAACCACCCATTTCACCCATCATCACAAAAGATGCATCAAGGGAGGCAAGCGATTGCATGTTGGTTTCAGGACGCATGTGCTCATCATGGTCAAGAATAACAAGACCATTTTGATCTTTAATCGGAACAACAGAGTTTTTAAAACGCCCATCTTTCCAACTTGCTTCTGAGCGCTTTTGACTTTCAACCGCATAAGCGTCCACATCATCGCGTGAAAAGCCATATTTGCTGGCAATCAAATCTGCTGAAACGCCTTGCGGCATGAAGTATGATGGAACAGCAACGGACGGATCCATCGGCCAAGCCCCACCAGATGCGCCAATGCCAACGCGTGACATTGATTCAACACCGCCAGCAATAACAAGGTCATTCATGCCTGAGTTAATCGTTGAGGTCGCCATGTTAATCGCGTCTAAGCCTGATGCACAAAAGCGGTTAATCTGCATGCCAGGGACTTTGTTGTCATAACCTGCTTCAAACACGGCAGCACGCGCAATGTCAGACCCAGCTTCACCAACAGGATCAACGCAACCTAAGATTACATCATCAATAACAGATGTATCCGCAATTTCATTGCGCTCACGAACCGCATCTAATGTTTTTGCAGAAAGACGCACCGCAGGTACTTCATGCAATGCGCCGTTTTTCTTGCCGCGACCTCTAGGGGTGCGAACATGATCATAAATAAATGCTTCAGCCATTTGGTTTCTCCCAGTTAGGCAGTTTATTTTTTTTAACCGTCAAATCCTTCAAGCAATGTAATGCTTGCATTTGAAACGGCAGTTCTATGTTTTTTAGCGTTTTGATAAGCTTCACTGTTATAGCAAGATTTTGCGTCCTCAAGAGAGGCAAATTCAATTACAACATGGCGACTGCCAAGGTCGTCACCTTCAGCCGTAAAGAAATCGCCGCCACGTGCGAGAAACGTTGCGTTATACTTTTTAAAGCAAGGGCCTGCGCCTGCGACGTAGGCTTGATATGCATCGCTTGTGAAGCTTGAAGCATCTTCTGCGTTTACGTGAGCAATCCAATATCCTTTGGGCATAGTGACCTCCTAGTTTAAAGCGTTCGGGAAATGAGAACTTTCATAATCTCATTTGTACCACCATAAATTCTTTGTACGCGCGCATCACGAAAGAGGCGTGCAATCGGGTATTCATTCATGAAGCCATAGCCACCAAAAAGCTGCAAGCATTCATCCATCACCTTGCTTTGCAGATCTGAAAGAAGATATTTTGCCATAGAGGCAGTTGCTGTATCAAGCTCGCCTTTAAGATGCTGTCCAACGCATTGATTAACGAAAGCCTTCGCCATGGTTGCTTCAGATTTTAATTCAGCCAGTTTGAACTGCGTATTTTGAAAATCAATAATTGCCTTACCAAAGGCTTTGCGCTCTTTGACATAATCAAGTGTTAGCGAAAGCGCGAGTTCGATAGAACCCATCGCCTGATTAGCAATGATTAATCGCTCTTGCGGCAATTGATTCATAAGCTGAAAAAAGCCCTGTCCTTCATCATTACCAAGAAGATTTGCCGTTGGCACTTTCACATCGTTGAAAAACAGCTCTGAAGTATCATTGGCCTTATAGCCGATTTTATCCAGATTACGCCCACGCTCAAAGCCTTCAACTTCATCCGTTTCTACAATCATCAAGGAAGTGCCTTTTGCACCTGATGATGGATCGGTTTTGGTAACAACGATAATCAGATTAGCGTTTTGGCCATTGGTGATGAAAGTTTTAGAGCCGTTGATACGGTATTGATTACCATCTTTAATAGCAGTTGTTTTAACGCCTTGTAGATCAGAGCCAGCGCCAGGTTCACTCATGGCAATTGCGCCTATCAGCTCCCCAGTTGCAAGGCGCGGTAACCAACGTTCTTTTTGTTCTTGTGTGCCGAAGTCTGTAATATAGGGAGCAACAATGCCAGAGTGCAGTGCGATGCCAAAACCATCTACGCCATTATGGGCAATCGCTTCGATGATTGCCGCTTCTTGCGCATAAGTAGCATCGCCCCCGCCAAACTCTTCAGGTGCAGAGGCGCATAATAAACCATTTGCACCCGCCTTTTCCCAATCTGAACGTGGCACGATTTCGTCTTTTTCGTACTGCTCATAATTAGGCGCAATTTCAGTCTCCATAAAACGTCCAGCCATATCCCGCACCATGGCATAATCTTCATCATGCCATGACGGGGTAGGGGAGCCTAGAACTTCTTGCGGAGTTGTCATAACAAGCCTTTAAAGTGACTTAAAACGCATCAGCTTGCAAAGCCATCATGCTCTCACTACCGCTTTCGATGCGAGCAAGGTGAGCTGCACTTTCTGGCATGATGCGCTCCATAAAGTAACGTGCTGTCATCAGCTTTTCTTCGTGGAAAGCAGCATTGCCATTTGCACCTTCTGCAAGGGCTTCTTGTGACTTTTCAGCCATCAAGCTCCACATATAACCAAGAGCAACAAGGCCAAACAAATGCATAAAGTCCATCGATGCAGCGCCCGCATTATTTGGGTTCTGCATCCCATTTTGCATCAACCACATAGTCGAAGCTTCAAGCTTTTTAACACTGTCGCGTAATGGCTTTGTGTAGATTTGCATGGCTTCATTATCCATGTGTTTTTTGGTGAAGCCGCTAACCTCTTCCATGAAGGAGCGCATCGCACGACCGCCATTGGCAGGTAGTTTACGCCCAACCAGATCAAGCGCCTGAACGCCATTTGCGCCTTCGTAGATTTGCGCAATTCTTGCATCTCGAACAAATTGGCTCATGCCCCATTCTTCAACATAGCCATGCCCACCAAAGACTTGTTGCGCATTGACGCAATTTTCAAAACCTTTATCGGTCAACACACCTTTGATGATGGGTGTCAGTAAGCCCATCAAATCATCTGCTGCTTCACGCTCCTCCTCTGAACTTGCGCGATGAGAAATGTCACCCTTAAGAGCGGTCCATAACATCAGTGCACGAGCCGCTTCATTGAAGGACTTAATATTCATCAACATACGACGCACATCAGGATGAACCAAAAGTGGATCTGCTTTTTTATCAGGCTCTGCTGCACCTGTTAGGGCACGCCCCTGAATACGTTCTTTCGCGTAAATGGCTGCGTTTTGATAAGCAACTTCAGATTGGGATAAGCCTTGAAGACCAACGCCAAGACGCGCTTCATTCATCATAATGAACATCGCTTTAAGGCCTTTGTTCTCTTCACCAATCATATAGCCAATGGCTTCATCATGGTTGAGTACGCAGGTTGAATTTGCATGGATGCCCATTTTTTCTTCAATAGAGCCACATGAAACGCCATTGGCTTCACCAATAGAACCATCATCGTTAACTTTGAATTTTGGAACAACAAAAAGAGAAATACCTTTAGTGCCTTCAGGCGCACCTTCGATGCGAGCAATCACAAGATGAATGATATTTTCTGCCATATCGTGTTCACCAGCAGAGATGAAAATCTTTTGGCCTGAAATTTTGTAAGAACCATCACCAACTGGAACAGCTTTAGTGCGCAACAGACCAAGGTCTGTACCACAATGCGGTTCGGTCAGGTTCATCGTACCAGTCCAAGTGCCATCAATCATTTTCGGTAAGAACTTTTGCTTGATATCATCAGGCGCATGAACTTGCATGGCGGCAATTGCACCTTGAGTAAGGCCAGGATACATCGCAAATGCTTGGTTTGCAGAAGATAAATATTCACCAACCGCACTGTGCAAAACGTAAGGCAAGCCTTGCCCACCATAATTTGGATCAGCAGGCAAGCCCATCCAGCCGCCTTCTTTATAAGTCTGATAGGCTTCTTTGAAACCCTTTGGTGTTGTCACAGAAGCATCCTCATGTCGGATGCAGCCTTCGCGATCACCAGAAAAATTAAGCGGTTGAAGAACTTCTTCGCTAAGCTTAGCTGCTTCGCCAAGAATTGCTTCAATCATGTCAGATGTAGCGTCTTCAAAACCTGGAAGATTGTTGTATCGGTCGATCTTAAGAATATCATTAAGAATATAAAGTGTTTCTCTAATAGGTGCTGAGTAACTTGGCATAACTGTTTCTCCTCAAACAATACACAAATAGCTAGCTAAATACATAAATATCTATCATTTACGATATATATGTATTCTACAAGCTTTGAATGCGATTTAAAGCATTTGAGTTATCTTATAAGTCATATTAACTTTGACGTAAACGTCAAAATAGGTCAATTGCATATTTTCTCACGCTATGCATTGAGATTTTAACTTTTTGACTGGCCTTCAATAAAGTTGATGGCTTTTTCCAGCTCATCTATTGATTTTTGAAGTTCGTCTTTTTGATTATGCAGTCTTGCCGCTTGTTCTTTAAATTTATCAGCAAGATAAGAGACGTCTTGTTTATCATCGTCATCATCATAAATTTTGAGAAGAGACTCGATTTCAATAAGTGAGAATCCAACATTCTTGGTAAGAATTATGATTTTTAGACGCTTTCGATCTTCATTAGAATAAAGACGTGTTGAGCCCGAACGCTCAGGACTTATTAGACCACGATCTTCATAAAATCGTAAAGTCCTTAGACTCACGTCAAATTCGCGCGCCAAGTCGCCAATTCTGTAAATTTCTTTTATTTCAGGTATATCATCAGAAAAACTCTCTACGAGATTTTCTAGCATATCCTGAGCTGTTATTTCGCTCATAATTATTCCTATTTTTCCAGCCAAGAAAAAATAATGCTTCACACTACGTTCCCTAACGTACAATTATCATAATTTATTTTTTTTTCAAGGCAGGTTTAAACTGTTAACAAATAGTTAATAAAAAAAATCGCGTTAAGAATATAATTAATAATAGTAAGATTTTATCGCATTAAAAATTAAAAATCATTACTAATATCGTAATGATTAACGCATTGTTTACCCTGTTTTGTAAAAGCTATCCCCTAATAGATTCGATTTTTTTTGAATCAACAACATTATTTATGGAATGGGCTATCGCGAATGCGCAGAGCACGATCACAATTAAGCAAACTCACGCAGCAACAAGCTGGCGGCTATGGCGCTTATCCAATGGGTAATGAGGCTGAAGAAATTCAACGTCGCTTAAATTCGATGCACAAACAGTCTGGCATGATGCAGCAGCATCAACATGGGGTAAATGACCCAATGTCAAACTTTGGCTTTCCACAGCCAACTCAAAGCATGGGGTTTCAACAACCAATGCCGAGCCCGCAAGCACCACCACAACATATGATGCAACCTCAGCATGGAATGCCACAACAACAATATTTTGAACAACCACCAGTAGCAAATCCATATCAGCAGCAAAATCCAAATTATGGAAACCCTGCACATTTAAGCCCAATTGTGGAGCAAATGCCCCATGTGGGGGATGTTTTTGCTAACAATCCGCAACTTGAGAATATCAAATCAGCACTTGAGCAAATGAGTGCGAAATTGCATGCTGTTAATGGTGCTAATGCGGCAACCAAAGAGAGCCATAATATAGCGCTTCAACAAAGTGAAATATTAAAGCAACATTACAACCACATTAACAACGAGCTTCAGGGGCTAAAAACCTCAATTGCTGGAATATCTTCTGCCGACAATGGTGAGGCGGGTTTGCAGGTAATTCAAGAAACGTTGTCCGCAAATTATAGAGCCATCATGCAGCAGCTTGAAAGTTCTCAAGGCGCAGCAATCGACAATTCGGTGTTTTCTTCTGCTATAGAGGCAAGCCATAAGGATTTGTCAAAGCAGATCATCGGTATGAAAGAATCAATCGATGCTTCATTAAATAATCCAAACATTTATGCAAAAACACTTGAAGTTAGCCATGATGACATCACCAAGCGATTGGATGATATGCACAACGCTTTGCAGACTTCTATTGCAACGCCAGATTTGTATATAAATGCGATTGAAAATAACCATCGCGAACTATCCAAGCAGGTTATGGACTTGCAAGAAGTTGTTGAAAAGGTAGACAAAAGCGCTTCATATAGTGAAAAATCTGAAGGTGTTAGTGCCGAATTTTCAAGCATTGAAGTACGACTTGAAGAAATTACTAGAGCTGTTGTAGCGCTGTCTCTCGAAGATGGTAATATCAATAATCTAGAGCGTATTGAAGCTCGTATTTCAGACATGGCTAAAACGATAGACGGGCTGGGGACGCCAAAATCTAAAACTGATAGTGAGGACATGAAAAAACTGGAAGCAAAACTTTCAGACATTACATCGCTTATGAATTCTTCCTCGCCTGATATGAGTGGCATGGAAACTCAAATTAATAAATTGTCAGCCAAAATTGATGGTTTCAGCGTTCCTCAGGCAAAATCTGATGAAAAAAGCCTCAAAAAACTGGAAGCAAAACTTTCAGACATTACATGGCTTATGAATTCTTCCTCGCCTGATATGAGTGGCATGGAAACTCAAATTAATAAATTGTCAGCCAAAATCGATGGTTTCAGCGTTCCTCAGGCAAAACCTGATGAAAAAAGCTTCAAAAAACTGGAAGCAAAACTTTCAGACATTACATCGCTAATGAATGCTACATCACCTGACATGAGTGGCATGGAAAAACAGATCGACAAGCTTTCTGAGAAGCTTGAAAATCTATCATCATTGTCTGTAGCTGCACCTATTTCTAATCAAGAAAACAATGCATTACTTCAGCGTATGGACGCGTTAGTTGACCAAATCAGCAAGTCTCAGTCTGAGGCAAACGACTATGTTTCAAATGATGCAGTTACCCAACAACTTAGCCAGATTTCTACTGCGATTGATAAATTATCAATGCCAGCAAAAGACAATAGTCAAACAAATGATGTGATTGTTAATCAACTTGAACAAATTGCAGGCGCTATCGATCAATTATCAATGCCTAGCTCACATACGATGTCTGATGACAATTTTAATTCGATTGAAAAGCAATTATCTATAATTTCTGGTCAAATAACTAATCCTTCGACAGAAACAACAGATTTTTCACTTGATCCAATTGTAAATAGGCTAACAGGTATTGAAGAACAATTGGGTTCAAACCGCGATATTACAATTGAACTTGCAACTAAAGCAGCTGAAGATGCGGTGAAAATGTCTGTTAAGGCAATGCCACAAATGCCTTTACAAGCAGCGCAAATGGATAGTAGCGCGTTAGATTCAATGTCTGAAGTTCTTGCTAGATTGAACCAAGAAACACAAAACAACAATACAAAAAGTATTGAAGCATTTGGTGCGGTAACAGAAACGCTTGATCTTATGGTTCAAAGGTTAGGTAGCATTGAAAGTGAATTAGCTAATAAAAATGTTGCAGCACCTGTTATGCCAAGTGCAGTTGGCTTGCCTTTGATGGAAACTCAACAAGTTCAATCGGGTTTTTCAAGCACTCAGGAAGTATCAAATCAGCCTGAAACTGAAAGCGCTCCAGCTAATTATGAGCCACCAGTAATGCCAGAAGACAATAAAGTTAAGTCACCAGCAGATGATTTAGTGCAGGCTGCTCGTTTGGCTAATGCTGATGTTACGGAAGAATATTCTCAGACTGAAACGATTAAAACTGATGAACTCTCAGCAGTAGAAAAACTTGCAGATAGCGCAGAGGATTTAAAAGAGGAAATATCTGAAAAACTTGAGCTTCCTGAAGTTGAAACTCCTGAGATGAGCATGGAAAATATGCCAGAAGTTTCTTCAAATGATTTACCTGATCAAGAATCTGATGTTGCGCTAGAGCCTGGTGCAGGCACTCCAGATTTGGCTGCACTCGTGCGCCAAGCAAATAATCAACGTAAAAATAATAAAGCTAACGATATAGAGTCTTCTGGATCAGATTTTATTGCCGCAGCAAGACGGGCAGCACAAGCAGCAGCACAAGAAGCAGGATCCGTTGAAGAAGAGATAGAAGAAAAAACAAAAAAAGGCCTATTGGCTTCATTACCAGAACTGTTTGGTAGACGTAAAAAAGCAATCGTTATGGGTGCTGCAGCACTATTGTTTGTTGCATTAGCTGTGCCATTGGCATCAAAGTTTATTGGTGGGCAACAAACTCAAGTGGCATCTATTGAAACACCAGCTGTTATTGCAGACGAGGCAGTTGATAATCTATCCCAAGCATCAGTTCTTCCAGCAGCAGATAAAGTAGCGCAAATTACTGATGATAATGTAGTAGAACCGATTGAAAATATTGGAAGCAATATTGCTGAGGTGGTTGATGATACATTATCGCCACAAGTAAATATTGAAACTGCAAGCTTAAATATTACGCCAGAGGCGGAGAACTTTGAGCTTCCAAATGAATTAAACTTCGGTTCTGATGCTTTAAAGCAAGCGGCACAAAATGGTGAGCCAGATGCATTGTTTGAAATTGGTAAGCGATACACTGACGGACTTGGTACACCAAAGGATTTAGCAAAAGCTGCTGAATGGTATGAAAAAGCCGCAGAATTAGGATTCGCTCCGGCACAATATATTGTTGGCAACTTTAATGAAAAAGGCCTTGGTATTGAGAAAAACCCTGCCATTGCTGCCAAATGGTATGAAAAAGCAGCTAAAGGTGGAAACATTATAGCAATGCATAACCTTGCTGTATTAACCGCTACTCCAAATGCATTGTCTGCTCAACCAGATATGCAAGAGGCATTTAAATGGTTTAGCAAAGCAGCTGATTATGGTGTTCGTGATAGCCAAGTAAACGCAGGCATTTTCCATACCAAAGGTTTTGGCACTGAAGTTAATCTTGTTGAGGCATATAAATGGTTCTCTATCGCGGCCAAAGCTGGCGATAAAGATGCTGCTAATAAACGTGATGTTATTACAAATGCAATTCAACCTGATCAACTAGAGATTGCGAAGTCACTTGTTGAAGAATGGAAGCCTCTAGAAGTGGTAACCGCTGCAAATGAAGTGCAAACGAACACAGCATGGGGGACGCCTAAAGCAGTTGCCAATGCGCCATTTAAAGTTGACCGTAACACAATTGCTCAAACTCAATCATTGCTAACAAAAGTTGGTTTTAACGCGGGTACACCAGACGGTATAATGGGTCAAAACACGCGCAATGCGATCTCTGCTTTTCAAAGAAAAGTCGGATTACCAGTAAATGGCCAAATTGATGGAGAATTCCTAAAAGCACTTAAAGCGATCGCGGTATAAGTACAATATAAAGGCAGAAGCTATCAATGAGATTCTTTAATGCAATCAGCGAAGGCTTCACTAATTACCTAAATACCAATGGAGTTGCCAGTAGAGGCAACTTTTGGTTCTGGTTGCTATTTGTTTGCATTTTTTTATGCATAACATTGGTTGTTGATGGCGCATACCTAGGGCCATTTATTGGAAATTTATCTGGTGAAGAAGTTATGGCTTTTGATCAAGATACACCCAAATGGCTTTCGTTAATTTCTTTTATGTTTTTAACGATTCCAACACTGACAGTTGGGATGCGCCGAATACAAGATACCGGGTTTTCCAAATGGTGGATTTTATTAGTTTTTAGCGGAATCGGTGTAATTCCCTTGCTTTTTTTCTTTTTTAAAAAAGGAAAAAAGAAGCAAGTTGCGTAAAACCAGATTCAGTCAAATAGCTATTAATAAAATTGTTACTTTAAAAATAATATCATAGTTGCTATATACTTTACGATAGGTAAGGTATTCCATTTTTAGGAGTGAGTTTTATGGTTCAATTTCTTGGTAAAAAAATTCTTGTTACAATGCTTGCTGCAAGCGCAATTAGCTTAGCTGCATCTCAGGCAAACGCTAGAACATACATTGTAAATGGGCTTGCAAGTGCGGTTCCATTTATCGGTTACGGCATGAATAATCTTGGCAAAAAAATTCCAGGCTCGAAAGTATTCAGTTACATTACCTCAATTGAGGGCAATAGAATTATTAAACCTAATATTTTGAAAGATATCCAAGCTAGATATAAGCGTAATCCAAATGAACCAATTAATCTGATTGGTATCAGCTATGGCGCAAATATGGTTAGTGATATTGCTAATAAGCTGGCAGCAAAAGGCATTCCGGTAAATTATCTTGGTATCATCGAAGGAACATCCTTAAAGTCGATCAAGTCCAACGTCAAAAGAGCGCAGAATTTTATTTGCACAGGCGTTGAATGTTCTAAACGTCGCGTTGGCGTTGCTAGCAATAATTCAACGACTAAACTTGATCAATATACGTATAAAGATGGTCACATCGATTTGGGAAATAACAAGGGTGTGCACAGCAGAATTATTAGTGGTATTCGCTAATATTAACAGAATATGCAATTAGACCTATTATTTTAAAATTTTACAGGTCTATTTGCATTGACATTCGCATTCTCGAGGCGCAATAAACCGAAAATAATGACCACTGGTAAAGCATAGATTGTCAGCTAGTCAATTCGTATCCATATTACTTGCTTGGAGGATGCTGTGAGCATCTATCTTCCTATTGCGGAAATGTCCGTTAACATGTTCATTCTTTTTGGAATGGGCGCAGCCGTTGGCTTTTTGTCTGGCATGTTTGGTGTTGGGGGCGGCTTTTTGATGACCCCGCTTTTGATTTTTTACAACATTCCCCCTGCGGTTGCAGTGGCAACCGAAGCCAACCAAATTGTAGCCTCTTCATTTTCTGGTGCACTTGCGCACTTCAGAAAGGGTACGGTGGATATCAAGCTTGGTATTATGCTGTTGATTGGTGGCTTGATAGGCTCAACACTCGGGGTCTATATTTTCTCGTCTTTGCGCAGCGCAGGTCAACTCGATCTTATAATCTCTATTCTTTATGTCGTGTTTTTGGGTTCAATTGGTTCACTGATGACGATTGAAAGTCTCAATGCAATTCGTAAGTCAAAGAAAGACGACGCACCACCAAAACGAAAAACAGGTCATGATAGTTGGATACATAAACTTCCCTTTAAAGTTAGGTTCCGCAAATCAAAACTTTATTTAAGTGTAATCCCAGTTCTCATTCTTGGTATGCTGGTTGGTATTCTTGCTGCAATCATGGGTGTTGGCGGTGGTTTTATTATGGTGCCTGCGATGATTTATTTATTGCGTGTTCCAACCAATGTTGTGATTGGCACTTCTTTATTCCAGATTATTTTTGTAACGGGTTACACAACAATAATTCAGTCCGCAACAAACCAAACGGTTGATGTTGTCCTTGCCTTGATTTTAATGGTTGGCGGAGTCATTGGCGCTCAATTTGGTGCAGCAGCTGGACACAAACTAAAAGGTGAGCAATTACGCGCGCTCTTAGGCCTGTTAGTTTTAGGCGTCTGTATTAGGCTTGGATATGATTTGGTCGCCACACCAAATGACTTCTTTAATATAATTGGCACTTTGGATCTGGGAGGTCACTAATGAAAAATTTTCTCTCTTTATTCTTAGCCTCACTACTTTGTATAATATTTATAAGTTCATCATCCAAAGCGGAATCCTTGCAAATGGGAATTTCAGTGGATCAAGTTCCCGTAAGCTCTAGTTTTGATGGTGCTGAAATTGTTATTTTTGGTTCGATAGAAACAACTGAACAAGCAGCACTTTTCAGAGGTGAATATGATGTAGTGGTACGCGTTGAGGGTGCACCAGAAGACGTCATCATTCGCAAGAAAGAAAGAATTGGCGGCATATGGATTAATAATCAGTCCGAGAAATATGAGGCAGTTCCGTCTTTTTATTCTATCCTTTCTGCTCGCCCATTAAACTTGATTTCTAATGCAATTGAACTTGCGCCAAATAGTTTGGGTATTGATAATCTTGGTAAAAATATTCCAATTGAAGGGCAAAAAAGGCTCATCATGAACCCAGGCGAGTTTTCTGACGCGCTTCGCCGATTACGTATTCAACAAGATTTATTCTCAGAAATTCCTGGCACGTTAAAACAACTAAGCCCAAGCCTGTTTCGCGCAACACTTTCAATTCCAGCAAATGTTCCAATTGGCAAACATAATGTAACGGCTTATTTGTTTCGAAACGGCGAAATTTTAAATACGAATAAATCAAGTTTTGTAATAGAAAAAGTTGGCTTTGAACGCTGGATTTATGACCTCGCGCATGAGCAAGGTTTGCTCTACGGTATAATGGCTGTATTGATGGCTATATTTACGGGGTGGGCTGCAAACGCTATGTTCCGAAAAAACTGATTCAAAAGGTGTTAGATTTTGACGAATTTAAAAACAAAAAATCTGGCATGGATATTGTCACTAGCTGGCTTTATTCCATTTGCGGTCTTAGCAATTGCTTTATTCAAATTAGGCACCGCTAATGAATTTTTTGTAAGCCTATTTGATGTTTTTAAAATCTGGTCAGCGCTTATTTTATCTTTTTTAGGGGGTATTCGCTGGGGCTTTGCAATTGCCCATGAGCCCGATGAAAATAAAAATCTTTTATTATCTGTTATACCATCAATTCTAGCTTGGTTCGTATTGCTGTTACCAGATGCCTACTGCATTCTTGCATTGTTACTTTTATTTTCCATCCAAGGTGCGTGGGATAGCTTTTATAATAATGAGGGGAAAACAGCCCCTTGGTTTGGTAAGATTAGAATTACATTGACATTTTTAGTCGTGGCAGCACATGTACTGGTGCTATTAGCAGTCGCTTAATCAGGCTTTATTTAACAAGTTTCTTACCATCTATTTCAAAAATATTTTCACCACTTACCAGCCATGTCGTAAAATTACGCGCAGAAAACAACTCGTCATAAGCGCGATCTAAAACATTTAATCCGCCTGTAAATGAGCCAAAGGCTGGCATGATCATGCGTTTATTATCTCCAATAAAACAGCGTCGCCTTACATTCTTGCCTCTTTGTCTGATTTTCGATGAGGGGTGTAAATGTCCTGCTATCTCGCCCAGTTTAAAATCAATCATTGGTTCGTGGCAGAAGTTTACAGTTCCAATCTGCACCTCTTCACAAAACGTACCCCCTAAATCTTTGGGAGGGGTTGGGTCATGATTGCCACTAACCCATATCCATTCTCGATCATGCATTAATTGCGTCAGGTGTTGTTTATAACTGTTTGGCAATCGCGTTGCGGCATCATCATCATGAAAGCTATCACCTAAAGACAAAACAGTTTTTGGCTGCCAATGCGCAATTCGTAAAGCAAGCTTTTCAAGCGTTGCCTGCGTATCATAAGGCGGCATGAATAAGCTCTTTTTTGCGGCAAAAGATGACCCTTTTTCAAGATGTAAATCTGAGACAACTAACAGCTTTTCTTCATGCCAAAATAAACAACCGCTTGGATCAAGGCTGAGTGTATTGCCCATGAAACTAACTTGCATACCAACCATCTGATTTTGGTTTTCAAAATCTATCATTAGTCCAAATCCAATAATCCTGTTGCAGCTTCTGCCAGCAAGCTCTCTTGCGCTTCTCCTGCAATGCCCTCCTTGCCAATTTCCATCATGATTGGAACAGCAAGAGGTGAAATCTTATCTAAAGGCTTATGCACGATTCGCGAACTTATACGCGATAACATCTCGCCCAAACGTCTAATATCCAATAACCCATAAGCAGCTTCCTGCCGCGTTGCTTGTAGCAATATATGATCAGGCTCATGCGTGCGAAGTACATCATAAATAAGATCAGAAGAAACTGTCATCTGCCGCCCAGTTTTTTCTTTGCCCGGAAAACGTCTTTCAATTAGTCCTGCAATCGTGGCGCAATCTCTGAAGGTACGTTTGAGCAGAAAGGATTCGTCTAACCATGTTTCAAGATCATCGCCCAACATGTCTTCATCAAAAAGTTCTTCGAGCAATGGCTTGCCATCTGCAAAGAGTTTGGAGAAATCTTTCAAACCCCAAACAGCAATCGCATAGTCACTTGCAACAAACCCAAGCGGCTTAGCTTTCATGCGCTCTAACCTGCGAGTAAGCAACATACCTAATGTTTGGTGCGCAAGCCTTCCTTCAAACGGATAAGCCACCATATAAAACCGATCACCACGGGGGAAAGTTTCAACTAGCAAATCATTCTTACTGGGAAGAATTGAGTTTTCTTTTTGAATTAAAAGCCATTCACTAACTTGCGCTGGAAGCTTGTCCCTAAGCTTAGGGTCGGAAAGCATTTCACGCACCAACTCTGCCAGATAAGTTGAAAGTGGAAAACTGCCACCAATATAAGATGGTACTTTCGGATCACTGCCATGCGCCTTAGAAACATAACAGGCGGCTTCACGAATGCCTTCAAGACGAAGTGTTTGACCTGCAAACATAAACGTATCACCAGGCGATAGGCTTTCTATAAAATTCTCTTCAATTTTACCCAACATAGGTCCGCCTTGAAAACTTGCGTTTTTTCCTTTCTTGCGTGTAAGGCGCACATCCAGCATGGGTGCTTGAATAATCGTGCCGCAGTTCATACGGTACCGTTGCGCAAGGCGAGGGTGGGTGAGCCGCCAGCTTCCATCTTCAACGTGTCTGATTTTTGCATATTGCTCATAGGACTTGAGCGCATAGCCACCGGTTGCGACAAACTGCAAAGCCAGATCAAATTTCTCACGCGTTACATTTGCAAAAGGCGCGGCAGAGGTAATTTCTTCATAAAGTTGATCGGCAAAAAAAGGCCCAGCACAGGCAGTGCCTAAAATATGTTGAGCCAAAACATCAAGCGCACCTTCACGAAGCGCAGGTGTATCTTGCGCACCTAAATAGTTAGCATCCAATGCCGCCTGACATTCCATCACTTCAAAACGGTTTGATGGAACAAGAATAGCGCGTGAGGGTTCATCAATACGGTGATTAGCGCGGCCAATACGTTGTGCCAATCGGCTTGCACCCTTAGGCGCACCTACATGCACCACGAGATCCACATCACCCCAATCTATACCAAGATCAAGCGTTGATGTGGCAATCACCGCACGCAGTTCATTGCGTTGCATTGCTTCTTCTACACGGCGGCGTTGGCTTACATCCAGAGAACCATGATGAAGCGCGATCGGTAATGTATCATCGTTTATTTTCCAAAGCGATTGAAACAACATTTCCGCTTGCGAACGCGTATTTACAAACAGCAATGTTGTTTGGTGTTGTTTAATCGCCTCATAAACCTCAGCCATTGCATAGCGCGCAGAATGACCTGACCACGGGACACGCTCTTCTGATTTTAAAATCGTAATATTTGGTTTTGCCCCACCTTCAAGCTTGATTAATTGCGAAGTTGCAATCTCACCCAAGGGCGGTTGTCTCACCAGCCAGCGACGCAAATCATCAGGATTTGAAACCGTTGCAGAAAGGCCAATGGTTTTAAGTTGAGGTCGAAGCGTTCTCAACCGCGCTAAACCAAGCGACAAAAGCTGCCCGCGTTTGGAAGTCACTAGCGAATGCAGCTCATCAAAGATAACCGTTTCAAGCCCATCAAAAAACTGCTCTGCATCTTTGTTTGAAATCAACAATGCCAATTGCTCAGGCGTGGTCAGCATGATCTGTGGCGGAGAAAGTTTCTGACGCTGGCGCCGTGAGGCGGATGTATCCCCTGTGCGTGTTTCAATCTCTATATTAAGCCCCATTTCTTCAATAGGCTTTTCAAGATTGCGTTTAATATCAACTGCAAGCGCTTTTAGAGGCGAAATATAAAGCGTATGGACACCGCGTTTTTTTTGGCCTGGCTTGTGTTTCTTTTGTTGCGAAAGTTCAACTAGGGTTGGTAAAAATCCAGCCAGTGTTTTCCCTGCCCCAGTAGGCGCAATTAAAAGCGTGGAAAGGCCAGCTTGCGTTTTAGAAAGTAAGCCCAACTGATGCGCACGCGGGCGCCAGCCATTTTGTGCAAACCACTTTTCAAATGGCGCAGGCAAATCAAAGGGCAGGGTTTCACCGCTAGAATTGAGGGTCGTATTTTGTTTCACCCTATGTAATGTAGTGAGGAGAGGTGCGAAGGTCGAATGAAAAAAGAAATTTTTAACATCCTGTTTTTAAGCGCAGTAGTTTTAGCGGTGGGTTGGCTTTATTGGGGAGGCTATAAGGCAAGAGAACCTAACGCATATGTTCTTGCACTTAGTTGGCAGACAGCTTTTTGCGAGCAAAAGCCAAATAAACCAGAATGTCGTTCACAGCGTGCAAACCGCTTTGATGCAAATAATTTTTCACTTCATGGTCTGTGGCCACAACCAAGAAATAATATTTACTGCGGTGTTCCAAAAGACCTTATTGCATTAGACAAGCGGGGACGCTGGAATGAATTACCAAAGCTTGATATCTCAGAGAGATGGCGCAAAGAACTATCTCGTCAAATGCCTGGATATCGTTCCAATCTGCATAGGCATGAATGGTATAAACATGGCACTTGCATGGGCGATGCAACGACACCACTAGGCTATTATCGAGAATCATTGCGTATGCTGGAGAGGATTAATAAATCTCCATTGCGTGATTTATTTGCAGACAATATAGGTAGGGAAGTCACTGCTACTCAAATTGTAAAGATTATGAATAATTATTTTGGCAATGGCATGGGAAAAAGAATTGCTATTTCGTGTAAACGCGATGGAAAGAGAACGCTCATAAATGAAATTAAAATAAGTTATGTAGTGCCTAAGTTAGATAGCATTCCTTCAGAAGAAGCCCTTATAGAAATGTCCCCCAAACTCCCTATTGGCTGCAAACGTGGCATTGTTGATCCTGTTGGTCTTCAATAGTTTTTCTTGAAAACCTCTGCTTCCATCTATACCTAAGACGAAGGAGATTATTCGGGGAAGAACCATGTCTGATAAACTAACCACATTTCTAGGCGATAGCCTTGGCCGCACGATCATCAAGCTTTTGATTATTTCATTTGTGGTCGGCATTATCATGAGTGCGCTAAACTTCACCCCAATAGATGTCTGGTATGGCATCCGTGATTTCTTCGTTAGCATCTACAATCTTGGCTTTGAAGCATTGGGCAAAGTGGGAAGTTATTTCTTGTTAGGCGCTGGCATTGTTGTGCCAATCTTCCTCATCCTTCGTTTTCTTAATTTCAAAAAATGAGTGATGCTTCGGGATCATCTCAAACCAAACAGTTTGAGATAACCCATAAGTCAGTTTTACAACTGGCAATCCCTATGACACTAGCCTATATCACCACGCCCTTGCTGGGTTTGGTGGATACCGCAGTTGTGGGACGACTTGGCGTTGAGGCGTTGATTGGTGGTCTGGCGGTTGGGGCGATTATCATTGATCTGGTTTTCACTACGTTTAACTTTTTACGTTCAGGCACAACTGGCTTAACCGCCCAGGCTTTTGGTGCGGAAGACGAAAAAGAAAAACAAGCAATTCTTTTTCGTGCCTTAGCAATTGCCCTATCAAGCGGCTTTATAATGGCATTGCTCAGCCCAATAATTGTGATGTTAGGGCTTTGGTTTATTGCACCCAGTGAAGCAGTCGCTGAAGCCACTAAAACTTACTTCCTAATCCGAATGCTTTCTGCACCTTTTTCGCTGGGCAATTATGTAATCGTTGGTTGGCTCTTAGGGCTTGGGCGTTCTTACATGACACTTGCTATTCAGGTGTTGCTCAATGGTACGAATATCCTGTTCAGCATCTATTTAGGTTTGGTTTTAGAATGGGGCATTGAGGGCGTTGCAATCGCTACCATCATTGGCGAAGTACTGGCTTTCTTTGTCGGCGCTTATGTTTGTTGGCGCATGCTGGATCATTCCATTCGCCCATCGCGCAAGCGCATTATGGATCGTCCTGCATGGTTGCGGTTGGTTAATCTCAATGCAGACATTATGCTGCGCTCATTTACACTTCTTTTTGCCTTTGCTTATTTCACAGCACAAGGTGCAGGCTTTGGGGATACAACACTTGCCGCCAATGCCATTCTGATGCATTTCTTTTTGATCTCCGGTTATTTTCTTGATGGCCTTGCAACAGCAGCAGAACAAATTGTTGGGCGCTCCATTGGCGCTAAATTTAAGCATGGTTTTTGGCGTGGCTTCAAGCTGACGTTGCTATGGAGTACCATTATGGCTTTCGTCTGCTCTTTCATCTTCTGGTTAGCAGGGCCAAGTCTCATCGCAATTTTAACGACTATTCCTGAAGTGCGGCAAGAGGCGCTAATCTACCTTGCTTGGGCAGCTTTTATTCCGCTTTCAGGCATGTTGGCATTTCATATGGATGGGGTTTTCATTGGTGCGACTTGGTCACGTGATATGAGTATCATGATGGTTGTGTCACTCATTGGGTATTTATGCGTTTGGTGGCTAGTTAAAGAACCACTTGGCAATCATGGCCTTTGGCTTGCGCTACATTCATTCGTGATTTTCAGAGGGCTAACATTATCTGCGAGACTGTCCCCCAAAGTACACCAGACATTCCCTGCTTAAAGGATATCCAGCACCTGTTCTGGTGGACGACCAATAGAAGCTTTGTCATTGGCAAAGACGATAGGGCGTTCAATCAAAATCGGATTATCATGCATGGCCTGTACTAATATTTTATCAGGAGTATCTTTTGATAAGCCAAGTTCCTTGTAAACACTTTCCCCGCGACGCATGAGATCATGTGCACTCAGACCAAGCTTCACCAGAGTTTGTAAAATCTGCGTGCGGTCTGGCGCGTCTTTTAAGTATTCAACAACTGTCGGTTCATGACCCTTATCTTGCAAAAGCTGAAGGGTTTGTCTTGATTTTGAGCATCTTGGATTATGCCAGATTGTAATTTCACTCATTTATCTTTCCTCAAAGCCAATCATCGGTTTTTGTGCCAACAAGTTCACTGATATTCCCAATCTTGTTATCATCAAGATGCTTAGACAAACCTTCCATAATTTTGGTTGGCAGACATGGGCCTTCATAAATAAGACCCGTATAAATTTGCACCAGTGATGCCCCAGCTTCAATTTTTGAAATCACATCTTGCGCACTTGAAACACCACCGACACCAATCAGCGGCATATCTGGTCCAAGGCGCATTCGCATGTTGGCTAGAACTTTTGTAGATTTCTCAAACAGTGGCTTGCCAGAAAGGCCGCCTGCTTCTTGCGCTAGTTTCTGGTCTTTAAGCCCTTTGCGATCCAGCGTTGTGTTGGAAACAATTAATCCATCAAGATGAGAATCTTTTACAACTTCTGCAATATCATCCATTTCGTATTCGGTAAGATCAGGAGCAATTTTTAAGAAAACTGGCACAATCTTTTTTTTCTTCGCTTCGCAGTTTCCGACTTTCTCAAAAATACGATCAAGTAAAGACGTCAACGCCTCCCCAGCTTGTAAATTTCGTAAGCCCGGTGTGTTAGGCGAAGAAATATTCGCAGTGAAGTAAGAGGCAACATCAAAAAAAGCTCCAATCCCTTTTTCATAATCTGCAACAAAATCTTCGGAAGTTTTATTGGCCCCGATGTTTACACCAACAATCCCTTTGTTTTGTTTACGTGCCTCTAGTCTGGAAAGTGCTGCAACATGACCTTCGTTATTAAAGCCAAGGCGATTGATAACGGCTTCATCGTCAACCAATCTAAAAATACGAGGCTTATCATTCCCCGCTTGAGCAAGCGGTGTAATCGTACCCACTTCTGTAAAGCCAAATCCCAGTTTCAAAATGGCATCTGGCACTTCTGCATTTTTGTCATAGCCTGCTGCAAGACCAACTGGATTTGGAAATTTAAGATTAGCAAGCTTCACCGCAAGGCGTTCATCATTTGCAAAACTAGCGCCTGGAACAACGCCACTTTTTAAAGCTTTGATAGAAAGTGTGTGTGCTTTTTCTGGTGAAAAAGAAAACAGAGCAGGGCGAGCAAGTTGTGAGGCTAGATCAAAAAGTCCCATTAGAAATTATCCGGAAAAATATGGCCGCCAGTCTTATCTTCTAATAGATCAACCACTGACAAGGCATCGCTTGTTTTTAGGGGGGCATAAAGATGCGGAAAAAGTGCGTCCCCACGCGATACTTCCCACTTAAGTGCTGCGCCTAAAGGTTTGGTTGCAACTTTTACAAGCTTCAAATTCGTTTGACCGTGAAAGTGTTTTGCCACAGTTTCCTGAGCTTGTTCAGCTGTTGAAAAATGGATATAACCATCGGCTAGATCAATGGGCGCACCTTTAAAGGTGCCGCAAGCCATTGCTTCTTCCCATTGTTCTTGTGTTGCTATTTTATAAATATAGTCTGGAGCGTCTTGCAAAACCTTATCCTATCAGTCGATTAAGAAATCCACTCATTCTTTTACGACTTTCCTTCGTTTGTGCAAGGTCTGGAAAATATTGAAAAACATGACATGCACCTGGATAAATATCCAGCTCAGTATCAGATTGCGATTGGATCCATTTATTAGCCATGAAAAGACTATCATCTAAAAGCGCATCCTTCGTGCCAACACTAAAATGCGCTGGCGGCATGCCCTCTAAACCAGCATAAAGCGGTGAGATATCAGGCGCTTTTGTATTTTCATTGTTTTGTAAGTAAGCAGCAGCAAAATTTTGGATATCTGCTGTTGTTAAGACAAGCTTTTCATGAAAATTTTGTGTGCTTGGAGTGCCACTCATATCAAATGCACCTGCAATAAAAATTGCTGCATTAAACGGTGTAAGTTGATGTTTGTCGCGCAGTCTAATCAGTGCGTTAGCAGTCAATTGCCCACCTGCACTATCACCACCAATTGCTAGAAAATCAGTGTTGAATTTTTTATGCCCTTCTTTAGCCAGCCAAAGTGCCGCTTGTTCACAGTCATCATTGGCAGCAGGATAGGGTGCTTCTGGTGCGAGTCTATAATCTACAGAAATGCAAATCAGGCCAGTATCGTCTGCTAATTCTTTTAATCGTTCATCTTGTAAGTCGCACGCACCTAACATCCAACCGCCACCATGAATGTGTAAGAAAACACCACGAGGTTTTTTTGAAGTTGGATTAATAGAGCGAAGTTTCACGTCACCATCTGCTGTTGGGATGGTGAAGTTCTGGGCATTATTATCCATAGCCTCTAAAGGAAAAGAGCCTTTACCTTCACGTCTTGCTTGCCTAACTGCTTCAGGGGAATAATCCCACATAGAAGGGTTTGATTCTGCAAAGGCAATTAGCTTGGCGTTTAATGCTTTGGTATCTTCAGGAATTTGATTTTCGTCAAACAGCTTTGGGTCAGGCAGGAACATCAGATTTTGCCTCTACATTTAAGTTTTTACTAGGCTTGTTTTTAACGAATGTTTGAGTTGTAAAAATAATAATAAAACTAAACATCATACCAACGAAGCCAGTCGCTAGCGGCTTTAATTCATTCGTTAACAGGGGCAGATAAAATACAAACTCATCACCATTTAAAGGATTTAAATCCAACCCAAAATGTGAAAGCCATAACATAGCTGAGGTCATAACAAAGCCAAGTGAAATGCCAATCATAATAATATTTTGAGAGATGTACTTAAGCCAAAACTGACATAAAAGAGCAGGAAAAAGGCTTGAGCATAACAAGGCAAAACTTGCTGCAAAAACAAACTGAATATCAATTTGAATATTCAATGCCATATAAGTTGATGCAATCGTTATAGCCAGCAAGAACACCCTAGACATGAATAGCCGTGTACCCATTGGAGATTTAGGTCTTATCAGTGAGCAATATCCATCTTCTGACAAAGCATTGGCGCTTACAAAGATCAAACCATCAGCAGTTGACCATATAGCAAGTAATGCACCTGTTGCGAGAAGTGTTGTGGTAAGGCTAGGAAGCTCATTAAGAACGGCACTTGATATAACAAGAATGTCTGGGTTTGGAATAACATCATTGCTTGTCAAAAAGTAATCTGCCGTTTCCCCACAAGCTGAAATCGCTTCTGTTGTATTTGTAACATAAGCGCCACATATCGATAAAATAGATCCGCCATTTTGATTAAGAGCAAAAAGCCAACTTGCATCGCTATCTAAATCAGAGAGTTGCAATCCCAATAATGAAGTATAGATGTCCAATTTAACAAAAGCAGCTATTGCTGGGATTGCTGTAAGAATGAGCAAAAGAAATCCTAATGCCCAAACACCGCTTTTACGTGCATTTCTGGCTTTTGGAAGTGTTCTGAAATGTTGCAATAAATGAGGCATAGAGGCTGTGCCAAATGCAATACATAACAAAGCGGCTAAGTAATTGAAGCGGTCATACTCAAGGCCTTCTTTTGTAAAATCAAATATTTCACTTTGGTCAATAAGGCGAGCATCCAAAAGTTCTTGGTCAATTCCATTAATGGCCGTCAATGCTCCATGACCAAAAGACAGCTGGGGAAATGGATTACCTGTTACTTTATAAGCAATCCAAATAATAGGCACTAGAAAGGTAATTAGTAAAACTGGATAAGCGATCATTCTACTAATAGAAAGTGATTGCATCCCACCCAAAACCGTACAAAAGCTAATGGTAAAAGCGGTTATAAGTATCGCGTATTTTTCTGGTATTCCGAAATAAGTTTCGCTGACAATGCCAATTGCAAATAACTGTACGTATAAAAACAGTAAGCTTGCTACAACAACAATAATCAAAATTATCAAGCGACTTAAACGTGACTCACCAAACAAGCTGGCCAGGGTGGAGTTTTTAGCTCGATTAACAGGTCCTGCAAATAGAATTGTCATAAGCGCAATACCAAGAATTAGGCCGCTGAAAATAGTAAGCGCATCGGTTCCGGTTGTATAAAAATCACCTGCCAAGAAAAGAAATACACCGCTTGATATCAACCCTGCAGCGATAGCTTGACCAATATAAAAAGGCTTTCCAGTTCTGATTGTGTTTTGAAAAACGGGCAAGATCATAGTTTTTGCAAACATGCCAGAAAATAGATAGCCGCCAACTATAAACGCAAACATCATCATGTCCACATAATTGCCTGGCGTACCAACTTGTATGAGTATGATGCCAAAAAATATGCAGAGTAAAAACACTGCTGTGTACATCAAAATCAAAGAGGTGGAAGAATTTAAAGGTGGTTTTTGCATGGCTATTAATCAATCATTCTCAGTTTCAAGCTGATTGCGATCAATTCGTTCCATAAAATTAACAGCCCAATTTGTAACAAAAAGTATAAGTGCAGGGCAGAGCAGAATTATGTAGAGATATACAAATGGTACACCGAATAATAGCATTTCAGTATGTATGAAAATAAAGGGCAACGGCCAAACTAATAAAATTAAAACCAAACTGATAAATCCAGCAAATTTAGCAGGGTTTATAGATCCAGTTTTTAATATGTGACGAATTTTATGCGTTTGCATTTTTATCTAGGCTCATTTTTTTTCATTTGAAGGTTTTAGCATAAAGCAATGGCCTTTGTAATCATATCATTTGCGTTATTGAGTATATCTAATATTATGGAGTTTATGTGTTGGAGGACACCATTTTGCTACCAGTTGTAATCATTGCAGATGACCATCCGCTTTTTAGGGATGCTATTAAGCAGGCCATAGAAGGTTTAATGCCGAATTGTAGTTTTAGGTTGGCCGGTGACCTTGAAGATTTGCGCCAGCAATTAAGAGATACTGAATCAGTCGAGCTTGTATTGTTAGATTTAAGCATGCCAGGTACGACAGGATTTTCGGGTCTCTTATCTATAAGGTCGGAATTTCAGGATATCCCTGTGATAGTTGTTTCGGCAACAGAAGATCCAATCACAATTCGAAAATGTATTGAATTAGGCGCCTCAGGCTTTATACCAAAATCATCTGGCGCGGAGTATATTGTTGAAGGGATTAAATCTGTTCAAATGGGCGAAGTATGGACACCACCCAATGTGGATATTGAGGCAGATATAGACGATGCTTCAAGTGAACTGCTCACTAAGATTCAATCTTTGACACCGCAACAAACCCGCGTACTTTCAATGCTGGCTGAAGGTCTTTTGAATAAACAGATTGCCTATGAGCTTGGTGTTTCAGAGGCAACCGTAAAAGCACACGTATCAGCGGTGCTTTTGAAACTTAATGTCGATAGTAGAACACAAGCTGTTATTATGATGAACAAAATTGCCGTGAACCAATCAGCTAATATAACAGGTTCATAAGTATTTATTCCGCTGCTATTGCACGTCTTTTGTTTTGTGAAACCAGAGCCCTTAATGCAGCGGGCTTTACGGGTTTATTCAAGATATTCAAGCCACTGTTTTCCGCAAGCTGTTTCACTTCTTCGCCACGGTCGGCTGTTATTAAGACGCCGGGTATAATTTTGCCAATTTTAGAATTTAACTTCTCATATACTTCAATACCTGTTGTATTCTCCAAATGGTAATCTGCTAATATGAGATCGGGATGGCCTAATTTCCCACTGATGTGTTTAACCGCCTCATCAAGATCTTGAGCTATAGCAACAACACATCCCCATTCTTCTAATAATGCTGACATGCCCTCAAGAATAGCAGCCTCATTATCAATGCAAAGAACGCTTGTTCCTGTAAGCTGGCCTAATTTTCGTTTCTTAGAAATAGCTTTAACTTTATTAGTTTTAACTACTGCATCGACACGTTCAATTTGAACTTTAAAATTTGTACCTTTTCCAGGAATTGAATCTAATTCAACTCGCAAGCCCAATAAGGCGGCGATACGATCAACAATTGATAATCCAAGCCCAAGACCAGGAACTTGGTTTGGCATGTTATTAAGTCGATTGAATTCCCCAAAAATATGCTCTTTTTCATCTGGGGGAATTCCGATTCCTGTATCATGAACTTCCAGTGAGATTTGCTTACCAATCATTCGACAACCTACTAATACTTTTCCAGACTGGGTGAATTTTAAAGCATTTGAAATTAGATTCTGTAGCAGTCGTCGCAATAAAGCACGATCTGAATAGACCCATTTTGAACAATGAATAAAGGTAAGCTCAAGCCCCTCAGAGCTAGCGATGGGTTCAAATTCGATTTGAAGTTGCTTCGTGATATCTTCAAGTGGAAACTTAGTAAGACTAATCTCAGGGTTGGCAGTATCCAAGCGTGAGATAGCAAGAATAGATGCCAAAATTTCTTCAACAGAGCCAAGGGATTTATTGATGTTATCAGCAAGTTTAGCGTCTTTATTCACATTTGCACGCTCAATAAGAGTCGCTGAATATAGTCGTGCAGCATTTAATGGCTGTAGAATATCATGTCCTGCCGCTGCAAGAAATCTGGTTTTACTTGCATTAGCCTGGTCTGCAAATTGTTTAGCTTGCTCAAGTTCGCGTGTGCGTTCTTCAACACGCCCTTCCAGCCTTTCGTTTGCTTCTTTTAAGGCTTCATCCGCCTTCACCCTTTGAGTGATATTATGCCAAGTGACAACAATGCCACCTTCAGGCATAGGGCTTGTGCTAATTTCAAGGATTTCATTTGTATCAGGAAGTTTAAGCCGCCAGGGATTAGATTGACTAATTAATTTTTGCTCTAGCTTTTGGCCATCTTTATCCATCTGGTCCAATTGGTTTTGGATTGTGATTTCACGCACAACTTCTGATAAAGGAGAACCAACTTGGCCAATTCTAGTTGGCAAATTAAGAATATTTCTGAACTGAGTATTCCAAGAAGCAAGTCTGAAATCACCATCAAAAACGGTAATACCTTGCTCGAGTTGATCAAGCGCTGTTTGTAGTACGTCACGATTAAATTGAAGCGCTCGCGAAGCTTCATCTAAAAGCTCTATATTGTTTGAACTATTTTCATCAAAGCGCTTTAAAAGTAGCGTATGTACAAGACGTGAAGACGATGCCCCAATCGCACTTGCAAGTAATTGTTCTGAAAAGCGTAAGATATTATTATCAACATAATCATCATTTTGGATGTTTAGGTTTTGACTTTGCCAATAACTCTCAAAAGAGCGTTCAGTACGTTTTTTACCAATGTATCTTTCTAAGGTTTCTTTTAGTTGACTAACCCGAACATTTGATCTGCCATAACTTGTATAGCGTGCTGCTGGCACTTGGTAGTTAACAAAAAGAGAGGCTTGCATCCGTTCTTGTGGGTCCGCTTGTCTGCTCAAGGAACCTATAAAAAATGCAGTTGCATTAAAGAATAGACTCCAAATAACACCATTTGCAATAGGACTTAAAGAACTGCCAAAAAGGGCTTCTGGTTTTAGCCAAGAGATATCAAACAACCCATGCACAACAAATGAGTTTTCTGCTGATAAAAGCGTTGGTAATAACAGACAATAACCCCAAACAAAAAATCCAGTTGCCATACCAAACATAGCACCGCGTGCATTTGCCCTTTTCCAAAATAAGCCACCAAAGAATGCAGGCGCCAATTGAGCAATAGCTGCAAATGAGACAAGACCAATCGAGGCAAGTGCTGCTGAGTTATCCGCAGCTTCGTAATATAAATAAGCTAAAAGCAAGACAGCAAAGATCGCAGTTCTGCGAATATTAAGGATACTACCTTCCATATTCTCTGGCTCAGACAACCCCTTTTTTGCCCGCAGTCGCAAGAACAGCGGGAGAACCAGATCATTTGAAATCATTATGGCAAGTGCGACAGTGGCAACAATAACCATTGCAGTACCTGCAGATAAACCGCCGATAAATACCAACAGACCTAAGACACGTTGTTCTTCTAGAAGAGGTAAGAGTAAAACATAATCATCCGCATTGGCTGCAACACCAAACTTGATAGTGCCAGCAACCGCGATTGGAATCACAAATAGATTAATCGCAACTAAGTATAGCGGAAAAAGCCAACGTGCTCTTTCGAGTTCCTTTATTGAATTATTTTCAACAACAGCAACATGGAATTGACGGGGTAATAATAAAAATACACTCAGGCTCAAAAAAGTAAGAATTAGAAAATTGCCTGTATCAAAACCTTTGTCGACAATTTTTTGCATATTTGAGTTAGCTGCCGCTTGGGCGAATAAATCTTCAACGCCATCAAACATAAACCACGTTACAAAGATGCCAATACATAAAAATGCGATTAGCTTAATCACAGACTCCATTGCAACAGCAAGCATTAAGCCATGTTGGTGTTCGGTTGCATCTGCATGGCGAGTGCCAAATAAGATTGCAAAGATTACCAAAGCAATCGCAACAAAAATTGATATATCACCAAAAGGCGGAGCGCCTGCTGGAAATCCATTGTCAAAACTAACAAGCAAAGTATCAACAGACCCTGAGATCGCTTTAAGCTGAAGTGCTATGTATGGAATAGTGCCTATTACTGCTATAATAGCTGCAACTGCCGCAACTTTAATATTTTTACCAAAGCGTGAGCCTAAGAAATCAGCAACAGATGTAATCCGCTCTTCTTTAGACAGTTTAATAACCCGCTGCATTAGCGGAAAACCTAATGTCACAACTAAAATTGGGCCAAGATAAATTGCAAGAAAATCAACACCACTCGTTGCCGCTAAACCAACTGAACCAAAAAATGTCCAAGTCGTACAATAGATGGCTAAACTAAAAGCATATATATTAGGTTTGCTACGCTGGTTTTCGGAGGCAAGCGTTTTTCTGTCGCCAAAGCTTGCAACAACAAACAAAAGCAAGACATATATGATTGCTACAATTAGTGTGATCCATGGGTGGATCATCTTTCAAAATTCCCCAAGTTAATACTTCATAATAATCAAATATTTTCACCTGAATATCAGCATATTTTACTAATGTTTGTCCATTTTTGAAATTTAGCAAAAAAACCGTGAAAAAAGATACTTTTGAAGCCTTTTCTTAAGGTTTTATGAGTTTCCCCCTTAACTTACAGATTAAAATCACTTAAGTAACGTTACGGCATCAATTGGTTGATGTTTCAAATTTCTAGAGGGGAATACTCAATGTTGAATGAATTTAAAGACTTTATCATGAAAGGCAATGTGCTTGACCTAGCTGTTGCTGTTATTATAGCTGGCGCGTTTGCTCTAATTACTGCATCGCTTGTTGGTGACATTATTATGCCTATCGTAGGTTGGATTTTTGGTGGTTTGGACTTCTCAAATTACTTTATTGCTCTTGGCGATGGCATAACTGCTACTTCACTAGAAGCAGCTAAAGAACAAGGTGCAGTTCTTGCATATGGTTCATTCCTTACAACAATCATCAATTTCGTAATCATCGGTTTCGTAATCTTTATGATGGTTCGCTTCGTGAAAAGCCTTGAGAAAAAAGAAGAAGAAGCGCCTGCAGCTCCACCAGCTGAAGAAGTTCTTCTTACAGAGATCCGTGATCTTTTGAGAAAATAATCTTTTTCAAATTTTTGATTTTAAAACCCTGGGCAAATTGCCTGGGGTTTTTTTATTTTATCACGGATTTATTTTCGTAAGCTCGAGTTAATTATTTTGATATAAAAATTGAAAAACGTGTGTTGGGGCATAATTTATAATTAGGGCAAATAGGAAAGCAGAGATGGAAAATCTTTTAAAGGCAACACGTGGCTTCAAAGGTACGATGATAATCATCGCATTCTTTTCTTTTTTTGCAAATTTGCTGCAACTCACAATTCCACTCTACATGCTACAAATTTATGACCGCGTTCTGCCGTCGCAATCTAGCAATACGCTCATCTTCCTTTCAATTTTAGCAGCCTTCGCATTGGTCATACTTGGTCTCACCGAAATGGTTCGCCAAATTCTAGCAACAAGAGCTGCAGCAAGGTTAGACTCAGTTCTTGCAAATGATGTCATGGAACGTGTTATTACCGAAGGACATAAAACCAATGGTAATATTCAACCTTTAAGAGACCTTCAAGCTGTTAGAGGAATTGTCTCTTCCAAAATTTTATTTGGTGTCATTGATTTTCCATTTTCACTTATTTTTATTGCATGTCTTTACTTAGTGCATCCATCATTATTTTGGCTAACCATAGTTGGTGCTCTAATATTGCTTGCCATTGCAATTTTAAATTTGAAGTTCACTGCCAAGTCTTCAGGCGAACAGGCGCAAGCAAATGTTATTGCGCATCAACAATCAGAATATTTTGCACGAAATGCAGATAGTATTGTTGCAATGGGTATGATGAAAGATGTTGTTGCTAGCTGGGGCAACTGGAATGCAAATGCATTGATTGCTGCTGATAAAGCGGCAAATCGAAATTCGATCTTTGGTGGGCTTTCAAGAACAATTCGTTTCGGTATCCAAGCAGCAATGCTGGGTTATGGCGCCTATCTTGTCCAACAAGGCGAGATGACGGCTGGTATGATATTTGCCTCATCTATTATTTCAGGTCGCGCACTTCAGCCAATTGATATGGTGATAAACTCGTGGCCACAACTTAGCGCAGGTAGAAATGCTTGGGGTAAAGTAAAAGACTTTGTGGCTAAAACAGAACGCCGCGAAAAATACACTGAAGTTGCCGAACCTCTTGGTGAGTTAAGTGCAGAAGGAATTTTACAACCCAATCCTTTAGACCGAAAGAAGCCGCCAATCCTTAGTGGCTTATCGTTCAAACTGCCTGCTGGACAATCTGTGGCTGTAATTGGCCCTTCTGGTTCGGGAAAATCAACCTTAGCACGTATCATTATAGGTGCATTCAAGCCTTTTGCAGGTGACATACGCATTGATGGCAACAATATTGCGAATTGGGACCCTCAAGATTTAGGAAAATATATTGGTTATCTAGCGCAAGATGTTGAGCTTTTACCAGGCACAATTGCGCAAAATATTTCACGGTTTCAACCTGATGCAAAAGATGAAGATATCAGACATGCAGCAAAAATGGCGCATGTTGAAGACCTAATAAAGAAGATGCCTAATGGATATGATACACCAATTGGCCCTGGTGGTATGGCTGTTTCTGGAGGCGAAAAGCAACGTATCGGCCTAGCGAGAGCGTTTTATGGCAACCCAAAAATATTAGTTCTTGATGAGCCAAATTCAAGCCTAGATCGCATTGGTGAGAATGCATTGCTAAGAGCGTTAATGGCTGCAAAAGAAAATAAGATTACAGTATTCCTCGTCACGCAAAGAGATAGTGTTATTAAAGTAGTCGATAACATCATGCGTATGAGTGACGGTAAAATTATTGACTATGGCCCAAGTGAAGAGGTCATACAAAAAACAAAAGAACGTGCTCAAAAAGCAGCTCAACAGCAAAAACAAAAAATCTCAGCTAAGGCAGGAGAATAAGATATGCAACCAATATCAAGCCCATCTGCTACGCAAGACTGGCGCACACGTGTCCCAACTAGCATAACAACGCCTTTGTTATTTGGATTGTTGGTCATCGCAATTTTTGTTGCTGGCTTTGGATTGTGGGCAATTCGTGCACCAATAGCTGGCGCTGCAATTGCGCCTGGTGTCGTTGTTGCCAGCGGCCAAAACCAAAGTATAGATCACCTAGAAGGTGGCATTATATCTGAAATTGCCACACGTAATGGCGCAACGGTTAAGCAAGGGGATGCTTTGGTCTATCTTGATCAAACACAAGCTGCATCCAGTCGTAATCGTGTAGAAAAGTCGCTTGTATCTCTTTCTGCAAACCTTGCGCGTATGACCGCTGAAATGTCGGGTGAGACAAAAATCACATTCCCAGATAAGTTATTAAAACGTGCAAAAGATAACGAACATACCGAGCCTTTAGAATTGCAAAAAGCAGAATTTGATTCTCGTCTTGTTCAGCATAAATCTGAACTGAGTGTGTTGGATGAACAAGTAAATGCAATTGAGCAAGAGCTTGAGGGGATAAAACTGCAAATTGAAGCAGAGAACACAAAGCTAACCGTTTTAAAAGACGAGATTAAAGCCAAGAAAACTTTGCTTGCAAGGGGGTTAACTCCAAAGAACCAATATAATGCATTACTGCGTGAAGAGGCAGACAGTAAAGGTGCTATTGGCTCTTTAAAAGCAAGAATTGGTCAACGCAAGAATGCTATCTCAGAAGTAAGAACTCGCCAAGAAACACTGCGCGCAACACGCCGTTCGGAGGCTTCTAGCCAGATTAATGAATTGCGCAACCAAATCGATGATCTTGATGAACAGCTGACATCGCGTGCTGATATATTGCAACGCATGGTGATCCGTGCGCCAGTAGATGGCGTAATCGTCAAAATCGAGAAAAATACAATTGGTAGCATCATCCGACCTGGTGAAACGGTTCTTGAACTCTTACCTACCTCAAGCGATCTCATTATTTCTGCGCGTATTTCGCCAATCGATATTGATATTATAACAATTGGACAAGAAGCGAGTATTCGATTTTCTGCGCTTAATGCTAGAACAACCCCGGAAGTTCCTGCAACTGTTGAATACGTATCGGTAGACAGATTGGTCGATCAAGCAACGCAGGAAGTTTATTATGATGCACGTTTGAAGCTCATCGATAATTTGCCTGAAGACTTTGATGCAGATAAAATCTATGCAGGCATGCCCGTAGATGCCTTCATCAAAACAGGTGACAGAACCTTTGTTGAATATTTAGCAAAACCAATCACGGATAGTTTCCGTGGTGCGTTTACGGAAGAATAAATCCGACCTTAAAAAAGGTCACCTTGCGAGGTTTTATCTTTTGGGTGCTGTGCAGGTTTCTTGGCAGCTGGTGGTTTTAAATCGCCACCAGTAGCAACGCCCGCAATGCGTCCATCTTTTAATTCTAAACTAAAAGCGTCGCCAGATTTTATATTACTGACGGATGCAATAGGCGCATCTTTTGCATTTCTAACGACGGCAAACCCGCGTTCTAAAACGCTTTTATAAGACAAGCTTCCAAGTAAGCGGTTTGCTTGATCATAGCGCGCTTTTGTTTTGAAAACAGCAGATTGAAATGCGCTAAGATTACGCCTTTCAAGTTCTGTTATAAGTCTATTTGTGGACTGAACTTTATTTAAATGAGCCGTACTTGCGCGTCTGCCTAACGCTTGTAATCTGTCTTTATTGCGTTCAATTGAGGCGTGTAATCCACGATGCGATAAACGACCAGCAATGCTTTCATAATTTGTTCGCTTACGCCGGGTTGCCAAATCAAGTCCACGACCAAGACGCCCAGTAGCCTCATCTAAACGACGCCTAGGCAAAGCCAGCAACATATCAGGAGAAGCAAGGCCGCGTTCTGCTGCTAAAAGTGTACTTCGCGCTTTTTCAAATTGTCTGGTTAGGGCAGTTTGCAACCTTGCTTTAAAACTTACAACTGTTGCCTCTAGTTCTGCTTTAACTGGAATAGCAAGTTCTGCGGCACCTGTTGGTGTTGGTGCACGAACATCTGCAGCAAGATCAATCAGCGTCCAGTCGGTTTCATGACCAACAGCAGAGATAAGCGGAATGTCTGAATTGGCAGCAGCACGTACAACAATCTCATCATTAAACCCCCAAAGGTCTTCAATAGAGCCACCACCACGCGCCACAATAATAAGGTCAGGCTTATCTTCCATGGCATTAAAACCATTGATAGCATTGCTAACTTCAACACCTGTCGTTTCACCCTGCACCCGAACAGGCCAGACTATTACATGAAGAGGAAACCGATCAGAAATACGATGCAGAACATCGCGAATTACTGCACCAGTTGGAGATGTAATAACGCCAATTTTTTGTGGCATATAGGGAAGCAGTTGCTTACGCTCTTGTGCAAAAAGCCCCTCAGCTTCTAGCTTAGCTTTTCGCTCTTGTAAAAGCGCCATCAAAGCACCAGCACCTGCTGGCTCAAGATTATCAATTACAACCTGATATTTAGATGATCCTGGATAAGTTGTAAGTTTACCTGAAGCAATAACCTCAAGGCCTTCTTCTGGAAAATGCTTAAGTCTATTTGCAACACCTTTCCAGATTACAGCTTCAATTCTTGCACGGTCATCTTTGAGTGCGAAATAACAATGCCCAGAAGAATGCGCGCCACGAAAGCCAGTAATTTCACCACGAATACGCACGTAGCCAAATCTCTCTTCAACCGTCTTTTTGAGCGATGAAGAAATTTCTGTGACTGTATATTCAGTCTGGTTAGATTTGGCGTTACCTGTGTCCGAATAAGTGTTCATCCAACTCTTTTAGCAAAGATTGGATGAAACGTAATCAATCAAATTTCTTGTTGTGGGCGAAAACTTCTAGCTATCCACAGAACACCCAGTGCAAGAAGCGCTGCAACAATTGCAAACTGCCATAAGCCACCAGCAAACATAGCCGCACAGCCTGCCCACATAATCGAAGAAAATGCTTCAGATAAAGTTGCAACTTTTGATGAAGTTTGACGACGACGGAAATTTGACCGCTTTGCCTGACTTCTAAACCAAAGCTGTATCATGGTTGCAGAGATAGTCGCGCAAGCAATGCCGATAGCTGCAATCACTGCCATTTTTAAATCCATTATCGCCATCAATATAATGATAGGTAATGCAATAATGCCAATAGCACCAAGTACCGCTTCTGTCTTAGCTCTGATTACAGCCCCTTTTGCTACAGGAGCAGTCTCAACCAGTTGTGGGGCATCTTCTCCAGAAATAGCAAGCCAAGCAAGGCCACCAGAAAGTTGGCCAGTAGCCATAACAAGAACAGGAATAACGACTATACCAATCGAGCTTGCCTCACCAAAATTTTGCCATAGCATGAAGGCTGGCGGTATTAGATATAAAATCTGCATTAAGGTTTGTGATAACAACCAATGGTCACGAAGTAATAAGCGCCATTCTTTGTGCCTCAAAGTAGAAGCAATGCTACGCATCTTGAAGTTTGATTTTTTTGGCTTACTGATTTGTTTTGTCTGACTAACGCCAGCAGCAGTAATAACATACTCACCAAACTTCCCTGCAAAACCAAAGATGGAAAGCAGCAAAAGCCCAAAACAAGCCCCAAGTACTAACAATAAAGAACCCAAATATCCCATCACCGCATAGGCAGGCGTCCATAAAAAACTATCAAGCGCCGGGACAAGGTTGGCAACCATTTGTGAAGAAAGAAACTCAAATCTCGATAATGTTCCTAGCGATGAAATTGCGGCTAGTTGAACGCCAATAATAAAGCCAGCACCAACAATTGCAGCAATGATTTGTGAGATTAAACGGGTTCGTTTCGCACCTAATGTTTTGAACATCAAAACGGTAATGCCAAGGGATGCAGCTGTTGAAAGCGCACCGCATGCTAAGACAACCAAGTAAGCTGATAACCATAAAATATTATCAAATATTGCAAGGATGTTAATAGCTGCGCCAAACAACAATAAGGATAACATTGCGGTAGAGGTTGCAATCGCTCCAATGCGAATGGCGAAAACTTTCTTGGCTGACGTTGGAGAGGATAGAATTAAATCCAAGTCTGAACGCGAATAAAAAACCCGCGTTACTAATTCAAGTGCTTGCGACATCATAAGTGAAAGCGTCAATATAATGCTGCCGCTGACAATTGCCATCAAGCTCTTATCAATCACAAGGCCATTTTGAATTTTTGGAACAATAATCGCATAGGCAATCGCATGAATAACTAAGACGGCAATGCCAATAAATATCATCACAGCTTTTTCGCGACCAGGTTTCCCCGCACTCATCATGCGAACAAAGTCCCGCCAAGATAGATTAAACTCGTGCCTAGCAAACCAGCTTAAAGACCCGACTGTTGGATTTGCAAAACTCATGCGGCTTGTCCTGAAAGTTGATTGCTCATTTCATTGTCATCTTCAACCAATTCAAGGAAAATCTCTTCAAGGCTATTTGCTTTATCGCCTGTTTGGTTACGTAAACTTTCAAGGCTACCCTCCGCGATTAAACGTCCCTTTGAGATAACACCAATGCGTTCTGCCATACGTTCTGCAACTTCAAGAATATGGGTTGTCATGATCACCGAGCACCCTTTTTCAATACGCGCCAAAAGCACATCTTTAACAAGACGCGCTGATCCTGCATCAAGACCAGTAAGAGGTTCATCTAAAATAATAAGACGAGGATCATGCACAAGCGCTCCTGCAAGAGCCACCTTTTGGCGCATACCTTTTGAAAACCCTTCACATCTTTCATGCGCATGGGGTGCTAAAGCTAACCAATCGAGAAGTTCTTCAGAGTTCCTACGTGCCTGTGCGCTTTCGACTTCCCAAAGACCTGCAACAAATTCAAGATACTCTAGAGGGGTTAGACGATCATAGATCATCGGTTCATCAGGTACCCAAGCCATCATGCGTTTAACGCCAATAGGGTTTGTTAAAGCGCTTTCACCAAAAACATTAATACTGCCGCTATCTGCTTGAAGAAGACCCGCAACCATTCGAAGCGAAGTTGTCTTTCCAGCGCCATTAGGTCCAAGAAGCGAATAAAACTCACCCCCATTAACAGAAAAAGATAAGTTATTAACGGCTGGCCTATCAAAGGTTTTTGACAGGTTTGAAACTTCTAATGCGGTGTTGCTCATTGATATTTTGACCCTGAGTTAATGTTCAAAAAACAATGCCATTGTTAAGTTTCTCAACAATGAATCAAATTAGTCATTTTTTTGCTAAACGAATTTTAACATCAAAAAGTCAAATAAATGCTGGTTCACACATGCTTATAATCACTAATAGAGCCCTGTTTTCTTTAATTGTTTGAATAATTCTTGGCATTTAATTCTACATTAACCCTATTCGTATTATTTTTAGAGGGTAGAAATGATCTACACAATTATGATGGGCAAGCAGGTTTAATTAATGATTATTGGCGCGACTGAAACGATTACACAGAAAAAACCAACTAGGAATAGAAACCAATTAAACAAACGACTGCCTAGAGTCGGCAGAGTTCTTTTTAGTGCAGACAGTAGCCCCGTACACTGCAGCGTTAAAAACTTCACAGAAGAAAATGCAACCCTAACAATGAGTGGTTGGATGGGTCTACCATCAAACTTCACACTTTACATTGAGCCTGACAGCATTCGCACCATGTGCCGTGTTATTGCGCGTAAAGGTAGTAATATTCAGGTTGAATTTACAGAAGTAGAGCAGGGCGTTCGCTATCGTTCAGCTATTGCTTAATAGGCATACTCATTAAATACCTTTGAGATATCTTTCTCCCAAACACCGTTATATTTATCAAGCATGCGTTCCGCTGGTGTTTTGCCCAGTGCAATCGTATCCTGTAACGGTATGAGAAAGATGCTCTCATCGAAATTTTCAAAATTCATATTGGCTCTTTCAACAAGACCCTGCCGTGAAATGTCTATTGCTTCTTTGGCATAATCAATCAGCTTCTTGCCGTTAATCTCAGCATTTAGAGCTTTTGCAGGAACTTCATCGCGTAAGTTACCAACCATGTCTGGTGTCCAGTCTTTTACCAATTCCTCAGCAGCAGTCAGTGCGTCATCTGAATATAAAAGCCCGACCCAAAAAGCTGGTAGTGCGCAGATATCTTGCCATGGTCCACCGTCTGCTCCGCGCATTTCCAGAAAATGTTTCAGACGTACATCAGGGAAAAGCGTCGACATATGATTGCCCCAGTCGCCAATGTTGGCAACAGGATCATCAATCTCGCCTTTTAATGCACCATCCATAAATTGACGGAATGTGATGTGGGTGCAGTCAATGTATTTTCCATCGCGAATAATGAAATACATCGGGATGTCCAAACCCCATTCTGCGTATTTATCAAAACTGAAATCATCTTCCAGCATGAACGGATGATAGCCACCACGCTGATTATCAACATCGCGCCAAATATCGCTTCGCCAAGACAATAAGCCATTTGGCTTTGAATGCGTAAAAGGTGAATTTGCAAAAAGCGCTGATGCTGTAGATTGCAACTTCAATGAAGTTTGCATCTTACGCACCATGTCGCGCTCATCAGAAAAATCAAGATTAACCTGAATGGTACAAGTGCGGAACATCATGTCATGCCCTTGGTTGCCCACCTTTGGCATGTAGTTTTTCATGATATTATAACGGCTCTTAGGCATCATGGGCGTTTCTTCAAATGTCCAAACAGGTGACGCACCCAGTCCTAAAAATCCTATACCCATTTCTTGTGAAATTTCTTTTACCTGCGCCAAGTGCTGATTAGACTCGCGACAAGTTTGGTGGATGGTCTCAAGTGGCGCACCAGATAGTTCAAACTGCCCCCCTGGTTCAAGTGAGATCGCACCACCCCCTTTTTCGCTATAAAGGCCAATGATATTGCCTTCGTCTTCAATCGCTTCCCAACCAAGCTTTTCTTTCATGGCTAGGAGAATGGCCTTGATGCCATTTTCGCCTTCATATGGAACGGGGGTAAGGTTCTTTGCACAAAACCCAAATTTTTCATGCTCCGTACCTATGCGCCAATCAGATTTTGGCTTGCAGCCAACGGACAACCACTCGACAAGTTCAGAGTGATTTTCAATAGGTCTGTTATCAGTAGTATCGCGCGCCATGAAGGAACTTTCTTAAAAGTCTTTTTATCTAATATTGTGCTAGCCGAAAGTGGGGCATGTTCGCAATAAAATAATGCATAACAGTTGTTCACTATTTTCGTGCGATAGGTTTAATACCAATCTCCAACATGCGCTTGCAAAATAGCCAGAGCTGCAACGGCAGCTGTATCAGCACGTAAAATCCTAGGCCCAAGACCAAGTTTTATGATGTTTGGTATTTCATTTAACAGTTTGCGCTCTTCATCACTAAATCCGCCTTCAGGGCCAATTAGCAGAGCAAGTTTTTTGGGTGACTTAAGCTTTAATAGTTCTATTGGGTTTTCATCATGTGCAGCTTCATCACAAATTACTAGATGATATTCTTCACCTAATTGACTTGCCAGCTTATGAATAGGGATTGCCTCTCTTATCTCAGGAAGAGTGAGAATGCCGCATTGTTCAACCGCTTCAATCGCATTTGAATGAATACGCTTTTCGTTGATGTTCTTTGCTTGCGTATATTGAGTTAAGACGGGCTGCAAAACACCTGAACCCATTTCGACAGCCTTTTGGATCATATAATCTAGCCGCGCCTGTTTTAGAGGCGCAAAGCAATAAACCAAGCTGGGTGAAGAGGGCTGTGTGCGGGTTTGTTCATTCGGAACAAGATTACACTTCTTACGACCTTTTACTTCAATTTTTGCATGCCATTCTCCATCCCGACCATTAAAGATCAAAATGCCATCGCCATCTTTCATGCGCAAAACATTAAGAAGATAATTGGCTTGTTCACGACGTGCTTCAAACTGCGCATCCAAGATAATGTCTTCTTCAACAAATAGGCGTTGAGATTTAAAATCATGAACTGCCATTAGTGTGCGCTCTTATGCCATTGCGGTTTATAACCTTGTTTTAATACAGCAAGCGTTGAGGGCGGTGTTAATAAGCTAACGTCACTGCTTGTTAAGTTAGATTTTTTGTATCCGTCTCCAGACCATTTTAAAAAATCGCCATCGCGTTTTGCAAAACAAGTTTCACCAGTTTTTACCATCGAGCCATTAGGCAAGCTTAAAAGCGCTTGTTTGGAAAGTGTACTGTTTTTTGCAGTACGTTCATGATGCAATTGCTTATCCATTGAATCTGCCATGCTCTTTTCAGGTTTGCCAAACGCTTCAATCCATGCATTTAGATAAGCATTTGCAGTTTTGCGACGACATTCAAAACAAGGGCGGTGACCAGCAGCTAGTGCTGTTACTTCGTCTAAAAAAAATAATTCTGTATAGCTTTTACCCATTACAACACGTTGGCGTTGTTTGAATTCTGTAACACAGATAATCCAACGTTTTGACGCCCATTTACGACTAAGAAGTGTTTTGGTTTCAGGGTCATGAATCCGCCCGCCTCGGTTTCCCATAAAGTCACCACGCCACTTTTCAGCAACAATTCTCATATCAGGCATTACACGGTTTTGAAGTGACATTTATGAACCTCTGCCAATACTAGGCGTTTCAAGCATATT
Organism: uncultured Rhizobiaceae bacterium; assembly: GCA_964502215.1. Classification (GTDB taxonomy): domain Bacteria; phylum Pseudomonadota; class Alphaproteobacteria; order Rhizobiales; family Rhizobiaceae; genus JAALLB01. Next base: position 17,539 of record CAZCUN010000010.1, on the reverse strand, counting down.
TGCCATGACTTCAGTAATATGACGAACTTGTTTTTCGCTGCCCTGCTTTTTTAATTTGGATGCAATGTCCAATAAAGGGGCTAAGTCCTTTCCAATAACCAGATCAGTTTTTGTCTCACTATCAAAATCCAAATGCATGACTGTTTTGAGAAAATCAGTTATTTCAAAGACCTTTTTTGAGAAAGCTTCGACGCGTGTTTTCCAAGTTGGGTCTTTTGCAAAAAGTACAGTGTAATGATCGCGCAACATAGTTGTGCAATTCTGTGAAGGTGCAACAATATAATCATATTGTTCAAAGTGTTTTATAACGTCAATTGCCATTGATTGAGCATCTTCTATATCATTTAAATTCCATGCTGTTTGCCCACAACACGTTTGGCCAATAGGGATATGAACTTTACACCCTGCATCTTCAAGTAGCTTTAAAGAAGCAAATCCAACATTAGGTCTGAAGGTATCAACCAGACAGGTAAGAAACAGACCGACCTCAATTGGTTTGCTCACTGGAACCTTCTTTCTTTTGTTCCCAATATGGCGTAGGGCCAAACAGTTCTGCCAGATAATCTATGAAAAGTCTTACCTTTGCAGGTAGAAAATTCCTACTTGGGTAAACAGCATATATTCCAAGGCCTTTGGTTGCAGAATATTCTGGCAGTACGCGCTGCAAACTGCCATCACTTAATTCTTCTCCCACATCCCAAGTCGAGCGAAGGGCAATACCAAGACCTGCAACAACAGTTTCCCGCACAACTTCTGATGAATTGGTTAGCAAGGTAGAATTAGGGCGATAAATAACAGTACCTTCGTTGCCTTCAAGTTTCCAAGGCCCTTGATTATGAGGAGCGATAAGTGCGTGATGGTCAAGATCTTCAATGCGTTTTGGAGTGCCGTTCTTTTCCAGATATTTAGGTGTGGCACATAAAACACGTCGAACAGGTGCAAGTTTTCTTGCAACTAGAGTTGAATCAGGTAATTCCCCAATGCGAATAGCAAGATCAATTCCACTTGAAACGATATCGACATATTGATCAGACAAATCAAGATTAAGCGTAAGGTTTGGGTTTGCTTTCATAAATTTTATCAGGTTAGGTGCGATGTGCATTCGCCCAAAAGAGGTAGGCCCTGAAATTTTTAACTGCCCACGAGCATCGCTAGAACCAAGCCCTACAAAGGTTTCTGCATCTTCAACACCAGCTAGAATTGCAATAACACGGTCGTAATACCCTTCACCAGCTTCTGTAAGAGAAATTTGTCTCGTTGTTCTATTGAGCAAGCGCGTCCCAAGGCGTTCTTCTAGTCTTTGCAAGCGTTTGGAAATAACGGCAGGAGAATATCCCATTTCACGCGCCGCGCCAGACATGCTGCCAACAACAACAACTTTTGCAAAAACTTCCATATCATCAAATCTACTCATGGAAATTTTCTATCTTGTATTATGTAATATGCCAAACAAAAAAGCCCGCATGACGCGGGCTCTCGAAAATCAGTAAATATAAAGCTTAGTTACGGCTAAATAATTTAGCAAACGGATTTAGATTTTCAGAAAACCCTCTAGTTTTTGTTTCACCAGGACCAATAACAACAACCTTGCTACCCAGTTTCACTTCTTTGTAAAGATGTTCAACATCAGAGTTCAGCATACGGATACAACCAGAAGATAGATTTAGGCCAATTGACCATGGCTGGTTTGTGCCGTGAATACGGTAAAGCGTATCGCGATTGCCTTGATAAAGATAAAGCGCACGTGCGCCAAGCGGGTTGTCAATGCCACCTTTTTGAGTGATTGGCAGAATAATGCCTTTTTCAGCTTCACGAGCACGCATTTCAGCAGGGGGTGTCCAAGTCGGCCACTCTGCTTTGCGTTTAATAGTAGCATCACCGCTCCAAGCAAACCCTTCACGACCAACGCCTACACCATAGCGAGTTGCTTTGTTTTTGCCTGTTACGTGATATAGAAATTTCTTGTCTGTATTAACAATGATTGTACCAACAGAGTGGTTAGTTTTAATACGTACATTTTTACGGCTATATTTAGCAGGCACACGGCGTTGCGTAATATTGGTGTTGATTTCAACTTCTTCCCAACGCTGATTGCCAACATTGTAAATTTTTTCTTTTCTTGCAAAAGCAGAATTTACAAGCCCAAAATTCGTAGCAACAATTGTACCACCCAAAAGTCCCTTAATGGTATTTCTTCTAGAAATCATCGTGTTCGCCACCCTAACTAATAAGAATCTTTGATATTTTTATTAATCTAAATGTAAATTGCGCCACACACAAGTATTTGTTAATCACGATTTTATTGTAATTTCTCCCTTTTAGGGAGTTTTACAAATAAAATATTCAAGACTCATTATGATGGGAAATAAAAAAGGCAGAAAATTCATTTCTGCCTTTTTTATTCAATAAATTTTTGTTCGGTTACTTAGGATACAATAACCTTTGCACCGCGTCTTACACGCTCATACAAATCCATTACATCTTCATTACGCATTCTGATGCAACCTGACGAAACTGCTTGGCCAATAGTCCAAGGTTGGTTGGTGCCATGAATACGGTAAAGTGTGCTACCAAGATAAATAGCCCGTGCACCCATTGGGTTTGCAGGGCCACCTGGCATGAATGCAGGAAGTTCACGTCCTTTTTTGCGTTCACGAATGATCATTTCTTTTGGCGGTGTCCAGCTAGGCCACTCAGCTTTGCGAGTAACTTTTTCACTGCCTGTCCACTCAAATCCTTCTTTGCCAACACCAACGCCATAACGTCTCGCTTTGCCATTGCCCATAACAAGATACAGAAAACGTGTATTCGTATCGATGACCATTGTACCAGGTTTTTGGCTTGTTTGATAAGATACCATTTGTGGTAAGAACTTTGGATCAAGCGGGCGCTGTGCTGGTGACTGATTTACGCGGCTACGATTTGGGACGCGGTTATATGCAAGTTTTTTCTTCTTGCGATAAACAGTTTGAGGTGTGCGTGCAGGGGCTGTATTAAGACCCGCAAAAATGCCAGTTGCTCGTATCACACGCTTCTTAGCAACTTTCTTTTTAACAACCCGAACTTGCTTGCGCTTTTTTACCTTACGCAAAACTTTTTGCTTAGGCGCTGTTAGGCCTACTTTTGCTCTTTGGCCATTCAAAGCTGGCTTTTTAAGTTGCAAAATCCAAGGAGAAGCAAGGCTCGGTGAAAGTGTAACTGCTGGCGGTGTTGAATACCGATCTCCAGCATTAGCTGCACCCATAGGTGCTGCAAGAAGTGCTGCGCCAAGCAGCATTATTGTTTTTTTAGTCATGACGTACTCACTACTTAATCATCATTTAAGCGAGGATTTATCCCCACGCATATTCTAATAATGCCGTAGCAAATCTTCAAAATTATGAATCTTAATCAAAAAATTAAAAGTTTAGTAATACTTGGTAAACGAATACTTTTGGTGTTTCGTTAATGAAAGGTTAAAGACCCAGACGTCTTTTGGTGTCTTGCAAAACTTTATCCAGCACCTTTGAAACAGTGCGAGGGCTTGCCCCATTCTTGATACGCTTATCATAAAGCATGTTCATAATCAGACGGTCAAAGTCTGTGAATTTTGTGTGTGTCGAGGTGTCATTAAAAACACTTTTGCTTAAGGACGTACTTTCATTTAAAGGCCCCAAACCTTGTAAAATCTCTTCGATTAAACAACGTCTAAAAAGCGCTTCGCCTTCATCTGAAACAATAACTGCATCTGAGCGGATCATGCCTGCACGTGAGAACCTCGACATGACTAAACATTTTCCCGGTGCCGCAGATTGAGATCGGCGCTGCACTTTTTCTCGCACTACGTTTTCATAATTAGCACGGTTAACAATATAGAGATTAAAATTTGCCCGCTCACCTTCTTTTACAATGCGTACTTTTACACCAGAAATTTTTTGTTCAAGTGAATTGATAAATTGTGAGGCTGCCGCAATGCGATTTTTTGAAGAAAGATTATGAATACGAAACCTTACTTCACCTCGAAATTTATGAATGTATCTTGATTGAATTCCAAAAGGCGAAATTTCTGAGCCAAACACAGTGGCATTGAAGCCACGTTTTGCTTCTTCATCGCTGATTGCTATCGCAGGTGCGGAAGATAGCATGAGTAAAACCCCTGCAAGCATTTGCTTTATTTTTAAAAACTTTTGCAATTGTTGAATTTCCAAGATTAAGTTGCCCTGCAAGAAATATAAGAAGTCGCTTTTGATAAAATAACCATTTCCCATGAAGACGCAAAACAATTAGTTTGTTTTTAGAGTAAAAATTAATTCAACCAACTGGAAACATCAAATGACCGAAAGACCTTCTCTTATAACTGGTGAAGATGGCAAGGCCCGTTGCTTTTGGGCAGGGCCTCAAGAAGATTATTTGATCTATCATGATGAAGAATGGGGTAATCCCGTCAAAAGCGATACGCGACTGTTTGAAAAAATCTGTCTTGAAGGCTTTCAGTCGGGGCTATCCTGGTACACAATTTTATCTAAGCGCGAAAACTTCCGTGAAGCGTTTCATGGTTTTGATATCGAAAAAGTAGCCGCCATGGGTGATGCTGATATCGAAAAGCAAGTCTTGAACGCAGGCATTATTCGCCATCGCGGTAAGATTAAATCCACGATTAACAATGCTAAAAAAGCCATCGAACTCATCGAAGAGAAAGGCTCGCTTGCCAAACACTTTTGGAGTTATGAGCCAAAGAATTTAGCCAAGGTTAAATCCATGTCAGACGTGCCAGCAACAACAGATATTTCGACCACAATTTCCAAAGACCTAAAAAAACGTGGCTGGAGCTTTGTAGGCCCCACAACTGCTTACGCTTTCATGCAAGCAATGGGGATGGTCAATGACCATATCGAAGGCTGCTATTGTCATGCGCGTATTGAAAAGGCGAGAGCAGAGTTTGTCAGGCCTTAACTAAAGTTTCTCCCCCTCAAGCGGGGAGAAAATCAAAGCCCAAGAAGACTTGCCCCAATCCGCCCCATAAGCTAACAAACGCACAACAGATTTTTCTCTTAAATAGAGCCATAAAACCATGTCCAAAAAGAACAAAAAACCGCAGAAATTAAAAGCTCGCTTACCACGAGGATTTGTCGATCGCTCTAGCGATGATATCCGCGCGGTTAATGCCATGATGGCGAAGATTTCTGAGGTCTATGAGCGCTATGGTTTTGACCCTGTTGAAACACCGATGTTTGAATATACCGATTGCTTAGGCAAATTTCTGCCAGACAGTGACCGCCCAAACGAAGGTGTGTTTTCACTCCAAGATGATGACGACCAATGGATGAGCCTGCGCTACGATCTCACCGCACCACTCGCCAGACATGTGGCAGAAAATTATAACGACATTACATTGCCATTCAGAAGTTACCGCGCTGGTTACGTTTTCAGAAACGAAAAGCCAGGCCCAGGCCGCTTTAGACAATTCATGCAATTCGACGCCGACACCGTAGGCGCCCCCGGCGTCCAGGCCGACGCCGAAATGTGCATGATGATGGCAGACGTGATGGAAGCGCTGGGGATTAAGCGTGGTGATTACGTTATCCGTGTCAACAATCGCAAAGTGCTGGACGGCGTAATGGAAGCCATTGGGCTCAGTGGCGATGAAAATGCTGAGAAGCGGCTTAATACCATGCGAGCAATCGACAAGTTGGACAAGTTTGGTATTGAAGGTGTTCGAGAGCTTCTAGGAGAAGGTAGAACCGATGAAAGTGGTGATCGCACAATCGGTGTTGGTTTGGATGAATACCAAAAGAATAGTATTTTAGCAGTTATTACATCACCTAATCTTTTGCGCCAGCAGGAAGTGTTAGATTCAATCACTGCAACAACAGGTGGTGTTCCTGACCAATATGGAGGATTATCTTGGTTACCATATGATGATGCAGTAAATGAATTAATAGAACAATTACAGCCTCTACTCGAAGCATCAGGCTATAAAGATGATAGAATCAAAATCGACCCGACCTGCGTCCGTGGCCTCGAATATTACACAGGCCCAGTTTTCGAAGCCGAACTCACTTTCCCAGTCACCAATGAAAAAGGCCAAGAGGTTGTCTTTGGTTCTGTTGGTGGCGGTGGGCGTTATGACGGTCTGGTCTCGCGCTTCATGGGGCAGCCTGTTCCTGCAACGGGTTTTTCCATCGGCGTATCACGGCTGATGACCGCGCTTAAAAATCTTGGTAAATTGGATACAGGAAAAACGCTTGCACCTGTTCTTGTCACCGTCATGGATGGTGATGCGATGGGGCAATATCAATCTTATGTTCAAGCGTTGCGCAACGCTGGCATCCGCGCAGAAATGTATCAAGGCAATTGGAAGAAATTTCCAAACCAACTTCGATATGCCGATAAACGCGGTTGCCCGATTTGTATCATTCAAGGTTCTGATGAACGCGCCAATAATAAGATACAACTCAAAGACATGATCGAAGGCAAAAAAGAAGCCGCTGCGATTGAGAGCAATGAGGAGTATAAAGCAGCACGCCCTGGGCAAGAGGTAATTAATGAGGACGAGTTAGTCCAAAAAGTAAATGAGATGTTGGCTAAACAAAAAGCGGAAATTCAAAAATTTTTGACTGAGCAGAGTGCATCAAATGAGTGAAGCCCTCATCCTGAGCCTGTCGAAGGACGGGGGCTGGTGCTTAATCCCAAATGCTTCGATAAGCTCAGCATGAGGGATAAAGCATGACCATCCTCAAAACACTCGAATCCACCGGCTGCATGACGCCAGAAATTGACCTGCTTCAACCAGCAGATCCGTTTTTGGATACAACGGGCGAAGACCTTCGTCGGCGGATATTCATCACCCAAGAAAATTCAGGAAAACAATTTTGTTTGCGGCCTGAGTTTACGATTCCCGTTTGTCTTCGCCATTTAGAAAAAGGCTGGATAAAAGGGCGCTACGCCTATTGCGGAAAAGTCTTTCGCCAACGTGGTGATGAGCCACATGAGTTTACCCAAGCCGGTTTTGAAAACCTTGGTAGCGCAGATGCAAAGGGTGCAGACATTGATTGCATTATGACAGCGCTTCATGTTTTGGAAGAGGCTGGCCAGAAAGATTTATCGCTGGTGCTTGGGGATCAGGCAATTTTCGTTTCAGCTCTTGAAGCGCTTCAAATTCCAAAAGCATGGCGTAAAAAACTCATTCGGGCATTTGGCGATGATGCATTGTTAAAAGAGCAACTCGATCAAATGTCATCAAGTGAGACACAAAGCTTTGATGCGTTGTCAGCAGAAATGCAAACAGCGCTTGAAGCACGTGATATAGAAAAGCTAACAGAAGCAATCAAAGGCGAAATGCTTGAGCAAGGTTTGCCGCTAACGGGTGGGCGAACATCGCAGGCAATTGCTGAACGTTTAATCGAGAAAGCTGAATTAGCATCGCAAAAATTAAGCGCAGATAAACGCGCAGCGCTTGAAGAATTTCTTGCTATCGATGTTGATCTAAAAGACGCTTACGACACGATAGAAGTTTTTGAAAATAAACACGGCATCATTTTATCTTTCGCACGTGATGAACTTTATGCCCGTAACGAAGGCTTAAAAGACAGTGATGTCGCAATGCGATATCGCGCAAGTTTTGGCCGTCGCTTAGATTATTATACAGGCTTTGTATTTGAGGTTTATACTCAATCTGAAAATGAGCCGCTTGTGGGGGGTGGACGCTATGATCGCCTTTTAACCTTGCTTGGGTCACCACAAGAAATTCCAGCCGTTGGATTCGCGGTTTGGCTTGAGCGTTTAATTGGCTATGAGGAAGGGGGTGCGCAGTGAGTAATTTAACAATCGCAATGCCTTCCAAAGGCCGTTTGAAACAAGACGCAGTTGAATTATTTGCCAAGGCTGATTTTGAATTGCGTTTGCCAGAAAACGAACGAAGCTATCAAGGTAACTTGCAAGGTGGCAAAATCAAAGGCGCAATCGATGTTGTGTTTTTGTCCGCTTCAGAGATTGCCCGTGAATTAGTAAGCGGTAACATTCATGCAGGTATTACAGGCGAAGATTTAGCGCGTGAAACCATAGATAGCGCTGACGATGTTTTGGACTTTGCAGTCAAACTTGGCTTTGGCCATGCAGATGTTGTAATTGGTATTCCTGACGCGTGGGTGGATGTGGAAACCATGGCAGACTTGGGCGATGTTGCCGCAGAGTTTCGCGCTCGTCACGGCAGGCGCTTGCGTATAGCAACAAAATATTGGCAACTAACTCAAGGCTTTTTTGCAGATCGTGGCGTCGATACATATCGCATTGTTGAAAGCTTAGGGGCTACAGAAGCAGCGCCAGCAGCAGGCCAAGCGGATGTGATAGTTGACATCACTTCGACAGGTTCAACGCTTCGTGCAAATGGATTAAAAATGCTCTCAGACGGTATTATCTTGAAGTCTGAAGCGAATTTAATTATTTCCAAGGTTATGCCGTCACAAATTGACCATACGGAAACGTTAATAGAAATTTGTAATTCTTTGTCCAATGTAGTGACAAATACCTAAACTGATTCGCTAGAACACCTCTTCTTGGAGAACTATCAATGGAAAATTCAAAATTAAGCCGTCGTCGTTTTGTAGGTCTTGCTGCAGCCTCAACTTTGGCAGCCCCTGCAATTTTAACAGCAACACGCGTAAATGCTGCAAGTATTGAGGCGATGGCTGGGCAACTTTTAGTACCAGGTTTTCCAGGTGGCAGTGCTGGTGATAAGTCTACCAAAGCACTGGTATCTCACATTGCAAAAGGCCGCGCTGGCGGTGCGTTATTCCTGCGTCACAATGTAAAAAGCGGCAAAGCCGTTAAGCAAATTGCACGCTCTATGATTGGCGCTAGCCGCCAAGGCTTAATGGCAATTGACCAAGAAGGCGGCAAGGTTCAGCGTCTTGGCAAAAAGCATGGCTTTACTTCAATTCCTACTGCCAGATGGATGGCAGAAAATAAATCCGTTGGCGAAGCACAAGCACTATACGCAAAAGCTGGCCGCGAACTTCGCGCTGCTGGTTTTAACATGAACATGGCACCTTCGGTTGATATTCATGACCCCAAAAATCCTGTCATCGGCAAATACGACCGTGGCTTTTCTACCGATGTCGAGCGCATTGCAGCTTATGCGGCAGCTTTCGTCAAAGGCTTTGGCCAAGCTGGTGTTGCTTGTTCATTAAAGCACTTTCCAGGCCACGGTTCATCCAGATCAGATAGCCACGACGGTTTCGTTGATATTTCCAAAACTTGGTCAGCAGATGAAATCGTTCCTTTCAAAAAATTGGCGTCAGCTGCACCAATGATTATGGGCGGACATTTGTTCCACCCAGAATTTTCAAACGGCAAATCGCCAGTGACGTTCTCGCAAAAAGCAATCACCACAAAACTGCGTCGCGGTCTTGGCTATAAAGGCGTGATCCTAACCGACGATCTAGACATGGGCGCAATTAGAAAATCATTCCAATTGCGTGAGGCTATTATTCTCTCACTAGCTGCTGGCAATGACTTGCTGCTTCTATCCAACTCGTTGAACTATGACGAAGCGCTGCCAGTAAAAGCAACACGCTGGATTTCTGATGCGGTGAAAGAGGGGCGCATTTCAACCGCTCAAATCAAATCATCTTATGCCCGCGTCATGTCCATGAAAAAACGCTACAGCGCGTAATTTTTGGGGTTAAAATTTGAATGACAAAAGGCGGAGAAAATTTCTTCGCTTTTTTTGTTTTGCATTCGCCTCCCCACAAGTAGGAGGCAGGCATAATTTCGCATTCACTCGCCCGAAGCTCGAACGGTGTTATAGATCAGCGAAGCAAACCCTTCTGGTTTGTTCGCAAATAATGATCAAGCAATGAGTTGATTATGCAGGATGGGTTTGGGGCGGGGATAAGTTTTTTAAAAAACTATCTCCCCCTTAAGGTGAGGCTGGCGATACGAAGTTAGCCAAGGCAAAGCCGCGGGAGAAATATACTTGAGTTGACGCATGTGATCCCCCTTCTTGAAGGCTCTCAAAGTTTGGCTAAAGCCAATTCCAAGAAACTTCATTCTGCCCCTTAAGGGGGGAGGAGATACCCCAACTCTCGTCATCCCGGTTTCCATGAAAACCGGGATCCATTGACACTATCCCCAATTACGGAAAGAATACACGTCATGACCAGCTTCGTTTACATGATGGCATCAAGAAAAGGCGGGACTTTATATGTCGGCGTTACAGCAGACCTGTTGCACCGCGTTTTCGAGCATAAAGAAAAAGCGCATCCAAAAAGTTTTACGGCCAAGTATAACGTAAACCGACTTGTCTGGTATCAGGAGTTTGAAGACATCAGCGATGCCATTATCCATGAGAAACGCCTCAAACGCTGGCGTAGGCGTTGGAAAACGGAACTCATTGAAACGAGCAATCCTGAGTGGGATGAGTTGTATCCACTATTGAGAGAGTAAGAGCCTGATTAATTTAACTAGAGGTATAATGGATCCCAGCGGGTCAAGCTTACCTCACCTCGTCATCCCGGTCGCTACGCGGTCAGCCTGCGGCGGGCTTGACCCGCTGTGATCCATTATACACATTAAAGATTTGAGAAGTTGATTATATGAATGGTGTTGCAAGATTAGTTTTCTTAGAGCTTTCCGTAATTATGGAGCGCGTCAATGGATCCCGGTTTGCATGGCAACCGGGATGACGAGTGGGGGTGCTAGTTAGTATAAAAGCTCTGCCTCTTGCATATCTTCCAATATACCATCCATCTTATTTTCTAGATCTTCTATAAAGCCTTTTTTACTTTTGAATTTTCTAGTGTCATTAGTGAGCGTAAACAAATGAATTCGTTTTGGTGCAGAACTTTGCTTGTCAGAATATGTCTCAGGGAATTTAATAAAGTCATCAAATCTAACAAGTGTATCTTTCCCATGTCCAGGCCAATCAATTTTAATGAAGTATGATTTTCCTTCTAAGTGGTTTAGTTTTTTAGAAAGCCAAGAAGTCGCTGCTTTTGCTTTTTTGCCTTTAGGACAATCAAAGCTGAAATCAATTTTGATTTCTTTTGTTTTTAGATTTGCGTTTGCCAGTAATTTTTGATTGTCATCTGTAAATTGAAATTCAGACTCTAATTCAAATTTATTACCTAATAACTCGCGGTCGTATTTTGTTCTCTCTGCTTGAGTGGATTTTACACCAGATGCATGCCGTATCTTAACCGATGAATTGACATAACTAGTCAGTTTATCGAGTAAATCTCTTCGCTCTTGCTGCCAATCAGAGACTATATCAAAAAAACCAACTTGGTTTTTAATGTTGACATCAATACTAACCGCCTCAACTAGTTTAGGCCAATGTTGAGACATTTGATCAAAAGTCCTGACTCCATTTTGGGGGTCTAACATGAAATGTAAAATTTCTTTTGCTAGCTTAGTGCTCAAGTCGCTACTGAATGTTCCTTCTTCAAGCATGTTACTAATAAGAGTTCTGATTTGAGGCCATGCTAAGTGATATACTTCTCTCTGTTTCTTTTTTGAGTTAGGTAAGTGGTATGGTAATTCTTCAGGTGAAGATGCAAATGTATTTGATATAGAAATTACAGTATCAATATTTAACTTGGCTGCTAAGCTTGCATAAGACTGTATTTGTTCTGAACCAATTTCTTTATCCTCGGCCTTTGCCTCAATGAATGCAGCCCACTCTTTTGAACCCCGCTGGCATACGATTAATCCATCGGGTCTGACGCCTATGGGGTCAGGGGAATCATATTGTGGTTCCATATGAGATTGATATTTGCAGGTTTTGCCAGAACCATAATTTACCATTGATAAAAGTTCACCCCTGAGTTCAGGTATTATATCGATTGCTGCCATGACTACGGAGAGTAATCTTCTCTCGGGTTTTTTGAAGGAAGGTATTAGTTGTGGTTTATTGTTTTTTGATTTTAATAAGCTAATGTATTTTTGCATATTATCCCCCGATTAAATAAATAAATGGTGTCATAAGTAATTTATATTATCAATATACTTTATATATTTATACGAAGCACAAAAAAGGCCACTCAAAGAGTGACCTTTAAACCTAAGCACGTATGAACGATTTAGGTAAGAATTGGCGAAGCCAATGCTTACATCATGCCGCCCATTCCACCCATGCCGCTCATGTCTGGCATGCCGCCAGGTGCGCCGCCGCCTGAGTCTTTGGCTGGGGCGTCAGCTACCATGGCTTCTGTTGTGATCAACAGTGAAGCAACTGATGCAGCGTCTTGTAGTGCGTGGCGAACCACTTTCACTGGGTCGATGATGCCCATGTCGATCATGTCGCCATATTTTCCAGTTTGTGCATTGTAGCCGAAAGAGCCTTTTTTCTCATCAAGGATTTTACCAACAACGATAGAACCTTCATCGCCTGCATTTTCAGCAATTTGACGAATTGGCGCTTGAAGCGCACGACGAACAATCGAGATGCCAGCTTCTTGGTCAGCGTTTGCGCCTTCTGATTTAACAGCATTTGAAGCACGAAGAAGTGCCACACCACCACCAGGGACAATGCCTTCTTCAACCGCTGCACGTGTTGCATTTAATGCATCATCAACGCGGTCTTTTTTCTCTTTAACTTCGATTTCAGTAGCACCACCAACACGGATAACCGCAACACCGCCAGCAAGTTTTGCTAGACGCTCTTGTAGTTTTTCACGGTCATAATCTGATGATGTTTCACCGATTTGCTGTTTGATTTGCTCAACGCGGCCAGTGATATCTTTTTTCTTGCCAGCGCCATCAACGATTACAGTGTTCTCTTTCGAGATGTTCACTTTTTTCGCAGTGCCAAGCATGTCCAAAGTCACGTTTTCAAGTTTGATGCCGATATCTTCTGAAATCACTTGACCACCTGTAAGAACCGCGATGTCTTCCAACATTGCCTTACGACGATCACCAAAGCCAGGTGCTTTAACAGCAGCAATTTTCAAACCACCACGTAGTTTGTTCACAACTAGAGTTGCAAGTGCTTCACCTTCAACATCTTCTGCAATGATAAGCAGTGGACGTGAAGATTGAACAGCAGCTTCTAGCAATGGCAACATTGCTTGTAGGTTTGAAAGCTTTTTCTCATGAAGAAGAATGTAAGGATCTTCAAGATCAGCAACCATTTTTTCTGGGTTCGTTACGAAGTATGGTGAAAGGTAACCACGGTCGAACTGCATGCCTTCAACAACTTCAAGCTCTGTTTCAGCAGTTTTTGCTTCTTCAACAGTGATAACGCCTTCGTTGCCAACTTTTTGCATTGCTTCTGCAATGTCGATACCGATTTGGCTTTCGCCGTTTGCAGAGATTGTGCCTACTTGCGCAACTTCTTCAGAAGTTTTGATTTTCTTAGACTTCTTAACAAGGTCTTCGATTACTTCAGCAACAGCCATATCAACGCCGCGCTTAAGGTCCATCGGGTTCATGCCAGCAGCAACTGCTTTAGCACCTTCTTTTACGATCGCTTGTGCAAGCACAGTTGCAGTCGTTGTTCCATCACCAGCAACATCATTGGTTTTAGAAGCAACTTCTTTAACCATCTGAGCACCCATGTTTTCAAACTTATCTTCAAGCTCGATTTCTTTTGCAACAGACACGCCATCTTTTGTGATGCGTGGTGCGCCAAACGCTTTGTCTAAGACAACGTTACGACCCTTTGGGCCAAGTGTTACTTTTACAGCATTTGCAAGGATATCAACACCGCGAAGCATTTTCTCGCGTGCGTCAGTTCCAAATTTTACTTCTTTGGCAGCCATGTTATTAGCTCCTTAAATTATACGAATTACATTTTGTGAAAGGCGTTTTTGTTGGATTACCCAATGATGCCCATGATGTCAGATTCTTTCATAATCAGCAGGTCTTCACCGCCAACTTGAACTTCTGTGCCTGACCATTTGCCAAAAAGGACGATGTCGCCTTTTTTAACATCAAGTTCAACAACTTTGCCTGCTTCATTGCGTGCACCTGAACCGACAGCCACAACTTCACCTTCAGAAGGCTTTTCTTGCGCTGAATCAGGAAGAATAATGCCGCCTGCTGTTTTTTCTTCAGCATTTACGCGACGTACAACCACACGATCATGTAGAGGACGAAATTTCATTTTTGCCATTGTTAATTTACCCATTATAAAATGCGCGAATGTGCGCAATTAACGTTCAAAAGAAATTAGCACTCATATTTAAAGAGTGCTAACGAACAGTGAGATAGGGAGTCTTATGGCCAGAGTCAAGCAATTGCTGGCGAGTAAGATAAAATAATCTAGTTCGCGCAAGGTAAGGTTTTCAGGTTGCCTTTGAGGTCGGGCGCTTCGGTGCGCTGAACAAGAAGCCTTGCGCATAAAGCACATTATACTTGATCAGCTCTTGTAGCTGGTAGCCCTCATCAACGTGCGTTACGATAAACGGTACGCCGTCCATTTCACATTTCTTCATGAAAGCTATAATCTGGTGTTCGTGAGTTTTGTTATTTACTTCAAAGAGTTTTGTAACGGGCGTCTTAATAACGGATACTAATTTTTCTTCAACCAGAGTCATGAGCGAAACGTAGTCGGTACAATTATCAATCGAAAGTTTGAAGCCTAATTCAGCAATAGAAAACAATCGATTTCTTGATGCAGCAGAAAGACTGGAAAATTGTTGCTGGGAAATTTCCAATATCAAATTATTACAAGTTAAGACGTGGTCGTTTAAAATTGCATAGAATTTATTAAAGGCAGTTTTGCTCTCTAACGTTTGCCTGGATATATTGATGTGCATAATGAGGTCAGAACTTTTATCTAAACAATCGAGCACCTCTACGGTTTGTTCAAGGATGGTTTTATCGAGATAATGAAATTCAGCTTTCTTATTAAAGCTCTCAAAAATCTCAGTCGCTGATTTATACGTGCCGTTCTTTGTTTCCATCCTCGCTAAGACTTCATAAGCTTGTACGGAGCGTTCATTCATTTTAATGACCGCTTGCAAGTTGATGATAATTTTATTTTGCGGATCAATGGCGCTGGCAGTTTTGTTTTGCGAAGAATGTAACTGAACGACATTTGTAAGATTAGAATCTTCAGGGTTTTTCTTAACCACAATTTCCAAAGGATCAATATCGATTATATCTGTTTGAGAAACATTTTGGGATGGATTATCTTCAGGCGGTTTTATGGCTGTAAATTGGCTAAAGAGATTGTTTCTTGTTTTTGCGTAACTTGCTTCCATTTGCAAAACTCTTCGCAACAAGACCTGATAATGAAAAATTATAAATGCAAGAAAAATCATGCATGCTGAAGCACAGATCATAAAGACCATGCCTTCGGTAGAATCGGCATACATACCTCGCCATGATAAAAATAGCAGTGTACCAGTGACACAGCCTAAGGCTGAAGGAATTATATATGTTGGAATAATGTAAGTATCTGTTAAACGCATTTGGGCAACTTTCTCTAGTTTGTCCGCCCTAACGTTTTTGCAATGCAACGCATTGCCTTCTGCCATGTCTAAGTTATCTAGCAAAAGTAAACAAACCATTGTGGATATAATTCAAATATGTCAGATAAGCCACTTTAATTGAAATGGAAAAAATCTGACGATGATACCGCACGCAAAAGGCTTATCTAACATTATCGAAAACTATGATCTCATTCTTTGTGATGTTTGGGGTGTTTTGCACAATGGTAAAAATATTTGGTTGGATGCCGCCAATGCGCTTACTAAGGCACGTGAGGCTGGCGTTCCAGTTGTAATGATTACCAATGCACCGCGCCCAAAAGGGCCAGTGCTTCGTCAGCTTGAAAGTATGAATTGTCCGCAAGGTGTGTTTGATGAGCTGGTTACTTCGGGGGATGTAACGCGCGAACTAATAAAGGCGCTGGATGGCTCTGTTTATCACATGGGGCCTGATCGTGATTATACTTTATATGATGGGCTGGATGTTGAATTCGCAGAACCAGAAAATGCAGCAGGCATTGTTTGTACTGGCTTGTTTGATGATTATAACGAACACCCTGATGATTACATTGAACGTTTCAAAAAATATGTAGATTTGAAACTCCCTTTCATTTGCGCCAATCCTGATATTGTTGTGGAAGTGGTTGATAGGCTCTTATGGTGTGCAGGTTCATTAGCGCGCGAATATAAAAAGCTTGGTGGCGAAACGCAGATTGTTGGCAAACCTTATGCGCCAATTTATGATGTTGCGATTGCGCATGGCGAAAAAATTCTTGGTCGTAAGGTAGATAAATCTCGCGTCATTGGTGTTGGCGATGGCCTACCAACCGATGTGCTTGGCGCACACAACAATGAGGTGGATTGCCTCTTCATCACAAACGGCATTCATGCGGTCGATTATAATGATGCATCAGGTGACGTAGATGATGCTAAGTTACAAAGTTTTTTGAAAGAGCAAAATGCAAATCCAACTTACTGGATAAAAGAACTTGTCTGGTAGCATAGTTTACGGCATCTATTTTCTATGAGTTTTATTCGCTTCAATACACCTGCTGATTTTCCTGAAAGCCTAAAAGGTGGCATCATTGCGATTGGCAATTTTGATGGTGTGCATCGTGGTCATCAGGCTGTGCTTCAAACGGCTGTTAAATTAGCCGAGCTTGCAGGCGTTTCTGCAACAGTGCTGACATTCGAGCCGCACCCGCGAACCGTCTTTGTGCCCGACAAACCGGTGCCACGCCTAACACCTGCCTCATGCAAGGCAGAGTTAATTGAGCGCTTGGGTTTTGATTGCGTGATTGAACATAAATTCGACAAAGACTTTGCCAGTACCAATGCGATTGATTTTGTCGAGAAAACTTTAATGCAGCAACTTGGTGCGAGCCATGTTGTGACAGGTTATGATTTTCACTTTGGTAAAGGGCGTGAGGGCAGTCCGCAATTTTTAGCGGCTAATGGCGAACGTCTGGGTTTTGCAACAACCATCGTGCAAGCCTTTCAAGATGAAGGCGGTGGGGTAATTTCTTCAAGCCGCATTCGTGAGTGTTTGTCAAATGGCGAAATTGCAGAAGCAAATGGCTTGCTAGGCTATGCGTTTCGTTATCGAGGCATTGTGCAAAAAGGCAAACAAATCGGTCGCACGTTAAACTATCCAACGGCAAATTTAACGATGCCAGAGGAAAGCACCTTAAAGCACGGCATTTATGCAATACGCGCAAAGCTAGAAGACGGCACAATCCACGATGGCGTAGCAAGCTATGGCAGGCGCCCAACGTTTGATAATGGCGAAGCATTGCTAGAAACTTTCATCTTTGATTTTCAAGGCGATCTCTATGATCAACCGCTAACAATCTATCTCCACGGTTGGATAAGGGGCGAAGAAAAGTTTGATAGCGTCGAAGCACTGATTGAGCAGATGGATAGGGACAGTGCGGATGCAAGAGCAATGCTATCAGCGCTTGGGCCAGAGCAGGGGCTTTGGCCTATTGTTGGGTGATGTTTGAAGCTGGATGGCTTTGCAATAATTTATCCATTGGGGGTTTTTCCCCAGTTGCGAAAGATTAATAAATAGTTAAGGGGCTGTCCCAGATAACTCAAAAATGGGTTATCAATATGGGTATGAGAAG
>CAZCUN010000009.1:0-73051 GCA_964502215.1 uncultured Rhizobiaceae bacterium | reverse complement strand
GAACCAATGGGTTAAACAATATTTATCGTAGTTATCTGGGACAGCCCCTAATATTATTTCCTGCCAATAAATCTAAAAGCGATTGTTTTAAATCATCTGGTTTCAACAAGTGTGTATCGCATTGAAATGCGTCACTTGCTCGGAACAAAGCGTCTTGCATTGCATTTTTGGAAAAGGTTTTTGCTTGTTCACCAACGTCAAAAGGCGAACGTTTATCAGTTGTTAGCAAGCCCAAAACAAGTGTCGGATTACAATTAAGTGCAAGCGTTTCAACTAGATTATCTTCCTCAGTAAGCAAAAGCGCAACCGTTTTATCTTCTAGTTTTTGACTAACAGGTAGCGCAACAAGTTTTGCATCTTGTACTTCCGGCAATGGTGCTGGACTGTTTATTAGTTTCATATCACCACAAAAACGGCCATTCGTGAAGCGCTCGATATTAGATGCACTTGCCGCATAGTTTTTTCCTTTGGTATGAAGACCGCCAACCCAGCGCCAAGAACATGTGTTAGAAGCAGGGTCGCCATCCATCAAATGGCGATAAAAGAAATCTGCTCCCAATTCCCAAGGTAATCGCAGCGTAAAAATCCAGATCGAAGCAAACCACATACGTGCATGATTATGCAGATAGCCGGTCTCAACCAATTCACGCGCCCAATGATCAAAAGCTGCAATACCAGTTTGCCCAAGTGTTGCTTCGTAATAGCGTTGGTTGAGGCTACTGTCTTTTTCGAGTTGGTTGATCGCAGTTAACAAGTCTTGCTTATACCACGTCCAAACATCAGGCCTTTGCTCCAACCAACCTTTAAAATATGAGCGCCAGAAAACCTCTTGGATAAATTTTTCTGCCGTTCGAAAAGAATGCTGTTTAAGTGTTTCTTGCAAGATTTCTTCTTCGCTGATTAAGCGATGGCGTACCCAAGGGGATAGAGCTGAAATATTTGAACGATTAGCAGAGCCTAAATCATAATTGCGCTTTGAAGCATATGCTTTACCTGCATAAGGTGCAAAATCTGCAAGGCGTTTTAATCCTGCTTTCCGGGTAGCAGAAAAAGTAATTTCATAAGGCGCTTGTTCGGCTTCAAAAAATGAAATTTGCTCTTCTGACAAAGGATTTTATCTAACCCATCATAAGCGAATTAGCACGTGCGTTTGCGCGGTCAGCCTTAGTTTTATCGCCTAAGCCTTTGAAGGCACGCGAGACGGCACGCCAATTTTGAACTGAAGTAGGTTTAAGTGCTGCACGTTCATTGGCAAGGCCAAGAGCCAGGTCATAGCGTTTAGAGCGAAGTGACGCCTCAAGCAATGTCCAACCGATAATATCACGTTGCGCGAAGCTGCCACCAAGTCTGTGTGTCATATAACGAACTGGCAAAAGACGATCGACGCAGTCCCCATAGTTTTCAGATTTGAAATCTTGAATAGCAAGACAAAATGGAATCCCAATTTCTCTGCTCATTGCAACATTTGCATCAGAAGCTTTTTCGACATAGCGCTCATTAGCTGAAAGCAGTTTTTCCTGCGCGGCTTTTCGATCATCAGAAACAAAAGTCATCATCGCATGCACATCATTAAATGCATAGAGTGTGTCTTGTGCAGAAGGTTCCCATTTGTCAGCCAAATGCGCCCAACGGTCACCAGATTTTTCACCTGCTAAATTAAGCCGCCATAAAAGTGCAGCAGCATCAAGCTCTTCATATTTATTGCCATCATTTGCGCGACTATCCAGATGCTTGTCAAAGATATCCATCGCCTTGTCGTTTTGCTCAAGATCAAGATGATAAAGTGCTGTATGCCACCATAGGTGATTAGCAAAATTACTATCACCCCAGTGCTTGCGCTGATCTTGCATAAAACGAATGCCACCAGATTGGCGACCCGTCATTTCCATGACATGACTAACGGCATGAACCGCGTATGGATTATCGGGACGAATAGCAAGCGCCTGCCTGCCCATTTCTTCCGCTTGATAAAAATCATTATTTTCTTCTAGACCAAAAGAATAAAATCCAAGTACAAATTCATAGCCTGGCATGCTTTCATCCCAAAGATTAAACACCCTTGCAACACAGTCACGTTGGCCAACAACATCGCCTAAAAGCACATCTGTATAATGAACAAGCTCCAGCGCAAAAAGATCTAGCGGATATTTTGTCAGCACAGCTTCCCATTTTTGAACTGCACCATAAAAATCACCATTTACCCAAGCATGAACAGCCTCATAGTGACCCTTTTCACGATCATTGGCTTTTGAGAGTAGCTTTTCGGCTTGCTTTAGTGCGTCTACCATTTCGGAATAAATCCGCGTTTCCATGGCTTGTGTCATCCAACCCGCTTTGAAAAGCCAGCCCATAATAAAATCAGGATGCGCTTTAAGCGTCTCGTCAATAACTGCGATCGCGTCACCCCGAAAAGAAAGGGATGTTTCAACAGCTAATTCAAGCGCATCAATGGCGTCTTGGTTCGCATATGAAATTGGAACGCCGCGTGTATCAAAACTTGAATTTGACATGATTATATTCTCCTGACAGCAATATTTTTGATATTACAAAATTTGCAATAGAACGAAACTAATATCTTCACCTGTAATCATAACAATTGATTGAAGATGGTTACTCATCACCCATGCGCAATGCTTGAATAAACGCTTCTTGTGGAATTTCCACACGACCGAACTGACGCATTTTTTTCTTACCCGCTTTTTGCTTATCTAGTAGCTTGCGCTTACGCGAAGCGTCGCCACCATAACATTTAGCCGTTACATCTTTGCGCATAGCAGAAAGCGTTTCACGTGCAATCACCTTGCCACCAATTGCCGCTTGGATTGGAATTTTAAACAAGTGACGCGGAATAAGCTCTTTGAGTTTTTCACACATAACACGCCCACGCTTTTCAGCCTGTGAACGGTGAACCAACATCGAAAGCGCATCAACCGGCTCTTCATTGACAAGCACCTGCATCTTAACCAGATCGCCCGCACGATTGTCTGTGATTTGATAGTCAAAACTAGCGTAACCGCGCGAGATAGATTTCAACCTGTCATAAAAATCAAACACCACTTCATTGAGCGGAAGATCATAGGTTAGCATTGCTCGCTTACCGACATATGTCAGATCAATTTGAATGCCACGACGATCTTGGCAAAGTTTCAAAATAGCACCCAGATATTCATCAGGTGTCAGAATAGTAGCTTTAATCCATGGCTCACGAATTTCTTCGATTTGCATCACATCCGGCATATCAGCAGGGTTATGCAAATAAAGCGTTGTCTCATCTTTCATCAACATTTCATAAACAACGCTTGGTGCGGTAGCGATAAGATCAAGGTCAAATTCACGTTCTAGACGTTCTTGAATAATCTCCAAGTGCAAAAGCCCAAGGAAGCCACAACGAAAACCAAACCCGAGAGCCGCTGATGATTCCATTTCAAAGGAGAAACTTGCATCATTCAAACGAAGCTTACCAACTGCAGATCTAAGGTCTTCAAAGTCTGCGGCATCAACTGGAAAGAGACCACAAAATACAACAGGCTGCGCTGGCTTAAAGCCTGGAAGCGCTTCAGCGGTTGATTTTTTGTCTTCGGTAATCGTGTCACCCACACGGGTGTCAGCCACTTCTTTTATAGAAGCTGTGATAAAGCCAATTTCACCTGGTCCAAGACCCTCAACAGGGATCATTTTTGGTGTCATCACGCCAACACGGTCGATGAGATATTTTGCATCTGTTCCCATCATCTTGATGGTCTGACCTTTTTTAATTTGGCCATCAATGACACGCACCAAAACAATCACGCCCAGATAAGCATCATACCAACTATCAACCAAAAGCGCTTTTAGAGGCTCGTTAATATCACCATGCGAAGGTGCGGGAAGCTGTGTGACAATCGCTTCCAAAACTTCTTGAATGCCTTGGCCAGTTTTAGCCGATACTTCAATCGCCTCGCTAGCATCAAGGCCAATAACTTCCTCAATTTGCTCTTTAACACGGTCAGGCTCGGCTGCCGGCAGGTCAATTTTGTTTAGGACAGGCACAATCTCATGGTCATTATCGATCGCTTGATAAACATTTGCCAGAGTTTGCGCTTCAACACCTTGAGAAGCATCCACAACTAAAAGCGAACCCTCACAAGCAGACAGCGAACGCGAGACTTCATAAGCGAAATCAACGTGGCCAGGGGTATCAATCAGGTTAAGAATATATGTCTCACCATCTTTAGCTTTGTAATGAAGCCGTACGGTTTGTGCCTTGATGGTAATTCCGCGTTCACGCTCGATATCCATATTATCCAGCATTTGCTCTGACATATCTCGCAAAGCTACGGTATCTGTGTCCTGTATCAAGCGGTCAGCAAGTGTTGATTTACCATGGTCGATATGTGCCACAATTGAAAAATTGCGGATTTTATCGCGACCTGGATATGAACCCTGTGCAAGGGATGTATCTGTAATTTGTTTGTTCATACACAAGCATTTATCATCCTTGTAAAAGAATGCAATGGTTTGTGGTGTTGCAAGCCTAGCTTGCTATGCGATTTATTGGGATGGATTTGGGATTTGAATTAACATTATCGGTTTTGGTGCGTTGTTTTAATTCTATAACCATCTTCGAGTTTTCCAATTCTTGTATGGTCAAAGGCTTTGAGAAAAGAAAACCTTGCATATTGTCGATTTCGTGTTTTTTCATCATTTCCAGCTGATCTTCATTTTCAATACCCTCAACAGTCAATCGATCACTGAATGTCGAACTAAGACCAATCATATTGTGAATAATTTCTTTGCCATCTTTTTCATCGCGCATTCTGGTTACAAAATTACGATCCAGCTTTATTCGGTCTAATTTAAATTCGCGTAAGAAGAACATACTCGAATAACTTGTACCAAAATTATCAAGTACGATACGAACGCCAAGTTTACGAAGCGCCTGCAAGTCAGATTTTATTTCCTCAGAGGTTGATACAAGTAAATTTTGGCTAAGCTCAAGCTCTAAACGAGATGGTTCAAAGCCGGTCTTTTCTAAAATATCTTCAACTTGTTCAACAAACCCATTTTGCATAAATTGTGCTGAATTAATATTTACAGCAAGTCGAATATCATTGAATGGTTTTACTTCAAGACAAGCGCGCTCCAATATAAAGCTACCGATCTCTTCTAAAAGCCCAAGTTCTTGTGCAACAGGTAAGAATTCTGATGGAAGGACTTCACCTTCAACTGGGTGATCCCATCGAACCAATGCCTCAACACCAGAAATTGAGTTATCTTTCGGCAAAACAAAAGGTTGATACTTAAGCGTTAGCGTTTCACTTGAAATTGCCTTGCTCATACCAGCTTCAAGGTTGGTGCGGCGTTTAATTTTTGCCGCCATTTCATCATCAAATAATTTAGCTTGTTTGCGGCCATTATTTTTAGATTCAAGTAGCGCAAAATCCGCCATTCTAAAAGGAGATAAATATTCATCTTCAAACCCATCGACGACAGCAGCACCGATAGAAACGCTTGAATTAATTTTCTTTCCTTCATACTTAAAAGGCTCTTCCATCTCACGTAAAATATCATTGCAAACTTCAAAAATATGGTCTTTAGAGCTGATATTTTTAAGCATAATTGCAAATTCATCGCCAGAAATTCGGCAGATAATAGAGGAAGAAGGCGCTACTTTTTGCAATCTTTTGCCAAACTGACGGATAGCTTGATCACCTGCATCATGACCATGAATGTCATTGATCATCTTAAAGCCATCAAGATCTAATATAAGCATTCCAAGCTTTGCATTTTGATTACGATGCTTTTCTATTGAATCATTTAAAAGCTCATAGAATTTTCTTCTATTAACCAGTCCCGTAAGTTCATCTGCATAGGCAAGATTTTTAACCTCTTCCAACCGGCTTCTGGTTTTTTGTAAAACGATAATAATAATTGCAGCCATTTGCATGATAGCAGTAGAGAAAATTATAAACATTTGTGATGAGGTAGTTACTCCAAGATCATGCAAAACCTTGAACTGCATGATTATGGCAAAAGTTCCTAGCATAATGACAACAAATGCCATTATCAAAATGCTTTTATTTGTATTTCTAATGTTTTTTTCCATAGCACCTGAGGCGGGGCAGCCCTTAATTAAAAGTTGATTATAATATTAGCTTACAACCATCAAAGTTTTGAAAAGATGATAATTAAAATTTTAATCAACTAGGATTAATTAAGAACACTAAATAGTTTTAGTAAACAACTATTTATTAAATTTTTTTACGTTTGTAAAAATGAACTAAAGCCATGAACACTATACAAATGCTGGATGTAATAAATAGCATTTCCCAAGAAAGCTCTTGCATTTTATTTCCCATGTAAACCATGAGCGCTGTTAGCGGCAGAATACCCAAACCCGTAGTCCAGAAAAAAGTCCACCAACTAATTTTGGTAAGGCCAGCTGCATAATTTATTAGATTAAACGCAATAATAGGAATAAAGCGACTTACTAAAAGTGTAAAAGCACCTTGATCTTTTGTCCATTCATCAAGCATACCCTGTTGTTTTTCAGGTAAGGCCCATTCAACAAAAGGTTGTCCAAACTTTCTGGTAAGACAAAATGATAGCATTGCGCCTATCATAGCACCAATCCAGGTTAGAATTGTGCCATGAACAGTTCCATAAACACTACCCGCAGCCAGCGCCACAAATTCAGCAGGAAAAGGCACGAAGCAGTGGACGATCATTAAGCCAATAATACCGATTTGACCCCACCAGCCCATTTCCTTGATTTTTTCTGGGAATGAATGATATCCGTCAAGCCATACAACGCCTGAGCGTGAATTAACATAAAATGCAGCAATAATAAGTAGTACAATAATACAAATAAGACAAAGCCATTGCCAAATTTTTGGCATTCGCTTTGAAGTATTCTTTTTATTGTCCCCAGCCAAACTCACACACGTTTCCTTTCCTTCAGCAAATGCTAAAGTATGAAAACTATACAGCTTCATGAAAATAGTTCAAATCACGCTGATATTATCATCTGTGATGGTTATCAGAGTCTATATATTATATATCTAGATTAGCAACGTTGAGAGCGTTGGTTTGAATGAAGTCACGACGTGGTTCAACTTCTTCGCCCATCAAGCGAGTGAATAAATCATCTGCTTCTGCAGCTTCATTGACTTTAACTTGAAGCAATGAACGTGCATCAGGATCAAGCGTAGTTTCCCAAAGCTGGTCAGGGTTCATTTCACCAAGCCCCTTGTAGCGTTGTAGCGCTAGACCCTTGCGCCCTGTTTCAAAAACTTGCTCTAGAAGAGCAAGAGGACCCGACACATTTAAGAAAGCTTCCTTGCGACGGAAAACAGGAGGTTTGCCATAAACTTCTTGAAGTTCAGCTGCAAACCCATCTAAACGAAGTGCATCCGCAGAACCAATCAGAGCCATATCAATATTGGCAGCTTCTTTAACGCCGCGCACCATACGTTCAAACATAAAGCCACCATCCGCATCAACCGCACCAGTCCATCCGCGCTCAGTTTCATCGGAAATAATATCAAGACGTTTTGCAACATATTCTGCGGCTTGAGCAGCTTTTGTTGCATCATTCATCATTTCAGCATTAAGCGCACCTGCAATAGCTGCCTGTTCCACGACATCTTTATTGTAGCGGGAGTGAATTCCAGAAAGCAGCGTTTTGATTTTAAGTGCAGTGGTAATCACTGATTTTAGATCAGGCCTTGTTCGAACTTCGCCATTAGTCAATTCAAGACTTGCTTCATCAAGACCACCGTCAATTAAAAAATCTTCCAAAGCATGTTCATCTTTAAGGTATTGCGATGACTTGCCTTTTGTCACTTTATAAAGCGGTGGTTGTGCGATGTAGAGATACCCACGTTCAATTAGCTCTGGCATTTGACGGAAGAAGAAAGTGAGCAGCAACGTTCTAATATGCGCCCCATCAACATCCGCATCCGTCATAATGATAATGCGGTGATAGCGGACTTTTTCAATATCAAATTCATCTTTGCCTATGCCTGTACCAAGGGCTGTAATAAGCGTACCAATTTCTGCACTGCTCAGCATTCGGTCAAATCTTGCACGCTCAACATTAAGAATTTTACCGCGCAATGGAAGCACAGCCTGGTTTGCACGGTTACGCCCTTGTTTGGCAGAACCACCCGCAGAATCACCCTCTACCAAAAAGACTTCAGATTTGGCAGGGTCACGTTCCTGACAATCAGAAAGCTTGCCTTTTAAGAAACTTACATCAAGCGCACCTTTTCGGCGTGTCAGTTCACGAGCCTTTCGTGCCGCTTCACGTGCAGAAGCTGCTTCAACAACTTTAGTAATAACAATTTTTGCAAGCGCTGGGTTTTCTTCAAGCCAAGCTGAAAGTGTTTCGTTTACAAGACTTTCAACCACTGGGCGAACTTCTGATGAAACAAGCTTATCTTTTGTTTGAGATGAGAATTTAGGATCAGGCACTTTAACAGAAAGCACACAGGTTAAACCCTCGCGACAATCATCTCCTGTTAGGGAGACTTTTTCTTTTTTAGACATGCCTGAAGAATCTGCATAGCCATTAATCTGGCGCGTTAACGCACCTCTAAAACCTGCAAGGTGAGTACCCCCATCGCGCTGAGGGATGTTATTTGTGAAACATAAAACATTCTCATGGTAGGAATCATTCCACCAAAGAGCGACTTCAACCGTAATGCCGTCTTTTTCTGATTTCAGATAAATCGGCTTTTCGATCAGTGCTGATTTTGTACGATCCAGATATTTAACAAATTCTTCCAGCCCACCTTCATAATAAAGTTCGACAGTTTGCTCTTCTGCGCCCCGTTTATCGGTTAGCAAAATACGAGTGCCTGAGTTCAAGAACGCCAGTTCACGCAATCGTTTTTCAAGTGTTTTGAAATCAAACTCCACCATGGTGAAGGTTTCTTCTGACGGTAAGAAAGTAACTTCTGTTCCTGAATAATCCCCTGCATCACCAAGGGTCTTAAGCGGCCCATCAGAAACACCGTGTGTGAAAGATACTTCATGCCATTTACCATCACGGGCAATTTTTAGCGTGAGCGAAACAGATAGCGCGTTCACAACAGAAACACCCACGCCGTGAAGGCCACCAGAAACTTTATAAGAATTCTGATCAAACTTACCGCCCGCATGAAGTTGCGTCATGATGACTTCAGCTGCCGAGATGCCTTCTTCTTCATGAATACCAACCGGAATGCCGCGACCATTATCTGTAACGGTCACTGAGCCATCAGGGTTGAGCGTAACGGTTACACGGTCTGCATGTCCTGCAAGCACTTCATCAATGCCGTTATCAACTACCTCATAAACCATGTGGTGAAGGCCTGAGCCATCATCCGTATCCCCGATATACATGCCTGGGCGTTTTCGAACCGCATCAAGGCCTTTGAGAACCTTAATAGAATCAGCGCCATATTCAGCAGGATCAACATCGTTTTCTGGTGTATCAGTCATTTATTTTTGCCTGTTTTTTCCACTGTATTAAAGGAATGTACTGGGGGAATACGAATCAGTGAATTTATATGTATTTAATATAGGCGTTTTAGGCCAAATTTCCAAATTTCTGATTGGGTTTTCCAGTGTTTGGAAAGAACTGGATGATGACAGTTTGCCGCTATTGAATTTATATCATGTAAGACCTATCTATAAGGGTAAGGAGTAAGCCTTATGGACACAATGCCAAAACCCTTTATTCCGCCAGCACCAATTCCGCGAACGACGCCGCCGAATCTGCTTAAGATGTTCTGGATTGTATATAATAATCCGATTGAACTTTGGGGCGCGCATTCATATCGAGAGCCTTATGTCTATGTGCCATCTGGTATTGGCGGACCTTTACTGGTTGCAAATGATCCAAAGCTCATTCGTCATATTTTGGTTGAAAATAACAAAGCCTTTAAGCTTGCCAAGACCCGCCAAATCGTACTGCGCCCGATTTTGCAGGATGGTTTGCTGACCGCAGAAAATCCTGTTTGGAAACGCTCGCGAAAAGCCATGGCGCCTATCTTTACGCCAAAGCATATTCACGGCTTTGCAAACGGCATGTTGCGTGTGACGCAAGATTTTGCAGAAAAATATGAAAACTCGAATGAACCACACGATCTTGCAAAAGACATGACAGAGCTAACCTTTAATGTGTTGGCTGAAACGTTGTTTAGTAATGAAATTGAAGGTGATCAAAAAGAGTTTGAACATAAAATCGAACGTCTGTTTGAAACGGTTGGTCGGGTTGACCCCTTTGATATTGTCAATATGCCAGAATGGGTGCCACGCATAAAACATTTCACTGGTAGAGGCATATTAAAATATTTCCGTCAGATGGTTCGCAAGACCATTGATAAACGCGTTGAACGCATCGAAAGTGGTGAAACACCGCCAGATGATTTTCTAACGCTTTTATTGCGTGCAGAAGGTGATGAGGGTCTTAGTCGCGAAGAAATTGAAGATAACGTCATAACCTTTATTGGCGCAGGCCATGAAACAACTGCACGCGCTTTGGCTTGGACATTATACCTCTTGGCAAAAGCCTCTGAAGAACGCGTTAAAGTTGAAGAAGAAGCAAAGCGTATTACCGCCCAATATGACAATCCGCTCGATTGGGTGGAGAATATGCCTTATACACGCGCAGCTTTTGAAGAAGCGATGCGTCTTTATCCGCCTGCACCAGTGATTAGCCGTGAAGCGCTGGAAGATATAAAATGGGAAGATACGATCATTAAAAAAGGCTCGCAGTGCCTCGTATTACCGTGGACATTGCACCGCCATGAAAAATACTGGGATCAGCCCAATGCCTTTATGCCGTCACGCTTTTTGCCTGAAAACCGTGATAAAATAGACAAATACCAATATCTGCCATTTGGGGCAGGGCCTCGTGTTTGCATTGGTCAAAGCTTTGCCATTCAAGAAGCGGTTATCATATTAGGCGTATTACTTTCACGCTTCCGCTTTGACATGGCAAAAGGGGCGAAAGAGCCTTGGCCTGTACAAAAATTGACAACTCAGCCTAATGGCGGGTTGCACATGAATGTGACTGCGTTATAAAGCTGGCAAAATTAACCCGCTTTATAAACAAGCTATATGAAAGTTTAGATTATGCGTCTTGAAGCAATTTCAGTTGGTAAAAATGCACCAGAAGATATCAACGTAGTCATCGAAGTGCCTTATGGTGGTCATCCGATTAAATATGAAATGGATAAGGATTCAGAAGCAATTTTTGTTGACCGTATTTTGTCTACTTCTATGCGCTACCCAGGCAACTACGGTTTCGTACCGCACACTTTATCTGATGATGGCGATCCAATTGACGTGCTTGTAGCAGATACAACACCACTAATGCCAGGTTCTGTGATCAACTGTCGCCCAATCGGTGTTTTGTACATGACAGATGAAGCAGGTGGTGACGAAAAGCTGATCGCTGTGCCTTCACCAAAAATAAACCCGATGTTTAAAGACGTCCACGAAATGTCAGACCTGCCAACTTTGATGGGTGAGCAGATCGCACATTTCTTTGAGCGCTATAAAGACCTTGAGAAAAACAAATGGGCAAAGACGGATGGTTACGGCGATGCGGCAAAAGCCAAAGAAGCGATTGTTACAGCAATCGCGGCTCACAACGCTAAGGCTTAGTGGTACGTGATTTTGTCATCCTAGGCCTCGTGCCTAGGATCTAATCAAGGTGTAGGTAGTTGTCGAAGTTTTGCAAATAAGGCAACATTTACAACTTCTCATAATTTGTATTTTTTTGTTTGCTTGTGCAGATCCTAGGGGCAAGCCCTAGGATGACGAATAATGGCCTATATCCGCTTTTCAATCGCATCCCAAACAAGAGATGCGATGTCTGTACCAGAAAACTTTTTCACCTCGCGAATTCCGGTTGGCGAGGTGACGTTTATCTCGGTCATATAATCCCCGATTACATCAATGCCTACAAAGATAAAGCCTTGCTCTTTAAGTGTTGGTTTAATCGCCTCGCAAATCTCTTTCTCGCGTTGTGTAAGTTCAGAATGTTCAGCGCGTCCACCCACATGCATGTTTGACCGTGCATCAGTTGGAGCAGGCACACGGTTAATCGCACCAACAGGTTCGCCGTCTACTAAAATAATCCGCTTATCGCCGCCACGCACTTCTTTGAGGTAACGTTGTGCAATCAATGGTTCACGGAATTGCTGATCGAACATCTCAAGCAGAGACGTAAAATTCATGTCAGCTTCTGGCAAAAGAAATACGCCCGCACCGCCATTGCCATAAAGTGGCTTGATAATAATGTCGCCCATCTCTTTGCGAAAAGCAGCAATTGCATCAGGGTCGCGCGTGATTAAAGTCTCTGGCATCAGATCAGCAAATTCAGTTACCAGAATTTTCTCAGGTGCATTACGAACAGAGGCAGGATCATTCACGACAAGTGTTTTTGGATGAACACGCTCCAAAATATGCGTAGTTGTAATATACGCCATATCAAAAGGCGGGTCTTGGCGAAGTTGAATAACATCAAGTTCAGATAAATCCGTATCGACTTTTTCACTCAGCGTGAAGTGATCACCTTTGACATCTTGAAGTGTCATTTCCTCTATGGCTGCCCGTACTGTGCCATTGCGCAATTGAAGCGCATTGGGTTCCCAATGATAAAGCGTATGCCCACGGTTTTGCGCTTCTAATCCCAAAGCAAATGTTGAATCACCTTCAATGTGAATGGTGGATACATGATCCATTTGAAAACCGACTTTTAGTCCCATGGGATAATCTCCTAAAATACTTGAAATTCAGATTTAAGATGCGATCGAGCGAGTTGCAATCTTAAAATGCATTTTCGTAATGATGTGGCCATTTCCAAGGACGCACGGCAATGATGTCATAACGAATAGAAAGTAGGTGCGCGTTCTTTTGTTTGCCAAGCCAAAGATCTCCTGCC
Source organism: uncultured Rhizobiaceae bacterium (assembly GCA_964502215.1). Lineage (GTDB taxonomy): Bacteria > Pseudomonadota > Alphaproteobacteria > Rhizobiales > Rhizobiaceae > JAALLB01. The sequence continues at coordinate 60,132 of CAZCUN010000009.1, read as the reverse complement.
GCTTCAATTCTGCGCTGGCTGGTAACGGTGACAGAATCAAACGCTTCTTCGATTGAGCGTCGTGCTTTTACTTCAATCATCACGATCAAATTGCCTTTGCGAGCAATAATATCAACTTCACCCAGTTTGGTTTTATAACGCATGTTTAAAATTCGGTAGCCTTTTAAAATCAAACTGCCAGCCGCCAACCACTCAGAGACATGCCCCCAGCGTTGCGCACGTTTGCGCTTAAGGGTGCTTGGTTTATTCGCCATTTTTTTCTTTTAAGCTCAAAGCTTGTTGATAAAGGTCACGCTTCGAGTTTCCGGTAAGCACTGCCGCTTCTGCTGCTGCTTTACTAACAGACATGTTTTGCATCAGCTCAAGCAAAAGCGTTTCGGTGTCCTTAATTTCCTGTTCGGCAGGTGGTGCAACAACAATGACAATCTCACCTTTGACGGATTTACCTTCAAATTGTTGCGCCAATTCTTCAAGACTTCCGCGAATGATTTCCTCATGAAGCTTCGTCAATTCACGCGCAGCACAGGCTTGGCGCTGATTGCCAAAAACCTCCGCCATATCCTGTAACGCTTTGTCCACCCGATTAGGGCTTTCAAAAAATATTAATGTTGAAGGAATAGCGCTTAATCCCTCAAGTTTTGCTTTTCGAGCACCTTGTTTGGTGGGTAAAAATCCAGCAAACGTCCAAACTTCATTGGGTAAACCGCTTGCAACCAAGGCTGTCACAGGCGCAGTAGCCCCAGGAAGAGGCCAGACGGAAATGCCTGCTTCATAGGCTAAATCAATTAATCTAAATCCAGGATCAGAAACCAAAGGTGTACCAGCGTCTGAGACTTGCACAACAGACTTGCCGGCTTTCAAATCTTCTATGATACGAGGCCCAGCAGTTTCGGCATTATGTTCGTGATAAGAGATAGTTTTGGTGCTTATTCCAAAATGCCGCAAAAGCTTGCCTGTGACGCGTGTGTCTTCACAAGCAATCAAATCAGCGCCTGCTAAACTTTCCAGAACCCGAATTGTAACATCACCTAAATTACCAATCGGTGTTGCTGCGATATATAGACCAGGCTCAATTGAGCGCGCATCAAATTGTGTATTCTTGATTTGAAAACTGGAGATAGAATTAATCCTGCAAATTTAAGTTTAGCTCTAATCAATCATATCCTTGAAGCGATGCCAACCAACACCCGCTTTTGCATAGAGTGGTCTTAAACTTGGAAATGGAAATTTTGGTGTAATGCCCTGAACAAGTTTTGGCAAATGCGTAGGGTTTGGATTGGATTTATCATTGCCTGTTGCAAGCCAACGCGCAATTTCACGGCCTGTCCAGGTTGCATTATTAACACCGTTACCATGATAACCAAATCCAAAGTAAACTGACAAGTCATCAGGTAGGCGACCAATTGAAGGGCGCAATTTACGGGTGAAACAAACAAAGCCCCGCCAATCATAGTCAACATCTAAGTTTCGCCATTCGGGCCAAAGCTCACCTATTGCTTCATGTAAATTTTTCGCAGTCTTGTTTGCCCCCTCAGGCGAGCCCTTAAAATCTGCACGCCCCCCAATCATCAAGCGCTTTTCAGGCAACATTCGATAATAGAAATAAACACTTCTGGAATTGATGGCAGGGGTTTCACTTTTCCAATTATGGGCTACAAGCTCATCGTCACTTAAAGGGCGCGTTACAATAATCTGACTTTGCAATGGCATAACACGAGCAGACATTTGGGGGTGTAAATCTTCTGGCATAAAGCCATTACAAGCAATAATAACTTTATTAGCTGTAATAGAACCCTGCTCGGTTTCAAGCACATGTTTGCCATTTTTTTTATGCCAGCGAACCACTTTACTATGTGAATATAATTTAGCGCCATGCCTTTCAGCAGCCTTTGCCAAACCTAAACAATAACGAAGCGGGTGTAAGCCAAAGGACGGATACTGTATCATCGCTCCATGCTGGTGCGGTGCGTCATAGTGTTCTTGACGAAATTGATCTTGAGAAATCATTTTACAATTAATACCAAGCTTATCTGTAAAAAACTGAGCTTCTTCACGCAAAGCTTGAAAATGATTTGGCTTTTCCGCAACAACCATTTCGCCATTACCGTGGATTTGGGCATTAATATTTTCGTCGTTTATAATATTTTGCACCAATTCGACTGCGTCTTTTTGTGCGTGATAATATTTTTTTGTCTCATCAAGTCCAAATTTTTTGAGCTGGCTTTCAACACTAATAGGAGTTCCACCCATGGTGCAAAAGCCACCATTTCGCCCAGATGCGCCCCAGCCAATATGACCAGCTTCTAAAATACGGACATCAATATTAAACTCTTTAGCCAAGTGATAAGCACTTGAAAGTCCAGTGTATCCACCACCAATAATTACAACATCACATATTTGATTGTCTGTGAGCGGCTTTGAATTAAGCTTTAAATCTTTATCGATTGATGCCTCCCACCATGATGGTTGAGGTGTTTTGTATTGATAAAGGCTATTGTCGAAGAGATTTTTTGAAAACATTACGTTGCGTCAATCAAATTCATGTTGTATTTATGTGTCAGTCTGCGACATACGTATTTGGGGTACTTATGTCGTGCACATGATAATGATAATATCCTTTTAGGGTATTGGTAAAGAAAAACAACATATGGATGAGGTCGGGGAAATGTTTCGTGTACTTGAGAATCTTGATCAATTTGGAATGAATTTAAAACGCGAATCAAAACGCATGATTTGTGCGAGTAGTCTGCTTGCTTTAGCGGCCTGCCAAGGCGGTATTGGCGTCCCTAATGGTCTTCCAAATTCAACAACTACGCCTGATGCAAGTCAGGTAATTCAAGCACTTACACCTAATCCTGCTGGTGAGGTAATTGGCTCAGGCAGCGTGCGTGTAGCACTTCTTGTTCCCGCTACTATTCCAGGGGGTGCAGCGGCTGTTGCAAAAGAACTTCGCAATGGCGCTGCTATGGCGATGCAAGACTTTGGCGGTGGACGCGTACAATTGGTTGTTAAAGACACAAAAGGTCAGGCAGCTGTTGCACAAACTAAAGCAAATGAAGCCATTAAAGAAGGCGCAACGCTTATTTTAGGCCCGCTTTTTGCTGCTAATGTTAGTGCTGCATCAGGCATTACACTACCCGCAAATGTTGTGACAATAGCATTTTCAACAGATACGACTGTTGCAAGACGCGGGGTTTATCTGTTTTCTTACACTCCACAAGAAGATACCAAACGCATTATCTCATATGCGGGTTCTTTAGGAAGGCGCTCAATAGCTGCCTTCTTGCCAAATAATGCTGAAGGCGCTTTGCGTGAACGAGTTTTGCGTGAAATGGCAGGCAAAAGTGGTTTGCTGCTTAATATCATTAAATATGATCGCACAGCTGCAGGTATTGGCAATGCTACTGTTCAAGGCGCAGCAATCGCTCAAACATCTGACACTATTTATGTGCCAGAAGGCGGCTCAATTCCAAATCTGATTTTATCAGGCTTGAAAAAAAATGGTGCTAGGATTGGTGAAAAAACTATTCTTGGTTCGGGTAATTGGGAAAGTGTGAAAACCAGCGATCCATTGGTTTCTGGTGCTTATTATCCAGGGCGTGATATCACTCGTTTCAATGAGTTCGCAGGTCGCTATCAATCAAAATATGGCAAACGTCCTGGTGTAAATGCAGGCCTTGCTTATGATGCAATGACCTTGGCAGCGGAATTCGTTCGCTTACGCGGTAGCGGTAAAACTGCATTCTCACCAAACTCATTTGAAAATCCAAATGGTTTTCAAGGTGTAAACGGCGCTTTCAGAATTAATTCTAATGGCACAACACAACGCGGCCTTGCTATTTACCAAGTCCGTGGCGGAGTTGGCACTCTAGCAGAGCAAGCCATTGGAAGGTTTTCTCGCACTGGCGGTTAAATCACACTTGCCAAATCTGCGACAACAGCATCCAGCAATAAAAAGCCTTTAGGCGTTGCTCGGATGCGGCCGTCCTTGAGTGTTTCAATCATGTTTAGCTTTTCCAGAAAACTGATTTTTTCAGGCTCAAAGGATTGGTGAGATAAAGCTTCATAACGCGAAGGATCGAACCCCTCCGCAAGGCGCAGACCCATCAAAAGAAGCTCATCTGCATGTTCAACGGGTAAAAGCACAAATTTTTCTAACATGCCGTGGTCTTTGACCATAACTTGTTGCCACCATGCTTCTGGATTTCTAATGGTTTCAGTAGCAAGGCGTCCTTCATTGACGCTTAATCGACCATGCGCACCAGGGCCAATGCCTGCATAATCCTGCCCACGCCAATAGACTAAATTATGCTGACATTCTGAACCAGGTTTTGCATGGTTTGAAATTTCGTAGGTTTCAAATCCAGCAGCATTAGTAATGTCTTGCGTTAGCTCATAAAGTTCAGCAGATGGGTCTTCAGCCAAAGGTGATAATTTCCCACGTTCCCGCAAATCAAAGAAGGCTGTGCCTTGTTCAATTGTCAGCTGATAAAGTGATAGGTGGTCGGCAGAAAGTTCAAGGGCTGTTTTGAGTTCTACTTCCCAAGCTTCAGCTGTTTGTTCAGGACGTGCATAAATCAAATCAAATGAAATACGCGGGAATGTTTCTCGGGCAATTTCAATAGCTTTGATGGCCTCACTTGCTGAGTGCAACCGTCCCAAAAACTTTAGTTGAGCGTCTTCCAAAGACTGAACGCCAAGCGAAACACGATTGACACCTGCGCTGCGGTAAGCTCGAAATCGCTCTGCTTCGACACTGGAAGGGTTTGCCTCCATAGAAATTTCACAGGCTTCACTCACTGCCCAATGTTTAGAAATTTCTGCCAAGATGGTTTCAACCGTCCTAGGCTCCATCAAAGAGGGGGTGCCGCCACCAAAGAAAATACTAGTTACTTCACGGTTTGGCGAAAGCGATGCCATATGAGCAATCTCTTTCTTATAGGCATCAACAAACATTTCTTGATCAACACCATTATGGCGAACGTGGCTGTTAAAGTCGCAATATGGGCACTTAGCTGCACAAAAGGGCCAATGTATATAAATACCAAAAGCAGGATCATAGCGGATAGACATTATGTATTCTTACTTAAACAATTACGCGCAAAAAGAGCAAAGGCGCGGGCACGGTGAGAAATGCCATCGTCTTTTTGGCCAGGTTTCCAACCATGCTTTTCTTCTGCGCTCATTTCACCAAAAGTTTTATCATGACCTTTAGGTAAAAAAATTGGATCATAACCAAAGCCTGCATTCCCGCGTGGTGGCCAGATAATATCGCCATGAACTTCACCACGAAAATATTCAAAATGGCCATCAGGCCAAGCCAAACATAGCACAGCAACAAAAAAGCCAGCGTGATCAGGTGTATTTTTTTCACTTAATGCGGCGCGAACTTTTTCCATAGCCATCATAAAATCACGACCAGAACCATCTGCTTTTTCTGCCCAGTCAGCCGTATAAACACCTGGTTCATTGCCAAGTGCTTTTACGCAAAGACCACTGTCGTCTGATAATGCAGGAAGGCCAGTAGCGTGCGCTGCTGCCAAAGCCTTGATGGCAGCATTCTCTTCAAAAGTTATGCCCGTTTCTTCAGGCTCAGCAAGATTAAGTTCTGCCGCAGATTTAGCAGAAAACCCGTAAGGTGAAATCAAATCATTGATCTCAGCAACCTTGCCAGCATTATGACTGGCAACAACTAACTCGCGGGTTTCTAGTCTGCGCATTACTTATTCAACCTTCGTTTTGTAGTTTAACGAGATCAGCAATACCAGCAGATGCCAAGTCCATCATTTGGTTTAACTCATCACGTGAGAAAGCTTCTTCTTCTGCAGTGCCTTGAATTTCAACAATGCCACCTTTGCCTGTCATCACAAAGTTTGCATCCGTTTCAGCCGCTGAATCTTCATCATAATCTAAATCAAGAACGGGAGTGCCTTTATAAATACCACAGGAAATAGCAGCAACATTATCCTTCAAAACTGCATCGTTCACCATAGAACGTTCTTTCATCCAGTTAATGCAATCACGAAGTGCGATATAACCACCAGTAATCGAAGCCGTACGCGTGCCGCCATCTGCTTGAATAACATCACAATCAACCGTAATTTGGCGTTCGCCTAATTCTTTTAGATCAACAATTGCCCGAAGTGAGCGGCCAATAAGACGCTGGATTTCTGAAGTGCGGCCTGATTGCTTGCCAGCCGTTGCTTCACGACGCATACGATCATGGGTTGAGCGTGGCAACATACCATATTCAGCTGTCACCCAACCTTCACCCTTGCCACGCAACCAAGGTGGCACCCGTTCTTCAAGGCTTGCTGTACAAAGTACATGTGTATTCCCAAATTTAATTAAACAAGATCCTTCAGCATGTTTGGAAAAACCACGCTCAACAGTTACTTCTCGCATTTGATCTGGGGTACGTTTTGATGGACGCATTTAGCATCTCCTGTTGTATGAATGTTGAGAAATGTCTAACCTGTTCTTAAGCCATTGGCAAAGGCTGATTTAGTTACTATTTTAATCAAAGTAAAAACTTGGAAGAGCAAAATTATATGAGTGGCCCAGCTGGTAAAATACCAACTCCAGATAGTCCCATTGTTGCGTTAGATCAACGTTCGCGTGAAATTTTCAGGCATATCGTTGATAGTTATCTTGAAACAGGAGATCCGCTAGGCTCACGTACAATTTCAAAGGCCTTGGCGGTAAATCTTTCCCCTGCAACCATTCGTAATGTAATGTCTGATTTAGAAATGCTTGGGCTTATTTATGCGCCCCATACTAGCGCAGGGCGTATGCCAACGGATTTAGGTTTGCGGTTTTTTGTCGATAGTTTTTTAGAAATCGGCAATCTTGGAAAAGAAGAACAACGATCAATCGAGTCACAAGTAAAAGCTGCAACAAGCGACAAGACGTTTGATAATGTTTTGACAGAAGCCAGCCAGCTTTTATCAGGCCTTTCTAGGACGGCAGGATTGGTGGTCACGACTAAAGCAGATTTGCGCCTTAAACATATTGAGTTCATTCGGCTAGAGCCAACTAAAGCGCTTGCGGTTATCGTTGGTGAAAATGGTTCTGTTGAAAACCGCATTATTTCGCTGCCTGCTGGGACGACATCTTCGACTTTGATTGAAGCTGCAAATTTCATAAATGCTAAAATTGCAGGACAAACTATTACTGAAGCAAAATCGTCACTCAAATTACAACACGAGTTTTCAAAACGTGAGTTAGACGAGCTTACACGAAAGCTTGTTGATGCAGGCATTGCAACATGGGCTGGCACAAGTGGGGATGAACCTGGGCAATTAATCATTTCAGGACATTCTAATTTATTGGGTGATCTTGAAGCGACCGATGATTTAGATCGGATCAGACAGTTGTTTGGCGAGCTTGAAGCAAAAGAAAATTTCATGAAGTTATTGGAGCTTACTGAAACTGGAGATGGGGTTCGCATCTTTATTGGCTCAGAAAGTAAGCTATTTTCCCATTCAGGGTCTTCTGTGATTGTTGCACCCTATAAAGATAAAGAGCAAAAAGTTGTTGGGGCTTTGGGTATAATAGGCCCAACAAGGTTGAATTATGCGCGTCTCGTGCCGATGGTTGATTATACTGCGAAGCTTATTAGTAGAATTTTGCGATAATTTAAAAAAATCAGGTCTTGATTTTTATCTCTTAAAGACTGATATCACAGATAATTAAAGACGATTTTTACTAACACAGGACTTGTTTGATGAGCGACGAGAACGGCCATTCAGAAAATGATGCTGCAAAGAAACCAACTGAAGCACCAGAAGGCACGCCACTTGACGTGGGCTTGAATGAAGATGAGCTAATGGCAGCTCTAAGTGAACAAGCAAATGTTGTACTTGGCCTTGACCAAGAAGCGCCCGAAGGCTTTGCAAATCCTCTTGAGGCATTAGCTGCTGAGAATTCTAAACAAGAAGAAGAGATTGCAGCACTTAAAGATCAAATTCTTAGAGGTGCAGCAGAAATGGAAAACCTGCGTCGTCGTACACAAAAAGACGTTGCGGATGCGAGAGCATTTTCTATCTCTGGATTTGCTCGCGATATGCTGGGCGTATCAGACAATCTTAGACGTGCGCTTGACCACGTGGAAGAAGGCGATAAAGAGCAATCTGGCCTTAAAACGCTTATAGAGGGTGTTGAACTGACAGAGCGAGAGTTGCTTAATGGTTTAGAGAAAAACGGTGTTAAAAAACTTGAACCAAAAGGTGAGAAGTTTGACCCAAATTTCCATCAAGCAATGTTTGAAGTCCCTAACACAGAAGTGCCAAACAATACGGTTATGGAAGTCGTACAAGTAGGCTTTGTTATCGGTGAGCGAGTGTTACGCCCTGCCATGGTCGGTGTCTCAAAAGGTGGTCCGAAGGTTGCGGCAATAAAAGAAGAAGGTGAAGCGTAAGACTTCGCCTTTCAATACCTTCCTTTACCATTCAGAAGTCTTTATAGATACCATTGCAAGATGAATTGTGAAGGCTGCCATGCAAGAAGCCAAAATAAAGACCAAGCCAAAAGCTAAATCAAATAAAATCAAGTTCACCAGTATCATAGATGCAAAATTGGTGCGCGAGCAATTATCTGCCTTTACAAAGGATACGGGCAATGATGGCTCATCACCTAAAGTTCGAACGGAAGTTTTAAAGTTTTTAAAGCAAATCTCTCACGATGGTCGAGAAAAAGCCAAAGCAAAACTCTTTGACGATGGCGATGGCACGGCTTGCGCTTGGCGCATATCATTTCTGCAAGATGAATTAATCCGGATTATTTATGATTTTGCTGTAAGCCATGTCTATCGCGCTCAAAATGCCTCTGATGCAGAGCAGATTGCAATTACAGCAGTTGGCGGTTACGGACGTGGAACACTAGCACCAGGGTCTGATATCGATTTGCTATTTTTACTCCCCTATAAGCAAACGGCTTGGGGTGAGCAGGTTGTTGAATATATCCTCTATATGCTTTGGGATATGGGCTTTAAGGTTGGTCATGCAACTAGAAATATTGATGAGTGTATACGCCTGTCAAAAGAAGATATGACCATAAGAACGTCGATTCTTGAAGTAAGGTTTTTACACGGCGTAAAAAAATTGCATGAAGAATTGGTTCAGAGATTTTCAACGGAAGTCGTTGAGGGGCGGGCAAAAGAGTTTATCGCTGCAAAGCTCGAAGAACGCGACACACGCCATGCCAAAACAGGTGAATCTCGTTATCTGGTTGAGCCTAACGTAAAAGATGGCAAAGGCGGTTTGCGCGATCTTCATACACTTTTTTGGATAGGTAAATATTTTCACAATACTGGCAAAACCCACGACCTTGTAGACGAAGGCATGTTTACAGAAAAAGAATATCGTCGCTTTCGTAAAGCCGAGAAATTCCTTTGGACAGTGCGTTGCCATATGCATTTTTTAACTGGGCGTGCAGAAGAAAAGCTTGTCTTTGACATTCAGCGCGAAATTGCTGAACGACTTCATTATACAGGCACTGCGGGTCAATCTGGAGTCGAACGGTTTATGCGGCATTATTTTTTGGTCGCAAAAGAGGTTGGAGATTTGACCTTAATAGCTTGCGCTAAACTTGAAGAGATGGAAGCTAAAGAAGTCACAGGTATTAACAGGTTAATTAAATCTGTTGTAAGGCGCAAAAAGCCAATTAAAAACACCGATGATTTTATCAATGACAACGGCAGGCTCAATGTTTCAAACAATGAAATCTTTGAAAAAGATGCTGTAAATCTAATTCGTTTCTACAAATTTGCTGACGCTACTGGTCTGGACTTTCACCCTGATGCTTTGGAACTTTTAACAAATTCTCTAAAGTTGATTGGGCCAGAGTTACGAAAGAACAAAGAAGCGAATAGTATTTTTCTTGATCTAGTTTGTAGTAAAAAAGGGCCAGGCAGAATTTTGCGAAGAATGAATGAGACAGGTTTTTTAGGAAAGTTTGTGCCTCCTTTTAATAAGGTCGTCGCGATGATGCAGTTTAATATGTATCATCATTATACGGTGGATGAACATTTGCTGCGATCTATTGGAACGTTGTTTGATATTGAAACGGGTGAGATTGCAGAAGAACATCCGCTAGCAAGTGAATTGCTGCCAAAAATTAAGGACAGGCGCATTCTTTATGTCGCTCTGTTTCTGCATGATATTGCAAAAGGGCGTAAAGAGGATCATTCGATTGCAGGTGAACGTGAGGCAAGAAAACTTTGTCCAAGGTTTGGTTTTAATGCTCAAGAAACAGATTTGATTGCTTGGTTGGTGCGCGAGCATCTAACCATGAGTACGATTGCGCAGGGGCGTGATATTTCTGATCGTAAAACCATTCATGATTTTGCAGAAGTCGTCCAAGAAGTTGACCGCATGCGCCATCTCTTAATCCTAACCGTTTGTGATATTCGTGCCGTTGGCCCAGGGGTATGGAATGGCTGGAAGGGTCAATTGCTTCGTAATCTTTATTATGAAACTGAGTTGATGTTAAATGGCGGCTTTTCAAAAACACCATTAAGTACGCGCGTTGCAACGGCGCGTGGAGAACTATCAGTTAATCTTGATGATTGGTCTGAAAAGGATAAAGATAAATACATTAACCTACCCTATGATGCTTACTTCCTTTCAACAGATTTTGATGCTCAATTAAGGCATATGCGATTCCTTAAAGATGCAGACGAACAAGGCTTGTCTCTTGCAACTAGTTTTGAAACAAAGCAATTTGAGGCCATCACTGAAATCACAGTTATGGCGCAAGACCATCCAAGATTACTTTCAGTAATAGCTGGTGCATGTGTTGCTGCTGGCGGCAATATTGTTGACGCCAAAATTCACACAACAACAGATGGTCGTGCGCTTGATTCTATATTTATCAATCGTGCTTATGATGATGATATTGATGAGGCAAGACGGGCAGAGCGTATTGGCACTGTGATTGAAGAAGTTCTTTCTGGGCAAGCACAATTGCCAGAAATTATTGAACGCAACAACAAACCAAAAAAGAAATATAAAGCTTTCAGAATCAAACCAACAGTAAAGATCAAAAATGACTTTTCAGATACCTTTACAGTAATCGAAATTGAGTGTTTGGATAAGCCCGGTCTATTGTCAGACCTAACCGCAGCACTTGCTAATCTTAACTTAGATATTGGCTCTGCCCATGTTGTTACATTTGGTGAAAAAGCGAATGACAGTTTTTATGTGCGTGATTTGATAGGTGACAAGATCACAAATAAAACTCGTTTGAATAAAATTCAGGAAAAGCTGATAGAAGTTATGTCTCAAGCAAACCCGAAAGAAAAAGCAGCATGAGTTTAGCCAAGAAATTTGCTTCTGTTGGGGGCGCGACCATGGCAAGCCGTGTACTTGGATTTGCACGTGAAGCGATGATCGCAGCCTTTCTGGGTGCAGGCCCGGTGGCTGATGCGTTTTATGCAGCTTTCAGATTTCCAAACCTATTCAGAAGATTGTTTGCAGAAGGTGCTTTCAATGCAGCCTTCATTCCGCTTTTTGCAAAAGAATTAGAAAGCGGTGGCAAACCAGCAGCCCGCGAATTTGCCGAGCAGATTTTATCCGTTCTGGTGCTCGTACTGTTAATATTATCTGCCCTTGCAATGATTTTCATGCCGACCTTAGTAGGGACAATCATTGCGCCAAAATTTGCAAATGACCCTGATAAGTTTGAGCTTACCGTTTTACTCACGCGGATCATGTTTCCCTATTTGATGGCCATGTCTTTGGTGGCGATGTTCTCTGGTATATTAAACTCTTTCAGACGATATTTTCTAGCAGCCTTTGCCCCAGTTGTTTTAAACATTATTTTTATTCTAGTTTTGGTATTTGCAGGTGTCGTAGAACTCACAGATGCAGCAATTGGCCAAGCCATGGCATGGGGCGTATTTGCTTCTGGCATACTACAATTGTTGCTGCTGATTTATGGCATTCGCAAAGAGGGCTTTCCTTTGTCACTTCGAATGCCAAAGGTTTCACCCTCAGTAAAACGCTTACTTGTCTTAGCTGTGCCAACGGCAATTGCAGGTGGCATTACGCAGATTAACTTGCTCGTCAGTCAGATCATCGCTTCAGCGCAATCTGGTGCAATTGCAGTTATGAATTACGCAGATCGCTTGATGCAATTACCACTGGGCATCATAGGCATTTCAATTGGCGTCGTATTGCTACCAGAATTAAGTCGAGCGTTAACGGCAAAGAATGCAGAAGAAGCAGCGCATTTGCAAAATCGTAGTATTGAATTTGGTCTGGGCTTAACAGTGCCAGCAGCAGTTGGACTTTTCATGCTTAACTTACCGCTGGTCGCATTAGTTTATGAGCGTGGTGCGTTTGATCGTGATACAGCAGAAATAACTTCATTGGTTTTAGCTGGCTTTGCGATTGGCTTACCGTCTTTTGTTTTAATCAAGATTTTCCAACCAAGCTTTTATGCGCGTGAAGACATGCGCACACCGATGTGGTTTTCAGGTGTAAATGCGATTTTAAACATTATTTTAAGCCTCGTTTTATTTCCAATCTATGGCGTACTAGGATTAGCGCTGGCAACAAGTACAGCAGGTTGGGTCAATGCTATTTTATTATGGGCATCACTACATTTTGGCAGGCATTTTAGAATTGCTTCAAAAACCTGGCGCAATGTTTTATTGATCTGTTTTGCAAGTCTTGTGATGGCAGGAGTCTTATACGCAGGTAGCCTATGGCTAGGAGTGGCAATCACTGATAGCGGATTACTTTCGCGCCTTGCCATGATTGGACTATTAATTGCAGTTGCTACAGTTGCATACTTTGCAATCGTCATTGCAACAGGTGCCATACCCAAAGAACAATTGAAGCGCATGTTAAGACGATGAATTATTTCTTTCCCCCTTGCTAAGCAGAATATAAACCGTCATAAACCGCGCGACTTATCACAAGATGGAATAAACGGAAAAAAACATCATGGCTCAACCAAAGAACCGCGTATTTTCAGGTGTCCAGCCAACAGGTAATCTGCACCTTGGAAATTATCTTGGTGCGATAAGAAAATTTGTTGCACTTCAAGAAAGCCATGAATGTATTTATTGTGTGGTTGATTTGCATGCGGTTACCGCGCAATTAGTTCAAGAAAACTTAAAAAACCAAACCCGTGAGATAGCAGCAGCATTCATCGCAAGCGGCATTGATCCGACAAAACATATTGTTTTCAATCAGTCACAAGTGAAAGAACATGCAGAGCTTGCTTGGCTCTTTAATTGTGTAGCGCGCATGGGTTGGTTGCAGCGTATGACGCAGTTTAAGGATAAGGCAGGAAAGAACGCACAAAATGCTTCTGTCGGCCTTTTTTCTTATCCAAACCTGATGGCTGCAGACATTTTGCTTTATCGTGCCACCCATGTGCCTGTGGGGGATGATCAAAAACAGCATCTTGAATTAACAAGAGAGATTGCGGGAAAATTCAACCACGACTTCGCGGCTCAAATTAAAGAGCACGGCCATGGTGAAGAAGGGTACTTTCCGATAACAGACCCCATCATCGAAGGCCCTGCAACGCGGGTGATGTCTTTGCGCAACGGTTCAAGCAAAATGTCAAAGTCTGAACCTTCAGACATGTCGCGTATTAACCTAACAGATAGTGCTGATGATATTGCCAAAAAAATACGCAAGGCAAAAACGGACCCTGAGCCACTGCCAGAAACCATGGATGAATTATCTGAGCGCCCAGAGGCTAGAAATCTTATAGGTATTTATTCGGCACTTTCAGGTAAATCATCGCAAGATGTTTTAACGCAGTTTGCAGGTCAGCAATTTGGTACTTTTAAGCCAGCGCTTGCAGAATTAGCAGTAGAAAAACTTGCACCCATTAATATTGAAATGCGTAAATTAATGGATGATCCTGCACATGTAGATACAGTGTTAGCTGATGGCTCTGACAGGGCGCGTATTATTGCCCAAGAAACAATGCGTGAAGTTCGTGAGATTTTTGGCTTCCTTGGTTAAGCACAGTGGTGTAAGTTACGCGTCTATAGAGGAGAGAGTGCGAAAATGGTAAGTAAACGATTAATTCGTGAAGAAGGTCACCAACGTAAATTTTTATGTGTTGTGGATGATACGTCTGAGTGTAATCGTGCTGTTTTATACGCAGAACGCAGGGCAACAAACACAGGCGGCAGCCTTGAACTGCTTTATGTTTCAGAGCCTGAAGATTTTCAGCATTGGTTAGGTGTTGAAGAAATTATGAAGGCAGAGGCGCGTGAAACAGGTGAAGCGGCTCTCGAAAAATATGCGCAATATAGCCGTGACCATGGCAGCATTGATCCTGAATTGATTTACCGTGAAGGCAAAACCTACGAAGAACTGCAAAAATTGATTGAAGAAGATCAAGATATCGCTGTATTGGTTCTCGCATCTGGGGATGGAAACGAAGGCCCAGGCCCTTTGGTTAGCGCACTTGCCGCTAGTGGCACAGCTTTTTCAATTCCTGTGATAGTTGTGCCTTACAATATGAGCGATGAAGAGATCGAAAGTGTGACTTGATTCCGTTTAAATTAATGCTTACTTTGGAATCATTCTAATAACAAATCCTGTCGTTAAGGTTGGAGAACCGTATTATGTTCATTCAAACAGAAGCCACGCCAAATCCTGCAACCTTAAAGTTCTTGCCTGGCATTCAGGTGATGCCATCAGGCTCGGCAGACTTTCGCACACAAGAAGATGCTGAAAAGTCACCTTTAGCAAAACAGCTTTTCACAATTCCCGGTGTATCAGGCGTTTTCTTTGGCTATGATTTCATTTCTGTAACTCGTGAAGGCGATGCAGAAGATGGTTTTGATTGGCAGCACTTAAAGCCAGCTGTACTTGGTACAATCATGGAGCATTTCGTAACTGGCAAACCTGTCATGGGCGAAGGCGCTGGTGACATTGAAGTAGGCGAAGAAGACTTTGCCGAGGAAGATACGCACATCGTAAACACCATCAAAGAGTTGCTTGATACGCGTGTGCGCCCTGCGGTTGCTCAAGATGGCGGCGATATTACATTCCATGGTTTTAGAGATGGCATTGTTTATCTTCACATGAAGGGCGCTTGCGCAGGCTGCCCATCTTCAACGGCAACCTTGAAGCATGGCATTCAAAATTTGTTAAAACACTTCATTCCGGAAGTACAAGAAGTTATGCCAGTTGGCGTCCAGCTTTAAGAATAGCAGTTGATCTTACTAGCCCTTGATACATCTTCACATCTTTGTTCGGTTTGTCTTTATGATGGCGATAGAAATGTGGTACTGGCAGAACAATCAAAAGACATAGGCCGCGGTCATGCGGAAGTCCTTATGGGCTTGATTGATACTTGTTTTTCAAAAACTAAACTTGGTTTTAAGGATATAGATCGCATTGGCGTTACGATTGGGCCAGGAAGCTTCACAGGGGTGCGCGTTGGTATGTCCGTTGCGCGAGGGTTTGGTCTTTCGCTTGATTTACCTGTTATTGGTGTGTCCACGCTGGATGCATGTGAGGCAGAAGTGACATCTTATGAAGGAGAGTTGGTAAGTCTCTTGGATGCAAAACGTGGTGAGCTTTACTGCCAGATAAAAGGTGAAAACCCGTTTGCTAGTTCTTATGAAGAATTGGAAGAGCTGTTTTGTAATCGCCAGATTTCTGCATGTGGCGCAGGGGCTGAAATTTTAAATCATACAACAAATCTGGAATTGCCAATCTTGCATAAGTTTTCAGCGCCAAAAATTACAACCGTTGCAAAATTGGCAAGCGCAGTGCCAGAACAAAAAGCACCACCAGAGCCACTTTATTTGCGTTCAGCAGACGCTAAGGTTCAAGCTGGTTTCGCGCTGGAGCGGGTATAATGCTGGGGTATTTCAATGCGTTTATGAAGGGTTATCTCTCCCCTGCGGAAATTACTATCCAGCTTGCGAAAAAGTCAGATCTTTCGGTCTTGTCAAAGATACATCACGCTGGGTTTAACCACGGCTGGAGTGATGGCGAACTTGAAAAGATGTTGAACAATGATAGTTACAAATCCTTTGTTGCGCACCCACCAAAGAGCAAGAATAGTAAGCCTTTGGGGTTTGTGCTTGTTCGAAGCATTCTTGATGAAGCTGAAATTATTACGATTGCCACAAGTCCCGATGCAAGGCGCAAGGGGATAGCAAGCCAGCTCATGCGCACAGTAATTCGCAAGTTAGAATATGATAGAATGAACAAACTTTTTCTCGAAGTTGATGAAGCTAATCATGCTGCGATAAATTTATACAAAAGCATCGGATTTATTAAAATCGGTGAACGTGAAGGTTATTACTCACAAGCAAAGGATGATAAAGCCATCAGATCAGCTGCGCTTGTCATGCAGCTTGAACTTAGTTAGATACTATAAGAAATCCAAATTGAGCTAGAAGGTTATATAGCGCGTGGTGATGTCTCTGGAAAAAAGATGCAGTGAAAAGGGTTTGCGCATGACAGGCCAGCGCCGCGTCATTACAAAAGTTCTGGAAGATGCCGATGACCATCCAGACGTTGAAGAAATGTATAATAGAGCTTCAGCAATTGATGATAAAATTTCTATTGCAACGGTTTACCGAACAGTAAAACTACTTGAAGAAACTGGCATCATAGAACGGCATGAATTTCGCGACGGGCGTGCGCGATATGAAATTGTTCCAGAAAACCATCATGACCATTTGATTGATTTAAAAACAGGAAACGTTATCGAATTTGAAAGCGCAGAAATTGAAGCCCTGCAAGAAAAGATTGCAAGGGAACTGGGCTACAAATTAGTCGATCATCGTCTTGAACTTTATGGCATTCCACTCAATGATAAGATAAAAGAAACATGATAGCGCACTTACGTGTTTATGTCGTAATTTTCATATTAATTCTTGTGACGATTATTTTCATCCCTATACAATGGATCGCTATCAAGCTTGATCTTAGACTTGCCCGTAAGTTGCCAATGGTCTGGCACAAAATTGCAACCAGCCTCGTCGGTTTGAAAATTCATGTTTCAGGAATAATTCCCGAAGCTCGTCCCTTGATGATTGTATCAAACCATATTTCATGGATGGATATCCCAGTTCTAGGCAGTGTGATGGAGCTTTCTTTTATTGCCAAAAGTGAAGTCAATGAAATGGCTGGCGCTAATCTTTTGTCACGCTTGCAAAGAACGATTTACGTCGTTCGCGAACAAAAACGCAAAGTGGGAGAGCAAGCTCAAGAAGTGACAACACGCATGTTGGATGGTGATGCGGTTGTACTTTTTGGGGAAGGCACAACCCATGATGGTAACCGTATTGGGCAGTTTAAAAGCGCACTTTTAGGTGCGGCACAATTTGCCGTAAAAGATGAGGACGTTGAAGAAGTTCTGATTCAGCCAGTTTCAATCGCCTACACCCATTTGCATGGGATGCCAATGGGTCGATATACACGAGCAAAAGCTGCGTGGTATGGCGACATGAAGCTTGGCGGACATGCAATGAATATCATGTTACTAAGTGCTTGGGATGTAGAAGTGATTTTTGGCGACCCTATCGTGTTTGATGAAAACTCCAACCGTCGTCAGGTTGCAAAAGATGTGCAAGCGCAAGTTCGAAATAATTTTCTCAACACGCTTCACAAACGTGATAATGAACTTATCAAAACAGATTAGAAGAACATCCTTTCAATTCTAGTCAAAACAAACTAAAACGCGTCAAATTCAATTCACTATGAGTACCAAAATGGTTGAAAAGCTCGAAGAGCCAAAAAAGGTTTTTGTTAAAACCTACGGATGTCAGATGAACGTCTATGATTCAAACCGCATGGAAGATGCGCTTGAGCAAGATGGCTATGAGCGCACGAACGATATGGAAGATGCAGATTTAGTTTTGCTCAACACGTGCCACATCCGCGAAAAAGCTGCTGAGAAAGTTTATTCAGAAGTTGGACGTATTCGCAAACTTAAAGAAAAGCGAGCTGACACCAACCGCCCAATGACCATTGGTGTAACAGGTTGTGTAGCGCAGGCTGAGGGGTCTGAAATCATGAAGCGTGCAAAGGCCGTTGATTTGGTTGCTGGGCCGCAAACATATCACCGCATTGCAGATATTGTTCATCGTGCTGAACAAGGCGAGCGCGTTGTTGAAACTGAATTTGAAATTGAAGAGAAATTTGCAAAACTTCCTGTTGCGACTGCAAAGCAAGTTCAAGCGCGCGGTGTTGCGTCTTTTCTGACAGTACAAGAAGGTTGCGATAAATTCTGTACTTTCTGCGTAGTGCCATACACACGAGGCGCAGAGGTTTCCAGAACCGTAAAACAAATCGTCGATGAAGCCCAAGGCATGGTCGATGCAGGCGTGCGCGAAATCACGCTTTTGGGTCAAAATGTAAATGCATGGCACGGTGAAGGTGATGATGGTCGCGAGTGGGGCTTGGGCGAACTTTTGCATGAGCTTGCAAAAATACAGAACCTTGATCGGTTGCGTTACACAACTTCCCATCCAGTCGATATGGATGAAAGCTTAATCAATGCTCACCGCGAACTTGATTGCCTAATGCCTTATTTGCATTTGCCAGTTCAGGCAGGTTCAGACAAGATTTTAAAAGCGATGAACCGCCATCACACAGTGCAAGATTATATGTATATCATCGAGCGGATGCGTGAAGTGCGCCCTGACATGGCAATCTCAGGCGATTTCATTGTGGGCTTTCCAGGTGAAACAGAAGAAGACTTTGAAGAAACACTCGAAGTTGTTCGCAAAGTTAAATACGCCTCTGCCTTTTCTTTCAAATACTCAACCCGTCCTGGAACACCAGGTGCTGACATGAAAGACCAAGTGCCAGAAGAGATTAAGTCAGAGCGCCTTCAAAGATTACAGGCACTCCTTAATCAACAGCAAGAAGAATTTAATAGAACTTGCATCGGCCGCAAAATGGACATTTTGCTAGAGAAAAAAGGGCGACGTGAAGGACAGCTCATAGGTCGTTCGCCTTGGCTTCAATCTGTCATAGTTGACGATAGCCTTGGCAAGCCCGGCGATATCGTTCATGTTGAGATTGTAGATGCTGCGCCAAACAGTTTAAATGCTGTAGCTGCTCAAAAGGAAACCTGATTGACTAAAAACGAAAAATCATCGCAAGAATTTGAACACATTGCACTTGAGTTTAAAGACAATACTTTAGCTTCACTACTTTTTGGTCAATATGATCAGCACCTAGCAATGTTAGAACAGCAGCTTAATATAGAAGCAGTTGCGCGGGGGAATGAAGTAAATCTCAAGGGTGAAAGCACTGCTATTAGACAAGCTCAAATAGCACTTGAACATTTATACGCACGTCTTGAGACAGGTGATACAGTTGAACAAGGTGATGTCGATGGTGCCATTCGAATGGCAGCCGCAGATAATCAGCTTTCGCTACCGGGCACGGAAAAAACCTCCATGCTTTCGATGGCAAAAATTGGAACGCGCAAGAAAGTTATTCAAGCAAGAACCCCAACACAAGACGCTTACATTCGTGCGATGGATCGCTCAGAGCTTGTCTTTGGTGTAGGGCCTGCTGGTACGGGCAAAACTTATTTAGCTGTTGCTTATGCAGCAGCTTTAATGGAGCGTGGCGCAATTGATAGAATTATTTTATCAAGACCAGCGGTTGAGGCTGGCGAGCGCCTTGGTTTTTTACCAGGTGATATGAAAGACAAAGTCGATCCTTATCTGCGCCCATTATATGATGCGCTTTATGATATGATCCCAGGAGAACAAGTTGAACGCGCACTAACTTCAGGCACAATCGAAATTGCACCACTTGCATTTATGCGAGGTCGTACCCTTTCAAATGCTGCTGTAATTCTGGATGAGGCGCAAAACACAACATCAATGCAGATGAAGATGTTTCTCACCCGCTTGGGTGAAAACTCCCGAATGATTGTAACAGGTGATCCAAGTCAGGTTGATTTACCTAGAGGGGTAAAATCAGGTCTGGTTGAGGCACTAGATTTATTAGGCGGCATTAAAGGTGTTTCGAGAATAAGGTTCAGCGCAAAAGATGTTGTTCGCCATAGGTTAGTTGCCGAAATAGTAAACGCTTATGATGATGTTCTTCGCAAAAAGAAAAAGCAAGATGATACCAAAGATTGACCTGGCACTAGAAGATAATGTGCAAATTGATGAAGTAGCTTTTTTGGCAAGAGTTGTGAATATTTTAAGCGAGAGCATAAAATACGGTTCTTTAAAGTTTGCAAAAGACGCAGAGTTAAGTCTTGTACTCGCTAGTGATAAAACTCTTCAAAGTTTGAACAAACAATGGCGCGGTAAAGATAAGCCAACGAATGTATTGTCATTTCCGAGCGAAGAAATTGCAATTGGTGAAACTGCTGGCACGATTTTGGGTGACATCATTGTTTCGCTTGAAACAACAAAGCGTGAAGCTGCTCTTGAAAATAAAGAATTCAATGACCATTTAAGTCATCTTGTTATTCATGGATTTTTACATCTTTTTGGGTATGATCATGAAACGGATGAAGAGGCTTTCCAAATGGAAAGTCTTGAAATAAAGATTTTGGATGAACTTGGCATAGCCAACCCTTATGAAGATGAACAGCTAATATGAGTGAAAACACTCAAACTTCTAAAGAGATATCAAATTCTGATTCTGGGATTGAAGATCCGCTTGAGCCAGCTAAATCACTTGTTCCTGTTGCAGAAACTGATGGACGCAGCAAGGTAGATTATCTGTTTTCTTGGGTATATGGATTTTTTGGCCGAAAGAAAAATGGCACAACCATTCGCGAAGATCTGGAAGACGCGCTTTCTGAAGGACAAGGCATCGCCGAAGGATTGTCACTGGATGAGCGCAATATGCTCACTAGTATTTTACGCCTGCGCGATGTGCGTGTGCAGGATCTTATGGTGCCACGTGCAGATATCATGGCAGTTACAGAAGACATTACGCTTGCCGAACTTTTAAAAATATTTGAAGAATCAGGACATTCTCGCATGCCTGTTTATGGTGAAACCATGGATGATCCAAAAGGCATGGTACACATCCGCGATGTAGTTGCACATATAACTAAAACTTCATCTTTGACCAAAGCTGAAACGACTAAGCGAAAAAGCAAGCTGCCTGCTAATCTTGATCTTAAGAAAGTTAGTCTTGCCAAACCAATTTCCAGTTTAAAAATTTTGCGTGAGGTTATGTTTGTGCCGCCTTCCATGGGTGCTCGTGAATTAATGGCGCGCATGCAAGCTGACCGTAAACAGATTGCTTTAGTTATTGACGAATATGGCGGCACTGATGGGCTTGTTACGCTTGAAGATGTTGTAGAAGAAATTGTCGGCGAAATTGAAGATGAGCATGATGATGAAGATGTGCTCATCAAAGACAAAGGTGACGGCACGTTCATTTGCGATGCTAAGGCCGAGCTTGATGATATTCGCGAACTGCTAGGTGATGAATTTGCCTTTGGTGAACATGAAGACGATGTTGACACAATTGGCGGTCTTATTTTTGATATTACAGGCCGTATACCAGTGCGGGGCGAAGTTATAAATAATAATGGTTTTGAGTTCCGTGTTTTAGCTGCTGACCCGCGGCGAATTAAGCGTGTAGAAATTATTAGATCGTCTAGAAGACGATTGAAGCGTGTTTAATTATTATCAGTTAATTCCCATTTGTTTCTCTATCGTTTAAGCATAACGTAGGGTACTTTTTGATTCGCTTTTTCAGCAGAATGACTTTAGGGGAAATACCATAACACGGGTCATATCAAATATAGAAAACTTGGCAGGCTGGTTTATTTTATTATCAGGCTGGCAGAGATATGGAACAGCTCTTTTAGCTGGCTTTATCTCAGCATTGGCAATGCCTCCTTTTGATTTGGTCTTTGTGCTATTCTTTACATTTCCAGTTTTAGTTTGGCTGATGGATGGCGCTGCCAGTGAACCATCAACAAATATGTTTGCAAAATTGATGGATGGATTTAAGCCAGGTTTTTTCTTTGGCTTTGGGTATTTTTTTGCAGGCCTTTGGTGGATAGGCAATGCATTTTTGGTGGAAGCGGAAGATTTTTTATGGGCTCTACCCATTGCAATTGTCGCTGTTCCATTAGCCTTAGCTTTATTTTGGGGCGCTGCAACATCGATTGCTAGGCTCTTCTGGTCTGGTGATACAGGGCGCCTTTTCATGCTTGCAGCATGTTTTACACTTTTTGAATATTTGCGCGGATTTGTTGCAACAGGGTTTCCATGGAACCCAATTAGTGGAGCAGCTTATTTCACCCCTGTAATGATGCAGTCATCATCTGTTGTTGGAATTTATGGGATGACGGCATTCGCCGTTTTTGTATTTTCAACTGCAGGTGCCATTGTGCCGGGTATTGATAATCAAAGCAGAACCAGAAAATTTGCATTCATATTATCATGTCTATTTGCTGTAACGCATGTTGGTTATGGAGTATGGCGGCTACAAGAAGCTACAACAGATTTTGTACCTGAGGTTGAACTGCGGTTAATTCAACCAAATATAGATCAACGCTATAAGTTTGATAGAGACAAGGAAGCTGAAAATTTTCAAACCTATATGGATTTATCTACTAGCGTTGGTAAAGAAGAAGAAAAACAAGGGCTTTCAGGTACAACGCATTTGATTTGGCCTGAATCAGCCTTTCCTTATCTTTTGACAGAACGTCGTGACACCCTTGCATCTATAGGCGCAATGTTACCAGAAGGTACTAATCTTTTAACAGGGGCAGCGCGAGCAGAAGCAGCAACTTCTGGAGGTGAGGGGTTCGTCTTTAATTCAATTTATGTAATCAATCATCAAGGCGAAATTGTTTCAGCCGCTGATAAAACCCATTTAGTACCATTTGGGGAATATGTGCCATTTAAAAAAGTTGCGCAAAATTTAGGCATAGAACAATTAGCCAATCAAGATGGTGGGTTTGAACCAGGTAGTTCAAGAAAATTATTATCAACTGGCATAGGGCCAAAGATACTTGCTTTGATTTGTTACGAAATAATTTTCTCTGGTAATTTGTGGAATGAAGCAGAAAGACCTGGCTGGATTGTTAATCTTACAAATGACGCTTGGTTTGGAAATACCCCAGGGCCGTATCAACATTTAAGACAAGCTATTCTTAGAGGTGTTGAAGAAGGTTTGCCTGTTGTGCGTGTTGCAAATTCGGGTGTATCTGGTGTTTATGATGCTTATGGCCGTACAATTCAACAATTGCCATTAGGCCAAGCAGGTTTTATCGATTCAAAGCTACCAATTGCCCTTAAGCCTACACTATTTAAAATCTGGAGCGGAAAATTGCTTTGGATTATATTTGGCGTTTTCTTTTTCATGGGACTTTTGTCCTTAAGAAAATATAACGCCTAACAGAGTTTTACATACGCAATGCTTGCGTATTGAATTTTTACAATTTTCTTTGTATCCAATGATATAGCAAAAATGGGGCCCGCAATAAAGAATAGATAAGCATCGTGGTGGATAAAATATGGCAGAAGAAATAAAAGTACCTCACCCCATAGATACACATGTGGGTATGCGTGTCAGACTTAAAAGAACGATGCTTGGGTTAAGCCAAGAAAAATTGGGTGGGAGTTTAGGCGTTACATTTCAACAAGTTCAAAAATACGAAAAAGGCTCTAATCGTATAAGCGCGAGCAGGCTACAAAGTCTTTCAGAAATTTTGGAAGTGCCGGTCTCTTTTTTCTTTGAAGATGTGCCGGGAACGCAAAAACCAACGGTTGGACAATTTGCTGAGGGAGAGGCGTCGAATTACTTTGTTGATTTTCTTTCCTCCTCAGAAGGCATTCAGTTAATCAAGGCATTTACGAATATCAAAGATACAAATATTCGCAAAAAGGTCATCGATCTTACGCGCGCTATCGCGAATGAAGAAGAATAATGCAAATTTATGCAGTTTATATAAAAACAAATTCTTGACCTTTTCGCTGAAGACGACAATAACCTCATTAGTTTAAACATATAAAGCAAGCTTTATATCATTTTGGAGAGAAATTAATGGCACGTCAGAATTATCTTTTTACAAGTGAGTCTGTTTCCGAAGGACACCCTGATAAAGTCTGTGACCGCATTTCAGATGAAATTGTGGATTTGATCTATAAGGAAGCAATTAAAACAGGCGTTGATCCTTGGA
Source organism: uncultured Rhizobiaceae bacterium (assembly GCA_964502215.1). Lineage (GTDB taxonomy): Bacteria > Pseudomonadota > Alphaproteobacteria > Rhizobiales > Rhizobiaceae > JAALLB01. The sequence goes on along the minus strand of CAZCUN010000009.1, from coordinate 36,003 downwards.
CAGTCCGTATTGCTGCTGAAACACTTGCCACAACCAATCGTGTTGTTATTGCAGGTGAGGTTCGCCTTCCTGATACGCTTTGTAAAAAAGACAAGGCTGGCAATATTGTCAAAGATGCAAGCGGCAATCCAGTCGTTGCACCGGGTCGTTTTCGTGCAGCTGCACGTCGTGCGATCCGTGATATTGGCTATGAGCAAGAAGGTTTCCACCATAAAACAGCAAAGATTGATGTGTTGCTTCACGCGCAATCAGCAGACATCGCACAAGGTGTCGATAATGCTTCTGATAAGCAAGGTGAAGAAGGTGCTGGTGACCAAGGCATTATGTTTGGTTATGCATGTACAGAAACGCCTGATCTAATGCCTGCTCCAATTTATTACAGCCACAAAATTCTTGAGCTAATGGCTAAGGCACGCAAATCTGGCGAAGGTGAAGCAGGCAAATTAGGCCCTGATGCAAAATCACAAATTACAGTGCGCTATGAAGATGGCAAGCCAAAAGAAGTCACTGGCATTGTTGTTTCTACACAGCACATGGATGCAAGCTGGGATTCTGCGAAAGTACGCAAGGTTATTGAACCTTATATCAATGAAGCTCTGGGCGGTAATTTGCCAATCGCTTCTGATTGTGACTGGTATATTAACCCAACAGGTAAATTCGTTATCGGCGGCCCTGATGGCGATGCTGGTCTTACAGGCCGTAAGATTATCGTTGATACATATGGTGGTGCAGCACCTCACGGTGGTGGGGCGTTTTCTGGTAAAGATACGACAAAAGTTGACCGTTCAGCAGCTTATGCAGCACGTTATTTAGCGAAAAACGTTGTAGCAGCAAAGCTTGCAGATAAATGTACTATTCAATTGTCTTATGCGATTGGTGTAGCACAACCGCTTTCGATTTATGTTGATACGCATGGTACCGGCAATACACCTGATGGGAAGCTTGAAGATGCTATTCGCCAGTGTATGGATTTATCGCCAACAGGCATTCGCAAACATCTTGATTTGAATAAACCAATTTATGCACAAACCGCTGCTTACGGTCACTTTGGTCGCAAATCAAATCGCAAAGGAGCTTTTTCTTGGGAGAAAACAGATCTCACAAAAGCTCTAAAAGAAGCAGTAAAATCTGCTTAATAATGTGAATGAACAAGAACACCCCTTCCGCCGTTCAGAGGCTTTTTTTGGACGGCGCAAGGCAAAAAACCTATCACTTCCTCAGCAAAAATTATTGGATGAGCTTCTTCCAAAATTAATATTTGATGTAAGCCAACCAAAGCTTGATGACCTTGCAGGCGCGTTCTCGCATGCCCCTGAATTTATTGTGCTTGAAAGTGGCTTTGGCGGTGGCGAGCACCTTATTCATCAGGCCAGAACAAATCCACATATTGGATATATTGGTGTTGAACCATTTGTAAATTCCATGGCAAAAGCACTTAGTGCTATTGATGAGTATAAGCTCACAAATATCCGACTTTATGATGAAGATGCAACGGAATTGCTCGACTGGTTGCCTGATGGCTGCATTGACCGTGTTGATCTGCTTTACCCTGATCCTTGGCCAAAGAAAAAACATTGGAAGCGTCGCTTTGTTAGCCAGAAAAATCTGACACGCTTTTCTCGCGTTCTAAAGCCTCAAGGCATTTTCCATTTTGCTTCTGATATTGATACTTACATCAATTGGACGCTCAATCATTGTGACAGCCATGATGATTTTGAATGGCAAGCGCAAACTGCAAGCGACTGGCATACACCTTATGAAAATTGGACAAGAACCCGCTATGAGGCAAAGGCAATACGCGAAGAACGCACGCCCTGTTATCTGCGTTTCAAACGCATATAGCTAAATCTTGCGCCTGCTTTATAATGTAGTCATGGCAGAAATCATAATTACCGCTAATATTTCAATAGACGAGACAGAGCTTCAAGAAAAGTTCGTGCGCTCTAGTGGCCCTGGCGGACAAAACGTCAACAAGGTTTCAACTGCGGTACAATTGCGATTTAATGTGGCGCAATCAGAAAATCTGCCACATCGCGTCAAAATGAAAATTCTTCAAAGTGGTGATAGTCGCCTGACAAAAGAAGGCGAGTTGGTATTGATTGCTGAAAGTTTTCGCACCCAAGAAGCAAACCGCAAAGATGCTGTTGACCGTTTAAAAGAGATTATTCGAAAAGCAGCGTTTATCCCTAAAAAACGCATTCCGACTAGACCTACATTGGGAGCAAAAAAGCGCAGACTTGAAAGCAAGGTGAAGCGTGGCATGACTAAGAAAAACCGTAGCGGCAAGATTGATTTGGATTAGGTTTTTGGCATTTGCTGAGTAGCACAATGTATGCCGCCACCAACTTCACCCAATGCATCAACATTAAGCGTAATAATCTCACGATTATTATAGTTGCGTTTTAAGGCTTCAACTGCAATTGCGTCTGTTTCATTGTCGCCAAATTGAGCAGAGATAATTGCACCATTACAAGCATAGTAATTTGCGTAGGAAGCAACAAAATCAAAGCCTTTAACACGGCGTTTATTAGGCTCGGGAATAACCTCAACCTTAAGTCCGCTCGCTATTAATTTATCATGGGTTTCAAAGGCCGCCTTGTGAAATGGGTCTTTCAAATAAGGTTCTTCGGGCAAGTTTATCAACACTCGTTCTTTGCCTGTAAAGCGTGCAAGGCTGTCAATATGGTAATCTGTAATATCTTCCCCATAAACCCCTTTTGTCCAGATCATCTGGTTTGCACCATAAGCTTTGAGAAGCAACTGCTCTATATCATCACGGGAAAGATTCGGATTTCGGTTTTTATTAACCCAGGAACTTTCATGCGCCATGAGTAATCCGTGGCCATCATGTTCAACGCCACCGCCTTCACCCTTTAGTCCAGTTGATATAAGAGGAAGTTGAAGACGTTCTGCGATCAGTTTTGTAACATTGCCATCATGGTGATGGACTTGTTTATTTCCCCAACCATTAAACTGGATATGGCTTATCGCCAGTTTGCCACTTTGATCTTTTGCAAAGATAGGACCAGAATCGCGACACCACAAATCTTCTGTCGGAATATCCCAAAGTTCAACATTGTCAGAAAGTTGTTTGCGTGCTTTTGCATGATCAACCTTAGCTGCCAGCATGATTACAGGTTCAAATTCACTAATTGTATTCGCAATATTCGCGATGGTCTTTTGAAGAATATCCAAAAAATAACTATCGTGATGCACGCGCCTGCTAACAGGCCATTGCATAAAGGTGAGTTCATGGAGTGCTTCTTCTGGCGGGACGTGAAACGTATTCACGTCCCCTGCAAAAGTTGGCTTAGCTGAAATTCCTGCAATTCCTAGTATTACACCAGCTTTTATCAATTCCCTTCGCTTCATGCAGCTATGCCAGAATTGCTTTGGCGGGCTTTCAAAACTTCTTCTGCAACCAATTCCGCAGTTGCCGCAGAAAGTGTCCAGCCTAAATGCCCGTGGCCTGTATTATAAAATACACGCGATTTTTTACCCGCACCCACCTTAGGAAGCATGTTTGGCATCATTGGCCGAAGGCCAGCCCAAGGTGTCGCAAATTCAGTTGAAACATCTGGGAACAGTTTTTCACACCACTTTGTAAGTGGCTTGATGCGATCATCTCTAATATCAAGATTATAACCGTTAAATTCAGCCGTTCCAGCAATACGAAAACGGTCCTTGCCCAAACGGCTTGTAACAATTTTGGCTTTATCATCTAAAAGCGAAACCCAAGGGGCTGCACTTTGGCTCTCTGTGTCGTTTAAGTGAACTGTAATAGAGTAGCCTTTAACTGGATAAATATTAATGCGGTCACCCATTTGCGCAGCAAGGTCGCGGCTTCTAACGCCTGCACAAATTACAACACCGTCGTATTGCCCTTGGACGCGCGTATCATCTTCTTCCTTCCATTGCACCTCAACACCTTCATCAGAGTGGCTTAATTTTCTAACCTTGCAGCCATAGTGAAATTCAACGCCGCGACGTTTACAAGCCTCAGACAGACCGCGAGCATAGGTATGAATGTCACCCGTAAAATCGCTTACGGTATATAAGCCACCAATGAAGTTCTTTGTGAGCGCAGGTTCTAGTTTGCGAATTTCTTCAACGCTAACTTCTTTACGGTCCAGTCCCCCTGCTGCAAGCAAGTCATTGACTTTGCGTGCATGGGAAAATTCTTTTTCATCGTCATAAACATGTAAGATACCACGTTGTTCGCATGAAAAATCAAAGCCTTCTTTTTCAGCGTGGCCTTTAAGATGCTCCCTTGCTGCAATTGCAAGTTCAACGGTTTTGATTGTGTTATCTTTATAGCCTGGAATGTTTGCCATAAACTCTGCCATCCATGAAAATTTATGCCAGCTTGGTTTTGGATTTACGAGCAAAGGTGCACCTGGCTCAAACATCCATTTAATACCCTTCATAATGGTAGCCCAGCGGTTCCACACTTCAGCATTTGAGGCAGAAAGCTGCCCGCCATTTGCAAAAGAAGTTTCCATGGCAGCATATCGGTTACGGTCAAACACCGTCACTTCAAAGCCTCTTTCAAGTAATGAATAAGCGGTGGTAATACCTGTGATACCAGCACCAACAACAGCAATTTTACGCATGATTTTGTTCCTTTCGATAGTCAGCGTTATTCCGACAAAAGTCGGTACGTTTCCCATCTGTCATGGAACCTGAGAGTTTGTGACAGAGTTAAGCCTGTCATTTCTCCTTCGGTGGATAAGCATGAGCTTATCACTCTCCAGATTGTCTTTGGGTATACTAGACCACAAAAGATACAGTTCTTTTGCCTGAGAGTTTCCGGGTGTTGCTCCTTCGGCGCTGAAAAATAAATTCAGTCTCTCCTGCATCTCTAAAAGACATAGAATAGATGACAGAATTTTTAAAAAATTTCAAGTCTCATGCAAGTACTTGCAAATAATGCTATTTAAGCGTATATAGATTTCAAATTCTCCGTATCATTCGCGAGAGTGGGCGCTACCCAGCACCCGCTCTTTTTTAATGTCTAACGGTAAGTGAAATTAAACTGGGATAACTGCATCGCATGTCTGACGCGCGCATCATTGTTGAAAGTGGTATTGAGGCTAAAGTTGCTGCAATTCTTGAACCCGAGATTGAAGATCTGGGTTATAGGCTTGTGCGCATAAAGCTATCTAATATTAACGGCTCAACGTTGCAAATTATGGCAGAGCGACCTGATGGCACGATGAATGTTTCAGGGTGCGAAGAGGTATCGCGTGCAATTTCGCCCATCTTGGATATTGAAGACCCAATTCCGCAGGCGTATCACTTAGAAATTTCTTCGCCCGGGATTGATCGCCCTATGGTGCGATTGTCTGATTTTGAAACTTGGGTTGGTCACACAGCTAAGTTGGAAACACATCAGATTGTTAATGGCCGCAAGCGTTACAAGGGTATGATTATTTGCGTTGAGGGTAAAAAAATCACCTTCCGCCGTGAGGTTGTGGGTGAGGGTGAAGAGCCAAATTTTGTTTTGGACATAGATGAAATTAAAGATGCAAAGCTCGTTATGACGGATGAGCTAATAACGGAAGCTTTAAAGCGTGATAAGTCTTTACGCGAAGCAAATGGAATAGAAGACGAGGACGAAGGTTCTCAAACCAATTAGAAGTTTTACGCCTTATATATAAGCGTATCTAACAGGAGAATGTTATGGCAGTTAGTGCTAACAGATTGGAATTATTGCAAATAGCAGATGCGGTTGCTCGTGAAAAAGCGATCGATAAAGAAATTGTTATTTCTGCAATGGCAAATGCAATCGAAAAAGCAGCAAAGTCTCGCTATGGTCAGGAAACCAATGTCCATGTAAACGTTGATACCAAAACTGGCGATATTAACCTGAAGCGTTTGTTGGAAGTTGTTGAGCATGTGGAAGACCATACAACGCAAATCTCGCTTGAATTAGCACGTGATAAAGAAGCATCAATTGAGCTTGGTGATTATGTTTCTGAACCACTCCCGCCAATGGATTTTGGTCGTATTGCAGCTCAATCAGCAAAACAGGTTATCGTGCAACAAGTGCGCGATGCTGAGCGTGACCGTCAGTTTGCTGAATACCAAGACCGCGTTGGCGAAATCATTAATGGTACGGTCAAACGCGTTGAGTATGGCAATGTTATTGTTGATCTTGGTAAAGGTGAAGCAATCATTCGTCGTGATGAAACAATCCCTCGCGAAAACTTCCGTTATGGTGACCGTGTTCGTGCGTATCTTTATGATGTGCGTCGCGAGCAACGCGGACCGCAAATTTTCTTGTCACGCACACACCCACAATTCATGTCGAAGCTCTTCACAATGGAAGTGCCAGAAATTTATGATGGCGTCATTGAGCTTAAGTCAGTAGCGCGTGACCCAGGTTCTCGTGCAAAGATTGCAGTAATTTCAAATGATTCTGCAATTGATCCAGTGGGTGCATGTGTGGGTATGCGCGGGTCTCGTGTGCAAGCTGTTGTTGGCGAGTTGCAGGGCGAAAAAATTGATATCATTCCTTGGTCACCAGAACCTGCAAGTTTCATCGTAAACGCACTTCAACCTGCAGAAGTTGCTAAAGTTGTGCTGGATGAAGAAGCAGAACGCATTGAAGTTGTTGTCCCTGACGATCAACTTTCGTTAGCAATTGGTCGTCGCGGCCAAAACGTGCGACTTGCTTCTCAGCTTACTGGCTGGGATATCGATATCATGACTGAAGAAGATGAAAGCACACGCCGTCAGTCAGAATTTGAAGCAAGTGCAAAAGCATTTGTTGAAGCATTAAACGTGGATGAAATGGTTGCGCAACTCTTGGCATCTGAAGGCTTTTCATCTGTAGAAGAAGTTGCATATGTTGACATGCTAGAAATTGCTTCGATTGAAGGGTTTGATGATGAAACGGCAGACGAACTTCAAGCGCGTGCAAAAGAGTTTATCGACAAGCAAGAAAATGCTCTTGATGATGAGCGCAAAAAACTTGGTGTAGCTGATGAGCTTCGTGAAATTGATGGTCTAACGGTGCCTATGCTTGTAGCACTTGGTAAGGACGACATTAAAACAATGGAAGATTTTGCTGGTTGCGCTGCTGATGATCTGATTGGTTGGACTGAGCGCAAAGATGGTGAGACAACACGTTTCCCGGGCGCGCTTGATGAATTTAAAATTCCACGTGTTGATGCAGATGCAATGGTGATGCAAGCACGTGTAAAAGCAGGCTGGGTTACCGAAGAAGAACTTGCTGCTGCTAATGCTGAACCAGAAGAAGAAGTTGTCGAAGTATCAGAAGAGGAAGCGAAAAAACCAGGCCGTATATTCTAAAGCCCTTTAGGATTTAGGAGATAGCCATTGGCGCTAGACATGAACCCGCGCACTTGCATTGTTAGCAGAGTAGAAAAATCTCCTGATGAGATGATCCGTTTTGTTGTTGGCCCTGAAAATCAGGTCTACCCTGACTTGCAAAGAAAACTGCCTGGGCGCGGTGTTTGGGTTACTGCCAAGCGCAAAACTTTAGAAGAGGCAGTTGCCAAATCAGGATTTGCGCGCGGTTTTAAAAACAAAGTTGAAGTAGATAAAGATTTACCTCAACTTGTCGAAACACTGCTTCGCAAAAATGCTTTGCAGGCTTTAACTATGTGCAAAAAGGCAGGTCTGGTTGCGACGGGTCAAGCCAAGGTTGAGGCACTTGTTCGAGATGGAGCTGCATTAGCTTTTTTGCAAGCGAGTGACGCAGGAAATGACGGTGTAAAGAAGTTGGGTTCAGCTATAAAGGCTCAAAAAGTCTATGCTGATCGAGAAGTGAAGTTGATTAATGAATTTTCCAGCGAAGAGCTGGATCAAACATTAAACGGTACAAATACAGCATATGTTGCCTTATTAAACGGTGGGGCAACTGAAAAACTGGTAAGAATGATTGATCGTTTGACGAATTATATAGCTTGAATGGCCGAATAATTGCGCTGAATGAAATTAAATACTGGATTTTATGTGTTATAAGGTTCAAAAAGCCCAAATAGGGTACTGATAAGGTAGAATATGAGCGATAACGAAGGCGATAATAACGCCCCAAAAGAGAAAAAAACACTAACACTGCGAGGTAGCGGTATCTCGCAAGGGACAGTGCGACAGAATTTTTCTCATGGACGTACAAAATCTGTGGTTGTTGAAACCCGTAAACGTCGTATCAATAAGCCTGGCGATACGCCTCCGGCTGAAGTTGCGCCTTCACCTGTTGAAAAGCCAGCCGTGGTTGTGAAACCTGTTGTTGCACCAACGCCTCAACCAGCAGAAGATCCAGTTGCTTCAAACCTTTCAAAAAATGAAATGGAAGCACGCACTCGTGCACTTGAAGAAGCTAAGGCACGCGAAGCAGATGATCGTGAAAAAGCGGCTGCTGACGAAAAACGCCGCTCTGAAGAAGATGCAAAGCGTGCAGAATCTAAAGCCGAAGAAGCAAAGAACAAAGCTGCCGAAGAAGAGCGCCTCGCAGCTGAACGTGAAGAAGCTGAGCGTATTGCGGCTGCTGACGCATCTGCTGCGGCTGCAAAAGCAGAAGAGGGCGCGATATCTAAACCCGCTCCTCGCGAGGAACCAAAACAAAAAGAGCTTAAACCGTTCGAGCGCAAGAAACCTGAAGAGCCAGCAAAACCATCACGCGCTAAAGGCGATGATGACCGTCGTAAGACTAAACTTACGTTAACAAATGCATTGGATGAAGACCGTGGAAAACGCGGCCCATCACTAGCAGCTCTAAAACGTCGTCAAGAAAAAGCCAAACGTGCTGCTCAGCAAAATGCTGGTCCAAGAGAAAAAGTGTCACGCGAAGTACAATTGCCTGAAACGATTACCATTCAGGAATTAGCCAATCGTATGTCTGAGCGTTCTGTAGATGTTATTAAACATTTGATGCAAGAAGGCCAAATGATGAAGCCTGGCGACATTATTGATGCTGATACAGCAGAGCTTATTGCAGGCGAGTTTGGTCATACAGTAAGGCGTGTTTCTGATAGTGATATTGAAGACGGTATTTTTGATGCGCCAGATGATGATAGCGATCTAACATCTCGTCCACCTGTTGTAACAATCATGGGTCACGTTGATCATGGTAAGACATCGCTTCTGGATGCGCTTCGCAAAGCAAATGTTGTTTCAGGCGAAGCTGGCGGCATCACTCAGCATATTGGGGCTTATCAAGTTGAACATGATGGTCAGTTAATTTCATTCATTGATACACCGGGTCACGAAGCTTTCACATCTATGCGTGCACGCGGTGCGCAAATTACGGATATTGCAATTCTTGTAGTCGCCGCAGACGATAGCGTTATGCCGCAAACAATTGAATCGATTAATCACGCCAAAGCAGCCGAAGTGCCAATCATTGTTGCAATCAACAAAATGGACAGACCTGCCGCTGATGCAAATAAAGTGAAAACTGAATTGCTTCAACATGAAGTCTTTGTTGAGGACATGGGCGGTGATGTACTGGCTGTAGAAGTATCTGCGCTAAAAGGTACAAATCTGGATAAGTTGTTAGAAGCGATAACACTACAATCAGAATTGCTTGATTTGAAAGCCAACTCTAATCGACCTGGTGAAGGATCGGTTATTGAAGCTAAGCTTGATAAAGGCCGTGGTCCGGTTGCGACTGTTCTGATTAATCGTGGTACACTGAACGTGGGTGATATTGTTATTGCTGGCGATGAGTGGGGCAAGGTTCGAGCTATTGTCAACGACCAAGGCGAGCAATTAAAAGCAGCGACACCTTCTATGCCAGTTGAGATACTGGGTTTAAATGGTGCACCGTCTGCAGGCGACCGTATTGGTGTTGTAGAAAACGAAGCACGTGCGCGTGAAATTTCAGAATATCGTCAGCGCTTATCGCGTGAAAAAGCAGTGGCACGTGCCGCTGGTTCTCGTGGCTCACTAGAGCAAATGATGACACAGCTTCAAACAAGTGAACTAAGTGAAGCAGCACTTGTGCTAAAAGCGGATGTTCAAGGCTCTGCAGAAGCAATTCAGCAAGCCCTTGAAAAAATGAATACAGAAGAAGTTGCAGCACGCATCGTTCATTCAGGTGTTGGTGCGATTACCGAGTCTGATGTAGCCCTTGCGGTTGCATCAAATGCACCAATTTTGGCTTTTAACGTTCGTGCCAATAAACAAGCACGTGATGCAGCAGAAGCTGAAGGCATTGAAATTCGTTACTATTCAATCATCTATGATTTGGTTGATGATATGAAGAGCGTGATGTCTGGTCTTCTTGCACCAGAGCGTCGTGAAACATTCTTGGGCTACGCAGAAATTCTCGAAGTCTTCAACGTATCGAAAGTCGGTAAGGTTGCTGGTTGTCGTATTACAGAAGGCAAGGTCGAACGTGGTTCTGGCGTGCGTCTACTGCGTGATAATGTTGTTATCCACGAAGGCAGCCTTTCAACACTTAAACGCTTCAAAGATGAAGTATCAGAAGTTCAAGGTGGTCAAGAATGCGGTATGGCATTTGAAAACTACCAAGACATGCGCCAAGGCGATGTAATCGAGTGCTTCCGCGTAGAACACATCGAACGTTCGCTTTAAGTAGCATTTAAAATTTAAGAGTTCTGTCCGGTCCAATTCCGGGCAGAAAGCTATAGGAAAAAATCATGAGTAAATTCTCAGGAAACGGCCCATCGCAACGTCAATTACGTGTGGGCGAAAATGTGCGTCATGCGCTGACACAGCTTTTGCAGCGTGGTGAAATTCAAGACGATGTTCTGCAACGCACAGTGATTTCAATTTCAGAAGTCTCCATGTCGCCAGATTTAAAAATCGCAACATGTTATATTTCCCCGCTTGGTGGTGGTGATAGCCAGCCGATAATCAAGGCCTTAGCCACACATGCTAAGTTTATCCGTGGTAAAGTTTCTCCCATGCTGAACCAGATGAAATATATGCCTGAGTTTAGGTTTAGAGAAGACACAAGCTTTGATAATTATTCAAAAATTGATGCGCTTTTACACTCCCCTCAAGTGCAACGTGATTTGGATGCAGACGGAGATGAAGATCAATGAGCAGTAAATCATTTAGCCTCATCCTGAGCCTGTCGAATGACGAGGCGGTAAATAAGTCACAATGCTTCGGCAAGCTCAGCCTGAGGGTTTGCCAATGAGCCGCCAACGCAAGAAAAAAGGCCGCCCGATTTCTGGTTGGGTAATTTTAGATAAACCCGTTGGCATCGGCTCTACGCAATGTGTTTCAAAAATCAAATGGCTCTATCAAGCTGCAAAAGCAGGGCACGCTGGTACGCTCGACCCATTAGCTTCTGGCATGTTGCCGTTGGCTCTTGGAGAAGCGACCAGAACTGTGCCTTACATTATGGATGGTCAAAAGACATATCGCTTTACCGTCACTTGGGGTGCGCAAACCAATACAGATGATTTGGCAGGTGAGGTCACAAACCAATCTGATAAACGCCCTTCCAGGCAAGAAATTATCGCGCTCCTACCAAAATACACAGGCGAAATAGAACAAGTCCCGCCACAATTTTCAGCCGTTAAAATTGATGGCGAACGCGCTTATAAACGCGCGCGTGATGGCGAAGAGATGGAAATCAAATCTCGACTTGTTCAAATAGAAACTTTGACACTGGTCGAAAATACAGATGATACCGCAACCTTCGAAGTCCTATGCGGAAAAGGTACTTATGTACGCTCACTCGCACGCGACATGGGGCTTGATCTTGAATGTTTTGGTCACATTACAGAATTACGAAGAACTTCCGTTGCGCCTTTCTTGGAAGAAGATTTAATCCCACTTGAAAAACTACTTGAGTTAGAAGGTGAGATTGAAAAACTTGACGCAGAGCTTTTCACAACGGGCACAGCGCTCGATGACGTTATCGAAGTGCAGGTAACTAAAGAGCAAGTACATCGGTTACGCCTTGGTAATTCAATCGTGTTGCGTGGGCGCGACGCAATTGCTCAAGCTGATGAAGCTTTCGCTTCAAACAATGACGAACTTATCGCAATTGGTGAGGTCGATAAAGGTCAGTTTAAGCCTAAGCGAGTGTTTCAAAACTCTTTTGTTTAGAAATTGAAAACATCTATCAATCATCACAAAAAATACATTCGACCGTGATGAGGTGCTTTTTTATGATACTTGAAAAATATTTAAAAGAGGCTCTTTTTATGAATTCATTTCTCACCAAGATTATTGGCACTATAATTTTTACTGCATCATTGCTCCATGCCACTTTAAGTTTCGCTGAAACTGAGGTTGTTGAAAAGGCACGTGATCTATTTGATAAGGGTGACAATGCCAAGGTCGAATTTGCACTTGAGTATTTTAAGAAACGCAAAAACCTTGATAGTGTAGGCGTTCTTATTTTGGCAATGAGGTTCTCACCAAGCTCTCATGCTGTTGCTGATGTATTAGATGAAATCACGGGCGAAAAATTTGGTCGTGACTGGGAGAAATGGATGCTTTGGCAAGAGCGCAATTCTCAAATAAAACCTTTTGAAGGTTTTAATGAAATTCACGCGGATATTCACAAAAGCATAGATGGCAATTTCCAACTTTTTCTTGGGGGAGGTCGCGATTATAATATCAGAGTTGAAGAAATAACTTGGGGTGGTGTGGTAAAAGACGGCATACCAGCGCTTACCAACCCTAAGCTTCTAACTCGCGATGAAGCAACTTATATGTTGGCTGATGACTTAGTATTTGGCGTCAATATCAATGGCGATGCGCGGGCTTATCCACTTCGAATTCTGGATTGGCATGAAATGTTTAACGATATCATTGGCGGTGTGCCTGTAAGCCTTGCCTATTGTACGCTTTGTGGTTCAGGAATTTTGTATGAAACCAAAGTTGAAGGTTTTCCTCATCACTTAACGCTTGGGTCTTCTGGCTTTCTCTACCGTTCTAATAAACTAATGTATGATACCTATACGCATTCTCTTTGGAATCAATTCACAGGAAAGCCAGTTGCAGGCACTTTGGCAAACTCAGGCATAGAGCTAAAAGTGCGTCCGGTTGTCATTACGACTTGGGAAAAATGGCAAGAGGAAAACCCCACAACTAAAGTCATTTCTGTTGAGACAGGTTATCAGCGTGATTATGGCTCTGGTGTTGCTTACGCAAATTACTGGGCAAGTGATGACCTTATGTTCCCAGTTCAAGTTGATACATCTATTCACAAGGCAAAAGACTATGTTTTTTCATTGCGTGAAGGTGATGTTAAAAAAGCTTGGCCAATTAAATTCTTCAAAGGCGGTAAGGTAATAAATGACAGCGCCGGTAGTCAAAAGCTGGTTCTTGTAGGCGATGAAGCAAGCAGAACAGTACGTGCTTATAATTCAAATGGCATTGAATTTTCAAAAACAGATGATGTCACAAAAATCTCTGGTAATGATCAAATTTGGAAAGTAACAGAAAATGCTTTGGTCGCAGAAAACGGTAAAAAACTAAACCGCCTAGCAGGGCATATTGGTTTCTGGTTTGCTTGGGAGAATTACTATGGCAAGCAAGGTGAAGTTGCCAAATTAAACTAAAATTTTAGAGCAAACAAAAGACTAGCCATATTCATCAAAATCAACTATAGAACACGCAGAAACGGGCTCATAAAAGCCCGTTTTCTATATTTAGGCCACTGCTGGACGACATCTTGGCAGTTGGCGACGAAAAACTTCCGAAAGCCATAAGGTTTTCTACAATAGAAAGATAAGCCGATGTCGATTACGCCAGAGCGCAAAGCTGAGCTTGTAAAAGAATATGCAACAAAACAAGGTGATACTGGTTCACCAGAAGTGCAGGTCGCTGTTTTGACCGAGCGCATCAAAAATCTAACAGAGCATTTTAAAGGCCACAAAAAAGACAACCACTCACGTCGTGGTCTTTTGAAAATGGTTTCTCAACGTCGCCGTCTTCTTGATTATACAAGAGCAAAAGACGAAGAGCGTTATAAGTCTCTGATTACCAGCCTCGGCATCCGTCGATAAAGAATTCCGGCGCAAGCTTTTACGGCTTGCGCCGCTTTCGTTTTTCAGGGCTTCAACCGTGTGACCCAGATAAACGCAGTATGTAACTGGCTCGATGATTGGGCAGGATTGCAAGCGGTTCATTTTTCAAACAATCAGAACCCCTCGTTGTCTTGCCCGTTAAGATAATAAAGCCAAATGTCACACGGCAAAAAGCATCACATCTAATGAAGAGATTTGATGCCTATGTATGTATTAAGGAAAATATATGTTCGATCATCAAATGGTAGAAATAGAATGGGGCGGTCGCCCTCTAACAATTGAAACGGGTAAAATTGCACGCCAAGCAGATGGTTGCGTGCTCGTCACTTATGGCGAAACTACGGTTATGTGTGCAGTTGTATCTGACAAGTCACCAAAGCCTGGGATGGATTTCTTCCCACTCACAGTGAACTACATCGAAAAAGCTTATTCAGCTGGTAAAATTCCAGGTGGCTTCTTCAAACGTGAAGCACGCCCATCTGAAAACGAAACATTGGTATGTCGTCTAATCGACCGTCCAATTCGTCCGCTTTTTGCAAAAGGCTATAAGAACGATACGCAGGTAACTTGTATGGTTATTTCGCACGATCTTGAAAACAACCCAGACATCGTTGCTATGATTGCAACGTCTGCTGCTTTGGCAATTTCTGGTGTTCCTTTCCAAGGCCCAATCGGTGGCGCACGTGTTGGCCTTATCGATGGCGACTATGTGCTTAACCCGAACATCGACGAGATGGACGAGTCTGATTTGGATCTGGTTGTAGCAGGTACTAAAGACGCGGTTCTTATGGTGGAATCAGAAGCAAACGTTCTTTCAGAAGAAGTCATGCTTGGCGCTGTAATGTTTGGCCATGAAGAATTCCAACCTGTCATTGATGCGGTTGCTCAACTGGCTGAAAAAGCTGGTAAGCCAATTCGTGAACATGTTGAGCCTGATCACTCTGATCTTGAAAAGAAAGTTGTAAAGCTTGTCGGTAAAGACATCGAAAAAGCTTACAAAATCTCAGACAAGCAAGAGCGTTATGAAGCACTTGATGCGGCAAAAGCTAAAGCCAAAGAAGAGTTTTTGACAGAAGAATCTACTTCTGATGAAGCAAACGTTCTTGGCGAAGTTTTCAAAAGCGTACAAGCGGATGTGGTTCGTGGTTCAATCATCAAAACTGGCAAACGCATTGATGGACGTGATTTATCTACAGTTCGTCAAATCGTTGCTGAAGTTGGTGTTCTTCCTCGTACACACGGTTCTGCCGTTTTTACCCGTGGTGAAACACAAGCACTTGTTGTTGCAACACTTGGCACATCAGATGATGAGCAGATGATTGACGCGTTAACAGGCACGTATAAAGAAAACTTCATGCTGCATTATAACTTCCCTCCATATTCTGTGGGTGAGACAGGCCGCATGGGCTTTACCGGTCGTCGTGAAATCGGTCACGGCAAACTAGCTTGGCGTGCAGTGCGTGCTGTTCTTCCTTCGAAAGAAGAATTCCCATACACACTTCGTGCTGTTTCAGAAATCACTGAATCAAACGGTTCATCTTCAATGGCATCTGTTTGTGGTACATCACTAGCGTTCATGGACGCAGGTGTTCCGCTTAAAGCACCAGTTGCTGGTATCGCAATGGGCTTGATTAAAGAAGGCGACGACTTCGCAGTTCTTTCAGATATTTTAGGGGACGAAGATCACCTAGGCGACATGGACTTTAAAGTTGCAGGTACTGCCGAGGGTCTGACATCACTTCAAATGGATATCAAAATCACAGGTATCACAGAAGAAATTATGAAAATCGCACTTGAACAAGCTAAGGGTGGTCGTGAGACTATCCTTGGTGAAATGGCAAATGCATTGACCGAAGGTCGTGCAGAGCTTGGCGAATTTGCACCACGCATCGAAAGCTTCAAAATTCCAACGGATAAAATCCGCGAAGTGATTGGTTCTGGCGGTAAGGTCATTCGTGAGATCGTCGAAAAAACAGGTGCAAAAGTTTCTATCGAAGATGATGGCACTGTAAAAGTTGCTTCTTCATCTGCAAAAGAAATCGACGCAGCTGTTTCTTGGATTAGATCAATCACAGACGATCCAGAAGTAGGCGCAATCTATGAAGGTACGGTTGTTAAAACTGTAGACTTCGGTGCATTCGTAAACTTCTTTGGCGCAAAAGACGGCCTTGTACACATCTCACAATTGGCTAACGAGCGTGTTGGTAAAACAACAGACGTTACCAAAGAAGGCGAAAAAGTCTGGGTCAAGCTTATGGGCTTTGATGATCGCGGTAAGGTTCGCCTTTCTATGAAAGTGGTTGACCAGGAAACTGGTAAAGAGATCGTAGAAGAAAAAGACGAAGACTAATTTCCTGGTCGCCTTTCCTTATCATTTTGATTGTCATCAAAACGGGAAAAGCTTTTAGATAAAATTCAAATGGCGGTACAGATTTCTGTATCGCCATTTTTACATTAGGAACTGAGAATGAAGCCTGATTTTAAAGACGCACTGACATTAGCCCTTGATCGCGGTATTGCAGAACCCAGCGGAAAATGGCGCATGTATAGTGCTGTGCACTTGCAAGATTTAGACAGTGAGTGGAAGCAGGTTCTAAAGTGCGAACAATCTTTAAGACCAGAGTTCATAAAACTAGAAACGGGTGGCTATGATGTCGTTCCGCAATTTGAAGAAGACCAAATACCATCAGGCGCAATCATACTTCTTGGTCGAAATCGCAAAGTGAATGAAGCCAATATCATTCGCGCTTGGAATGCTTGCGAAGATAATGCGCAGATTATTGTGGCGGGCGATAAAACCGCAGGCATTGGCTCAATCCGCAAATGGGTCAGCAAAAAAACTGAAATCACCGATAGCTTTTCAAAACACCATGCGGTTGTCTTTTGGTTTATGAAATCTGGTGATGACTGGGCAGAGCCAGACCAAATAAAGCAAGTCGATGGGTACACGCTAGCTGAAGGTATGTTCTCAAGTGATGGGCCAGATAAGGGTTCAATCTTATTAGCCGAACACTTCGACAAACGCTTAGGTGGGCCAGTTGCAGATATAGGGGCAGGCTGGGGCTATCTTTCAAACGAGCTTTTAAAGCGCAACGAGAAAGTCACAGAACTAGCACTTTATGAAGCAGACTATCATGCGTTGGAAGCAGCAAAGAAAAACTTAAACGCACCAGAAAACCTGCCAGTTACTTACCATTGGTGCGATGTAACCACAGAATTTAAAAAGAAACCCTACCAATGGGTCATCATGAACCCACCGTTTCACACAGCCCGCTCGGCTGATCCAGAATTAGGCAAGAAGTTCATTCAAGTAGCAGGATCAACCCTACCATCAGGCGGCAGATTGCTAATGGTAGCCAACCGAAACCTGCCTTACGAAGATACACTCAGCAAAGTCTTCAGACACTTCAAAGTGCTACAAGAACGCGATGGGTTTAAGGTGATTGAAGCGGTTAAGTAAGTATTATTTGCATCATACTTTAATCATATGATATTCTGCATTAAAGGAGCTACTGATATGGCAATGATGCGTAAGACAATTACTATTCCTGATGCGATGGAAGAATGGGTGAAAACTCAAATCAAGAATGGACGCTATGGAAATGACAGTGAATACTTTCGTGATCTTATCAGACGCGATCAAGAGCGGAGACTGAATGAAGAGCATTTGAGAGGCCTTATTGAGGATAGCCTTGATAGTGGCGTAAGTGAAGCTTCTGTTCTTGATATTAAACAACGTGTAGAAAGCAGGTTGCGCGATAATGGGAAAATATCAGCTCACAAATAATGCAGACTCAAAAATTGATGAAATCTATGAATATTCCATCTTGAATTTTGGTCTCGATATAGCACAAGACTATATTCTGGGATTGCATGAAAGGTTTCAGTTGCTCGCAGATAATCCAACATGGGGTAATGATTACGGACACATAAAAAATGGTCTTAACCGCTATGAATATGTTTCGCATGCAATTTATTATCAACAAGCAGATGAAGGCATTCTGATTGTCGAAATACTTGGTGGTAAACAAGACCCAAAACGAAATTTATAAAGTCATAAAGGTTTGGCATGACAGAACAAGAACAAAATTTAGCTGATGCCAAAATGCGAGCAGAAATTGCCAAGCTTATTGCTGAAACGTCAAAGATAAATAGTGAAAACCGCTATTATCTTTTAGTGATTGGATCAGGCGCAACACTAGCAATTGTTGCTATTGTGAAGTTGTTTCTTTGAGTTGAGGGTTTGAGGTGGATGCAAACCTGTCGCAAAATCGAACCTTTTTGCGACAACATTTGTTGTTATACAGCCTGCAAGTAAACTTATTCTCTCGGTTTATATCCGTGCAAGAGCCAGTCCTTATTTATTTCTTCTCTTGCTGAAATGAATTCTTCCACAGTATCAAATTCACTACTTTCAAGTTTCTCCATATAAAGCTGTCCTCGATATAGGCAGTTTAGAAGTGAAACCGCACCGCGTGATATTGGTGCCAATTCAGTAATTAGGTGCGTGTCTCCGAGGCTTGCTTCAATCTTGCGTACTGGCTCCCAAATTGCTTCGATTGCATAGTTCATTTTCTCCGCAGTGGCAGGCTCAATTTGAGGCATAGCTGAATCATTGGTAATTAGTTCAAGATCACTGTGAGCAATTCGCTTGTCTCTATGATTCCTTTGAAAAGAAGCGGCTTTTTTTGCTTGGTCAACTAAACTGCTCACTTCATTCTTCAGCTCGCCATCCTCTAAAGTGTTAATAAGGTGGAATAGAGATAAATTACTTTTCCCAGAAGATTTTGCAGGATCAGTCAAACGACAAACAGCCATGATGCAATCATCAAATAAGCTTCTTTGGACGACTGCGAAGAACGTTCCAGCAGATTGATTTAGCAACTCAACTCTTTCTGAACCTGAAGCAGATATTTCCAGATAAGTTTTCCATCTCAAGCTCAAGTTTGTCGCTTGCACAGTTATGAAGTGCAAAGCCTCCCCTAACTCCTCATTGTACTTTTCTTTATATTGTTTGAGTAAATCAGAGCCTCTAAAAATTTCAGACAGTTTACTTCTCCATTCTTTTCGCGACAGACTTTTGCGACACTTAACCTGCTGAAATCATTGCCTCTGAAAAACCGTTGCAAAAAGGGTCATTTACGCATCAAACAACCCCTACCCATCCATAGAATTCAACTCTTCAAGCTTCGGCATGGATACCGTCGAATAACCCGAATCCACAAAATGAATTTCACCCGTCACGCCTGATGATAGATCAGATAGTAGATAAAGCCCTGAGCCGCCTACTTCTGAGATATCGACTGTGCGTCTAAGCGGTGAATTGCGTTTTTGGTAGTTGAACATTGAGCGTGCATCGGAGACACCTGCCCCTGCTAGAGTGCGAACTGGGCCAGCCGAAATTGCATTAACGCGAATGCCTTGTGGGCCGTAGTCACTTGCTAGATATCTTACACTTGCTTCAAGCGCTGCTTTGGCAACGCCCATGACGTTATAATTTGGCATCACACGCGATGCGCCGCCGTATGTCAGCGTTAACATTGAGCCGCCTTCATTCATCATGGCTGCTGCGCGTTTTGCGATTTCTGTGAATGAGAAACATGAGATAACCATGGTGCGCGAAAAGTTTTCTCGGCTGGTATCAGCATACATGCCTTTCAGTTCGTTCTTGTCTGAGAACGCAATCGCATGAACGAGAAAGTCTATATTGCCCCATTCTTTTTTGAGCGTATCAAATACCGCATCAACAGACGCAATGTCTTCAACATCGCAATCTAAAAGCAGGTTTGAACCGACACTATCTGCCAGTGGTTTTACGCGTTTACCAAAGCCATCACCTTGATAAGTGAACGCAAGTTCTGCGCCTTGGTCTGAAAGTTGTTTAGCAATGCCCCATGCTATTGAGTGGTTGTTTGCAACACCCATCACAAGGCCGCGTTTGCCTTTCATTAAGTCACCCATAATCTTAGTTCCTTAACCGTTATAGCGCTGAAGCGCGAGCGTTGCGTTTGTGCCACCAAAGCCAAATGAATTTGAAATCACTGTATTGAGTTTTGCATCATCAATGCGTTTTTGAACGATATTGATATCTGCAAATTCAGGATCAAGCTCTTCAATGTGCGCACTTTCAGCAATGAAATCATTGTTCATCATCAACATGCAATAGATCGCTTCTTGAACACCCGTTGCACCCAGTGAATGGCCTGTGAGCGATTTGGTTGCAGAAATTGGTGGGCATTTATCGCCAAAGACTTCGCGGATTGCACCTATTTCTTTTGCGTCTCCAACTGGTGTCGATGTGCCATGTGGATTGATATAATCAATCGGATCGTTGACGGTAGAAAGCGCCATTTGCATACAACGCACAGCCCCTTCACCAGAAGGTGCTACCATGTCAGAGCCATCTGACGTTGCGCCATAGCCGATGATCTCACCATAAATTTTAGCGCCACGCGCTTTTGCATGTTCAAGCTCTTCTAAAACCAAAACACCTGCGCCACCCGCAATCACAAATCCATCACGGTTCGCGTCATAAGCACGTGATGCTTTTGATGGGGTGTCGTTAAACTTAGAAGACATCGCCCCCATCGCATCAAACAGATTTGACATTGACCAATCTAAATCTTCTGATCCACCTGCAAAGATAATATCTTGCTTGCCCATTTGAATGGTCTCATAGGCATTACCAACACAGTGGTTAGACGTTGCACAAGCTGAGGTGATTGAATAATTCACACCTTTGATTTCAAACTGCGTACCAAGTACCGCAGAAGCTGTTGAACTCATTGCTTTAGGAACAGCCGTCGGCCCAATGCGCTTCGGGCCTTTTTCGCGAGTAATGTCTGCTGCTTCAAAAATAGTTTTTGTTGAAGGGCCACCAGAACCCATGATGATGCCTGTGCGCGGATTAACAACATCACCCGTTTCAAGACCTGCATCCTGAATGGCTTGTTCCATCGCGATATAATTCCACGCAGTACCCTTAGCCATAAAGCGAGCCGTGCGTCGATCAAGCACTTCAAAAGGGTCAAGGTTTGGTGCACCTTGTACCTGACAACGGAAGCCATACTTCACATGATCTTCCGCAGTATCAATGCCAGATTTAGCTTCACGCAGAGAGCTAAGCACTTCCTGGGTGTTATTTCCAATAGATGAGACAATGCCCATGCCTGTTACGACGACACGTTTCATGATTTCGTTCCTTTTACATTAAGCCCTGCGCTCAAGATGCTTTTTCGGCAGCTAGACCGACTTTCAAATCTTTAGCACTGTAGATGACTTCGCCATCTGCTTTAAGCCAGCCATCAGCAATTCCAAGAACCAGACGTCCGCGCATGATTCGTTTAAAATCGATGCCATATTCTACTAGTTTCGTTTTTGGCGTGACCATGCCTTTGAATTTCACTTCACCTGTTGAAAGCGCCATGCCATAGCCTTCACCACCAGACCAACCAAGGTAAAAACCAGTTAATTGCCACATAGCATCTAAGCCAAGACAGCCTGGCATGATTTCATTGCCAATAAAATGACACGGGAAGAACCATGCATCTGGTTTGATATCAAGTTCAGCACGGATCATACCTTTACCGTGCTCACCACCTGTTTCATCAATCTGAGTAATACGATCAAACATTAGCATTGGTGGCGCTGGCAATTGAGCATTACCCTGCCCAAAAAGTTCGCCTTTGCCGCAGGCAATGAGTTCTTCGTAACTGTAACTTGTTTGGCGGTTAGTCATTAATGCGTTGCCTTATATGATAATAATTTTTTTTGCTTTGCTGGCTTTTAGCACATCAATTTGGCCTGTGCCAAAGGAAGATTTGCAGAATTCTAAAGAAGTTTGCGCTTTACCAGATTTCATTGTGAAATATATTGACGGAAACGTCAAAATAATTGGTATAATGTATCAATATGTCCCTATTGCTTAAGGCGGTCATAGTATTTATATTATGCAGATGAAACTCATTATCAGGTAGCTGATCTGTCATGGTCGATAAATTAGAAAATCTTGATGTCACTTTGCGTGAGGCTAATTTACGTCCTACGCGTCAAAGAATTGATTTAGCGCGTTTGCTGTTTTCAAAAGGTGACCGTCACGTATGCGCTGAAACGTTATTTGATGAAGCATGTGTTGCTGGCGTAAATGTTTCTCTTGCTACAATTTATAATACACTGCACCAGTTTACAGATAGTGGTCTTTTACGCGCTATAACTGTAGATTCTAGCAGAACGTATTTTGATACGAATACGCGTGATCATCATCATTTCTATTTAGAAGATTCAAATGAATTATTAGACATGCCAGATGGTTATGTGAAAGTTGATAACTTGCCAAACCCACCAGAAGGGCTTGAGATCAGCAGTGTTGACGTTGTTGTGCGGGTACGCTCTGCTTCTTAAAGTCTAAATTATTTAGGTAAACTATTCTTCGATTAGCTCGTCAGGGTAAACACCCCAAACATTTGCTTTGCTTACGTACCCATCATTTTCACCAATGGTTAGGTGGCAAAATTTCTCACCGCAATAATCGACTTGGGCTAGAACGCCAGGTTCAACCTTTGCACGTGTTGATGAGGCTGGATTGTCATTTGATTTTAGATCAGCCAAGCCTTTTTTCTTATCTTCTTCCCAAGGGTTTATGACCGCAGTGCGTTTACCAGAAAGCAGTGAGTGAAGCATCCAGCCTTCATTACCTTCAGGATCACGAACCTTGCGCCAATTGTCATACTCTTGGATAATTTCCATTGGCAGGCCTCTTTTTTTATAAAGCCATGCAACTTGATATTTAGAGCCAGGCCCTACACGCATATTTGCCTTGCCAGACTTGATGCTGACAAAGCGTGGAATAGGAAGTCCAGTTTTTCCAGTTGTCGTAGATTGCGCAATTGCAACTTTGAATGAGACAGGGAGTGCAAGAAAGCTACCGATTAATATTCCCAATAATGATTTTGAAAATACTTTGGATAAGGTCATTCCATTTTCTCCTGTAACGTCTTGTAAACGAAATTCTTGCTTTAGTGTTGCCAGTCAGGTCTTATAAATATATCACATGTAATTAATACCTGAAGACGGTTAATAGGCCGTCAACATTTGACGATAAGTCGCTACCGGATTTTAAACATGAGCAAGAAAAAACCTGTTGTTATAGTAACGCGCAAATTACCTGACTCTGTTGAAACGAGAATGCGTGAATTATTCGCGACCTCACTTAACCTAGAAGACAAGCCATTAACGCAAGCAGAATTAACCGATGCGGTAGGAAAAGCAGACGTTTTAGTGCCAACCGTTACAGATAATATTGATGCAGAATTAATTCAAAAAGCTGGCCCAAATTTAAAACTCATCGCAAATTTTGGTAATGGTGTTGATAATATTGATGTTGCTGCTGCTGCTAAGAAAGGCATCACAGTTACTAATACGCCGAATGTTTTAACCGAAGATACGGCTGACATGGCAATGGGTTTAATGATTGCGGTTTCCCGCAGATTTGTTGAAGGTGCGCAAGCAATCAATAAAAATGAGTGGCATGGTTGGTCTCCAACTTGGATGCTAGGAAATCGCATCTGGGGAAAACGCCTTGGTATTATCGGCATGGGACGTATTGGTTCAGCCGTTGCAAGGCGTGCAAAAGCATTTGGACTTTCAATTCATTATCACAACAGAAATCAAGCAAGCAGTGCAGTCGAAGATGAGCTTGAAGCAACCTATTGGGATAGCTTAGATCAAATGCTTCCGCGCGTTGATTTTTTATCGATTAATTGTCCCTACACAACAGAAACATACCACATGCTTTCTGAGGAACGTTTGGCTCTTATGCAGGCAGGCTCGGTGATTATTAATACTGCGCGCGGTGAAGTCATTGATGAAAAAGCACTCATTATGGCAATCTCACATGGCAAGATATCTGGTGCAGGGTTGGATGTTTTTGAAAACGAACCTGCGGTGAGTAATGATCTTATGCAGCTTGTTAAAAAAGGTAAGGTTGTTGTCTTGCCTCGTATGGGGTCTGCTACAAGAGAAAGCCGTGTCGAAATGGGGGATCGTGTTTTGATTAACATTAGAACTTGGGTCGATAGCCACCGTCCGCCTGACCGTGTTTTACCAAATGATGCCTAAGTCAGAATGAGCGCTATGAAAACAATTACCTTTGGGTCTGCGATGATTGATATTATTACAGTCATCAGTTCTGAATCCATTGAACAGCTTTCACTTTCAAATTCTAATAGGCAATATTTGCTTGTTGAGCCTGGTCGCAAGGTGGAGGCTGAAAAAATTACCCGTCATATTGGTGGTGGGGCGCTCAATACAGCGATTTGTTTTGCAAAACTAGGTTGTGAAGCAACCCCAATCGTCAAAATGGGGAATGATGTTCCACGCGATTACATTGTAAAAAATTGTACGCAACATGGTCTTAACATGCAGAAGATTCTGATTGATGAAAATCAAGCAACAGGGTCTGCAGTGATGATTGCAAGCCACGATAAAAACGCAGCCATTTTTACGCAGCGTGGTGCAAATACTTCGCTTAACAAATCAAACCTTGATGCGGTTGCGCCACTGCAAGCTGATATCATTCATGTTGCTCCTTTAAGTGAAGGGTCAGCAAATATGTTGCCGAAAATTTCTGATATGGCGCATGCAGCAGGTGCTTTTTTCTCTTCTAATCCTGGGATTAGGCAGATCACTACGCGCGCTAATACAGTCTTGTCTGCTGCAAAAAATATGGCACTTATTTCTATTAATGAGGTTGAAGCTGGTGCGCTTGTCCCTTGCCTTTCTGCAATTGATTCAAATCTTGATTGGGGTACGCCTTCTAAAGATGAAGTGACGATCCAATCTCAAGGCGGTGAAATTAGTCTTTTAAAATTTTGCGAAGCACTTCATGCGCATGGGCCAAAGCATGTTTTGATAACGCATGGTGCAGAAGGTGCTTATTTATACGATGGCAATCAGCTTCACCATCAAGACGTCATTAAGACTCAGGTTGCAGGAACAGCTGGTGCTGGCGATTCATTTGTTTCAACCCTAGCTTGGGGTTTATGTTGCGGGCATGGCGCTAAAAAAGCACTATTACAAGCAGCTCATAATGCCTCTTCCGTTGTTTCATTTGTCAATACAACGGATGGTCTCCTTAGCGAAAAAGAACTGTCCAAGAGAGCATTATCTTGAGCTTATCGAGGGGTTAAACTCCCGTTGATCCAAACCCACCTGAACCACGATTTGTTTCGCTAGCAAGCGAGCCTTCGGTGATTGTAACTTGCATAACGGGTGCAATCACCATTTGCGCAATACGCATGTCGCGTTCGATTTTAAAAGTTTTTTCGCCATGGTTGATGAGAAGTACCATAACCTCACCACGATAATCTGCATCGATTGTTCCAGGTGTGTTTAGGCAAGTGATACCATTTTTATAAGCTAATCCAGAACGCGGGCGAATTTGTCCTTCATACCCATTTGGAATTTCCATTATTATACCTGTAGGCACAAGAATACGTTTGCCAGCTTTCAAGATAAGCGGTTCATTTTCAGGAACAGCAGCTCGCAAATCCATACCTGCCGCATCTTGTGTTTCATACGAAGGAAGCTCAAGCCCTTCCGCGTGAGGCAATTTTATGATGTTTAAAGCGTTCATCTAGGATCATACGCAAACTCCAGACGATTACCGCCCGGTTCATTGATAAAGAAATGCACTTTCGGCCCTGCACCTGAAAATTCTGGTGAGCATTCAACGTTTACATCTGGCCAGTTTTTGATTTTGGTAAAGGCATCATCGAGTGCATCTTCACTTGCGAGTTTTAATGCAAGATGGTGAAGCCCCACATTTGTTTTTCGGTCAAAAGTCACAGGCGCATCTGTTTGCGCTTGCCAGATTGTTAGTACTGAACTGCCATCAGAAATAAACTTGGATGGATAATCAGGCTTGCCACCAACTTCTTTCCAGCCAAGACAGTCTGTGAAAAAAGAAACTGACTTGTCTAAATCAGGAACGGTTAATCCAAGGTGGTCTATTCCAAGTGTAAGTGCGCTCATTTTGTATCTGCCCTTAAAATGATCTAATTAAAATAAGATGATTATGCATTAAATAGTCAAAACTTCTACTTCAAAGTGTTTGATAATCTCATCGATCAATCTTTCTGCTACATCTGTTTTATCCATTTTAGGCCAGCTTTCAACACCTGAGCTGCTGATGCGTTTAACTGTATTTTCATCCCCTCCCATCACGCCACCTTTTGGTGAAACATTGTTGGCAATAATCCAGTCAGCATTTTTGCGTTTTAGTTTTGCGCTTGCGTGTTCTTCGAGCTTTTGAGTTTCAGCGGCAAAGCCTATCAGCAATGCTGGGCGATTTTTATGGTGCCCAAGACCTTTGAGGATGTCTGGGTTTTCAGTCAGTTCAAGCGAAGATGGGCCTTTGCCATTTTCTTTCTTCATTTTTTCATCAGCCTCATCAACTGAACGCCAATCAGCGACAGCTGCAACCATAATGGCAATGTCAGCAGGAAGAGCAGTCTCTACCGCTTTTTGCATTTCGCGGGCTGTTTGAACATGAAGTGTTTCTGCATTTTGTGGATCAGGAATATCAACTGGGCCAGATATTAAAATCACCTCAGCACCTGCTTTGCCCAAAGCCTCAGCAATTGCATGGCCTTGTTTGCCAGAAGAGCGATTTGCAATATAGCGCACTGGATCAATTGGTTCATGCGTTGGGCCAGAGGTAACAATGGCACGTTTCCCAGCAAGAGGTTTGGCATTGAGATTTGGCGCAAGTAAATTGCCGATCGCGCCAACAATCTCCATGGGTTCTGCCATTCGCCCAAAACCAGCTTCACCACTTTCTGCCATCTCACCTGCGTTTGGGCCAATAAATTGAATGCCATCTTCATGTAGCGTTTTGATATTACGCTGTGTTGCTGGATGAGACCACATGGCTGGGTTCATTGCAGGTGCGATAAGGACAGGTTTGTCTGTTGCCATAAGCACAGTGGAAGCTAAATCGTTGGCGTGACCTTGCGCCATTTTCGCCATCAGATCAGCAGTTGCAGGCGCTACAACAATCATATCTGCTTCACGAGATAACCTGATATGACCGATATCATGTTCATCATCGCGGTCAAATAATTCAGAAAAAACCTTGTCATTAGCAATCGCTGAAACGCAAAGGGGTGTGACAAACTCTTGAGCAGCTTTTGTCATAATAGGGCGAACGCTAGCGCCACGCTCACGAAGCCTGCGAATAAGATCAAGGCATTTATAAGCAGCTATGCCTCCCGCAATAATCAACAAGATGCGTTTGCTCGCAAGGTCTGTATCAACCCTAAGCAAGGAGAATTCTTCATTACTTATATCTTGCTGAACACTAAGTGCCATAGGTTTTGGAGCAGGAGTATTGGCACCACCGAGCAAAAGGCGTGCTTCTTCTTCCATAGAACGACCATTTTTAGCAGCACGTTCGCGAAGTGCTTGTTTTGTTTCTTCATCCAGATTGCGTATAGTGATACTTGCCATGAAAACCTCATATGATTGCAATGAAATCATGTATAGTAATAAATTGATTTCATTGCAATCATTTTAAGAAAATGGAAATTGTCTTGTGTTTGTCACATTTTCCATGTAAGGGCTACGTACCTGATATTTTGCTGAACTATTGACTAGTCTCGCGCGCTTCGCGAATGATCTGCGCCTACCATGATTTCTTTCCCAAAATTGACGACAAAAGACACTTGCAGCCAATCCCGGCTTAAGGTCTTAAATTAAAGGTGATTTATCGTGACTAATGGCACAGTAAAATTCTACAACGACCAAAAAGGTTTTGGTTTCATTCAACCTGACGAAGGCGGCAATGACGTATTCGTTCACGCAACAGCGCTAGAACGCTCTGGCATGTCAGCACTTGCAGAAGGTCAAAAAGTATCCTTCACAACAGCTGTTGATCAGCGTTCAGGCAAAACTGCAGTGGACACAATCCAAGCTGCATAATTCTTCTTACGAGGAAAACAAGATTTCTTAAGGGTGGCTTTGCTGCCCTTTTTTATTGGGTAAGTTTTGGTGTTTTTAAAATCTGCTAACTAACCCAGCGTTTGGAAAACAAGTTGGTTTCAGTCCATTCTTTTGTTGCCAGTCGCCGATTGAGCGTCTTGTTTTAAAGCCTGCAAGACCATCAGCACCACCAACATCATAGCCTTTGGCGATTAAACCTTCTTGCATTTTTTGAACTTCGTGGCGTTTGATGCCAGAAACTTTTTGCCATCCTGCAGTAAATGGTTTGTTGGTATATTGAATACGGTCTGCAACATTGCCGACGAAGAGTGCGTAGAGATCCGAGTTGTTATATTTTTTGATGACATAAAAATTTGGCGTTGCAATGAAGGCAGGACCAGAACGACCTGCTGGCATTAGTACCGCACCATTTTTGCGTTGTTCAGTTGCAGGAAATGCCTTGCCTGAAATTCTACTTACACCTGCATTTGCCCAGTCAGCTATTGGCCGCATTTGGTCAGGGCCTTCAAAAGCGCAGGAGACATTATTAGGGATGCTTGCTTCAAATCCCCAATCACGACCTTTTTCCCAGCCAAATTTTTTCAAATAATTTGCAATAGATGCAAGTGTATCAGCGGTTGAGCCCCAGATGTTACGTTTG
Organism: uncultured Rhizobiaceae bacterium; assembly: GCA_964502215.1. Classification (GTDB taxonomy): domain Bacteria; phylum Pseudomonadota; class Alphaproteobacteria; order Rhizobiales; family Rhizobiaceae; genus JAALLB01. The sequence goes on along the minus strand of CAZCUN010000009.1, from coordinate 7,374 downwards.
CCGTCACCATCAAAATCAACAGCATATTCAAGATATGACGAAGGCAGGAATTGTGGCTGCCCCATTGCGCCTGCCCAAGATGCTTTCATCTGACCAGGTGTTGCATAACCTTTATCAATGATAATCAGCGCGGCAATTGCTTCTTTGCGAAACAGCTCTTTGCGCGTTGACATAAATGCCTTTGTGCCAAGAACCCTAAATGCATTATGAGGAATACTCGCCCTGCCATAAGCAGATTCGCGACCCCAAATTGCAAGTAAAATTCTACCCGGTACGCCATATTTCTTTTCGATTCTCGCAAGAAGGCGTTTGTTCTTTTGAGCCAGTTTGCGTCCCTGCGCGACAACAGAATTCATATTGTTTGGATTGAAATATCGTGCAGGAGATTTAAATTCAGTCTGAACCTGTTTGCGTTTTTTTTGCGGCTTAGAGCCAGGGGGCACAAGGTCGGGCAATTTCCAGTTAAGGGTTATGCCTTTAAAAGCTTTGTTGAAATTACGCTTTGAAACACCATTGCGTTTGGCTTCAGGCCAAAGGTCATTTTGCAACCATGTTTGAAACTGCGCCTCCACCTTTTCAACGCGTTGTGCTTGAGCAGGTGAAATTAATAATGTGGCAAATGCCAGCGATATAATAAAACGATTCATAATGACGATTCTAGTCGGAAATCCTCAAATGTGAAAGAGCCTTTTCTTCTTCTCGTATGCGAACAAATAGCATTGCAGCATTTAAAACTGAAAAAATGATAGCCATTTGCCACAAACCAAGTACCATGGGAGTTACAAATATTTCTGCAATAACCAACATATAATTGGGATGTTTGAAGTATTTAAAGGGGCCCGCCAGTACTAAAGGTTCATCAAGAACAATAATCCGTGTTGTCCAGCGCTCGCCTAAGGAGGTTAAAATCCATAGGCGAAAAAACTGTAGAACAGCAAATATTGCAAGCCAGAAGAAATTCACTTGTGCCACATGCCCTGCAAGAAGAAGCGCTAAAACCCAAAGCGTGTGAAGGCAAACCATAAAAGGATAATGCCATTGCCCATGCTCGACAGCGCCACGCGCCAAAAGAGCGGCAGTATTTGTTTTGGCAATATAAAGTTCACCCAGTCTTTGTGTGACAATGAACACTAAAAACATAATTGTAAGAAGAGAAAGTTCTGGCATTATTATTTATCCAATTTCAATTGGCATAAAAGATGCCGTAAACCCTGGGCCAAGAGCACCCATCATCATCTCACCTTTTTTTCCTTGTTTTATCACTTCGTTCAAAACAAAAAGAGCAGTAGGCGCAGACATATTACCATAGTTTTTTAAGACGTCTCTTTCTAAATCCAACGCTCCACTTTGAAGTTCAAGAGCGCTCTCAAGTGCCTCAACAACTTTTGCACCGCCAGGGTGAAATACATATCTAGCAATATTGTTTTGATCCAGTTTAGACTGATTGCAAGCATCCCGAACTACCTCTGCTATATGCGCTTCGGTAAATGCAGGAATTGAACGATCAAACACAACACCAAGACCCGTATTATCGACTTCCCAGCCCATGATGTTGAGAGTGTCAGGCCATAGATGTTCACTCCCTCTATGAAGTTCAATATTACTGTTCTGGTTGGTGGAAAGAACAGCTGCCGCAGCGCCATCGCCAAATAAAATTGTGGCAATAATATCTGCTTTTTGAAGGCGATCAGAGCGGAATGATAATGAACACGCTTCAATTACAACTAGAAGTACATTTGATCCAGGGTCAGCGCTGGCTAATGTTTGTGCAACACCAAGGCCTGAAACACCTCCTGCACACCCAAGCCCAAAAATAGGAACGCGCCTAACATCACTTCTAAAACCCATTTCGTTAAACGCTAAAGCTTCAATGGTAGGCGTTGCAATTCCTGTTGAGGAAACGGTTACGATTGTATCAATTTCGCTAGCTTTCAACTCAGCACTCTTTAAGGCTTCATGGGCGGATTTAATAAAAATCTCTGTTGCGCCTTGTAGATATAGTGAATTACGCGCCTGCCAATCTTGTGGTTCGTGAAACCAATCTATAGGCGCAAAAGAATAACGCTTTTCAACACCAGAAGTTTGAAAGCTTGCCGACATTCTTTCGAATTGTACATAACGCGTGCCCAGAATACGCCTTGCATTATCTTCAACCAACGTTTGGGGCAACTCATGTTTAGGAACTTGAGTAGACAGTCCATTAAGATAAACTGGCATATTTAAATCCTATTTCAAGATAGCCAACACATTATGATTTTAAACAATAAAAGAAAATCATAATGTGTTTATACGAGGTAACAATTTTTTTTTAAAAAAATAAAAAATAAAATGAATAATATTCCTATCCAAGTGTTACTAGACCGTCCCTAGCTGGGTTTATATAGGGGCAGGCATCCTTGTTTTCATGCTAGCCAATCATGATTATAAGGATGCCACTAGAAGTTTTAGTATGGAATTGGATAGTTTTTATAGACATTCAAAATACCATCCATAACATCATCACTTAATTTCAGCTCTGCCGATTTTACAGAATTTTTGAGTTGTTCCATAGAAGTTGCGCCAAAAATAACGGACGCCATGAATGGTCTTGTTAGGCACCAACTTAAGGCCATTTGCGTTGGGTCTAAATCATGTTCCTTTGCAAGATCAGTATAAGCTTTAGCGCATGCAAGCGCTGTATCGTTCCACCGATTACCAAGATGAGCGCTTGAAACATCTGCTCGCGACCCTTTTGGAATTTCACCGTTATTATATTTTCCAGTTAAAAGGCCACAAGCAAGCGGTGAAAAAGATAAAAGACCAACATCTTCATGATGAGAAAGCTCTGCCATATCTAAATCAAATGGCCGAGACATTAAGGAATACTCATTTTGGGTTGTTGCCATACGTGGAAGGCCTTTTTCTTCCGCAATCCTTAGCCAGTTTGCTGTGCCCCACGCGCTTTCATTAGAAAGGCCAACAGAGCGAATTTTACCAGATTTCACATGACCATCTAAAGCTTCTAGCACTTCTTCCATATGCTCTAGCGTTTGGGCCGTGTCTTGTTGTGTTGGATCAAATGTCCAAGATTGACGAAATGCATAAGAGCCACGATTAGGCCAATGCAGTTGATAAAGATCAATATAATCAGTTTGCATGGATTTAAGACTTGCATCCAGCGCCGCCTCAATTGTTGTTGCAGAAATTACTGCGCCATCGCGAACATTTTTATAGCCTGATCCACAAACCTTGGTAGCAAGCACAAGATCGCTGCGGCGCGATTTATTGTTTTTAACCCACTCACCGATTACGCGTTCAGTATCGCCTTGTGTCTCTTTGGATAAAGGGGTTGTCGGATACATCTCTGCTGTATCGATAAAATTAATGCCGTTCTCGAACGCATAATCAATTTGCTCGCAGCCTTCTTTCACTGTGTTTTGTGTACCCCAAGTCATAGAGCCTAAACAAAGCTCGCTCACCTTAATGCCAGTGCGGCCAAGTTCATTCATTTCCATTGAGTATGTTCTCCACTAACTGAAAATATTCCAGGCCAATAATCCAGCAATCACCCAAAGAGCTAAATGCCCCCAGCGATTATTCTTAGCTTCCGCCTTGCCAATCGCTTCTGTTGTTTCAGGATCAAGCTTCATGCCATTAGCAATCATGCCCTGCATATGTTCTGATAAAAGTTCAGTACGCTTGGCAAGTTTTGGCATTTGGTGGGCTAAGCGAAGTGCGGCATCAACACCTTCTTTTGCATCTTCCAAAACACCAACTGGCCCCAAGTTCTTGGCAATCCAAGCACCAACCACAGGTTCAGCTGATTTCCACATATTAAAGCTAGGGTCAAGCGTACGCGCAACGCCTTCAACAACCACCATGGTCTTTTGTAATAAAAGCAATTCAGGCCGTGTTTGCATGTCGAAGATTTCGGTCACTTCAAACAGCAGCGTCAAAAGCTTCGCCATTGAAATCGTCTCAGCAGATTGGCCATGAATGGGTTCGCCAATCGCTCGGATTGCTTGCGCAAAACTTGTCACATCATGATGCGGAGGCACATAGCCTGCATCAAAATGCACTTGCGCAACTTTGAGGTAATCACGTTTGATGAAACCGTATAGTATCTCAGCTAAAAATCTGCGCTCGTCTTTATTAAGTCGACCAGCAATACCAAGATCAACCGCGACCACATCGCCTTTATCGTCAACGAAAAGATTGCCTGGGTGCATGTCTGCATGGAAAAAACCATCACGTAGCGTATGGCGCAAGAAAGATTGAATAAGGGTAACCGATAAGGCTTCCAGATCATGTCCAGCTTCGCGAAGCGCCTCAACATTGGAAAGCTTAATGCCATCGACCCATGACATAGTAATACAATCACGGCCTGTGAATTCCCAATTAACCTCAGGAACACGAAAGCCTGGGTCATCTTTGGTATTCTCACCCATCTCAGAAAAAGCTGCTGCTTCAAGGCGCAAGTCCATTTCGATCTTGGCGGATTGATCCAGCATATCAACAACAGATACAGGCTTTAGACGCTGAGCTTCTTCAATGGTTTTATCAACAAAATGAGCAGCTGTATAAAACGTCTCCATGTCTTTTCTAAATCGTGCGCGAACACCGGGGCGGATAACTTTAACCGCAACTGTTTCACCAGTATCTTTCAAGACGGCCTTATGAACCTGCGCAACAGAGGCCGCTGCAATCGGCTCACTAATTTCAGAATAAATCTCATCAAGTGGGCGATTGATGGATTGCTCAATACGTTTTTTTGCTTCTTCAAGAGAGAAGGGGGCAACACTATCATGCAGCAATGCTAAATCGCATGCGGTTGCTTTACCCACGACATCAGGGCGCGTTGCTAAAAATTGACCAAGCTTTATCCAGCTAGGGCCAAGCTTATTAAGTGCGATGGATAGTCGTTCAGATTGCGCGCGGTCTGCTGCTTGTCTTCTTGAAATAAGACTTGCAATACGATGCGCAAATTTTGCAGGTGGCGGCATGCCATCTGTAGGGAGTTCAGAAACAACCCCTTCGCGAGCCAAGACCCAGCCCGCATGCGCAAGTGAGAAAAAAGAACGAATGCTACCCATGGCTTACTTTAAATCTTCCAGCCAGAGTGCATGGCAACAATACCACCTGTAAAATCACGCCAACTTACTTTTTCAAAACCTTGACTTCGAATAGCTTCAGCAAACTTTTCTTGATTAGGAAATTTAGCGATGGATTCAACTAAATACTGATAGCTATCGCCATCGCCTGTTACAGCCTTACCAATTTTTGGAATAGCATTCATCGACCATTGTTCATAAAATTTATCAAGCAATGGCACATTCACTTCTGAAAACTCAAGGCACATGAATTTGCCACCCGGTTTCAAAACGCGGTAAGCTTCACCAATCGCTTGCTCCATTTTAGGAACATTGCGAATACCAAAAGCAATTGTGTATGCATCAAAAGAATTATCCTCAAAGGGCAGAACTTCTGCATTCCCTTCAACAAAGGTTAGTTTGTTTGATAAGCCATTTTTGATAGCGCGTTGCTCTCCAACTTCTAACATCGAAGCATTGATATCAAAAACCGTCGTGTGAACTTGCGCCCCGCCACGCTCTACGATGCGAAAGGCAATGTCACCTGTGCCACCAGCAACATCCAGTGACTTCCAAGCTTTTGTGTCGTTCTTAGGAGGCGCAAGCGAAGAAATCATCGCGTCCTTCCAAAGTCGGTGCATGCCAGCTGACATGAAATCATTCATGATGTCATATTTATCAGCAACCTTGTGAAACACATCATTAACGAGCGGTTGTTTCTCACCAGGATTAACACTTGAAAATCCAAAAGAGGTTTCCATCTGATCAGCAGCAGTGGTACGAGAGTTTGACATTATAACAGGCCTTAAAAAGTTATGGCTTTCACATACATTATATATAGGCCAAGCTAAAGCGCTTTTCATCCTGTATTGCGTCACAATGCATGGGACATTTTATCAAGGGTTAATTTAATGCCTGAATTACCAGAAGTTGAAACGGTTAGACGCGGTCTTGCACCAGTGATGGAAGGTGGCATAATTGAAAAAGCTGTCATCAATCGTCCTAACTTGCGTTTTCTATTTCCAGATAAGTTTATTTCACGCCTTGAAGGGCAAAAAATATTATCCGTTGGCAGACGTGCGAAATACCTCGTACTTGATCTTGAAAGTGGCGAAGTGCTTGTCATGCATTTGGGGATGTCTGGTTCGTTTAGAATTGAAATGGCTGAGGGTGTTTCTGCGCCGGGCGTTTTTCATCACCCAAGATCGGACGCTCAAAAACATGATCATGTCATTATAAGAGTAAACGGAGCGCATGGACGTGCAGACATTATATATAATGACCCACGACGCTTTGGGTATATGGATTTGGTTGCAAGAAGCGAAATGGAAACGCACAAACATTTTGCCAGTATTGGGATAGAACCCACTGGCAACGCATTAGATGGCGCTTTAATCTCAAAACTTTTTGCAGGAAAGACATCACCCTTAAAAGCTGCTTTGCTCGATCAACGCTTAATTGCAGGACTTGGTAACATATATGTCTGCGAAGCTTTATGGCAATCAAGACTTTCCCCTGAACGTAAAGCAACAACGATTACACGCAAGGACGGCAAAGCAACTGATAGAACGGAACTACTTGCCCAAGCCATTCGTGAGATCATCGCAAGAGCCATTGAGGCAGGGGGGTCATCGCTTCGCGATCATAAACAAACAGACGGTACAATGGGTTATTTTCAGCATACGTTTAATGTTTACGATCAAGAGGGGAAACCTTGCAAAAGAGAAGGCTGCAACTCTATTATTAAGAGAATAGTACAATCAGGCCGCTCAACCTTCTTTTGTCCAACTTGCCAGCGCTAAGCCTCTTGGCATCGTAAGCGGATTATTCGTTGACATAGTAGCAGATTCAATGTAGCTAAATTTCAAAATTACAGGCGGTAAATCCAGCCTGTCTCTTTTCAGTGTAAAATATAACACGGTTTGCTTGAGACAGTAGCTTAAATCTGGTTTTGCTTGAGCCACAATAAATAGGAAAAGCAAGTATGGCTAATACACCATCCGCGAAAAAGGCAGTTCGTAAAATTGCAGCTCGCACAGAAGTTAACAAAGCACGTCGTTCAAGAATGCGTACTTTCATTCGTAAAGTGGAAGAAGCAATTGCAGGCGGAGACAAAGCAGCAGCAAATGAAGCTCTAAAAGCAGCACAACCAGAGATCATGCGCTCTGTTACTAAAGGCGTTCTGAAAAAGAACACAGCTGCTCGTAAAGTTTCTCGTTTATCTGCTAGCGTAAATAAAATCGGCGCATAAATAATATTTGGGGCTGTCCCAGATAACTCAAAAATGGGTTATCAATATGGGTAT
>CAZCUN010000008.1:0-74478 GCA_964502215.1 uncultured Rhizobiaceae bacterium | reverse complement strand
AATTGAACCAATGGGTTAAACAATATTTATCGTAGTTATCTGGGACAGCCCCTTAGAAATTACACTCCTTTCATTTTTGCACACTAAAATACTACTTTATGCCTGTTGCCATTAGGCGAGAGGGGTAATAAACCTATCTGCAAGATTCCAACTTGATTGAAAACAGGTAAATTATCCAATGAACATTCATGAATATCAGGCAAAAGCACTTTTGAAAGCAGAAGGCGCTCCTGTAGCGGCTGGCGTTCCAATTATGACAGAGGCTGACGTTGACGCTGCAATTGATGCGCTTCCTGGCCCGCTTTATGTGGTTAAAAGCCAAATCCATGCTGGTGGACGCGGCAAGGGTAAATTCAAAGAATTACCAAAAGATGCAGCTGGCGGTGTTCGTTTAGCGTTTAACCCTGATGAAGTACGTTCACACGTAAAAGAAATGCTCGGCAACACGCTTGTTACAAAACAAACTGGCCCTGCTGGTAAACAAGTAAACCGTCTATACCTAGAAGACGGTGCAGACATCGATCGCGAATTATATTTATCAGTGCTGGTTGACCGTGAAACTGGCCTTGTTTCTTTTGTAGCTTCAACAGAAGGTGGCATGGACATTGAAGCAGTTGCAGAAGATACGCCTGACCTTATTCATACGATTGGCATTGATCCTGAAGTAGGATGCACGCCAGCAGATGTTGCTAAATTGGTTGCTGCTTTTAAAATTGATGGCGCTGCCGCAAAAGATGCAGAAAGCCTTTTCCCAATTTTGTATAATACATTTGTTGAAAAAGACATGAGCCTTCTCGAAATCAATCCGCTTATCGTCATGAAAGACGGACACCTTCGTGTCCTAGATGCAAAATGCTCGTTCGATGGCAATGCAGAGTTCCGTCACCCTGAATTGCAAGAGCTTCGTGATTTTTCTGAAGAAGATGCAAAAGAAATCGAAGCTTCAAAATATGACCTAGCTTATATCGCTCTTGATGGTGATATCGGTTGTATGGTGAACGGTGCTGGTCTTGCGATGGCGACGATGGACATCATCAAGCTTTATGGCGCAGAGCCAGCAAACTTCCTAGATGTTGGTGGTGGGGCGACAGTTGAAAAAGTAACAGCCGCGTTCAAGATCATCACGTCCGACCCACAAGTTAAAGGCATCCTAGTAAACATCTTCGGCGGTATCATGCGCTGTGACGTAATTGCAGAAGGTGTTGTGACAGCTGTTAAAGACGTAGGTCTTAAAGTGCCGCTAGTTGTGCGCCTTGAAGGTACAAAGGTTGAAGAAGGCAAGAAAATCATCAACGAAAGCGACGTTGACGTTGTTGCCGCTGATGACCTAGACGATGCAGCTCAGAAGATTGTTAAGGCTGTTAAAGGGTAAAGCTAAGCTATTATGGGGTTGCCATATTTTAGCTGTTTAATATTGCACTCTTTGTTTTCGTCACAACGAATTAAAAGGTTGAATTAAAGTAATGAACATCATCCAAAAAATCACCACATCTGCCTTTGCTGCAACGATGCTAACCGCATCAGCGTTTGCTCAACAGCAGTCTGAAGTGCCTGAAACAACCACTGATCCTGTGTTTTTGTTTAACCGTGCCTGCTATGCGCAGGTGCCTGTTGTTAAAAACATCATTGACATGTCTACACGCTTTGCTTGGGAAATTATGGGGGGTGAAGATCTTAAACAATTCACAACCTTAGAAAACCCAGATTTGCTTGAAGGCTGGGACGTGCGTTTGTCAGAACGTCTATACCGACTTGGTGTTGTGCAGTCAAAACCAAGCGAAACATTTAATAAGAGCTTCCCAGCCTTTAAAGAAGGAACAGCAACAGCTTGTACACTTATTTTAGATGGTGAAGATGATGCGGATATCATTTTAGCCCGTATGAATACACTTGTGGGTAAAGAGCCTTTAAGTTCAGACGTGCCAGATGGCGAATTGCTTACAACTACTTGGGCAGGCGGCAATGATGATTTTAAAGTTTTTGTATTCTTCAAGTCTGACAAAGCCAACCGCGCTAACCTCATAAACGTAACCATTCTTTCAAAAGAACGAATTTAACAAACATAAAACTTCCACTTAGGGAACACATAAAAAATGTCTATTCTAATTGACCGCGATACCAAAATTCTTGTCCAAGGCCTTACAGGTAAAACAGGTTCATTCCATACAGAGCAAGCTTTGGCTTATTACGGAACGCAAATGGTTGGCGGTACACATCCAAAAAAGGGTGGTGAAAACTGGACTGGCGCAAGTGGTGAAAGCTTACCAATTTTCACAACGGTTGCAGAAGGCAAAGAACGCACAGGCGCAAATGCTTCTGTTGTTTACGTGCCACCTGCGGGCGCTGCTAGCGCAATCATGGAAGCGATTGATGCAGAAATTCCTTTAATCATCTGTATTACAGAAGGTGTTCCAGTTATGGACATGGTAAAGGTAAAAGCCAAGCTAGATAAATCTAAGTCTCGTTTGATCGGCCCTAACTGCCCAGGTATCTTAACACCTGAACAGTGTAAGATTGGTATTATGCCAGGTTCAATTTTTAAAAAAGGCTCAGTAGGCGTTGTTTCTCGCTCTGGTACATTGACCTATGAAGCAGTGTTCCAAACATCAAATGCTGGTCTTGGTCAAACAACCGCAGTTGGTATTGGTGGCGACCCAGTTAAGGGTACAGAATTTATCGACATGCTAGAAATGTTCCTAGCTGATGATGAAACTGAATCAATTATCATGATTGGTGAAATTGGTGGTTCAGCAGAAGAAGAAGCAGCGCAATTCATTGCTGATGAAGCTAAAAAAGGTCGCTCTAAACCAATGGCTGGATTTATCGCAGGCCGCACAGCGCCTCCTGGCCGTACAATGGGCCATGCTGGAGCTGTTATTTCTGGTGGTAAAGGTGGCGCAGAAGATAAAATTGAAGCCATGGAAGCTGCAGGAATTAAGGTTTCTCCATCACCTGCTAAGCTTGGTGAAACGCTTTTGACAGCATTGGGTAAGTAAAAACACTCAAAAACACTTACTGACTTTTAAAATAAATATCAGCAACCCGTTAATCTTAGTGCTTAACGGGTTGCGCTGTCTTATTCTGTCTACTAATACACGCTTAGCATTATCCTCATAAATATCGGAGACATTTTGTCATGAGCAAGTGGATTTATACCTTTGGCAATGGAAGCGCTGAAGGTGAGGCGGGAATGAAAGAACTTCTAGGCGGTAAAGGTGCAAACCTTGCTGAGATGAGTTCATTAGGATTACCTGTCCCTCCAGGTTTCACAATCACGACTGAGGCATGTAATTGGTATTATGAAAATGGTGAAGAATATCCAAAAGAGCTGAATGATCAGATGGTTGCGGCACTTGGAACTATTGAAGCTGCAACAAACAGAAAATTTGGCGATGCCACAAACCCGCTTTTGGTTTCTGTTCGTTCTGGAGCGCGTGCTTCCATGCCAGGTATGATGGATACGGTTTTAAATCTTGGCCTGAATGACCAGACAGTTGATGCGATGGCCAAAGAGGCCGGCGATGAACGTTTTGCTTATGATAGTTATAGACGTTTTATCCAGATGTACTCTGATGTCGTGTTGGGTGTAGACCATGGTGTCTTTGAAGATATTCTTGAAGATACCAAGGATAATAATGGCTATAGCCAAGATACTGATCTTACGGCTGATGACTGGAAAGAAGTTGTCAAAGGCTATCTTAAAAGTGTTGAGCAGGAGTTGGGAAGACCTTTCCCGCAAGAACCGCAAGAGCAACTTTGGGGTGCTGTTGGTGCGGTGTTTGCATCGTGGATGAATGCTCGTGCAAATACATATCGCAAACTACATAATATTCCTGTCGAGTGGGGAACGGCAGTAAACGTACAAGCTATGGTTTTTGGAAACATGGGCGACAGCTCTGCAACTGGTGTTGCCTTTACGCGAAATCCTTCAACAGGTGAAAACAAGCTTTACGGCGAATTTCTAGTCAACGCGCAAGGTGAAGATGTTGTTGCAGGCATTCGTACACCTCAAGATCTGACCGAAGAAGCGCGCATTGGAGCAGGCTCAGAAATGCCATCGCTTGAAGCTTTGATGCCAGAGGCGTTTGCAGAGTTTGTTGCAACTGCCAATAAACTAGAACAACACTACCGTGATATGCAGGACCTTGAGTTTACCATTGAAAAAGGCAAGCTTTGGATGCTGCAAACGCGAGCAGGTAAACGCACTGCAAAAGCAGCGCTTCGTACAGCAGTCGAAATGGCAAATGAAGGCCTAATTACAAAAGAAGAAGCCGTTCTACGCGTTGAGCCTTCCTCATTAGATCAATTGCTTCACCCAACAATAGATCCTAATGCTGAAAAGACAATAATTGGCAACGGCCTACCAGCCTCACCAGGTGCTGCAACAGGCCAGATTGTTTTTAATTCAGAAGATGCAGAAAAGCTTAAAAATGAGAGTACGCCAACAATTTTGGTTCGTACAGAAACGAGCCCTGAAGACATTCACGGAATGCATGCGGCTGAGGGTATTTTAACCGCACGTGGCGGCATGACTTCGCATGCTGCTGTTGTTGCACGTGGCATGGGTAAGCCCTGTGTTTCTGGCGCTGGCGGTATTCGCATAGACTATGAGGCGGGTGAGTTACGTGTGCCCGGGCATACTTTTACCAAAGGTGATATAATCACTATTGATGGCTCAACGGGGCAGGTGCTTTTAGGCGCTGTTGCAATGCAACGTCCAGAGCTTTCTGGTTCATTTGGCGATCTTATGGAATGGGCAGACGAATTGCGCCGCATGGATGTTCGCACTAATGCTGAAACGCCAGCTGACGCAAAATCAGCACGTTCTTTTGGTGCAGAAGGCATTGGTCTTTGTCGCACAGAACACATGTTCTTTGATGGTGAGCGTATTATTGCTGCACGCGAAATGATTTTGTCTGAAACAGAAGAAGACCGTCGTAAGGCGCTTGCAAAATTATTACCGATGCAGCGTTCTGACTTTATCGAACTATTCGAAATCATGGCCGGTCTTCCAGTAACCATTCGTTTGCTTGATCCGCCGCTTCACGAGTTTTTACCGCATACAGATAAAGACATCGAAGAAGTAGCTTCAGCTATGGGGGTTGATGCAGAAATTCTACGTCGACGTAATGTTGCACTTCAAGAATCAAATCCAATGCTAGGTCATCGTGGCTGTCGTTTGGCTGTTTCGTATCCTGAGATTGCCGAAATGCAGGTCCGCGCAATCATCGAAGCTGCGATTGAAGCGAGTAAGAAGGCTGGTGAAGCAGTTGTTCCTGAAATCATGATACCACTTGTAGGTATGACTGCTGAACTTGATTACGTCAAAGAACGCATTGATGCCGTTGTAAAAGATATCATGAAAGAAACTGGCGAGACAGTTGATTATATGGTTGGCACGATGATTGAGCTACCACGAGCCGCTTTACGCGCCCAAGAAATTGCTAAGTCTGCTGAATTCTTCTCATTTGGTACAAACGATTTAACACAAACTACATTTGGTATATCACGGGATGATGCGCAAATGTTCCTGACAACTTATGAAGCAAAAGGCATTATTAAACGTGATCCATTCGTTTCATTAGATGTGGCAGGTGTTGGTGAACTAGTTAAGATTGCAGCTGAAAAAGGCCGTTCAACACGCGATGATATAAAACTTGGTATCTGTGGTGAACACGGTGGAGATCCAGACTCAATAGAGTTCTGCGAAACAGTCAATCTTGATTACGTTTCTTGCTCGCCATTCCGCGTTCCAATAGCACGTCTGGCAGCAGCACAATCTGCTATTAGAAATAAAACATCATAAAAAGAGTAGGGGCTAAACTAGCCCTAATTCATTAGCAACTTTGAAAAGCGCGGCGGCATTACCACCGCCCGTTTTTTCACGAATTGCAAAACGGTGGCTTTCAACAGTACGAACTGAAATTTTAAGTTTTGTTGCAATAGCTTTATTTGTAACACCAAGTGCAATTTCGGCTAAAACTTCTTTTTCACGGTTCGAGAGTTTATATTGGTTTTGAGACTTGTCGATATCGTTGTTTTTTGCATCAAAAGCTTGCGCTACTTTTGAACCTAAATATGTCCCGCCATTGTAAACTGCAGTAACGGCCAATGTCATTTCTTCGCGAGAAATATCTTTTAACAGATAACCTTTGGCGCCAATGCGAAGAGCTTCATGAATGTATTCTGGGTTATCATAAACAGAAAGAAAGATAATCTTTTGATGAGGATTAACTTCTAATATTTGCTGAGCAGCTTCAAGTCCTGACATACACGGCATAGATATATCTAGAAAAACAATATCTGGATTTAATTCCTGTGCTTTTTCAAACGCAACGATGCCATTATTAGCCTCACCACAGACTTCCATTTGTTCAGAAATATTAAGTCGTGCAACAAGGCCTTCTCTAACAAGGTCATGATCATCGGCGATAAGAATTCGTATTTTTGTCAATTATATTACTTTCTTATTTTTAATTTCCGCTGAGGTACACCTCAAGCTTTAGACCTTTAGGCTGTAATGCCGTAAGTTTAAAACTACCATTATGACTTGCTACTCGTTCTTTCATATTTCGTAAGCCAAGCCCTTTCGGTGCAGAGTTTGTTACCTCATTAGTTATACCAATGCCATCATCTTCAATTATCATAACAATACCTTTGTTAGATTGCTTTAATTTAATATTGACTGACTTGGCATTTGAATGTTTAGCAATATTTGCAAGTGCTTCTTGAGCAACACGGTAAAGGCTTGTCTTTTCTCGGTCATCTAAAACTTTACCAACATTATCTACGTCAACTTTTGTTTTAATATTCGTTTGTTGTTGAAAGTCAGTACCCAAACTTTTAATTGCAGCAGCCAAGCCAACATCATCAAGGATAGATGGGCGTAGAGCAATTGATATACGACGAATTTCTGAGATTGCAGTTAGTATAGTTTGCATAGATTTTTCGATTGGTGCTTGTATCGATGGGTGTTTGTTAGCCTTTGCGCTGGCAACATCGAGGCTGTATCGTGCAGAGACAAGCAGTTGCGATATGCCGTCGTGAAGATCAGTAGAAACACGTTTACGTTCGTTTTCTTGAGCATTAACAATTTCTGTAGCCAGTTCTTTTAAACGAGCATCAGCAAATCTTTGTTCTGAAAACCTTACAAATGCAAAGAGTAAACTCGTTAGAAAAATGGCACTAACGGCAAGAATAATGATGAAGAAGCGTGTTTGTTGAACACTAACATCAAGCTCACTCTGAATAGCACCGATCTGCGCTTTAACATCATCTAAATATAAACCAGAACCAATTACCCAATCCCAATTTTCTAGATAAACAGATTGGCCAAGTTTTTCGGCCTTTTTGCCTGTTGATGGTTTTATCCAAGAGTATTGATAAAGTTCTCCATTCTGCCGAGATAAACTTTCAAAGCCTTCTGCAAGATTACTTGCTTCTTTTCCATAAGCTGCGAATTTTGTTTTACTCTCTAGTTCTGCCAGGAGGGGGTTTTGTAAAACATTTCCGTTTGTCATTGATATGAAGAAGTATCCGTCTTTATCAAAATTCATTCTGGTAATCACATCTGCAACCTGTTTTTGCGCTTGCAATCTTGATACATTATCCCATTGATAAAAAGGCTCAACTGCTGCGCGTGCAAGTTTAATATAGTTTTGTAATTCTATTTTTTTTGATTGGAAGATCATGTCTTCAACAGCTTTGCCTTGGGCTTGAGCAAGTTTTTTAGATTGAGAGTCAATTAACAAGAGAGCAGCTAAAGATATTAGCACTACTGGTAGAATTGTAATTGCTAGTAGTTTTGTTCTAAAATTCATCTTGTATCATCTTCCCTTAGGAATATTTGCATATATTCAAGTGGTTTTGATTAGTGGTAGTCAAATAGATTAATGATATTTCATTCAATCAGTATAACTACTGACGAAATTGGGTACTTGCGCTGATTGATAAAATATAGTCCAATCTTTAATAGAGGACCCAAGGGGTGGTAGGATATATATTAATATTTTTCAAAACCCTTTTTAACTGGTGTTTTCTTTTGAATACCAAAAATTAATCTGGAGGAGAATCCATATGGATCGTCGTAAATTTCTTACTGGTACTGCAGTCGCAGGTGCAGCTACCGCTACACTTGCAGCGCCAGCAGTAGCTCAATCAACTACTGACTTGGTTATTGTTTCTACATGGCCACGTGACTTCCCTGGTCTAGGTCTACCAGCACAGCGTTTGGCTGCCCGTATTGGTGAGTTAACTGAAGGTCGTCTTAACGTACAATACTTCGCTGCAGGCGAGCGTGTTGGTGCCTTTGACTCATTTGACGAAGTTGCATCTGGCAACGCACAAGCTTACATCGCTGCTGATTACTACTGGAAAGGCAAGCACCCAGGTTGGGCTGCATTCACAGCTATTCCATTCGGCTTCACATACACTGAAATGGACGCGTGGATTAAATATGGCGGTGGTCAAGAGCTTTGGGACGAAATTGCTGGCGAATTTGGTCTTAAAAACTTTGCTTGTGGTAACACTGGCGTACAAATGGGTGGTTGGTTCAACAAAGAAATCAATTCAGCTGACGACCTTAAAGGTCTAAAAATGCGTATCCCTGGTCTTGGTGGTGACGTTATGTCTAAGCTTGGTGCTTCACCTGTATCACTTCCTGGTGGTCAGATTTATGAAAACCTTGTTTCTGGCGCAATTGACGCAACAGAGTGGGTTGGTCCGTACAATGACTTCTTCATGAAGTTCTACGAAGCTGCTAAATACTACTACTTCCCAGGCATGCACGAGCCAGGCGCTCAGCTTGCATTTGGCATGAATGGTGAGTTCTGGGCTAAGCTTTCTAAAACAGACCAAGCAATCATCCAAGCAGCGTGTAATGAAGAAAACGCACGTACAATGGCTGAAACAAATGCTAACAACGGTGAATACCTTAACCGTCTTGTTAAAGATCACGGCGTGCAGCTTCGTGAATTTAACGATGATGTTTATGATTCATTCGGTGAAGCAGCTGAAGAAGTGCTTGAAGAAGCTCGCGATCACTCAGCACTATCTAAGAAAATCTACGATAGTGTTATTGAGAAACGTGCTGAAATTGGTAAATGGAGCGCTCTTTCAGACGTTTCATACACAATCAAGCGTAACCGCGTTCTAGGTATTGAATAGCATAAATTATTAAACGGGGCATTTTTGCCCCGTTTTCTTTTGTCTGTTACCAAGACATTAATTTGGTAAATTAATATAAAAGCTTGGGGAGAAAGCTGTGTCCTCTGACACTCTTGCAAACGTGCCTTCGCATGGCATGAAATCTACATACATGGTTCGTCTGTTCGGCTGGATTATGCTCGCCATGATGGTCGTGTTTGTTGTAAATAATTTTCTTACATTTGGAATGGGTTTGCCAGGTGCAAAGATAGTTTTAGGTGAGGGTGCTAGCGCTGTTTCATGGCTGCAGGCTCTTGCTTATTTAGTGCTCTCGGTTATCACGGTGGCTTTCGTCGGTAAGCGTAAAGATAAAACACTTCGCGAAGATAGTTTAATGATATCGGGTTGGAATACGATATTTATTCGCTCGGCTTTCTGGGTGGTTTTAATCGTAGGGGTTGTTGATATGACAATCTCTTTCTTGCGTGTTGAAGGTTTGCTTGAGGCTGTAGTTGGCGATTCACTCGCTTCTGACCTGGGTAAATCACAGTTCCGCGGGTTGTATGTGCATGTGCCGCTCATGTTATTTGGCATTGTGTTGGGCTTTTTAACCAGAACCCTTGGGTTTACTTGGCTAACACTTATGATTGTAGTTGCAGAATTAATAATTGTTATTTCAAGATTTATCTTTTCATACGAACAAGCATTCATGGCTGACTTAGTACGTTATTGGTATGGCGCGTTATTTTTGTTTGCAAGTGCATATACATTGCTTGAAGAGGGGCATGTGCGGGTCGATGTTTTTTACGCTGGTTTCACGAGTAAGACTAAAGGCATGGTCAATGCTGTCGGAACTATTTTTCTTGGCCTGACACTATGTTGGACTATTTTAATTTTCGGTATGGGTGGAAAATCATCTGTCATTAACAGTCCCGTTTTTAATTTCGAAGTTACTCAATCAGGCTTTGGCATGTACGTTAAATATATGATGGCGGGTTTCCTTGGCGTATTTGCCATTTCAATGATGATACAGTTTGTTGCATATCTGCTGGATGCGGTTGCAGACTACCGTGAAGACCCTGGTAAAGTAATGCCAGCAGCACCAGGAGCGCATTAATATGGAACTGCTATTTCTTTTTGTTCTAGTTTTAACAATGGCAATAGCGCTTGGCGCGGGCTATCCAGTTGCCTTTGCTTTGCCGGGTTCTGCTATTATTTCAATTTCTCTTGCTGCTATTTGCGGATATTTATTTGCCGGTGAAGTAGATGCCTATTTTGCGCAAGGCGGGCCGGGGCAGTGGCTTAGTGCGGGTGTAACAAACTTGCGTGGGGTATATTGGGAACCCGAACGCGATACGCTAATTGCGATCCCTTTGTTCATTTTTATGGGCATCATGCTTCAACGCTCTAAAATTGCTGAAGATTTACTTATTACGATGGCCCAACTCTTTGGCCCTGTTCCAGGTGGCCTTGGTATTTCAGTTGTCTTTGTGGGTGCATTATTGGCCGCGACTACAGGTATTGTAGGCGCAACCGTGGTAGCAATGGGTTTGATTTCTCTACCAGCTATGCTTCGAAATAATTATTCGCCGTCTTTGGCAACAGGAACAATTGCTGCTTCAGGAACTTTAGGGCAAATTATTCCCCCGTCTATTGTTTTGATTATTCTTGCTGACCAGCTTTCTAGTTCGGCAGATCAGGCAGGAACAGCACGTCAGAATTTATACAAGGAAAATACTGGCGAACTCTCAATGCCTTCTGTTTTTGAAGTAGGTTCAACAAGTGCAGGGGAAATGTTCTTAGGTGCGTTTATTCCTGGTATGGTGCTTGTCGCACTTTATATGATTTATATTTTAGTGTTCGCATTCTTCAAACCAAGTGTAGCACCTGCTGTTCGTTATGGCGGTGATTTTGATGCTGCATTTTGGAGAAAAGTATTCCTGACACTTATCCCACCACTTGCATTGATATTCTTAGTGCTCGGTTCAATTCTTACCGGTGTTGCAACTGTGAACCAAGCTGGTGCGATTGGTGCTGCTGGTGCTTTAGTAATGGGTGGCTATCGTCTTCATGAAGGAAAAAAGTCGACTTACTTTCCAGCTATTTTAGCAATTGTCTCTCTAGTTGTTATCAGTTTTGTTGTGGCAAATTTTAATACTAATATTAAAAATATAACGACTTCTAATGATAAGCTTGGTGTTACTATTGCTATTATTGCAGTGGCCATTTTGGTGCTTTCACTCGCATGGAGCGCATGGCGTGTTTATAAAACTGACGACACACTTCGTAGTGTTATGGTTGAAACAGCAAAAACAACATCGCTTGTATTTATCATTCTTTTAGGTGCTGCAATGCTAACAGCTGCTTTCCGCGCATTTGGAGGGGAGGAACTTGTAAAGCATTTCCTAGAAGGTTTGCCAGGCGGGTTCTGGACTAAGTTCATAATTGTGATGGCTGTAATCTTTGTGCTTGGTTTCTTCTTAGACTTTATTGAAATTGCCGTTGTGGTTGTGCCAATTGTTGCACCAATTCTACTTTCTGATCCATCTGCAAACATTACTGCGGTATGGCTTGGTGTCATGATTGGTTTGAACATTCAAACGTCGTTCTTAACGCCACCATTTGGTTTTGCTTTGTTCTACCTAAGGGGTGTTGCGCCAGCAGCTGTAAAAACACTTGCTATGTATAAAGGCGTAATTCCTTTCATTGGATTACAACTCTTAGCACTTGTTATTGTGGGCTTCTATCCAACCCTAGTGAATTACTTGCCAAACCGCTCGTTGTTAGTATCAGAAACAGCACCACCACCGCGTAATCCTCAAATTCAATATTGTGTCGAACAATATGTGAGTCAGCAATTTACTGTAAATGGCGCTAAAATAAATACAGCAATTGATCTTGCGAGTAAGATTGATTTAAGCGCACTGCCAAAAAATCTATCAAAGGATTTTAAAGGCGGCTTGGAAAATGCTTCTTCTGCTCAAGGGTTATTGCAAGAAGCATTCAAGGCAGAAGTTGTTATTGATGATGCATCTGGTGCATATCGACCATTGCATGAAACGGTGCGACGCATTCAACGTGATGCGCGTGTTCATGAAAAGGAGATTAAAGAGCTTCAAAATGCTGCTAGTCGTTTGCGCGGTGACGAGAACGCTGCCAAGCGCGACGTTGTAAATGAACAAATCAAGGGTCTTGAGGCTGAAATAGCTGAACTTGAAAAGCTTATTCCTGCAGAATGGGAAGGTAAGCGCAAAGATTTTGTTGAACTATTAAAAGCAGAAACAAAACTTCGTACACAATACCGTAGAGCTGTTGATAGTGGGTATGAACCAGTTCGTGAGTTGATGCAAACGCTTGATAGTACAGGTCTGTTTGTTGAGCAGGGTGAAGGCCTAAAAGGACTTGCTACTAGAATTGAATCAGAAGAGCCTGCAGCTATGGTTGAAGTTATCAAAGCTATGGAAAGTACTTTTGGTGAAGTGGCAGGCCCTGGTGATGTTAGGAAAGCTCTTTCGAAAGTACGTCGTGCGCTAAAAGCGAAAACACCAGACAAAGATAAAGTACTTGGTGAATTGCAAAAAGCGCTTTCAGCATATGATAATGAAGTCGAATGGCGCTCAGAGGCGGCTAGCCAAAATATTTTGCCTAAAGTACAGGCTTATGAACAAGATATTCGTGGCACTATTGGATTACGCCAACAAACCAATATGCCGCGTGACTTAGGTTTGTTCATTGCAGGCTGTAATTCTGGGCATAGAGATATTTCTCTCAACTTCTAGGAACTAAAAGCACTGACGTTATTGAAATCAAGAAGTATGCAAAAACTATTACTGCTAATATTGGTGGTGATAATTTTTGTATTTTTATGGCTAATAGATCGCCAAAAGAATTTTTCACCAAAGGTTTTAGTTATTGGCGACAGTCAAATTTCTTATGGAGCAGGGAAGGTATATCTGGAATTTTTTGACCAATTAAAGCAAGAGCTTCCTAAACTCACCCAAAACCCTACTGTTTTAGCGAAATTGGAAAATCTAGAAACTGCTGCCATTGGTGTGAGGTCTACGTCGCTTCTGAACTGGACAATCCGTGAAGAGGGAAAGATTAAAGATGTTATATGCGAAGTTGATAAGCGTTGGGGGGTTAATGCTGGCGTATATGGCATTGAGGGAAATAAGAAACGAAAATACATCAATATAGGTTTGGGTGAAGCTTATCAATTCTGCCATAAAGGACAGTCTGCTTTTGAAGCCATGTTTGAGGATGGTTATTACAAGCCAGAGCTACTGGTATTAGCTTTTCTTGGCAACTCAGCTCAAAGGTGGTCACAGGCGCCTGAGAAGGCTCTAGCTGATGTGAAAGCAACGATGAGCCAAATACCGTCCGATGTTCCCTGTATCTATCTTACAACTTCTCCATCGTATGATGTAGAAACAAACGACATGCGTTGGATAGCGCAAGCAAATATAAAACAAGCTTTCGAAACGCATGGCAGCAGGTGCACATTCGTATCAGGCTTTACAGATGCAACCGTAAAAGCTGCTCAAGGCAATAAGGCGTTTTTCAAAACGAACGACGAAGGCGTTGTAACCGATATACATCATCCAAACCTTGATGCAGCGCGAAAGTTTTTTGAGTTACGAAAGGATGACTTGAGTAGGGCTGTTGTTGAACAGGTTACAAAGGCCATTGAAATTGATTCAAATTCTTGATGCACCACCCAAGTTGTTTTGAAACAAAACAACGCAGATGCTGGCAGACAATTTTGCGCAACACCGTGAAACAAAAATGTTGAGAAGCATTACGAATGCTTAGTTTGAATATATGAAAGTTTGGTTATTTTTAAATGGTGGGTGATGACGGGATCGAACCGCCGACCTACTCGGTGTAAACGAGTTGCTCTCCCAGCTGAGCTAATCACCCAATTCAATATTAAAACCAAATGCAAAAGCATTCGTATTTTTGTGTCATCCATAATCACTTCTGGAAAGTGAAAATGGCGCGAGTGACGAGACTTGAACTCGCGACCCTCGGCGTGACAGGCCGATACTCTAACCAACTGAGCTACACCCGCGTATGTTGCGCAAATCAATGCGTAACGTTCGAATGAATTACGGTCAACAGCGCTTCAAGTCAAGCGTGATAATGCGTTATTTGTAAAAATATTATACTATCGTTATTCTAAGTGAGATCACGAGGGTTTTGACTTGCGATTTTGCCCGATGTGCGATACCTCGTGTACAAGAAGATTAGAGTTTCATTTTAAGCTCCTAAATGAAGCTGACACATAGGAGATTAATTCCTTGGAAGTTGTTCTACAAGAATACTTACCTGTGATAATATTTATGGGTTTATGCCTCGTTATTGGCATTGCTTTAGCGGTAGCACCATTTTTAGTTGCTTATCGCGCGCCTGATGCGGAAAAGCTTTCTGCATATGAGTGTGGTTTTAATGCCTTTGATGATTCTCGTATGAAGTTTGATGTTCGCTTTTACCTAGTCGCTATTTTGTTTATTATTTTTGATTTGGAAGTAGCTTTTTTATTCCCATGGGCTGTTAGCTTTGGATCATTAGGTTGGATGGGCTTTATATCGATGATGGTTTTTCTCGGTATTTTGACAATCGGATTTATCTACGAATGGAAAAAAGGTGCGCTTGAGTGGGATTAATCCCTTTCATCTATTGCATCAGATACGGATATAAAAATGAGTAATGGATCAACAACACTGATTGCACCCCAGCCAAAGGGGATTCTTGACCCTAATACTGGCCAGCCAATCGGTAGTGATAATCCTTATTTTATGGACATTAACAATGAGCTTGCAGACAAAGGCTTTATTGTTACTTCGACTGACGATCTAATCAATTGGGCACGAACAGGTTCGTTGATGTGGATGACGTTTGGTCTTGCATGTTGTGCAGTTGAAATGATGCATATGGCAATGCCACGCTATGATGCAGAACGCTTTGGTATTGCGCCGCGTGCATCGCCGCGTCAATCAGATGTTATGATTGTTGCGGGTACGCTTACTAACAAAATGGCACCTGCGCTTCGTAAGGTTTATGACCAAATGCCCGAGCCACGTTATGTTATCTCTATGGGTTCTTGTGCAAATGGTGGTGGTTACTATCATTATTCTTATTCAGTGGTACGTGGCTGTGACCGTATAGTACCTGTTGATATATACGTGCCCGGTTGTCCACCAACTGCGGAAGCACTTTTATATGGCGTTATGCTTTTGCAAAAGAAAATTCGCCGTACAGGTACGATTGAGCGATAGGGACTGAGCATGACTGAAACGGAAGAAAAAACCGTGGTAAACCCAATTGATTCTCTTGCTGCTGTTATTAATTCAGAAGCATCTAATCTTATTAACAGTGTTTCGATTGAATATGGCGAGTTAACCGTCAATACGATTGGCGATGATATTATTCCTTTGCTGCGTTTTCTTCATGACGATAGTCGCACTCAATTTATTTCAATTATTGATGTATGCGGAGTTGATTATCCTGGAAATGAAAAGCGCTTCGAGGTCGTTTATCACCTTTTAAGTCC
This sequence comes from uncultured Rhizobiaceae bacterium, assembly GCA_964502215.1. Lineage (GTDB taxonomy): Bacteria > Pseudomonadota > Alphaproteobacteria > Rhizobiales > Rhizobiaceae > JAALLB01. Next base: position 58,781 of record CAZCUN010000008.1, on the reverse strand, counting down.
TAAGCATAACACACGTATTCGCGTTAAGCTTGCAACAGATGAAGAAACGCCTGTGCCAAGTATAACGGGTGTTTATCCAGGGGCAGATTGGTTTGAGCGTGAAGCTTACGATATGTATGGTATTTTGTTCACTGGTCACCCAGATTTGAGACGCATCCTTACAGACTATGGATTTGATGGTCATCCGCTTAGAAAAGATTTCCCACTTACGGGTTACGTTGAAGTTCGTTATGATGAAGAAGCAAAGCGCGTAGTGTACGAACCTGTTGAGTTGCGTCAGGAATTCCGTGATTTTGATTATGAAAGCCCTTGGGAGGGCGCAGAATATACTCTCCCAGGTGACGAAAAGGCTGGTGCGTAATGGGTGAGCATAACGTAAGAAACTTTAATATAAACTTTGGTCCACAACACCCTGCGGCGCATGGCGTGTTGCGTCTTGTGCTTGAACTGGATGGCGAGGTTGTTGAGCGTGTTGATCCTCATATTGGTCTTTTGCACCGTGGTACAGAAAAGCTGATTGAGTACAAAACATATCTTCAAGCGATTCCTTATTTTGATCGACTTGATTATGTTGCACCAATGAACCAAGAACACGCCTTTGCAATGACAGTTGAGAAGCTGGCAGGCATCGAAGTGCCGCGTCGTGGGCAATTAATCCGCGTATTATATTCAGAAATTGGCCGTATTCTTTCACATCTATTAAACGTCACGACTCAAGCCATGGATGTTGGTGCTTTGACGCCACCGCTTTGGGGCTTTGAAGAGCGTGAAAAATTGATGATATTTTATGAGCGTGTTTGTGGCGCTCGCCTTCACGCAGCCTATTTTCGTCCAGGCGGTGTTCACCAAGATCTCCCAGAAGGGCTATTAGATGATATTGATGATTGGTGCGAACCGTTTTTAAAAGTCGTTGATGATATTGATCAACTTTTGACAGACAACCGTATCTTCAAACAGCGTAACGTCGATATTGGCATTGTAAGTCTTGATGATGCATGGGCTTGGGGCTTTTCGGGCGTGATGGTTCGTGGCTCAGGTGCTGCGTGGGATTTGCGTAAGTCACAACCATATGAATGTTATGATGAAATGGAATTTGACATTCCTATTGGCAAGAATTGCGATAACTACGACCGATATCTAATTCGTATGGAAGAAATGCGTCAGTCTGTTCGTATTATGCAACAATGTATTACGAAAATGCGTGAGCCAGAAGGACAGGGGCCTGTATCATCAACTGATGGTAAAGTTGTTCCGCCAAAGAGAGATGAAATGAAGCGCTCAATGGAAGCTCTTATTCATCATTTCAAGCTTTATACAGAAGGTTATAAAGTTCCTGCAGGCGAAGTTTATTGTGCGGTCGAGGCGCCAAAAGGTGAGTTTGGCGTTTTCCTCGTGTCTGATGGTTCTAATAAGCCATACCGTTGCAAACTTCGTGCACCTGGTTATGCTCATTTGCAAGCCATGGACTTTATGTGCCGTGGGCATTTATTAGCTGATGTTTCGGCTATTCTCGGTTCTCTTGATATTGTGTTTGGAGAGGTTGATCGGTGAGGAAGTCTTGGATTCCAATATTTGCTACAACACTACTTGTCGCTTGTAATTCAAATACAGTTGGCCCGAATGCGCCTACTGCGGAATTCAAAGCTACGGAGCAAATTGCGCTAAGAAATATTATGTGTGCATTTGAACCGCATCCTGAAGGGAAGCAGTCACCGTGTGCTCACTTAATTGAAAATAGATTGCTTTTAGGCAAGTTTTTTTCTCCTTTATTACCACGTGGTATGAAAGAAGCAGAGCAAAAACGAGGTCGTCGAATTACAACAAAGTTTATTGTTGAGGCGGCTGCAAAAATTAAACAGTGTCAAAAAGTGCCACTGGAAAATACTATAAATATTATACGTGATGTTAAAATTGCAGGTGAAACTTATTTGCTCAAAGGCACATCGCCTTTAATCGAAGAAACTTCCACTTGCTTTATAACACCTGATCAAGAAAGCAAATAAGAATGTCCGTTAGACGTCTCGCTGAGGATACTGTGCAACCTGCAAAATTTGCGTTTAGTCGTGATAATACGTCTGTCGTAAAAGGTTGGATTAAAAAATACCCGAAAGACCGCAAGGCTTCAGCTGTAATTCCTCTTTTAATGATTGCACAAGAACAAGATGGCTGGGTGACAAAAGCATCCATTGAGCATGTAGCTGAGATGCTGGAGATGCCGTATATCCGCGTTCTTGAAGTTGCGACTTTCTATACGCAATTTATGCTGCAACCAGTTGGTACAAAAGCTCACATTCAGGTTTGTGGAACTACACCTTGTATGCTGCGCGGATCAGAAGAGTTGATGAAGGTTTGCAAAAGCAAAATTAATCAAAAACAGTTTGAAACTAATCTTGCTGGTACATTGTCTTGGGAAGAAGTTGAATGTCAGGGAGCATGTGTAAATGCACCTATGGTTATGATTTTCAAAGACACCTACGAAGATCTAACCCCAGAACGTTTAGAAGAAATTATTGATGCCTTTGATGAAGGCCAAGGCGAAACCATTAAAGTTGGCCCTCAAATAGATCGTATTTATTCTGCACCTGCAGGTGGGTTAACATCGTTAAAAGAAATGCCTGTTGTTAAAAAGCCAGCTCAAGCTAAACCTGCTTCGAAAAAAGCTAAAAGTAAAAAGGATGCAAAAACGTCTACGCTTAAAAATGTAGCTTCTAAGAAAGTAGTTGACGATTCTGCTTCTAAAAAAACGACATCTAAGGCAGGAAAAGTAGCGACATCTAAAAAACCTGTAACGCCTAAAAAAGCTGGTCCAGCTCGACTTAAAAAGCCTCAAGGTAAGGCAGATGATCTTAAGTTGATTTCTGGAGTTGGGCCAAAATTAGAAAAAACACTAAATTCATTAGGCTTCTGGCACTTTTCACAAATCGCTATTTGGAAAAGATCAGATGTTGCAGTTGTTGATAATGAATTATCATTCAAGGGGCGAATTGATCGTGATGACTGGATTAAACAAGCAAAAAAGCTTGCTAAACAGTCAAAATCTTAAATTTGAAATAGGGCTTGGAGGAATTTATAATGAGTACACAAAATGATAATACGACAGCATTTCAAATAGGAAGTATTTTTGCAGGATTAATCTGTGCAGGGCTTTCTTGGTATCTGCTTGCACCACTTTTGAGCAGTATTCCGCTTATCATACTTGCAATCTTTATTTTTGCAGTAACGTCTTGGGGAATATACGAAGCTTTTGCGGATGATTATGGTTCATCACGTGAGCCGCAAACTTTTGGTGAGAACGCTGTTAGTCCTACTGTTTCAAAGATGGGGCTTTCTGATCGTGATGCTTGGACTGGTTCTTCTGAGGGTAAAATGTCAAATGCGCCAGCAGCGCTTATGACTGGCACTAAAACATCTACAAGTAAAAAGACAAAATCAAAACCAGCAGCGAAAATTGCTAAAACTACAGCTACTAAAACTGCCGCACCAAAAGCTACCGCACCAAAAGCTACCGCAGCTAAAAAGACAGTAGCTAAAAAAGCAACGTCCGCTGCCTCTGTTGCAAAAGCAACTAAAGCACCTGCTAATAAGACCGTTGCTAAGAAAGCATCTGCCGCACCAAAAGCTGCTGCACCAAAAGCGCCTGCTAAGAAGGCCGTGGCTAAGAAAGCACCTGCCGCACAAAAAACTGCAGCACCAAAGGCTGCAGCACCAAAAGCTGCTAAGCCAAAAACAACAGGGCCTGTTCGTTTGAAAAAAGCAAAAGGCAAAGCGGATGATCTTAAGTTAATTTCTGGTGTTGGACCAAAACTTGAAAAAACACTGAACGGTCTTGGTTTTTGGCACTTCTATCAAATTGCTGACTGGAAAAGAGCTGATGTTGCTATTGTGGATGATGAACTTTCATTTAAAGGCCGCATCGATCGCGATAACTGGATTAAACAAGCCAAAGTTTTGGCAAAGAAAAAGGCTTAAGGTTAAAGCCGAGGTACGATAATGGCATTACAAGATAAAGACAGAATTTTCACAAATATTTACGGCCTTCATGATAAGTCATTGAAGGGCGTGATGAAGCGTGGACATTGGTCTGGCACTAAGGGTTTTATCAAAAAAGGCCCTGATTGGATTGTGGATCAGGTAAAAGCTTCTGGCCTTCGTGGCCGTGGTGGGGCTGGTTTCCCGACAGGTCTAAAGTGGTCGTTCATGCCAAAGCCTGAACGCTCTGATGGCAGACCGTCTTATCTTGTAATTAATGCAGACGAATCTGAACCAGGTACGTGTAAAGATCGTGACATCATGCGCCATGATCCCCACACACTGATTGAAGGTTGTTTGATTGCCGGTTGTGCCATGAATGCCAATACTTGTTACATCTATGTTCGTGGTGAGTATATTCGTGAACGCGAAGCATTACAGGCCGCAATTGACGAATGTTATGATGCAGGCCTTTTAGGCAAGAACAATAAGAACGGTTGGGATTTTGATATCCATGTTCACCATGGTGCAGGTGCATATATTTGTGGTGAAGAAACTGCACTGCTTGAGTCTCTTGAAGGTAAAAAAGGTCAGCCGCGCTTAAAGCCGCCATTTCCTGCTAATGTCGGCCTTTATGGCTGTCCAACAACGGTGAACAATGTGGAATCAGTTGCAGTTGTGCCAACCATCCTACGTCGTGGGCCAGAGTGGTTTGCAGGCTTTGGCGCAGAACGAAATGCGGGAACGAAACTCTTTTGTATTTCTGGCCATGTTGAGCGCCCTTGTACGGTCGAAGAAGAGATGTCTATTCCATTCAAAGAGCTTATTGAACGCCATTGTGGTGGCATTCTGGGTGGCTGGGATAATTTGCTGGCAGTTATTCCGGGTGGTTCATCTGTGCGTTGTGTGCCAGCAGAACAAATGATCGATACGCCGATGGATTTTGATTCATTGTCAGCGCTTAAATCTGGTCTTGGCACTGCCGCTGTTATTGTCATGAACAAAGAGACAGACATTGTTAGAGCCATCGCACGCCTTGCTTATTTTTATAAGCATGAATCTTGTGGTCAATGTACGCCGTGCCGCGAAGGTACGGGCTGGATGTGGCGCGTGTTAACTCGCATGGCAGAAGGCAGAGCGCAGAAAAAAGAAATCGATATGCTGCTAGAAGTAACCAAGCAAGTGGAAGGCCATACAATTTGTGCGCTAGGCGATGCAGCAGCTTGGCCAGTGCAGGGGCTTATTACTCACTTTAGAGGTGAGATAGAAGCACGTATTGATGCTTATTCTGCAAATTCAGATAAAGACGGCGTGGTAACTGATAAACATCTGGAGGCCGCCGAGTAATAAAATGCAAGTTGTGTTTGGCAATATCTTAGAATTAAATAAGCAATTTTGGCGTGGCTTTATAGCTTTGTCTTTGATTATTGTTGTGTCGGCCTGTACCAGCACGCCACCACCTAAACCAAGCAAAGTGCATGTGAAAGCCTCAAAAGTTAAAGGCGCAGATGGTGCTATATATAGTTTGAGTCGTGTTTTAATTACGCCAGAAAATATCGTTAGAATTACAGTTGTTGATGATGCTACGACTAAAACAGAAGTAGGCGCATTAGCTCAGGCGCGTTACGAGGCTGTAACAGGAGATTTGTTTACTAAATCTTGTAAGCAAGTTAAATTAAAACCGACTACGAATGAAGTTCCTGAAAATCAATTGGCACGCTTTCAAATTACACAGAATGTTCCAGCGTGGGTTTTCGTGAAGAGGTGTGCATAGTTATGCATCTTGCTCAACTCAACATAGCTAAGCCAAAATACGCGAATGATGATCCGCGTTTTGCTGAGTTTATGGATAACCTTGAGCGTATCAATGGTTTGGGCGAAAGCATGCCTGGGTTTGTTTGGATACATAAAGATGACAGTGGCCACGCAATGGACATGCCTACGCCGTTTTCTTATGGGGGCCAAGAAGCAGCAGCTAATCTTACAGTTTGGGAAACACCAGAAGACCTTGAGCATTTTGTATGGAATACAGTTCATAATCAGTTTTATAAGAAGAAAGAAAACTGGTTTAAAAATATGTCATCCAACCACTTTGTAATGTGGTGGATAGAAGAGGGGCATTTGCCTACTTTAGAGGAAGCAAAATTGCGTCTTGATTATTTAGATCAACATGGCGATACAGATTTTGCGTTTAGCTGGTCACATCTTCAAAACGTGAAGTTGTGGCAAAATCAACGGTGCGGATAACAGGAGTATAAAATATGTCTAAAAAACAAATATGCATTCCTTCCGCTGATCTTTTGAAAAGCGTTGATAAGGCTCTGAGCGCGCTAGAAGAATCACGCAAACAAGCAAAAAGACAAGCAAGAAGCGATAAGAAAGCTATTGCGGCTTTGTTGGATTTAGAAGCTCAAATTGAAGATGCATCTTCTTGTAAGCGTCGCAAAGTTAAAAAGAAAAAGACTGGTAAGAAAACTAAGTCACCCAAAACACAAGTTAGCGAGCTTGAATTAGTGACAGCTGCAGATATTGACGAACCACTGCTTTCGCTAACGACATTAGAAAATACACTTGATGAACCGCGCAATGGCACAGCAGATGGGTTGCATATGATTTCAGGTATTGGCCCTAAGCTTGAAGAGCTACTGCATGGGCTAGGTATCTTCCATTTTGATCAAATAGCAAACTGGACACAGACAGAAATTAATTGGGTAGATGATTATCTTGAATTTTCTGGGCGTATTGAGCGAGATAATTGGGTTGAACAAGCAAAAGCTCTAGCCATTGGTGGCAGAGACGAGTATGTGAAAGTATTCGGAAAGGAACCGCGTTAAAGCGGTGAAAACGGAATTTAAATATGACTAAACTCATCATTGACGGCAAAGAAATTGAAGTCCCGGATCATTATACGATCCTGCAGGCTTGCGAAGAAGCAGGAGCGGAAATTCCACGTTTTTGTTTTCATGAGCGCCTTTCTATTGCAGGCAATTGTCGCATGTGTCTAGTTGAAGTAAAAGGTGGTCCACCAAAGCCACAGGCTTCATGCGCATTAGGGGTTCGCGATTGTCGTCCTGGTCCTAATGGTGAGCCGCCAGAAATCATGACCAAATCACCTATGGTGAAAAAAGCGCGTGAAGGCGTCATGGAGTTTTTACTAATTAATCACCCGCTTGATTGCCCTATTTGTGACCAAGGTGGTGAGTGTGATCTACAAGACCAAGCCATGGCTTATGGGGTTGATAAAAATCGTTTTGCAGAAAATAAACGTGCTGTTGAAGATAAATATATTGGCCCGCTTGTAAGAACAAAAATGACACGTTGTATTCACTGTACGCGATGTGTGCGTTTTACGACGGAGGTTGCTGGTATTTCTGAATTAGGTCTACTGGGTAGGGGAGAAGACGCAGAGATTACAACCTACCTTGAAAGCGCCATGACATCGGAAATGCAAGGCAATGTAATCGATCTTTGTCCTGTTGGTGCGCTGACTTCACGCCCATATCAAGATTCAGCGCGCCCATGGGAGTTGCGCAAAACAGAATCTATAGATGTTATGGATGCAGTAGGCTCAAATATTCGCGTTGATGCTCGCGGCCGAGAAGTAATGCGCATTATGCCGCGTTTGCATGAAGATGTGAATGAAGAGTGGATTTCAGATAAATCACGCTTTATCTGGGATGGATTGAAATCTCAACGCCTTGATACACCTTATGTTCGTGTTGGTGGAAGTCTAAAAGCCACAACTTGGGATGTAGCATTCACTGCAATAACGCGCAGAATTAAATTAGCAAAGGCTGATAAAGTCGGTGTTATTGCAGGCGCCATGTCTTCTGTTGAGGACATGTTTGCTCTAAAAACTTTAATGCAGAAGCTTGGTTCAAACAACATGGATTGTCGTGAACCTGGTAGCGTTTTGCATTCAAAGAATGGGCGTGAGAGTTATTTATTTAATTCAACAATTGCTGGTATTGAAGAAGCTGATGCTCTCTTGATTGTTGGTTCAAACCCGCGCTTTGAAGCTGCAGTTCTCAATAGCCGAATTCTTAAGCGTGTTAAGATGGGCAACTTTCCAGTTGGCCTCATCGGTGAAGTGGGAGACATTCGATACGATTATGAACATTTGGGTACTGATGCAAAAACATTGAGCGCCTTAGTTTCAGGAAAAGATAAATTCGCAGCAAAACTAAAACGAGCAAAGAAACCAATGATCATCATTGGTCAAGGTGCTTTAACAAGGTCTGATAGTAAGGCAATTTTAGGCCTTATTGCAGAACTTGCAAAAACAACGGGTGTTATTGCTAAAGATTGGAATGGTTTAAACATTCTTCACACTAATGCATCTCAGGTTGGTGGTCTTGACCTTGATTTTGTACCAAACAAGGGTGGCAAAGATACCGCATCAATGATCAAAAATATGGATGTACTTTTCGTTCATGGTTCTGATGAGCTTGATATGAACCAAGCAAAAGGCTTTAAGGTTTATATTGGTAGTCATGGTGATGTTGGTGCGCATCATGCAGATGTGATTCTTCCTGCCTCAACATATACAGAGAAGTCTGGAACCTATGTAAATACTGAAGGCCGCGCCCAGATGACGACACGCGCTGCATTCGCACCAGGGGATGCAAAAGAAGATTGGGCAATTATCCGCGCTTTATCAACACATCTAGGCATAAAGCTTGGCTTTGATAGCCTATCAGAATTGCGTTCTGAGCTTTATTCGCAATATCCTCATTTTGCGCACCTTGATGAGGTTGCAGAAGCGGGTAGCTTTGATGTAAGTGCTATAGCGAAATCATTAGGTGCATCAAAAACTGGGAAGGTTCTTGATACACCGCTTACAAGTCCGATTAAGGATTACTTCATGACCAACCCAATAGCACGCGCATCCAAAGTGATGGCTGAGTGTTCTTCATTGCGCGCAAGCTCAATGAAGCAAGCAGCGGAATAGGCGAGGGATAGATTATGGAAGCAATTTTCGAATACCTCTGGCCAATAATAGTTATCTTTGGGCAAAGCCTTTTACTTCTGGTCGCGCTCTTAGTGTTCACAGCTTATATTCTTTATGCTGACCGCAAAATTTTTGCGGCTGTCCAAATGCGCAGAGGGCCAAATGTCGTAGGGCCTTGGGGCTTATTACAATCGTTTGCTGACTTACTTAAGTTTGTAATAAAAGAACCAATCATTCCTGCAAGTGCGAGCAAGGCTGTATTTATCATTGCGCCAATTGTTTCTGCCGTTCTTGCAATGGCAGCTTGGGCTGTTATCCCACTCGATAAAGGTTGGGCAATTGCAGATCTCAACTTGGGCATCTTATTTGTCTTCGCAGTATCTTCGCTTGAAGTTTACGGCGTCATCATGGGTGGCTGGGCTTCAAACTCTAAATATGCATTCTTGGCAGCACTTCGTTCTGCAGCGCAAATGGTGTCTTATGAAGTCTCAATCGGCTTTGTGATTATTACTGTTCTGCTTTGTGTTGGTTCACTTCGCATGGATGATATCATCATGGCGCAACAAGCTGGCTTTGGTACAAATTACCTTGGCATGAGTTCATCATTCTTAGATTGGCACTGGTTGCCGCTCTTCCCGATGTTCATCATCTTCTTTATCTCAGCAATCGCTGAAACAAACCGTCCGCCTTTTGATTTGCCAGAGGCTGAATCAGAATTGGTTGCGGGTCACATGGTTGAATATTCATCAACTTTATTCTTACTCTTCTTCTTAGGCGAGTTCGTTGCCATCATATTGATGTGTGCATTAACGACAGTGCTTTTCTTGGGCGGCTGGTTGCCACCGTTCGACGTTTGGTTTTTAAACTGGATACCGGGTACATTCTGGTTCGTTCTGAAGATGCTTCTTGTATTCTTTGCAATGGCAATGGTTCGTGCAGTTGTACCGCGTTATCGCTATGACCAGTTGATGCGATTGGGGTGGAAAGTGTTCCTGCCAATCTCTCTATTCATGGTCTTTGCAACAGCATTGGTTCTCCAAATTACAGGGTGGGTCGCAGCATGAGTAGTCTTGCGCTTGTATTTATTGGTGGTCTGTGCGGACTATTGATATCAATGTTAGGTAACTATTTTATTCTTCCAAAAGTATTGAAGTCGCAAGGTAAGAAAGTTCCCACTTCTTATAATGTCCCTATTTTAGGTTTGGATAAGCAGAAAATTGCTAATCTAACCAAGAATGCATACCGTATCCAAATGCCTATAGTGTTTACAATTGCAGGGGCGTATGGAGCAGTTCAGGTTTTTGGAGGTGTGGAATGAGTAATTTAGCACAAGCAGCAAAATCACTTCTTTTAAAAGAGTTCTTCTCTGCGCTTTGGTTAGCGTTTCGTTATATGTTCAAGCCAAAGCCAACGATTAACTATCCATTTGAAAAAGGCCCAGTGTCAGCACGTTTTCGCGGCGAGCATGCGCTGCGTCGTTATCCAAATGGGGAAGAGCGTTGTATTGCATGTAAATTGTGTGAAGCAATTTGTCCGGCACAAGCAATTACTATCGAAGCTGGTCCTCGCGGTAATGACGGCACACGTCGTACCGTTCGTTATGACATCGATATGGTGAAATGTATCTATTGTGGTTTTTGCCAAGAAGCTTGTCCTGTTGATGCGATTGTTGAAGGACCAAACTTTGAGTTTGCAACTGAAACACGCGAAGAACTTTATTATGACAAAGACAAGTTGCTGGATAACGGTGACCGTTGGGAGCGTGAAATTGCCCGTAACCTGCACATTGATGCGCCATATAGGTAGGACCAAGACATGACCGCATCCATTATATTCTTTTATATGTTCTCAGGCATCATGTTGGCATCAGCCTTTATGGTGATTTCATCTCGCAATCCTGTTCACTCTGTTTTGTTTCTAATCTTGGCATTTGTGAATGCATCTGGCCTTTTCATCATGGCAGGTGCTGAGTTTTTAGGATTGTTATTAATCGTTGTTTATGTAGGCGCGGTAGCAGTGCTTTTCTTGTTTGTTGTAATGATGCTTGATGTTGATTTTTCAGAATTACGAGAAGGCTTCCTGCAATATTTGCCTATTGGTGCATTAGTAGGAATCATTTTTGTCGTTGAACTGCTTCTCGTTGTTGGTAGCTGGGTTGCTGCACCTGTAACAGAAGGAACGTCTCAACAACCTATTCCTGATGTGAACGAAGTACGTAACATCGAGGCTTTAGGGAATATTCTTTATACGGATCACATTTTCTACTTCCAAATTGCGGGCATGATTCTGCTTGTTGCTATGGTTGGCGCTATTGTTTTAACACTGCGCCATAAGCCAAGTGTGCGAAGACAAGATATTGCAACACAAGTGGGCCGTGATCCTAAAACTGCAATTCGTAATGTAAACGTTGAAAGTGGGAAGGGATTATAAGATGGAAATTGGAATTTCACATTACCTTTCAGTGAGTGCTATTCTTTTCACAATAGGAATGCTTGGAATTTTCCTAAATAGGAAAAATATTCTGATCATCTTGATGTCAATCGAACTTATTCTACTTTCTGTAAATTTGAATTTTGTAGCTTTCTCTCAAAATTTGGGAGATTTAATGGGGCAGGTTTTTGCTCTGTTTGTTTTAACTGTTGCCGCAGCTGAAGCTGCAATTGGTCTTGCTATTCTTGTGGTATTCTTCCGCAACAAGGGATCGATTGCTGTTGAAGATGTAAGTGTGATGAAAGGCTAATCATGTATCACTTAATCGTCTTCCTCCCATTAGTTGGGTTCTTAATCGCAGGACTTTTTGCAAAGTCTATAGGATCAAAGGGCTGTGAATATATTACAACTGGCTTAATGATAATATCTGCTATTCTTTCTTGGGTTGCATTTATTTCTCACGGCTATTCTGATGCAGTGCCATTTACGGTTCCCGTGCTTCAATGGATTAGCTCTGGTGATCTTAATGTCAGCTGGGCTTTGCGCATTGATACACTTACCGTTGTGATGCTTGTCGTTGTAAATACGGTTTCATCGCTCGTGCATATGTATTCTATTGGTTACATGCACCACGATCCGCATCGTCCGCGTTTCTTTGCCTATCTTTCGCTCTTTACTTTCGCAATGTTGATGTTGGTTACCTCTGACAACTTGTTACAGATGTTCTTTGGTTGGGAAGGGGTTGGTCTTGCTTCTTACTTATTGATTGGTTTTTGGTTTAAAAAACCAACCGCTAATGCAGCTGCAATGAAAGCTTTCGTTGTAAACCGTGTTGGTGACTTTGGCTTTGCTCTTGGTATTTTTGGCGTGTTCTACATGTTCAATACCATTGAGTTTTCTACGATCTTTGCAAATGTTGAAAATGTCGCGAATGCTGAAGGTACTGTAATGAACTTCCTGGGTTATGAATTAGGCTCAGCAGATGCAATCACAGTCGTATGCTTATTGCTCTTTATGGGCGCTATGGGTAAGTCCGCTCAATTCCTTTTACATACTTGGCTACCAGACGCGATGGAAGGCCCAACACCTGTTTCAGCGCTAATTCATGCTGCTACTATGGTTACAGCAGGTGTGTTTTTAGTTGCGCGTATGTCGCCCTTGTTTGAATATTCACAAACCGCACTCACATTTGTGACGCTAGTTGGCGCAACGACAGCATTTTTCGCAGCAACAATTGGTCTTGTTCAAAATGATATTAAACGTGTAATTGCTTATTCTACTTGTTCGCAACTTGGTTACATGTTCGCAGCTCTGGGTGTCGGTGCTTATGGCGCAGCTATATTCCACCTGTTTACACATGCATTCTTTAAAGCTTTGCTATTCCTTGGTGCAGGTTCAGTTATCCATGCAGTTTCGGATGAACAAGATATGCGTAAAATGGGTGGCCTTCGAAAGCACATTCCAAAAACATATTGGATGATGATCATTGGTACTGTAGCGCTCACAGGCCTTGGTATTCCTGGGACTATAATTGGTACAGCAGGGTTCTTCTCAAAAGATGCAATTATTGAAAGTGTTTATGTTGGTCAAAATGCATATGCTGGATATGCTTTCGTAATGCTTGTTCTTGCGGCACTCTTCACAAGTTTTTATTCTTGGCGTCTAATTTTCATGACATTCCATGGCAAACCACGGGCATCAGTTGATGTTATGAACCATGTGCATGAGTCTCCAAATGTAATGCTTATTCCGCTTTATATATTGGCAGCTGGTGCATTGCTTGCTGGTGTTGTTTTTCATGATGCTTTCGTTGGGCATTTAGCAGTTGGAGATCACGAAGCTTGGTATAATGAATTTTGGCGTACTGCATTGTATGCAGCTGAAAACAACAAAATTCTGGAAACATTTCATGATGTACCAAAGTTAGTTAAATGGTCACCAGCTATCGTAATGGCACTTGGTCTATTGCTGGCTTGGTGGATGTATATAAAATCACCATACATTCCAAAGGAATTGTCTAAACAGCATCCAGGCTTATATTCATTCCTTTTGAATAAATGGTACTTTGATGAACTTTATGATTACATCTTTATCCGCCCAGCAAAATGGATAGGCCACTTTCTTTGGAAAAAAGGAGATGGTTGGTTGATTGATGGGTTTGGGCCAAATGGCATCTCTGCTCGTGTTCTTGATGTGACAGGCAAAGTTGTAAAATTACAATCTGGCTACCTATATCATTATGCTTTCGCAATGATGATTGGTATCGCAGCATTGATTACTTGGTCGATGTTTGGAGGAGCGGGCTAATGACTGACTGGCCAATTCTCACAATGATTACATTCATGCCGCTAATTGGCGCGCTGATGATCATGCTTATACCAACTGATAATCCAGTTGCAGAACGTAACATCAAAAATGTTGCGCTCTTTACGACGATAATCACCTTCATTGCATCTTTGTATATCTGGGTGAATTTTGATCAAACAACAGCAAGCTTCCAATTCGTTGAACGTTACGAATGGATTGGGTCTTTCATGTCCTACCATATGGGCGTTGATGGTATCTCGATGCTGTTTGTTATTCTTTCAACTTTTCTTATGCCATTTTGTATCTTGGCAAGTTGGAAGAGCGTTAAAAAAGATATCAAATCCTATATGATAGCATTCCTTGTTCTGGAAACATTCATGATTGGCGTATTCTGTGCGCTTGATATTATGCTGTTCTACATTTTCTTTGAAGCTGGTCTTATCCCGATGTTCTTAATTATCGGAATATGGGGTGGCGCAAGGCGTGTGTACGCAAGCTTTAAGTTTTTCCTATATACCTTGCTAGGTTCTGTCTTAATGCTACTTGCGATAATGGCTATTTATTGGCAAACGCAAACTACGGACATTGTCTTATTGCTAGATCCAACGCGCGATGAATCAGTAATTCCAACATCAATGCAAACTTGGTTATGGCTTGCATTCTTTGCTTCATTTGCAGTGAAAATGCCAATGTGGCCAGTTCACACTTGGTTGCCAGATGCTCACGTTGAAGCGCCAACAGCAGGTTCTGTAGTACTTGCTGCAATTTTGCTTAAAATGGGCGGATATGGGTTCTTAAGATTCTCAATTCCTATGTTCCCAGTCGCAAGTGAAGAGCTTGCAATGTTGGTATTTGTTTTATCCGCAATCGCAATTATTTACACATCGCTTGTAGCGCTAATGCAGGAAGATATTAAGAAACTCATCGCTTATTCATCTGTTGCACACATGGGATATGTGACGATGGGTATCTTTACAATGAATGCAAATGGTATTCAGGGCGGACTTTATCAAATGCTATCACATGGCCTTGTTTCTGGTGCACTTTTCTTGTGTGTTGGGGTTGTTTATGACCGGATGCATACGCGAGAAATTTCAGCTTATGGTGGCCTTGTTAATTCAATGCCTAAATATGCTGTTGTGTTTTTAATATTCACGATGGCAAATGTTGGCCTTCCAGGAACTTCAGGGTTTGTTGGAGAGTTCTTGGTTTTGCTTGGTGTATTCCAAGTCAATACGTGGATAGCGCTATTAGCAACAACAGGGGTTATCTTGTCGGCCGCTTATGCACTTTGGCTTTATCGCCGTGTTGTATTAGGCAGCCTTGATAAAGAAAGCCTAAAGGCAATTGTTGATTTGGATACACGAGAGAAAGTTATCATCTATCCACTTGTTGTTTTAGTTATCTTCTATGGTGTTTACCCAATGCCAATTTTTGAGGCGACGGAAACATCAGTCAATAACTTAATTTTAAATTACGAAGCAGCAATACAAGCCGCTAAAGAAACCGCTCAGGCAAGCCTGAATTAAGAGAGCAGAGAATTCCAATGCAAGAAACATTGCTGGCATTTATTGAAGCACAAAACATTGGTCTACTTGGCGCTGAGCTATGGCTTGCGCTTGGTATTATGGTTTTGTTGATGATTGGTGTTTTTTCAGGAGAACGTTCGCTTTCCCAAATAACCGGCTTATCACTTGCAGTTCTGGTTGCTGCCAGCATCGTCTTGTTCTTGACCAATGAGCGCGGCGTGGCGATGAATGGAGCATTTATTCTTGATAATTTTGCTTGGTTCATGAAACTGCTAACATTACTTGGCTCTGCACTTGCTATTATAATGTCTGTGAATTTCATGAAACGGGAAGGGGTTATTAATTTCGAATACCCAATTTTAGTGCTCACAGCGACACTGGGTATGTTGCTGATGATTTCAGCAAATGACCTGATTGCTTTATACTTAGGCTTAGAGCTTCAATCTTTATCGCTTTATGTCTTGGCAGCGATTAATCGTGATTCAGTACGCTCTACTGAGGCTGGTCTTAAATATTTTGTTCTGGGTGCACTCTCATCAGGCATGTTGCTTTACGGAGCATCGCTAATTTATGGCTTTACAGGACACACTGATTTTGTCGGTATAGCAGAAGCTATGGCTGGCAATGAACGTTCACTTGGTTTGGTTTTCGGACTTGTATTTTTAATGGCTGGCATTGCCTTTAAAATTTCGGCAGTTCCATTCCACATGTGGACACCCGATGTATATGAAGGCTCGCCATCGCCTGTAACTGCCTTTTTTGCAGCGGCACCTAAAATTGCAGCAATGTCGATGCTTATTCGAGTTGTTATCCAAGCATTCGAACCTGTAACATCTGATTGGCAGCAAATAATTGCATTCATTGCAATTGCGTCAATGACACTTGGTGCATTTGCTGCCATCGGACAAACTAATATAAAGCGACTTATGGCTTATTCATCAATCGGTCATATGGGTTATGCGCTCGTCGGCCTTGCTTCGGGCACACAATCTGGGGTGAATGGTGTTATTCTTTATATGCTGATTTATATGGTGATGACGGTTGGTACATTCGCATGTATTATCGCGATGCGTCGCAAAGATGGATCCGTTGAGGAAATATCAGACCTTTCAGGTCTTGGTAGCAGAAACCCTATGATGGCGCTTATGCTAACAATTTTGATGTTCTCACTCGCTGGCATTCCACCGCTAGCAGGTTTCTTTGCTAAGTATTTTGTTTTTGTCGCAGCAATTGAAGCAGGTCTTTATGCGCTTGCTGTTATTGGTGTGCTAGCTAGTGTTATCGGTGCATTCTATTATCTTCGTATCATAAAAATCATGTGGTTTGATGAGCCAGCAGATAATTTTGTTCCTATGGATGGTGAATTAAAAGTTGTGTTAATGGCGAGTGGCGTCTTTGTTACTTTCTATTTCTTAATCGCTGGGTATGTTTCAGATGCAACTTCAGTTGCTGCCGCATCCTTCTTTTGATTGGTTCGTCGATCAAAACTAACCACGGTGAGTATCGTCATCTTTCTATAAAAGAGACAGCTTCAACAAATGCACTTTGTTTGGAATATGCGGCAAGTGGAGAATTTGGCAATTTATGGGTAACGGCAGAACATCAAACCCATGGCAAAGGTAGTCGAGGCCGAGAATGGGCAAGTAGCACTGGCAATCTTTTTGCATCACTCTTGCTAACTAACCCAAGTGATAAAAGCAGATTGGCAGATTTAACATTTATCGCTGCAATATCGGTAAGAGATGCAATTGAAGCATTTAATGTTTCTGGAAATACGGTCAAAGTGAAATGGCCAAATGATGTACTTTTAAACCAGCGAAAGTGTTCAGGTATTTTACTGGAAAGCGTTCATTATCATGAGCAAACCTATGTGGTCATGGGCATTGGTGTGAATTGTCAGGATTTTCCGCAAAACACGCTTCATCAAGCCACAAGCTTGTTCGCAGAAGGCATTGAGGTTTCTGCAAGCCGCTTCTTTTTGACACTTGCAGATACGGTTGCAGATAATATTGCACTCTGGGATAAAGGTAATAATTTTACTGGCATAAGAAAAAAATGGCTAAATAATGTATACGGTATTGGCAAAGCAATATCGGTTTATATACCAAGCCAACAAAGAATAGATGGAATTTTTAATTCAATCGATGATGATGGCTACATGTTGCTACAAACTGATGATGGAATTAAGCAAATTTCTACCGCAGATATTTTTTTTAAACAAACGCCTTAAGATGCGTTGAGGATAAGATTTTGAGTAAACAAGATTTGGTGTTTGTGCCTTTAGGTGGGGTTGGCGAAATTGGCATGAACCTTGCGCTTTATGGCTTTGGCGATAAAGCCAAGCGCAAATGGATTATGGTTGATTGTGGTGTCACATTTCCTGGGCCAGACTTGCCTGGTGTTGATCTTGTGTTGCCTGATATTAAGTTTGTTGAAGATATTGGTAAAGATCTTTTAGCAATTGTGATTACCCACGCACACGAAGATCATTACGGCGCACTTCTAAGCTTATGGCAACGTTTGGGAGCACCAATATATTGTACAGCCTTTACAGCTGGCATGCTCGATGCAAAAGCGCAATATGAAGGGGAGCCGCCTAATCTACCTCTTGAGATATATAAAGCGGGTGATGTAATAGATCTTGAGCCTTTTGAGATTGAACCCGTTTATGTAACCCACTCAATTCCTGAACCTATGTCGCTTGCAATCAAGTCACCACTTGGGCGCATTATTCATACAGGCGATTGGAAACTAGATGAAGATCCAACATTAGGCAAGAATACAGATGCAAAAGCCTTCAAAAGGCTTGGCGATGATGGCGTTTTAGCACTTGTCTGTGATTCAACCAATGCAATGCGTGAGGGTGTTTCGCCAACGGAGCGTGAGGTATCTGACAGTCTTGCTAAGCTTATTTCAGAGGCAAAAGGAAGGGTGGCAATTACAACCTTTTCTTCAAATGTAGGTCGTATACGCTCAATAGCGCAAGCGGCAGAAAAAGCTGGCCGTAAAGTGATGCTCGTGGGCAGCTCTATTCGACGTGTTGTTGAAGTAGCAACTGATCTAAGTATGTTTGATGATATTGCAGACTTTGTTGAAGATATAGATTTTCAATATATAGACAGAAATCAACTTGTAATTATCTTAACAGGAAGTCAGGGCGAAAACCGTGCAGCTCTTGCAAAGATTGCTAGGCAAGAACATCGCTATATTTCATTTGCAGCAGGCGACACGGTGATATTTTCTTCTCGAACTATTCCTGGAAACGAAAAGCCTATCATTGCGATTAAGAATAACCTTATTGAACAAGGTGTCGAAATCATTGAAGATGGTAAAACACTTGTACATGTTTCAGGCCACCCACGCAGGCATGAACTTAAGCAAATGTATGATTGGACGCAGCCTGAAATTTTAATACCGGTTCATGGTGAAGCAGCCCACCTCAACGCACAAGCTAAACTAGGTGGCGAAGCAGCTATCCCGCAGGTGATTCCAATAAGAAATGGTGACCTTGTAAGACTTGCACCAGGTGTTGCTGAAATAATTGATCAAGTTCCATATGGACGTATCTATAAGGATGGAAAAATCATCGCTAGTGAAGCAGCTACTGGCGTTAAGGAACGCCGCAAGCTTTCTTATGCAGGTCATATTGTAGCTTCTATTGTATTAGATAGGTCAGGTGAAATGGCGGATGAATTTGATATCGCTTTAGTTGGCCTTCCAGAAGTTACGAACGACGGCGACTATTTTGACAACGCATTATACAAAGCAGCCATGAGTGCTTTATCTGGAATTCCAAAAAAACGCCGCAAAGATGATGACCTTGTTCGGGATGCTGTTTCTCGTGCGCTTAGAAGTGAAGCTAGAAACCTTTGGGGTAAAAAACCAATGACAACGGTTTTTGTAGCAAGAGTATAGGAGTTAGAATAAATGATTGGTCGTTTAAACCATGTAGCAATTGCTGTTCCTGATTTGGCTTCTGGTATCAATACGTATGCTGCAACACTAGGGGCAAAAGTAAGCGATCCATTAGCCTTGCCTGAGCATGGTGTAACGGTTGTGTTTGTAGAGCTTCCAAATACGAAAATAGAGTTGTTAGAAGTGCTGGGAGAGGAATCTCCAATTGAACCTTTTATGGAGCGTAATCCATCAGGTGGAATTCATCATATTTGTTATGAG
The DNA here is from genome assembly GCA_964502215.1 of uncultured Rhizobiaceae bacterium. Classification (GTDB taxonomy): domain Bacteria; phylum Pseudomonadota; class Alphaproteobacteria; order Rhizobiales; family Rhizobiaceae; genus JAALLB01. Next base: position 39,419 of record CAZCUN010000008.1, on the reverse strand, counting down.
GTTGATGATATCATAGCCTCACGTGATAAATTAAAAGCAGATGGTGCACGGGTGTTAGGTGACGGAGAACCCAAGATTGGTGCGCATGGCAAGCCTGTTTTATTTTTGCACCCAAAAGACTTTTGCGGGACGCTTGTTGAGTTGGAGCAAGTCTAATGGCTTTTTTTACAGGCTTTGCGGTTTATTTCATAATATGGTGGGTCACATTATTTATCGTTCTTCCATACGGAAACAGATCGCAAGCTGAAGATGGTGTTGTAATTGAGGGGACAGATCCTGGTGCGCCTACAATTACAAGATTAGGGCAAAAGCTATTTTGGAACTCAATTATAGCAGGTGTTTTATATCTAATTTATTGGGGACTTACGAGTTACTTCGAACTGACTTTTGCTGATATCCCAAGCATATTTCCTGAACATCTAAAGCCGCGTGGATGATTTCTAGTTTTTCAACTTCCAAATAAAGTTCTAGTTTTTAAACTTCCAAATAAAAAGGCAAGGCGTAAAAGCCTTGCCTGAAGTTTCTGCATGCCAGATTCATTCTGTATAACAGCGGCTGCAATATAAATTGCGCCTGAATCATATCCTCCCAAGACGTAGACAGCAATAATGTTTGGTTAGCCCCAAAACTTTGTTATTTACACTTAAACACAGAGCAATGGTTCTGTCATGGGAAAAATGTATAAATTCAATCACTTTTTATAAAGCTAACAATGTAAACTATAAGCTTTTGATGAGGAAAGCTGTAATAACTTTGTGGGGCTTGTATAGGCAAGGATTAAAGGCTTTAACTTAAATAACATTACATTATTGATTCTGGTTGTTTTACGATGCGTTTATCCCGGTATTTTATTCCTGTTCTGAAAGAGAACCCAAAAGAAGCTGAAATTGTGTCTCATAGGCTAATGCTAAGAGCTGGTATGATACGACAGCAATCCTCTGGCATTTATTCATGGTTGCCGCTTGGTCTCAAGGTTTTAAACAAAATTTCCAATATTGTACGTGAGGAGCAAAACCGGGCGGGTGCGATTGAGATTCTAATGCCAACTATACAGTCTGCAGACCTATGGCGCGAAAGCGGTCGATATGATGATTATGGCAAAGAAATGCTGCGTATCGAAGATCGGCATGGCCGTGATATGTTGTTTGGTCCAACGAATGAAGAAATGATCACTGAGATTTTTCGATCTTATGTGAAAAGCTACAAAGATTTACCGCTTAATTTTTATCATATTCAATGGAAGTTTCGCGATGAAGTTCGCCCTCGTTTTGGCGTGATGCGTGGGCGTGAGTTTTTGATGAAGGACGGTTATTCTTTTGACCTAGATGGCGATGCTTCCCGTAGAGCTTATTACCGCATGTTTGTTTCATACTTACGCACCTTTGAACGCTTAGGTGTCAAAGCAATTCCTATGCGAGCTGATACTGGCCCAATCGGAGGCGACCTTTCGCATGAGTTTTTAATCCTAGCAGATACGGGCGAGAGTGAAGTGTTCTGCCATAGCGATGTTATGGCCTTGCAAACACCTGATGCTAATGTTGACTACGATGATAATACCGTCATTGAAGGCATTGTAAAAGACTGGACAACAAACTACGCCCGAACCGATGAATTGCATGACGAAGACCTATGGTCAAAAGTTGCCGATAGTGACCGAATGAATGCACGCGGTATAGAGGTGGGGCACATTTTTAATTTCGGAACAAAATATTCTGAAGTGATGGATGCAAAGGTAAAGGGCCCAGACGGCATCGACCATGAAGTTCATATGGGCTCATACGGTATTGGCCCAAGCCGTTTGGTTGCAGCAATTATTGAAGCATCGCATGATGATGACGGTATTATCTGGCCAGAATCAATTGCCCCTTTCCAAATCGGTATCATTAATATGAAGGCTGGCGACGAAGCCTGCGATGCGGCAAGCAATAAAATCTATGATCAACTAACGAATGCTGGGTTTGATGTTCTTTATGACGATACAGATAATCGTGCAGGCGCTAAATTTGCGACAATGGATTTGATTGGTATTCCAAACCAAGTCGTAATTGGCCCTCGTGGAATTGCAAATAACGAAGTTGAAGTTAAGCGTCGTGGCAATCCTGAAAAAACCACAATGTCGCTTGATGAAGCGATCAACAAATTTACAAGCTAAGGTGTTTTATGTCGGATATTGCTGTAGCAAACGAAAAGTCAGGAACCTCTGCTTTTTCATCTTTTGAATGGATGTTGGCAGGACGTTATCTTCGCTCGCGTCGCAAAGAAGCTTTCATTTCTGTTATCGCTGGGTTTTCATTTCTTGGTATTATGCTGGGCGTTGCAACGCTCATTATCGTTATGGCTGTAATGAATGGCTTTCGCACAGAGTTGCTGGATCGCATTCTTGGCCTTAATGGGCATTTGATCGTTAATCCAATTGCTTCAGCTTTAACGGATTACGATGAGCTTTCCAAACGACTTGAAAAAGCACAGGGCGTACAATTTGCAATTCCACTTGTTGAGGGGCAGGTTTTAGTCTCTGGTATTATTGATAACGGAACAGGTGCGCTTGTTCGTGGTATGCGTGAAGCAGATATGAAGCGTGTATCAACTATTGCAAATGGTGTTACCAACATCAAAAATGGCAAGCTTAATGTAGATGGTCGTGGACGTGGAACTTTAGATGGTTTTGACATTGAAGAGGGCGCGGCCATTGGTCATCGTCTTGCAGACAGTCTCGGGTTGCAACTTGGTGATGATATAACATTGATTTCACCTAAGGGGGATGTCACACCTTTTGGGGTTACGCCAAGGATAAAATCTTATCCAGTCAATGCAATCTTTGATATTGGCATGTCAGAATATGACAGTTCATTCGTATTCTTACCTTTAGAAGAAGCGCAGCTTTATTTTAATAAAGAAGGTGAGGTCGATGTGATTGATATTTATGTCGATGATCCAGATAGGGTGGATGAATATCGTTTTGGAGTTGAAACCGCTGCGCAAAGGCAGCTGTCTTTATCAGATTGGAGGCAGAGAAATGCCTCGCTAACATCGGCTTTGGATGTAGAGCGTAATGTGATGTTTATGATCCTGACATTGATTATATTAGTAGCAGCACTCAATATTATTTCTGGACTGATCATGTTGGTGAAAGACAAATCACATGACATCGCAATCCTGCGTACTATGGGTACGACAAGAGGTGCAGTTATGCGTGTCTTTATGATTACAGGCTCTGCGATTGGTATTGTTGGAACAATTGTCGGCTTTTTACTTGGGGTTTTGGTATGCACTTATATTGCCGAGATACAAGACTTCGTCACGTGGGTTACTGGGAGTAATCCTTGGGATCCAACGGTGCGTTTTTTAAGTGATATTCCAGCAAGAATGGATATCAACGAGACGCTCTGGATATTAGCTATGGCACTTACCCTTTCATTTTTAGCAACTTTGTTTCCTGCTTGGCGCGCAGCTAAACTCGATCCCGTAGAGGCACTTCGATATGAGTAAAGAGGACGAGGCCGTGGTTCTCAATATTTCAGCACTTGAGCGCACCTATGGTGATGGTAAGCATGCGCTTACAGTTTTAAAGGACGCTGATCTACAGATAAAAGCGGGTGAGATGGTCGCTCTGATTGCACCTTCTGGTACGGGTAAATCTACCTTGTTACATTCAGCAGGATTGCTTGAACGCCCAGATGGGGGCGATGTTTTTATTAAGGGGCAATCAACCGCTAAGATGGATGATGCCTCTCGCACAGCATTGCGTAGAACGGCAATTGGGTTTGTCTATCAATTTCACCATCTTTTGCCAGAATTTAGTGCCGCAGAAAATCTTATGATACCTCAGATGATAAGAGGGCGTGATAAAAAAGTTGCGTATAAACGTGCAAGTGAATTGCTTGAGTATATGAAAATTGGACAAAGAGCAGATCATCGGCCTTCAGAATTATCAGGCGGTGAACAACAACGTGTTGCGATTGCTAGAGCTGTCGCCAATGCACCATCCTTGCTTTTAGCTGATGAACCAACTGGTAATCTCGACCCTGAAACGGCGGATCACGTTTTTGCAACATTGCAATCTTTGGTGCGTCAAACTGGATTATCAGCATTAATTGCTACTCATAATCATGATTTAGCGGCAAAAATGGACAGAACAGTTACTTTAGAAGGTGGGCAAGTTGTTGATATTACTAAAGAATAAAGGTTTTCTCTAAATTTGTTCCTTTTCTATTGACAAAAAAGAACAAAAATGGAACATAGTAAGAACATTACGCATTGTAATGAGAACAAAATTGTTTCAGGAGTTGTTCCATGTACGTATCATTTAGAGATCTTGCTTCATTAGTAACCATTTCATTATTTTTAACCACGATGTTTACTTGGGGTGAAATAATTAAATTCGTAGCCTAGTGCTTTGCCCTCTAATTTCAGGGGGCTAATTTTCTTTAAGCTTGAATCCTAGTCACAAATTTTAGACACTTAATATTCTCCAGTTTATACTGGTCGTCTAATATGGATTCGAATATAGAATGGCTTCAAGCGCAACAAAAAATCTGCATGCCGCATTAGCAGGTGATACTGGTTCTCAAGCAGATAGCAATGCTAAAACTAGCTTTGTTCATCTTCATGTTCATTCTGCTTTTTCCTTACTTGAAAGTGCTTTGCCTTTAAAGAAGGTTATGGATTTAGCGGTTGCTGATAACCAACCTGCTGTTGCCGTCACTGACCGTAACAATATGTTTGGCGCGTTAGAGTTTTCAGAAAAAGCCATTAAAGAAGGCCTTCAGCCAATAATGGGCTGTAAATTAGCTGTCAATTTTGATGATGGAAACGATCATGTGCCGCGTTCTGGTTTTGTTGATTTTCCATATCTTGTTTTCTTAGCCATGAATGATGACGGTTTCTCTAATCTAAAGAAACTTGTCAGTAAAGCGCACGTCGAAAGTGGCGATAGTGATTTACCGCATGTGACACTTGATGATATATCAAGACTTAACGCAGGTATAATTTGCTTAACCGCTTCTTCCGAAGGGCCAATCAACAAGCTAGTGCAAGAAGGGCGCCAGGATGATGCACAAACGCGTATCAAGACGCTTCAAGCCATTTATGATAACCGTCTATACCTAGAACTACAGCGTCATACTGGCTATGATAAAAACGTTGAAAAAACACTCTTGGAAATCGCTTATGAAGAAGATATTGCATTGGTGGCAACCAATCAGCCATATTTTCCAAAACGCGATGACTATGAAGCGCATGACGCATTAATTTGCATTGCTGAAAGTGCTGTCGTGAATATGGAAGACAGGCGCAGGCTCACTCAAGACCATTATTTCAAGTCTCAAGCGGAGATGAATCAATTATTCAATGACCTACCTGAAGCCATTGAAAATACGATCACAATCAGCAAAAGAATTACATTTAGAGAAACAACGACAGACCCAATCTTGCCGCGCTTTACTGAAAGTGAAGAAGATGCAGCACCTGAGGTTGCCTTAAAAGCTGAGTATGATGAATTACACCGCCAAGCCGAAGCTGGGCTTATAGACCGACTTAAAAAATATCCGATTGCAGAAGGCTATACCGCTAAAGACTATGATGAACGCTTGGCCTTTGAATTAAATGTCATTCAGCAGATGGGCTTTCCAGGGTATTTCCTAATTGTTGCAGACTTTATCAAATGGGCAAAAGAGCAAGATATTCCAGTTGGCCCTGGTCGTGGTTCTGGTGCAGGGTCTTTAGTTGCTTGGGCGCTAACGATTACAGATATAGATCCGATGCAATTCTCGCTTCTATTTGAGCGTTTTCTTAATCCAGAACGTGTTTCAATGCCTGACTTCGATATCGATTTTTGCCAAGAACGTCGTGAAGAAGTTATCAAATATGTTCAACAAAAATATGGCTCTGAACAAGTAGCGCAGATTATTACCTTTGGAACGCTTCAAGCCCGCGCTGTATTACGCGATGTTGGTCGCGTTTTACAAATGCCATATGGCCAAGTAGATCGCCTAACGAAAATGGTGCCTAACAATCCTGCAAACCCCACAACTTTGGTGGAAGCAATTGATGGCGAACCGCGTTTGCAAGAAGCTGCCAAAGAAGAAGAAATTGTTGCCAAACTTTTTGATATTTCAAAACGCCTAGAAGGGTTGTATCGCCACGCCTCTACGCATGCCGCCGGAATTGTTATTGGTGACCGTAAGCTGGATGAACTTGTGCCGCTTTACCGTGATCCTCGTTCAGAAATGCCAGTGACGCAATATAATATGAAATGGGTTGAACAGGCTGGGCTGGTCAAGTTTGACTTTCTAGGTCTTAAGACACTCACTGTACTTGAAAAAGCCGTAGAGTTTATAGCGCAAAGTGGCACGAAAGTAGATTTGGCGCATATCCCGATTGATGATGCTAAATCTTACGAAATGCTAACACGCGGCGAAACAGTTGGGGTTTTCCAACTAGAGAGCCAAGGTATGCGTAAAGCGCTGATTGGTATGAAGCCTGACCGTTTTGAAGATATCATCGCACTTGTTGCTTTATATCGCCCCGGCCCAATGGATAATATCCCGACCTATAATGCGCGTAAGCAAGGCGATGAGGTGCCTGATTATTATCACGAGAAAATCGAAGGTGTTTTAAAAGAAACCTATGGCGTGATTATTTATCAGGAACAAGTAATGCAAATCGCGCAAATTCTTTCTGGATATTCACTAGGCGAAGCGGATTTGTTACGCCGTGCTATGGGTAAGAAGATTGCCTCTGAAATGGAGGCGCAGCGTGTACGTTTCGTTGATGGCGCTGTAGAGCGGGGGCTTAAAAATGGCGAGGCTAATGTAATCTTTGACCTTCTAGCCAAGTTTGCAAATTATGGCTTTAACAAATCTCATGCCGCTGCTTATGCACTTGTATCATATCAAACAGCATATTTGCGCTGTAATTACCCCGTTGAGTTTTTGGCAGGTTCTATGCAACTTGATTTGGGTAATACAGAAAAACTCAGTATCTTTTATCAAGATGCAGAAGCCCAAGAAATTACTGTAGTACCACCATCTGTTCAAACATCAGGGGTTGGGTTTGAGGTAAGTGAAGGTAAAATTTATTATGCGCTGGCCGCTATAAAAGGCGTAGGCGAGGGAGCTGTACAAACAATCGTTTCAGAGCGCCTTGAGAATGGTGACTATAAATCCATTGAAGATTTCTTTTCTCGTATCGACATTCGTCAGGTCAATAAACGCACGTTAGAAAACTTAATTTGTGCTGGAGCATTTGATTGTTTTGATTATTCGCGAGAACGCATGTTAGCAGGATTAGAGCGTTTAGTAGCTCACGCAAGCCGCACTGCGCAGAACCGTGAAACAGGTCAAAATGATATGTTCGGTGAGGCGGCAGGCGGTGAAAGCGAAAAAATCGAAATGCCATTGTGTGAAGCCTGGAGTGCAAGCGAAAAGCTTAATCGCGAATTTGGTGCTGTTGGCTTTTACCTAAGCGCGCATCCATTAGATGAGTTTCGTGATATGCTTACTAAAATGCGCGTTCAACTTTATGCAGAGTTTGAAACATCTGTTCGAAATGGCGCAACGGCAGGGCGTCTCGCTGGAACAATTACAGGCAAACAAGAACGCAAAACCCGCCAAGGTAAAGCCATGGGGATTATCATGATCTCTGATCCATCAGGCCAGTATGAAGCGGTTATATTTGAAGAAGCCTTGAACCGATTTAGGGATGATCTTCAAGTGGGTAAGTCTGTCATTCTGCTTGCTGGCGCTGATATGCGGCCTGAAGGAATAAGCATTCGTATACAAAGTGTCGAATCTTTAGAAAAAGCAGCATCGCGAGAACAACGCGATTTAACAATCTTTTTACGAGATCATTCGCCCGTTAAAAATCTATCTCCTTTACTTACCAAACGCGGTAATAGTCGTGTTTCTTTTGTTGTTGTGCAAAGCAACGGAGCACGAGAAGTTGAGGTGCAACTCAAAGAACGCTTTACAGTCTCTTCTCAGCTCCAAAGTGCCATGAAAGCAGTGCCAGGTGTGTTGGATGTTGAATTGGTTTAAAGCCTAAAAGCTAAACTGATTTTGGGGTATAAATTCCCCCTTTACAAACCCCAATTTTCAGCTATAAACCGCATCATTCCACACGCAGGATTGCGCTTTGGCCCTCAGCCCCTGAATTTGGCATTGGTCATAGGTAGTTTTTTCCATTTTGGCAGTTCGTCAAAATTATAAGAGAATGCTCCCAATAAAGAAGGCGTTCCGGTGAGAGCATATGCTTTTCATTCCCTGCGGAGGTTAAACCGGTAAAGGAGAAATACCACATGGCATTGCCAGATTACAGCATGCGTCAACTGCTAGAAGCAGGCGCGCACTTCGGTCACCAGACATCACGCTGGAACCCTAAAATGGATCGTTATATTTACGGTTCACGTAATAATATTCACATCATCGACCTTTCGCAAACTGTTCCACTTTTGGATCAGGCTCTAAAAGTTGTATCAGATACAGTTGCAGGCGGCGGACGTCTTTTGTTTGTTGGCACAAAACGCCAAGCATCAGAAATCATTTCAGATGCTGCTAAGCGTTCAGCTCAATACTATGTAAACGCACGTTGGTTGGGCGGTATGCTTACCAACTGGAATACGATTTCAAAATCAATCAAGCGCTTACGTGAACTTGAAGGTATTTTGGGCGGTGATGCAGCTGCTTCACTAACTAAGAAAGAACGCCTAATGCTTACGCGTGAAAGCGATAAGCTTGAACGTGCACTTGGCGGTATTAAAGATATGGGTGGAACACCTGATATTCTATTTATCGTTGATACCAACAAAGAATCGATTGCTTTGCAGGAAGCTAAGAAGCTTAGCATTCCAGTTGTTGCTATTCTTGATAGTAACTGTGATCCAGATAATGTTGATTACCCAATTCCAGGTAATGATGACGCCGCTCGCGCAATTTCGCTTTACTGCGACTTAATTGCTAAAGCAGCCATTGATGGTATTGCACGTCAGCAAGGTTCATCAGGCGTGGATCTAGGTGCGGCAGTTGAGGCGCCGATCGAAGAGACACTTGCAGCAGCAGCTCCTGAGCCTGCACCAGCACCAGTTGTTGAAGCTGCACCTGCTCCAGAACCTACACCTGAGCCTGCGCCAGCACCTGAACCAGCACCAGCACCAGCTGCTGCTCCAGAAGGTGACGCATTATTTGCCAAACCTGAAGGTGAGCCAGATGATCTTAAGCAGATTTCAGGCGTTGGTCCGGTTCTTGAAGGTAAATTGCACGATCTTGGTATTACTAAGTTTGCTCAAGTTGCAGCCTTTACAAAAGAGCAAATCGATATGGTAGACGATCGTTTGAGCTTTAAAGGTCGCATCGAACGCGATAACTGGATTGGTCAAGCTACTGAACTAGCAAAAGGCTAAGCAAAACTTGGCTCGCTCTTTATTGGCGAGCCATTCATTCCTATATTATGACAATAAGCGGGCTAGTGATGTACTTCCCGTATAAATGGTTTTAAAACCAGAAAAGAGGCTAAAATGGCTATTACAGCTGCTCTAGTGAAAGAATTACGTGAAAAATCAGGCGCAGGCATGATGGACTGCAAAAACGCATTGACCGAAAACGGTGGTGATGTGGATGCAGCAATGGACTGGTTGCGCTCTAAAGGCATAGCAAAAGCTGAAAAGAAATCAGGTCGTGTTGCTGCGGAAGGTCTTGTTGGTATTGCTGCATCAGGCACATCAGCTGCTGTTGTTGAAGTAAACTCGGAAACAGACTTTGTTGCTCGTAATGATGGCTTCCAAGATCTTGTACGCAGTGTTGCTAATACAGCGCTTTCCACTGACGGAACAGTTGAGGCAGTTTCTGCAGCTGATATGGGCGGAAAATCAGTTGCTGATACGATTACTGAAGCTGTTGGTACAATCGGCGAAAATATGAATTTACGTCGTTCAGCAAAGCTTGAAGTATCAAATGGTGCTGTTGCAAGTTATATGCATAATGCTGCGGCAGATGGCATTGGTAAAATCGGTGTACTTGTTGCACTTGAGTCTACTGGTGACGCAGACGCACTTGCAGCAATTGGTAAGCAAGTCGCAATGCACGTCGCTGCGACTAATCCACTTGCAATGAAAGAGGACGAAATTCCTGCAGATGTCGCAGATCGTGAACGAGCAGTTTATCTTGAAGAAGCAAAAGAATCTGGCAAGCCGCAAGAAATTGCAGAGAAAATGGTTGTTGGTAAGATGAAAAGATTTTTCAAAGAAAGTGTTTTACTTTCACAGCCTTTCGTTATCAATCCAGATATTACTGTAGAGCAAGCTTTGAAAGAGGCTGAAGGTTCTGTAGGCGCGCCAATTGAGATGAAGGGCTTCATTCGATTAGCACTTGGTGAGGGTGTTGAAAAAGAAGAAGAAGATTTTGCAGCAGAAGTTGCAGCTACTATGAAAGGTAGCTAATTCTTTTTTGCGAAAAAATTAAGTAAAAACTATGCAGGGCGTTTCGTGACAACGGGACGCCCTTCGTGTATCAAAATTAATAATTAATTGGGTAAGTGATTCATGTCTGCAGCGCTGAAATATAAAAAAGTCTTATTAAAAGTCTCTGGTGAAGCAATGATGGGTGATACTGGCTTTGGGATTGACCCTGAAACCGTTGGCCGCATTTGCTCAGATATTAAACAAGGCATAGAGCTTGGCGCACAAGTCGGCCTTGTTGTTGGTGGTGGCAATATATTCCGCGGAGTTGCGTTAGTTGCAAAAGGTGCTGACCGCGTTTCTGGCGATCATATGGGAATGCTTGCGACTGTCATGAATGCAATTGCACTACGCATGGCTTTAGTGGATATGGGTGTACCAGCAGTTGTCTTATCAGCAATCGATATGGCAGAGGTTTGTGAACCCTTTACACAAAGAGCGGCAGAAAAATATCAAGCGGAAGGTAAGGTTGTTATTTTTGCGGGTGGTACAGGTAATCCATATTTTACAACAGATACAGCCGCCGCTTTACGTGCCTGCGAAATGCAATGTGATGCACTACTGAAGGCAACTCAAGTCGATGGTATTTATTCTGCAGATCCACAAAAAGACCCAAATGCAGAGCGATTTGATACAATCACACATGCAGAAGTATTATCCCGTGGCCTTGAAGTTATGGATGCAGCTGCGGTAAGTTTAACAAAAGATGCAAATATACCTGTTGTGGTATTTTCACTTTCTCAAAAAGGTGGTTTTGCAAATATATTGAAAGGTGAGGGCCGTTCAACTACGGTAACCGCCAAGTAATCTAAAAAGAAACAGGAAAAAAGAATGTCTGATAGCCCTATTGATTTAGCTGATTTAAACCGCCGTATGGATGGCGCCTTAACATCTTTAAAAAGTGACCTTGCAGGTTTGCGTACAGGGCGTGCCTCAGCAAACATTCTTGATCCAATTACGGTTGATGCTTATGGCCAGCAAATGCCAATGAATCAAGTTGGAACAGTTTCTGTTCCTGAGCCTAGAATGATTGCTATTCAAGTCTGGGATAAAGGTATGGTTGGTGCTGTTGAAAAAGCAATTAGAGAATCCAACCTTGGGCTTAATCCAGTAACGGACGGTACAAATCTCCGCATTCCAATGCCTGAGATGAATGAAGAGCGTCGCAAGGAAGTTGTAAAGATTGCTCATCAATATGCAGAAACAACACGTGTTTCTATTCGTCATGTGCGTCGTGATGGTATGGATGCTATCAAGAAAGCTCAAAAAGATGGTGACATTGGGGAAGATGATGCGCATGGGTTTTCTGATCAGGTTCAAAAATCTACAGATGGTATGATTGCAGAGGTTGATACAATCATAAGCGCTAAAGAAACAGAAATCATGCAGGTCTAAAACTTTATGACTGAATCGGCTCCACATAGTTTTGATGTCTTGGACGGGGAAATTCCTCGCCACTTGGCAATTATCATGGATGGTAATGGCCGCTGGGCACAAAAGCGCGGTATGCCTCGAACTCTTGGACATAAACAAGGTGTTGAGGCTGTTCGTGAAGCCGTTAAAGCCGCGCGTGATCTTGGTGTTGAATATTTAACACTTTACTCCTTCTCTTCTGAGAACTGGAGTAGGCCTGAGGCTGAAATTACAGAACTCTTTAGTCTTCTACGTATGTTTATTCGCCGCGATCTTGCTGATCTTCATAAAAACAATGTCTGTGTTAAAGTTATTGGGCGCAAAGAAGGTGTTCCTGAAGACATTATAAACCTTCTTGACGAAGCTCAAAACCTTACAAAAGAAAATTCTGCACAAACGCTTATCATTGCCTTTAATTATGGCGGGCGTGATGAAATCACGGATGCAGTCAAACGCATCGCTGGTGATGTTGTATCAGGCAAAATTAATTTAGAAGATATTACAGACGTTACTGTATCCAATAATATGGATACAGCAGGCATTCCTGATCCTGATTTATTAATTCGCACAAGCGGTGAAATTCGCTTGTCTAATTTTCTACTATGGCAAATTGCCTATTCAGAGATGGTTTTCCTAGATTGCCTATGGCCAGATTTTTCTCGTGAAGATCTGGAGGAGGCAATAAAAACGTATCAAAGCAGAACAAGAAAATTTGGTGGGTTAGTAATGGATACTGGCTCGTGAACAACACGACTAATAACCAACCTGTAAACTCTAGAAAACCATTTATGAGTGAAGAACTCAAACTGCGTATTATTTCCGCCATAATACTTGCAGTCATCGTATTAACAATCACTTGGATTGGCGGGCAAACTTTTGCTTTTTTATGGGCGGTAATCGCTTTTTTGATTTTGCGTGAGTTTAATCGTCTATGTGCAGCCTCAACGCCATTTTCTTATAGAATAGTAGCCTTTCTTGCGCTCGGTTTAATTATTATCTCTTGGCTCATTGGTGACCATAAAACTGCTTTGATAATATTTGCAGTAGGTTTTGTTGTTTTAGCATTTTGGCAATTCATGTTTAGTCGCTCCATATGGGCTGCTATTGGACTTGCGTATGCTGCATTGCCGTTTTTTGCGATGAGTGATTTACGTTCGGAAAATTATAACGGTTTTATTGTTATCTTGCTTTTATATTTCTGTGTTTGGGGGGCGGATGTCTTTGCTTATTTTTCAGGGCGCGCCATTGGCGGCCCCAAACTTGCTCCGCGTATTTCACCCAATAAAACTTGGTCAGGATTTGTTGGTAGTTTAGTGGGAGCATTGATATTATCGTATTTAGTGGATGTTGCTGCGGGCTTTGATCCAATTTTGACGTTTTTCATAATTATATTATTGACAGCGATTGTTTCTCAATTAGGCGATTTAGCGGAATCCTCTATAAAACGACATTTCAATATAAAAGACTCAGGCTCAATTATCCCAGGGCACGGCGGCGTGCTTGATAGGGTCGATGGATTGGTTGTTGCGGCTGTTTTTTTATGGGCCATAACGTTGTTTTCAAGCTATCAACAAGGCCTGAGTAATGATTTGCCAACTGTATTTGTAAATGCCTTCTTGAAGCCATAAAATCTCTTATGTATTACTGCACTCAAAGTAACAAATTTAAATTTAATCGGAAGCGAAATTAATGGAATTTTTATCAAGCATTGCAGATGGTGGCCTTGGCTTGCTTCTGATTATTTTGAGATTTGTTGTTGTTTTAACAGTTGTCGTGTTTATTCACGAGCTTGGTCATTATCTGGTTGCACGTTGGAATGGTGTCGATTGTGAAGCATTTTCAATTGGTTTTGGCCCAGAACTGTTTGGTTTTAATGATAAAAACAATTGTCGATGGAAGGTTTGTGCAATTCCATTAGGCGGCTATGTCAAATTTTTAGGTGATGCGAATGCAGCCTCTATGCCAGACTTTGAAGGTGAAGAAGAGCAACTTAGCGAAAGAGAAAGAGCAGGGCGTTTTGAACACAAGCGTATAGGTCAAAAAGCAGCCGTTGTTGCCGCAGGGCCTATCGCAAATTTCATATTAGCCATTCTTATCTTTACAGGTAGTTTCTATTTTGTTGGCCGCTATGTAAGCGATCCGGTTGTTTCAGAAGTTTTAGAAGATAGCGCAGCAGCAGAGGCAGGCTTCCAAAAAGGGGATGTCATCTACAAAATTGATGGTGAGGAAGTAACCAGTTTCTCCGATATTCCAAGGGCTGTTGCGCCTAATCATGGTATTGAGATGGTAATAACTGTTAAACGCAGTGGCAAAGACGTTGATATTCCAGTGACCCCAAAACTATCTGAGCGCGTAGATCGCTTTGGTAATAAGCGACAAATAGGCTTGCTGGGTATCTCAAGTACATCTGAGGATGCTAATGTCCGCAAAAAAGAATACGGATTCGTAGAAGCTTTGGGAGCAGGGACATATGAAACCTACTTCGTGGTGAAAAGAACGCTACAATACATAAAAGGTATTTTCACCGGGCGTGAATCCGCTGATCAAATTAGTGGGCCTATTGGTATTGCAAATACAGTTAGTGATTTTTGGAGCGAAGGCGTTCAAAATGTTATTATTCTAACAGCCATACTCTCCGTTAGTATTGGTCTGTTGAACTTGTTCCCGATTCCAATTTTAGATGGCGGACATTTAGTATTTTATGCATACGAAGCAATGTTCGGAAAACCTGTAGATGCGCGAATCCAAGAACTATCCTTCAGATTCGGATTTATTTTGCTGATGGGCTTAATGCTCTTCGCTACCAATAATGATGTCGTGAGAGAGTTTTTTAGCTAATTCCTTGTTTTTTTGATTTTTTATCAGGTTTTAGCCTTATTTACACCTCAAGAAGGCTGAAGTTTATTTGCTAAGCTCTAGTTATAGATTTCAACGTTTCTTGTTATGTTTTGTAAAAGAAATTGTTTTTTATTAACTAAGAAAAACAAATATGTTGGTTATCTAAGCAACAGTCTGGCAAAATAGAAATAAGTAGGGGTTAAAATAGCTGCAAATGGTTGCGCAATGGGGAAAACTCTGTAAAAGGTTTATTAATTATATAGATTCTGTATTATTCAGGATTTATGTGCCTATGAGATCGCGGAAAAGAATATCGGGATGACTATGAGACTGAATAATATAATTAAAATAGCGTTTTTATCGCTATCTCTATCTTTTGTTTCTGTTTTTACAGGTGCTTTAACATCAAATAGCTTTGTTTCAATTGCGCAAGCTGCTGTTGTTAGCAATATTGATGTTAGAGGCAATCAACGTATCGATGACGAAATTGTCGCGTCTTATCTAACAATTAAGCCAGGGCAGAGCTTTAACGACTTTGATATTGATGATTCTGTTAAGGCGCTTTTTGCAACAGGCCTATTTGGTGATGTTAGTATTTTCCGCCAAGGGTCATCACTTGTTGTTGATGTTGAAGAAAATGGCACTGTTAACAAAGTTTCTTTTGAAGGTAACAACCGCCTTAAAGATGAAGTTCTTGTGAACGTTGCTAGATTGCGCGCACAAAGTATTTATAGCGACGAACAAGCAGCTTCTGATGTGGAACAAATTAAGCAAGCCTATGCACGTGTAGGTAGACAAGATGCAGATGTTTCATATGAAGTGCTTCCTCTTGCTAATAACCGTGTGAACGTCATTTATCGAGTAAATGAAGGTGCTAAGACTAAAATTAAAAGTATTGATTTCATTGGTAATGATACTTTTTCTGATCGCCGTTTAGCAGATCTCATTACAACAAAAGAAACTGGCCTTCTTGGTTTCCTTCAAACGTCAGATATTTACGACCCTAATCGCCTTAATTCAGATGAAGAATTACTTAGACGCTTTTACCAAAACAAAGGGTTTGCAGACTTTCAAGTTATATCAACTCAAGCTGTGCTTGATGATGAAGAAAATGAATATAACGTTACAATTACTATGGAAGAAGGTGTTCGTTACACATTTGGTAATGTTGCAATCGAAAGTTCTATAAATGGTATTGAGAATGTTGATCTAGACCGTTTAATTGAGACGCGTAACGGTGATTTTTATAACGCTAGAAACGTAGAAGACACTGTAGTTTCAATCACAGAACGTGTTGCTGAAGAAGGTTTTGCTTTTGTTGAAGTTGTACCACGCGGTAACCGTAATTTTGAAACAAACACAATTGACGTTACATACCTGATTGATGAAGGCGCCCGTGTCTTTATTGAAGATATTCGCATTATTGGTAACGACCGTACTCGTGACTATGTAATTCGTCGTGAGTTTGAAATTTCTGAAGGCGATGCATACAATCGTGTTTTGGTTCAAAAAACGCGTGATAGAATTCAAGGTCTTGGCTTCTTTGATGCTGTTAATGTATCAACACGCCCGGGTTCGTCAGCTGACCGCATTATCTTGATTGTCAACGTACAAGAAAGATCTACTGGTGATTTCGCTGTTTCTGGTGGCTTCTCTTCTAGTGGTGGCGCATCGGGTGATGTGTCGTTTACTGAAAGAAACTTCTTAGGGCGCGGACAATTTATTCGTGCTAGTTACCGCGGTTCAGATGATGATGATCAATATGGGTTTAATTTCACAGAACCATATTTTCTTGGTTCACGCGTATCTGCAGGCATTGGTCTTCAGTCAACCAGAACTGATGCAACTGACGAACGTCAATATTCGGTCGATACGGACAGTGCCACAGTCACATTTGGTTTGCCTTTAACTGAGAATTTAAATTCGAGTGTTTTTTATACGTATAGAAGTAGCAATACGGTCATATCGAACCTTTTACTTGATCCATCGCCTGCTGTTATTGAAACACCTATTGATGATCCAAACACAGATGGCGAGCAAGGCAACCGCGTTGGCGAACTTTCTGCTGCGCTCGTAGACAGTGTTGATGCAACTCAGGGTGACTTTATTTCATCTGGCGTGGGTTACGCTTTTGTATACAACACATTTGATAACCAAAGACAGCCACGTGAAGGTATCCGTGCAACATTTTCGCAGACGTATTTTGGATTGGGTGGCGACGCAAATTATCTGTCTACAGAGGCTTCGGTTGCTGCTTATCACACTCTAGCTGAAGAAGAGGATATCATCTTATTCGGACGCTTGCGTGGTGGCCATGTTGAGGTGTTTGGTGAAGATAACAATACTAACTTTAGAACACTTGATAATTTCCAAGCACGCCAAAACATTGTTCGTGGCTTCGATTCATTTGGTTTTGGTCCACGTGATCCAATCACGGGCGATCCATTAGGTGGACGTACATTCTGGAATGCTACCGCAGAAGTGATCTTCCCACTACCATTCGTTCCTCGTTCAGCAGGTTTACGTGGTGCGTTCTTTGCTGATGCTGGTCAATTGTATAATGTTGGTGATCCGGCAATCTCTAAAATTGTTGATGCTAACGTGGGCGCCAATAATAATACTGGTTTATCTGCGGCACAAATAGACCAAATTGATAGTGACTCAATTCGTGCTTCTGTTGGTGCAAGTGTTTTATGGGCATCACCATTTGGTCCACTTCGCGTTGATTATGCGATACCGATTGCTGAAGAGGAATTTGACGATATCGAAGAATTTAATTTTGGTGTTAGCACCGCATTCTAGTTCAATTTTGATTGTCAAATAAAACCCAGTTTAGTCATAGTGTGAGGGGTGGGATTAATTATGTTTTTTAAACCCACTTCTATTTCAATAGAAGATATTGGTCATGCATGCGAAGCAACCATTCATAATGGTGATAACGCGCAAGATAAAATGATTAACGGTGCTTCTCCAATTGAGAATGCTACAACTGGCCAAATTTCATTTATCGATAATCCTAAGTATCTAAAATATTTATCAGATACTAATGCAAGTGCAGTTTTCTGCTCTGAAAAGCATATTGACCAACTCCCTAGTCATATTGTTGGTCTTGTTCATCCTACACCTTATAAAGCGTATGGTCAGGCCATTACACTTTTATACCCAACAGCAATGCGTCCTCAGCCCATATTGGGTGAAGAAGGGCTGTCTGATAATGCCATCATTGGTAAAAATGCTTCAATAGAAGATAATGTTACAATTGAAGCAGGCGCAGTAATTGGAGCACGCGCATCAATTGGTGCTGGCAGTGTGATTTTATCGAATGCTGTGATTGGCTCTGATGTTCAAATTGGTAGAAATACAACCGTTGGTTCAAATGCAACCGTGGTAAATGCATATGTTGGCGATAATGTAATTATTCATAATGGCGTACAAATTGGGCAAGATGGTTTCGGTTTTGCCATGGGCGCAGGCGGTCACCATAAAGTACCGCAAATTGGACGAGTTATTATTCAAGATAAAGTAGAAATAGGTGCAAATTCAACGGTTGACCGTGGCGCAAATCGCGATACCGTTATAGGTGAAGGCTCAAAGATCGATAACCTTGTCCAAATCGGACACAATGCAACAATTGGTAGGCATTGTGTTATTGTTGGTCTTGTAGGGATTTCAGGTAGCGCTACATTAGGCGATTACGTTGTTGTCGCAGGTCAAGCAGGTATTGTTGGCCATACAAAGATTGGTGATGGTGCGCAAGTTGGTGGCGGCTCTGGTGTACATGGTGATGTTGCTCCTGGCGAAAAAGTAATGGGCTATCCAGCCATAGCCGCATCAAAATGGATGCGCCAAGCCGCTAAAATTATGCTTGCAGATAAACGCGATAGAAAAAATAAGAAAGGCTAACTTTTATGAGCGAAGAAAATTTAGGCTTGATTCAAATCAAAGAGCTTTTCAAGCTTCTACCGCATCGCTATCCCTTTTTGTTGATAGATCGCATTATCGATGTGAATTCGGATATGTCAGCTATTGGTATAAAAAATGTAACTTTTAATGAACCTCATTTTGCAGGACATTTCCCAAATGATCCGATTATGCCAGGCGTGTTGATTGTCGAAGCAATGGCACAAACTGCTGGTGCAATTTGTGCAAAGCAAAACTCTGAGGGTGAACGTAAGCTTGTATACTTCATGACAATTGATGGAGCTAAATTTAGACGTCCTGTCGTTCCTGGCGATGTATTGGAGTTACGTGTCTCTAAGAAAAAACAACGTGGAAATATTTTTAAGTACCATTGTGAGGCTTATGTTGGTGTTGAAAAAGCGGCAGAAGCAGAAATTGGTGCAATGATGGTTAGTCCGGAAGATAGAACGTAATGGGGTCAAATATTCATTCAAGTGCTGTTATAGAAGATGGTGCTGATATTGGTGAAAGCGCAACGATTGGGCCATTTTGCCATATCGGGCCAGATGTAAAGTTAGGTGCAAACACTATTTTGCATTCTCATGTTTCAATTTCAGGCAATACAACAATTGCTGCAAATGCAAAAATATTTCCTTTTGCGTCTATTGGGCATGAACCGCAAGACTTGAAATTTCACGGTGAGGCTAACTCTCTAACAATTGGAGAAAATTGCACAATTCGGGAAGGGGTTACAATCAACCCAGGAACGGAAGGAGATGATTCTAAAACCACTATTGGTAATAATTGCTTCTTTCTTGCAAACTCGCATGTAGCACACGATTGTCGGATTGGTAATAATGTAATTTTTTCAAATGGTGTTTTAGTGGCGGGGCACTGTAAAGTTGGTAACAATGTTATTATGGGTGGTGGCTCTGCGGTTCATCAGTTCTGCCGTATTGGTAACAACGCTTTTGTAGGCGGGCTTGCAGGTGTTGAAAATGATATTATTCCTTATGGTATGGCATTAGGTAACCGAGCGTATTTAGGTGGACTTAATCTAATCGGCATGAAGAGATCTGGTGTTGAGCGAGATAGCATTCACAAATGTCGTAAAGCTTTTAAAGTTCTATTTTCAGGCGAAAAAGCAATAGTAGATGCTGTCAAGTCGGTGCAAGAGGAATTGGGCGACGATGAGATTGTTAAAGCAATTTTAGATTTTATAAATGCTGCTGATGGACGGGCGCTTTGCACACCAAGGCTAGATCGGGATAGCTAGGCGCCGAAGGCATGGATGATAACAAGTTTAAAGTTATTGGAAATGTTGGCATTTTTGCAGGTAGAGGAAGCTTGCCTCGCGAGCTAGCCCATCACCTAAAATCACAAGGACATTCACCATTTATCGTAGGAATAAAAGGTGAAATGGAGCCGTGGATTGAAGATTATAATCATCAGGTCTTCATCTGGGGAAAGTTGGGTAAATTCTTTAAGTACCTTAAAAGTAATAACATAAAGCAGATTGTTTTTGCAGGTGGTGTAACGCGGCCTTCACTAAGAATTCGCGATATGGATTTGGGTGGTGTAATATCATTTTCAAAAGTCATGGCCTTTATGGTTGGCGGCGATAACTCGTTATTTAAAGGTCTTATTAAATTGTTTGATCAACATGGAGTTGAAGTTGTGGGTGCTCATAAAGTGATGCCAGGATTGTTGACACCTTCAGGAATGATTTTTGGAAAACAACCTACAAAAAAGGCTATGGTCAATATTCATCAAGCCTTTGAAGCTTGTAAAGTATTAGGAGATCTCGATATAGGGCAGGCTGCTGTTGCTATCGGTGGGCGTGTGATTGCCGTTGAAGGGATTGAGGGTACGGATGGTATGCTTGAAAGAATTGCAAGCATGCGCGCTTCAGGTAAGCTCTATGAACATGGCAAGCATGGAGTTTTGGTTAAAACCATGAAACCAGATCAGGATATACGTGCAGACCTGCCATCTATAGGGCCAAACACAATCGATAGGATTGTTGAAGCTGGCTTAAAAGGCATAGCAATTGAGGCTGGGCATTCGTTCCTCTTAGAAAAAGAAAAAACCTTGGCTAAGGCAAAAGCCGCTGGAGTTTTTGTTTATGGGCTTGAACCAGACTTTGCAAGGCAGACTTGATGGTAAAAACAAAGCCTTTACGAGTTTATTTTGTTGTCGGGGAAGAGTCTGGTGATGCGCTTGGTGACAAGCTGTTAAGTGCGTTTGAGAAGCAATCTCAATCTGTAGAGGCTATGGGGCTTGCAGGAACAAAAATGCAAGCCAAAGGCGTAAATACTCTATTTGATATTTCAGAACTTTCAGTTATGGGAATTTCTGCTGTTGCTAAAAAATTACCAAGTCTTTTGAGGCGAATTAGGCAAACCGTTAATGATATAATTGATAAGAAACCTGATGTTTTATTGCTTATTGATAGCCCTGAATTTTCATACAGGGTTGCTAAGAAAGTTAGAAAGAAACTGCCGCAAGTAAAAATTATAAAATATGTTGCACCCAGTGTTTGGGCATGGCGGCCGGGACGAGCTAAAAAAATCAAATCTTACATCGATCATGTTATGGCAATTTTACCGTTTGAACCTGATTTGTTGAAGGAATTAGGTGGCCCTGATGCAACATATGTTGGACATCCATTAGCAGCTGAAATCCCTGAAATTGATATAAAAACCAAAGAGAAATGTGCGGATTTGCCTAGGCTTTTAATACTTCCAGGTTCAAGGCGTGGTGAATTGAAGCTAATGCTTCCCATAATAAAAGAAACAATTGAAATTTTGCATAATCGAGGCAATAAATTTTCTCTTACCTTACCAGCAGTTGATAAACTTAAAAAAGAAATAAGCGACGATGTTAAAAGCTGGAATATTAAGCCAAAGCTTGTAACGGGTGAGCTTGCAAAAAAGGAAGCTTTTAAAGAGGCAGACTTAGCCTTAGCAACTTCAGGAACTGTTATTTTAGAACTTGCTTTATATAAAGTACCTATGATTTCGATTTATAAGCTTGATCGCGTAATGATGCAGATACGCCATTTGATTACTGCTTGGACTACAGCGCTTCCAAATTTAATTGCAGACTATCCTGTAGTTCCAGAAAAATTAAATGAAAATACTCACCCAGAACATCTAGCTCGCATGTTAGAGCGTTTAATGTTGCCTGGTGAAGAACGTAATGTTCAACTTAAAGGTTTTGAAACAATCGTTGAAAAGTTGAGTCAGGAAAAGTCAGGCGCGATACTAGCTGCTCAGAAAATAATTGAAGTAGCTGCTAAATAAAAAAAGGCTAGCAAAAAGCTAGCCTTTAAAGTTTTACAAGATAAGAAACTTAACGTTGTTTTAGATCGACATAAGGTCTCGCTGTAGGTCCAGTATAAAGCTGGCGTGGACGCCCGATTTTCTGTTTTGGATCCTCAATCATTTCTTTCCATTGCGCGATCCAGCCAACAGTTCTCGCAAGCGCGAATAACACTGTGAACATATTCGTTGGGAAACCAAGAGCACGAAGTGTAATGCCTGAGTAAAAATCTATGTTTGGATAAAGTTTTTTCTCTACAAAATATTCATCAGTCAGTGCAATACGCTCAAGCTCCATTGCAACTTCTAAAGTTGGATCATCTTTGATGCCAAGCTCAGCTAATACTTCATGCGTAGTTTGTTGCATAATTTTAGCGCGAGGATCATAATTTTTGTAAACGCGGTGTCCAAAGCCCATAAGACGGAATGGATCTTGTTTGTCTTTTGCTCTTTTTACATATTCAGGGATGCGATCTACGGTACCAATTTCCTGTAGCATATTTAATGCTGCTTCGTTTGCGCCACCGTGAGCTGGCCCCCAGAGGCAAGCAATGCCAGCGGCAATACAGGCAAATGGATTTGCACCAGATGATCCTGCAAGACGAACAGTTGATGTGGAAGCGTTTTGTTCATGATCTGCATGAAGTGTAAAGATTTTATCCATTGCACGAGCCAACACAGGATTAATTTTGTATTCTTCTGTAGGAACAGCAAAGCACATGCGCAAAAAGTTTGATGAGTAATCAAGATCATTACGCGGCTGCACGAAAGGTTGACCAATATGATATTTATGCGCCATAGCCGCAAGAGTTGGCATTTTGGCAATCATACGCATAGAAGCGATCATACGTTGTTTTTCATCTGAAATATCGGTTGAATCGTGGTAAAATGCAGATAGAGCGCCAACAACACCACACATAATAGCCATTGGGTGTGCATCACGACGAAACCCCGTATAAAAACGGTTCATTTGTTCATGCACCATAGTATGCATCGTTATGCGATTGCGAAATGCATCGCCTTCAGCCTTATTTGGCAATTCACCGTATAAAAGTAGGTAGCAAGTTTCAAGAAAGTCACCTTTGTCGGCTAACTCATCTATTGCGTAACCGCGGTGAAGAAGAATACCTTTATCACCATCAATGAATGTAATGTCACTTTCACAAGAAGCTGTTGATGTGAAACCAGGGTCAAAAGTAAAAGCGCCTGTTTCTTTATAAAGTGAACCAATATCAATGATATCAGGGCCAACACTTGCCTGACGAACAGAAAAATCCCAGCTTTTATCTCCAATGTTCAGAGTTGCCTTGTCGTTTGCCATTTTCTGTCCTTTCAAATTGCAGCTTATCTTTGTGCAAAGCCTTAATATCACTTTTTGATAACCTAAGGCTCGCGGTCGAAGAATATATTTCTTCAAACATTAAGTTGCTTGTTTTTAAATCTATGCCGCCAGGGAGGGATGCATTTTGTAAGTATTAGCTATATTATTTATCCGCATGATACAAGTACGACCTTGGTCACAAATAGGCGAAATTTTATTGTTCATTTAGATTTTTGTAATGCTTGTCAGTCTAGACAAAGTCTCTTTTTGTCCTAAGATTTGTAAAACATCAAAAGCACCCGGTGAAGTAGCTTTTCCTGTTAGTGCAGCGCGAATTGGTTGCGCAACCTTACCAAGCTTTAAATCATATTCTTCTGCATAATTGCGAATGCAAGCTTCTACGGTTTCTGCAGACCAATTTTCCAGTTTTTGAAATTTTGGCAAAATATTTTTTACAACTAAAATTCCATCTTCGTCTAAAAGAGCCGCCGCTTTTTCTTCCATGGGCAAAGGTAGTTTTTCAAATATAAATGCTGCACTTTGCGCCAGAGCTACTATGGTTTTTGAGCGTTCTTTCAACGCTGGCATTGCTTTTAATAACATGGCACTTGTTTGTTCATTTAAATTATCAACTATAAACTTTCCACCATCAATTTCATCAGCAATATTTTTAAAGTATTCAATAAGCTCTTCATCATCGGTTTCACGTATGTATTGTGCATTTATTGCTTCAAGTTTTGTGAAATCAAATCGTGCAGCCGCTTTGTTCATGCCAGAAAAACCAAACCATTCAATCATTTGTTCCGTTGATATAATTTCATCATCCCCATGTGACCATCCAAGTTTTACAAGATAGTTGCGAAGTGCTGCGGGAAGGTAGCCCATTTCACGGTATTTCTCTGCACCGGTTGCGCCATGGCGCTTAGAGAGTTTTGCACCATCGGCACCATGTATGAGCGGAATATGCGCCATGGTCGGAACATCCCAATTCATGCCCTTGAAAATTAGTGTTTGGCGCGCTGCATTAATCAGATGATCATCACCGCGAATAATATGTGTTACTTCCATATCATGATCATCAACTACGACAGCGAGCATGTAAGTTGGGTTGCCGTCTGAGCGCAGTAAAATTAAATCATCCAAGTCTTTGTTAGGAAACTTCACAACGCCTTGAACTTGATCGTCAACAATCGTCTCCCCATCTATTGGTGCTCTTAAACGAATTACATATGGTGCGTCTTTAGGAGCTAAATTTGTGTCACGGTTGCGCCAAGTACCATCATAATGCGTTGGCAAACCAGCAGCTTGTGCTTTTTCGCGCATAACAGCAATTTCTTCAGGTGTGCAATAGCATTTATAGGCTGAACCATTCTCGACCATTTCATGGGCTATGGCACGGTGGCGATCTGCTCTTGCATATTGTGAAATAGCATCGCCATCCCAATTAAGACCTAGCCAAGAAAGGCCGTCTTTTATAGCTACGATAGCATCATCACTCGAGCGTTTGCGATCTGTGTCTTCAATGCGCAATAGCATTTTGCCATTATTGGCTTTCGCATAAAGCCAATTAAACAGTGCAGTTCTCGCACCGCCAATATGTAAGTATCCAGTAGGAGATGGGGCAAATCTTGTAACGACAGCTTTCGTCATAGGTATAGTACTCGCTTAATGAACCACGTGATAAACTTGCAGTTAGCTCAATTTATCTATTTGATGAAGGTATTGCTCATTTAACACAATGAGTAAAAGAGACAAGTAGATAAAGCAGGGTCTGGTTTGGCGAATGAACAAATGCCAGGCGTCCAGAAAAAGAATGAAGAAGAGACGTCACGGCATCTGAAGCAAAAAATATGGTTTAGGCAAGGAGAAGGTCAACTTCCTGCTAAGCAATCCTATTCGCCTATAAGCCGCTATCGTTATATTTTTTCGAACAGTATTCTTGATTTTAAAGATACAATTTCTAGCCAAATAAACCATGAGCTTGAAACGGGTTTGAGTGTTAATTTGCTGCCTGTTTTTCTTGGGTTCGGTATTCTTATTTATTTTAGCATTCCAGCAGAACCTTCACTTTTGGCACTTATCCTTACTGTTACAGTACTCGCTGTTTGTATTTGGCGATTGGCAACGCAAAGTTTTTTATCTCTTAGTCTTACATCTATTACAATGGTTGTAACGGGTATGCTGGTTGCTCAATTAGCAACATTGAACCATCAAACGCCTATGCTTGAACGACAAATAACGGTAGACCTTGAAGGATTAGTTTTAGGTGTCGACCGAAGTAGAAGAGGGGCGTTGCGCTATCTTGTTAGACCTACAAAATTAGGTGAAATCGTAAAACAAGAATTGCCAAAGCGCATTAGATTATCTTCTATAGCTAAGCATCAAGCATTCTTGCCGGGAGAAAGCATTAAGGGATTAGCACGCCTTCAGCCCGTGTCTGGACCTGTTTATCCTAATGGGTATGATTTTTCATTTTTTGCTTGGCATAAGGGCATGGGTGGGAGTGGTTTTTTTATGGGGAAACCATCTAAGGGGACTATAAATATCGCCCCCAGTCTTGGTGAAAAGTTTACAATTCAAGTGAATAAAATGCGTCTAAGTGTTGAGCAGCGATTGTTAAACTCTATGCCAAATAACACAGGAAAAATTGCTGTTGCATTGGTGACAGGTAATAAGACTTATATTCCTGAAGATATTCAAGAAAGTTTACGTAAGACAGGGCTTGCACATATCCTAGCAATATCTGGTCTTCATATGGCACTCGTAACATTAACAGTTATATGGGGAATAAGGTTTTTACTGGTAAATATATCCACCATCGCATTGCGTTATCCAATCAAGAAATGGTCTGTAGCAGCAGGTTTCATCAGTGCAACAACCTATTTAATGTTGTCAGGTGCTGGCATAGCAACGCAACGTGCTTGGGTCATGATTTGTGTTATGTTACTTGCCGTCTTAATGGATCGTCGTGCGATAACAATGAGAAGCGTTGCGATTTCAGCTGTTATAATTTTATGTCTTAATCCACAAAGTCTTTTATCGCCAGGGTTTCAAATGTCATTTGCAGCCGTAACAGCTTTGGTTGCAGGCTATGAGGCAATAAACAAGAGGCGAAAGTTAAAATCTGATACACAATTTATACCAATTAAAACAAATCCCTTTGCTGTTTTTAGCTCAAGTATCTTTGTTTATTTTGGCGGCATTGCTGTAACAAGTTTGATTGCGGGAACTGCAACTGCTTTTATTTCTGCTTGGCATTTTCATCAAGTCGCACCATTGGGATTACTTGCAAACTTGATTGCGATGCCAGTTGTTAGCATTGTCATTATGCCATTCGTCTTATTCTCAATTTTGCTTATGCCATACGGTTTGGAATTTATACCACTAATCTCTGTGTCTTATGGAATTGAATGGGTAGTTGGTATTTCTCGTTGGGTAGAAAGCATTTCACCGAATGGTAATACTGGTTTATTAAAATTAAGCGCTATATTTCTTTTTGCAATATTTTTGATAACGATATGTATGTTTAAAACTAAGCTTCGTTACATTTCAATATTACCCTTATTGGCTTTGCCATTTGCCTTTCAAAATACAAAAATACCAGATGTCATTATTTCAGAAAACGGTCGTGCAATTGCAATCAAAACTGAACGGGAAAAACTCGGACTCTTATATCCAAGAGGAAGTAAATTTGTACAAGGTATTTGGTTGAAGGCTTGGTCAGGTGGGAAAGCTGAGAAGCTTAATCTAAACAAAGACCAGTGTAATCGAGAACGTTGTATTGTTGTGTTACCAACTAGCCAAATACTACACGTAGTTTATAACCCAGATTTATTGCAATCATCCTGTCAAAGATCTGATATTTTAATTGCCCCAAGACTATGGTGGGTAAATTGTAAAAACCGCACTCCAAGCTTTGTTTTAAAACGTTATGATTTTGAGCGTTTTGGAACGCATGCGTTATATATTAATACAGTAAAACAAAACGCAAATAATGAAATTAAAAAAACCAAATCTAAAGCCCTTGCAAAAATTACAGTGAAAAAAGCCCTGCCAGAAGCCTCAAGACCTTGGCATCGCCATGTTAAACATCCAGATGATTCAAACTTATTTTAATGATACTGGCGAACAAGCCCGACTAATTTACCCTGAACTTTTATCCGATCAGATGTAAATGTACGGGTGGGATGTGCAGGATTTGCAGCTTCAAGTGCTATTTCATTTCCATTTTTTCTAAATGTTTTAAGCGTAGCTTCTTCATCATCAACTAGCGCAACAACGATCTCACCACCACGAGCTGTTGCTGCGTGGCGAATAATCACAGTGTCACCATCAAGAATACCAGCTTCAATCATAGAGTCGCCCTCAACTGTAAGAGCATAATGCTCACCATTCCCAATCATATCAGGAGAAACTGTTACAGAGTGCGTGATATCTTGAATAGCTGCAATTGGAACACCAGCCGCAATTTTGCCCATAACAGGAACACTAAAACCAGAAGGTGTGTCATCGTTTGCAGTTTGAGCATTGGGAAAAGGCGTCACATTATTAGTGGAATTTGAGCCTGAGCCACCCCGGTTTGAACCAAAATCAGCTTGTATAACACTTGATGTACCAATTGGCTCTTCAGGGGTTGCCCAAGCTTCAGGCATTTTGATAACTTCCAAGGCGCGTGCACGGTTTGGCAAACGCTTAATAAAGCCACGTTCTTCAAGGGCTGTTATCAAACGGTGAATACCAGACTTAGACTTTAAATCTAAGGCATCTTTCATTTCGTCAAAAGAGGGCGGAACACCTTCAGCTTGCAAACGTTCGTGTATAAATTGCAATAAAAGTTGCTGTTTTTTTGTAAGCATTAGGTCAACCTTTCATACGATTACTTGAAAATTATTTTTCTATCAAAATAATTGATCAAGAATCATCAGTGAAACAAATGTAGAACATTATCTACATGTTCTCACTATGTTCCGCAAGTGTAAATTTTCAATTAATGCCCAGTTTTAAATTGGTAAACAAATGAGTATGGCGTTTGTGCTTTGTTAACCATACTCAAAACTATCTGAATTCATTAGTCTATTTAGTAATTGATGCATGACAATTTATCTCCAGTAGTTTGGAGATAGTAATGCGTAATTCCATTTTAGCCACATTGAAAGCCTGTTCAATTATTGCTTTGACAGCAGTTGGTATCAATACAAGCCATTCAGTCAATGAAGCTCATTCTGCTTCGTGTCGTGGTGGGCAGGGTATTGGTACACATAGAACAGTCAGTTTAAACACTGCTGGTGGAAAGCGTTATGGAAACTCTCATGGCGGTGCGCAACAATTTCTTAAACATAAAGAAGTTGTCCTAACCTTTGATGATGGACCTATACCAAGCATTACTCCAAAAATTTTACATACGCTGGATAAACATTGCGCAAAAGCTACGTTCTTCATGGTTGGAACGATGGCAAAAAACCATCCATCGCTAGCAAGAAAAGTAGCAAACAAAGGTCACACGGTTGGCATACACAGCTACAGCCATAAAAACCTAGGAAGAGTAGGTGGTAAACAAGCAATTGCAGATGTAAATCGAAGCATTAAAGCAATTGAAAGTTCAGTTGGTCGCGATGTTGCTCCATTTTTCCGTTTTCCATATTTGTCAGAAAACCGTACCGTAAATCAGCATTTAAATCGTTTAGGATATGGTGTCTTTGCAATTGATGTAGACAGCCTTGATTATAAGTTTTCCAATCCAAATTCGATGGCAAACCGCGTCATGACTGAACTTAACCGCAAGGGCAAGGGTATCATATTGATGCATGATATCCAAAAAGTCACTGCGCGTGGTTTAGATCAACTTTTAACTCGTATGCATAAAGCTGGTTACAAGGTTGTTCATATACGCGGTCGTGGTGGTAAAGATCCTGTCGCTCCTGTCTTAGTATCAAGTGCAGAACCAGAAAAAACGACTGTGAAACCAATAGTTGTAGCAGCCAATACAACACAAAAGGCAAAAGCAAAGTCAAAACCAGAAAACTGGGAACTTCGTAAGACTGTTACAAAAAAGCAAAAAACTAAAATCAAAAAAGTCAAAAGCGTTAAAAAGGTCAAGAAAAAGAGTGTATCAAAGCAGGCGCTTAAAGATCGTAAAAATCCAATTCGCGCTAAAGTTAAAAAGCGTATTGTTGTTTCGCAGGTTGCAGGAAAGAAGAAGAGAAAAGTTAAAACTCAGAAGGTTGTAAAACTTACAAAAAAGAACACTTTTGCGCGTAATAAAGAAAGAGCACTAAAGCAGTTCAATAAGAACAAACAAGCGTTTAGAGCTGCAATCAAAAAGCGCATTATTAACTAATAAGCACAACTTCACAGGCATCACCTTTATTCGCGACAGGTGCTTTAACGGCTCGATATACTAGACAGTCTGCTCTTACTAAATTTGCAAGCATGGATGAATCTTGTTTGTTAAATGGGGATGCAACACGTTGTCCATCTTTAGATATACTAAGCGTTGCGCGCATATATTCAGCGCGTTCATCATTTGCTGCCAAGTCACAACCCAGTATTGCTGGAACGCGATGTAAAGCACTTGCGTTTTGGCCTGATAATTTTTGCAAGAGTGGTTTCACAAAAACATTAAAAGCAACCAGTGATGAAACTGGATTGCCAGCAAGACCAGTTAGATAAATAGTTTTGCCTTTATGTTTAAAGCGACCAAACAAAAATGGTTTTCCGGGCCGCATAGCAATTTTTGTAATTTCAAATTCAAAGCCAATTTCTTGTGCGACTGGTAATACTAAATCATGATCACCAACTGAGGCGCCGCCAGTTGTAACGATAACATCAGAGCCAACGGTAATTGCTTCTATTATTTTGGCTCTAAGCGCATCACGTGTATCGCCTGCGATACCAAGGTCAAAAACCTCAGCGCCACAATTTTCAATACTTGCTGCAATGCCAAATGTATTTGAAGCAATAATTTGCCCTGGTTGCGTTGCTTCTCCAGGCATTACCAACTCATCACCCGTTGATATAAGTGCAACTTTTGCTTCTTTATAGACAGAAACGCGCGCGTGATTCATAGAAGCTGCAAGCGCTAAACGGTAAGGTGTAAGTTGCTCGCCTGCTTTAAGCAAAGTATCGCCATTTGAAAAATCCAACCCTGCATTACGGATAAATTTCCCCTTTGGACAGCCTGTCAAAACTTCAACGCTACCATCACTCATATTCGTATTTTCTTGAATGATAATCGTATCTGCACCTTGTGGCACAACTGCACCAGTAAAAATACGAACCGCTTCGCCTTGTTTAACAAGCATATCAAAAGGCGTTCCAGCTTTGGATTCACCAATGACATTAAGCGTTGCGGGTAGGGTCGTTACATCAGATTGCAAAACGGCGTAACCATCCATCGCAGATGCATCAAAGGGGGGGTGTGTTCTTAAAGATACAAGATCAGTCGCAAGCGTTTTGTTAGCTGCTTGTCTTAATGTGAGAGATTCATGTCCTATAGGAGTTACATCAGATAAAACAATCTCGAGAGCTTCATCCGCGGGTATAAGCGCATTAAGAGACATTAGCCATCTCGCTTCCAATGCCCTGATTTGCCGCCTTTTTTCTCTTGCAAAACAATACCAGAAATTTCCATTCCGCGATCAACCGCTTTCACCATGTCGTAGATGGTGAGACAACTAACAGAGCAGGCGGTAAGCGCTTCCATCTCGACACCTGTTTGTCCCGCAACGCCTGCCATTGCACTTACACGTAAGCCAGGCAGGCTTTCGTCAGGTTCAATTTCAACTGTAACTTTAGTAAGGCCAATCGGATGACAAAGGGGAATTAGATCAGAGGTTTTTTTAGCGGCCATAATGCCAGCTATGCGGGCTGTTGCAAGAACGTCGCCTTTCTTGGCGTTGCCTTCAATAACAAGCTTTAAAGTTTCAGCTTTCATTTTCACATGGCCAATAGCAGTTGCTTCACGTGAGGTTGAAGCTTTCTCGCCCACATCAACCATATGCGCTTCGCCAGTACTGCCAATGTGTGTGAGTTCAGCCATTATGCAGCCTGTTTGGTTAGAAGATCTTTTGTAGCTTTTGCCACATCATCTTGACGCATTAAACTTTCGCCGATCAAGAATGTTTTGATGTTTGATTGCGCAAGTCTGGTTAAATCATAAGGTGTGAAAATACCGCTTTCACCTATCAATAGTTTATTTCTAGGGACAAGCTTTGAAAGCCGTTCACTTGTTTCAAGCGAAACATCGAATGTCTTGAGGTTACGATTATTGATGCCCAATAGAGCAGAATTCATATGTTTCAAAGCGCGTTCTAATTCTTCTTCGTTATGCACTTCCACAAGAACATCCATGCCAAGTTCAAAAGCAGTGTTTTCAAGAGCGATTGCCTCTTCATCCGTAACAGAAGCCATGATGACTAAGATACAATCGCCCCCCCAAGCGCGCGCTTCATAAACCTGATACGGTTCATATAAAAAATCTTTGCGGATTGCTGGAAGTGAAACCGCATTACGCGCTTCAGTTAAAAATTCTGGAGCACCTTGAAAGCTAGGTGTGTCGGTTAAAATTGAAAGACACGCAGCGCCACCTTGTTCATAAGCTTTTGCAAGTTCCGGTGGATTAAAGTCTTCGCGGATTAAACCTTTTGAAGGGCTGGCTTTTTTAATTTCTGCAATCAAAGCATATTCACCAGCATTCAGCTTGGATTGAAGTGCGCTATAAAATCCACGAGGCGCAGACATATCCGCAATCATTGCTTTCAAATCATCAAGTGATGTTTTTGATTTTGCCGCAATAATCTCTTCACGCTTATAAAGCTCAATCTTTTTTAAGATATCAGCCATTACGCTTTACCTTGATTAGAAACTTCAACCAAGCGATCAAGAGTTGCCATTGCTGCGCCGTTATCCAGAACGGTTGTGGCTTGTAAAGCGCCGTCTTGGAGGTTTTCGGCTTTATCAGCAACAACAAGCGAGCAAGCAGTATTCATGATGACCATATTTCTATAAGCGGAAGGTTTACCATCCAATACTTCGCGTAAAGCTTTTGCATTTTCAGTTGCATCGCCACCTGCAATATCGGCTTCGCTTGCAATATCAAACCCAAAGTCCGAAGGATTTATCTCAAATGTTTTTATCTCACCATCCAGCAATTCGGCAACTTGTGTTGAGCCTGTAATGGTAACTTCATCAAACCCTTGTCCATGCACGACCCATGTTTTTTCATTGCCAAGTTTTTGCGCAACTTTTGCTGCGGTTAAAACCCACTGTGGTGCAAAAACACCTAATAACTGGCGTTTAACACTGGCAGGATTGCACATTGGGCCAAGTAGATTGAAGATTGTTCGCGTTGCAAGTTCAACACGCGCTGGACCAACATGGCGAACAGCAGCGTGATGTGCGGGTGCAAACATAAATCCGATACCAGCATCTTCAATACAATCACTTATTTGTCCGGGTGAAAGTTCAATGTTAACGCCAAGTGCAGTTAAGCAATCAGAAGCGCCTGATTTAGATGAAAGCGACCGGTTCCCATGCTTTGCAACATTAACACCACAAGCCGCTGTTACGATCGATGTGCATGTTGAAATGTTATATGAGCCTTTAGCATCACCGCCAGTACCTACGATGTCGATTGCGTCATCAGGCGCATCAACAGGCAACATCACAGCACGCATAGCATCAATTGCACCTGCAAACTCATCTTCGGTTTCACCACGAACGCGCATGGCCATAAGTACCGCACCTATTTGCGCGTCAGTAGCCTCACCAGCCATGATGATATTAAAAGCAGCTTTTGTATCTGCGCGGCTAAGCGTATTACCATCAGCAAGAATGCTAATTGCTTCCTTTAAATCCTGCATAAAAACCCTCAAACAATTTAGTATTTTAACTTATATTGTTCTTAGATGTTACTGGCCACCATGTCCACCATAGGGATTGAATGCAGCTTCTATACCTGCAGGATTAATAGAAACATCAACTCGAGTTTGCATGTCCTGCACAATTTGATTTAAAATATCATCGGCCGCCGTAATGTTTAGCTGCTCAACATCTTCATCTGTAATCTTTGTGTCTTCAGGATTTTGAATATCTGCAATACGTAATATAATCACATTGCCATCGGTAGATTGTGCCGTTTTTACCTCGTCTTTAACACCGTTAAATCCAGCTAAAATTGCAGCGTTACCAATTTTTGGTTCATTGCCATTGCGTGCCAATGCTTCTGTTGTTGCAAACTTAATAGCTGAACCAATAGAATCTGCTGGTAATGCGTCAGCCAATACAACATTCATCTCTTCACCTTTACGGATACGTTCAGCAATTTCATCTGCCTTTTGCGTAACAAGCTTATTGGTTTCTTGCACGATCCAAGCATCGCTAATATCAGTTTCAACCTCTGCAAGCTCTTTTTGGCGAGTAGGTGTGATGTCTTCTACTTCATACCAAAGAAAACCATCGTCACCGACAGGAAGCTCTCTAGTGTCATCACCAGGTTGCGTGTCAAAGGCTACTTGTAGAAGCTGAGGCAATACAGGGATATCGGTAATCGCGTTGCCGTTTTCATCTCTGCCTTGCGCATCGATATTCGTAACAACACGTGTTTTTAAATCTACTGCCTTTGCCGAGTCTACAAGATTACTGCCCGCAGCGCGTTCGTCTTCTACGGCATCAAACGTATTGAAAACTTCATCGCCAGCTTTGCGAAGAGCAACTTCATTTCTTAGTTGGTCTTTAATCTCATCAAAAGCAGTCGTCTTGCCTTCGTTGATTTCACTTACGCGTACAATAACAGGACCAAACAAGCCTTCAACAACATCAGTTGGCTTATTTAATTCCGCAGAAAAAGCAACTTCACTTACTTTTGCATCTGGTAATTCGTTTTTTGTTACGACCCCAAGATCAATATCTGCAACAGTTTTTCCAAGTTCTTTTAAAACATCATCGAATGAAGCGCCTTCTGAAAGTTTTTTCGAAACGCTTTCAGCTTCTGTTTTATCTTTAAGAACCAATTGTTCAACACGGCGTGTCTCAGAAGACTGAAGACCAGTGGCGCGTGTGTCATATTCAGCTCTTAGTTCATCTTCAGTAACTTCCTGCGGTTTCACGATATCAGAAGCACGTAAAGTCAAAATAGTTAGCTTGCGATATTCTGGAGCCATATAATTAGTTTTATTAGCTTCATAATATTCAGAAATATTTTCTTTTGTAGGCTCCAGCTTTTTTTCAAGCACTTCAGCGCCAATCGCCGCATAATCAAAGATACGCTTTTCATTCCTGAAAGTTGAAATAGCAGTTTTCATAACATCTGGCATGTCAATGCTATCACTAATACCAGCTTGAAGTTGATTGCGAACAGCCTGACGTCTGCGTTGTTGTTCAAACTCATCTTGAGAAACACCGCGATTTCGCAATGTACGTTTAATAGCTTCTGGATCAACCTTACCTGAGAAGTCTCTTAGTCCAGGATCATTGGCGATGGATTTAGCTAATTCGTCTTGTGAAACACCAAGCCCCATATTCTTTGCATTTTCATCAAGTACGGCACCTGTTGTTACCAGCGCTATAACATTATTACGTAGCCCATAAATATCAGCTTCTTGGCGTGTAAGTCTTCTACCTGCCTGTTGTGATAAAACATTCAGTTGGTTTTCATAGACATTACGAAATTGTTGAGCAGTGATTGTTGTGCTTCCAACTTGAACAACATTACTTGTGCCACCGAATAGAATACTGCCAGAAATACCCCATATTGCAAAACTTGCAATCAAAAGACCAATTAAGATCTTAGCAGTCCAACCTCGGGAAAAACCTCTTAGTAAATTAAGCATCGTAATGATCGTCCAAATCTGAATTAAATTATAAGATTCATATAGCGTTTCGCACTGTTCTACTCAAGCTTATGTGTATGTTTTGCTACTCACGATTGCGTTTTTAGGATTAAACGTTAGAAATGGCACAAATCAATTCAACTGAGAGCATGTTATGACACCTGAAATTAAACCATTGGTCGCCGGAAATTGGAAAATGAATGGCTTAAAAGAATCTCTTAATGAAATTGGTGGCATGAGCAAAGGCTATGATTCGAGCCTGCAAGCTAAAATCGATATGCTGATTTGCACGCCTGCTACGCTAGTTTTATCAGCTGCACACATTGCTCTTGGTAGCGGCATTGCCATAGGTGGTGAGGATTGTCATGCTAATACTTCTGGCGCTCACACAGGCGACATATCTGCTGAAATGCTTAAAGATGCAGGAGCAACAGCTGTAATCGTTGGACACTCAGAACGACGCACAGACCACGGTGAAAGCAATGAAACTGTGAAAGCCAAGGCTGAAGCAGGATTAAGAGCAGGGCTTTTGACAATTGTTTGTATTGGTGAAACTGAAGCTCAGCGCAAATCTGGCGACACTCTTGCCGTTTTAAAAGATCAATTAGACGGCTCTATGCCAGAGGGGTCTAAAGCTTCTCAAGTTGTTGTAGCATATGAACCTGTTTGGGCGATTGGAACTGGCCTTGTGCCTTCAAGCGATGATGTTAAAGAAGCGCACGCTTTCATACGCGAAAACTTGAGTGCAAGATTTGGAAATGAAGGTCAAAAGATGCGACTTTTATATGGTGGCTCTGTTAAAGCAACAAATGCAAAAGAACTAATGGGCATACTAAATGTAGATGGTGCATTGGTCGGGGGTGCTAGCTTAAAAGCAGATGATTTTATGGGCATTTGCACAGCTTATAATGAGCTTGTTTAACGCTTGCGTTTTAGAGCCTTGTAATAACAATTAGCCTACCCATTTCATAAGGTAGATAATTCAGGGTTTGCACTCCTTACGCAACCGTGTAAAAGAGCCACAAGATTGAAATTTCAAGCCTTCATGGCAAAATGAGGATATTATGGAAAACGTAATCATTGTAATCCATTTAATGATTGTAATCGCGCTTGTGATTGTTGTTCTTTTACAGCGTTCTGAAGGTGGCGCTCTGGGTATCGGCGGCGGCGGTGGCGGTGGAGGCGGCTTTATGTCAGCCCGCGGTGCTGCAAATGCACTTACCCGAACAACCGCAATTCTTGCAGCTGCGTTTTTTGTAACATCAATTACTCTTGGTATTCTGTCTGGTGTTGAAGGCGGTGGTGTTTTGGATAATCTTCCTCTTCAAGACCAGCAAGGCGGTACTGGTGGTATCTTAGATCAACTTCCTGGCGGTAGTGATCTTCAAGGTTCTGGTGAATCAGATGAGCCACAGGTGCCAACTGGCAATTAATTTCTAAGAAAAAAACGATATTTATGCCTCTGATGAAGATCAGGGGCATTTTTTTTGGGATAGCTGAATTTTTTACTATCCGAATCTAGATTCTATCGTTACTTCTTTAATCCCATGGCTCGTTATGTTTTTATCACTGGAGGCGTGGTTTCCTCACTTGGCAAAGGTCTTGCTTCAGCTGCACTTGGTGCGCTGTTACAAGCTCGTGGGTACAAGGTTAGACTGCGTAAATTAGATCCTTATTTGAATGTTGATCCGGGGACGATGTCTCCTTATCAGCATGGCGAATGCTTTGTGACGGATGATGGGGCGGAAACCGACCTTGATCTCGGTCACTATGAACGCTTCACGGGGAGGCCGGCAAACCAGTCGGATAACATCACCACAGGGCGTATCTATTCAGACATTATCGCAAAAGAACGTCGGGGTGATTATTTAGGCGCAACCGTGCAAGTCATTCCGCATGTTACCAATGAAATCAAGAACTTCGTGCTGGATGGAAACGAAGACTATGATTTTGTTTTGGTCGAAATTGGTGGCACAGTTGGCGACATTGAAGCACTACCGTTCTTTGAAAGCATCAGACAATTAGGCAATGATCTGCCACGCGGTGGTTGTATCTATCTACATCTAACGCTTATGCCGTGGATTTGGGCAGCAGGTGAATTAAAAACCAAGCCAACACAACACTCCGTCAAAGAACTGCGCTCAATTGGCATTCAGCCTGATATCCTTCTGGTGCGCGCTGATCGCGAAATTCCTAAGGAAGAGCGTCGCAAGCTTTCGCAGTTTTGTAACGTGCGCCCATCAGCCGTTATTCAGGCGCTGGATGCAAAATCAATCTACGATGTGCCTATGAC
Organism: uncultured Rhizobiaceae bacterium; assembly: GCA_964502215.1. Classification (GTDB taxonomy): domain Bacteria; phylum Pseudomonadota; class Alphaproteobacteria; order Rhizobiales; family Rhizobiaceae; genus JAALLB01. Next base: position 2,053 of record CAZCUN010000008.1, on the reverse strand, counting down.
CTATCATAAGGAAGGTCTTGACCAAGAAGTCTTGGACGCATTCGGCATTGATCCTGCCCCTAAGCCTAATATGAAAATTTGGGATGAGATCAGCCATAAAATTCATAATCCTGAGGGCGAAGTGAATATTGCCATCGTTGGTAAATATACAGTGCTTAAAGACGCCTATAAATCGCTCATCGAAGCGCTTCAACATGGTGGCATTGCCAATGAAGTGAAGGTTAATCTCAAATGGCTTGAGTCTGAAACATTTGAAGGCGAAGATTCAGCGCAACAATTAGGTGATGTTGACGGCATTCTAGTGCCAGGCGGATTTGGTGAACGTGGTGCTGAGGGTAAAATAAAAGCTGTTACCTATGCCCGTGAAAACAAAATCCCATATTTTGGCATCTGCTTTGGTATGCAAATGGCCTGTATTGAAGCCGCACGTAATTTAGCTGGCATCAAAGACGCAACGTCTACGGAGCTTGAAGAAAACACCAAAGAGCCAGTCGTTGGTCTTATGACCCAATGGCTTAAAGGGAATCAGCTAGAAACGCGCGAAGAAGCAGGCGACATGGGCGGCACAATGCGCCTAGGCGCTTACCCGCACCCACTAACAGCAGGTACGCTCATAGCAGAGACCTACGGCTCAACAGAAGTCTCCGAGCGCCACAGACACCGCTACGAAGTAAACATCGAATACAAAGAACGCTTAGAAGAAGCAGGGCTTATCTTCTCGGGGCTTTCACCTGATGGCTTGCTGCCAGAAACAATTGAGTACAGCCAAGACGTGCACCCATGGTTTATAGGCGTTCAGTATCACCCTGAACTAAAATCAAGACCGTTTGATCCGCATCCATTGTTTGCTGGCTTTGTGGAGGCTGCTGTTAAGCAGAGTAGGTTGGTTTAGAGTCGAATAGATTTCTTTTCGAAACTTATTTGAAAGAAAGTTGCTATGAGATTTCCTATTGAAAAACTAAAGCCTGTTCGAGCAGAGTTCAGTTCTAAAGTCGGTTTTGAAGAATTTATAATAGAATTTTCAGATTTCTCTTTGCCTGATTCTTCTGAAGTTGATGAAGCTGCATTAAAGTTTGAAAATCCAATTCGAGCTGACAGTAGCGACTTATCTATTCTTCCAGATGATCCAGTTAAACTAAAAGGTAAAAAAATTAGTTTTCCAGCCAATCCGCATAATGGTCACATTGATGCTTCGGTGTATTTCGCGAGTGTACATAATCCTGTAGATATTACTCAAATGGAATTTGGTTCTTATGAAGAAGGGAAGATATCAGTTACAATAACAAGTAGATGGCTTATGTCTTTTGAAGGAACAGGTTTTGAGGACTTCGATTTTATATTTACAGTTCCATTTTTTATTCAACGATCGCCTAAAAAATCATTATTACAGTGTCTATTAAGTTGGTTTAGAAAAAACAGTTAGCTTCAAATATTCATAATAAACTAAAATGATGCAGATAAAGGCATAATTGTTCTATTTCGATTTGGGAAATTTGAGGAACGTTACTGCCATTAGGAACCAGCCTAGTAAACCCTGACTATGGGCAGAAAGGTTTTGTGGTCCTTGAAAAAATAAATAACGTACTGCCACAAGCGGGCTATCAGGTGGCCAGATTACCCATTGTAAAGGTAAGGTCGGGATGAGCACTCGATAATAGGTATAATAGACTTGTGGTGACATCCATATAAATAACCAAAATAAAACCAATGCTCCTGCAATACGCACCCATAATGCACGTTGATACAACAGTCTATTTGTGACAAAAAGCATGAAGATAAACAAAACCGTGCTTATGCATAAAAGTCCAACCTGTCCCCATTGTGACAAACCAAAAAAAGAATCCTGATTGTACATCGCTTAAAGCCAATACCAATTTGTAAAATTTCGCTCAGCCATACTTCTAAATCAAGAATATGATAATTAGCAAGTTTAAGTTAGACAATAAAAAACCGCCGAAAACGGCGGTTCAATGTTTGTTTTATAGCTTTAAAAAAAACTATGGGGCTGTCCCAGATAACTACGATAAATATTGTTTAACCCATTGGTTCAATT
>CAZCUN010000007.1:0-79316 GCA_964502215.1 uncultured Rhizobiaceae bacterium | reverse complement strand
CTTCTCATACCCATATTGATAACCCATTTTTGAGTTATCTGGGACAGCCCCAAAATATATTTATTTTAGTAAGTGCTTCCTTTAGGGAGGTTTCTTGGGCTTTTGGCAATATTAACCTTAATTTTTAACCTTAATAATTACGGTTAAGAACGTTTTAACCATTATACTTCATATTCCTGACTATTGAAATTTGAAAACGCCAATAATGGCGGTAATCAGGAAGGAAGTTTGCAATGCGCAGCTTTAAAAAATTGTCTCTCGTTGCTGCTGCTCTCATGGCATCTACCGCTATGGTACAGGCAGCTGATTTAATTCCAGCACCAACACATGACTTGCCACCGGAAGTTGTTCCAGTAGCTGCATCAACAGGTTGGTATATTCGTGGTGATATTGGATATGCAAGTGTTGATGTTGATAACGTAGTGTTTCAACCACAACCTGGCTTTGATTTTCAAAACTTTAACCGACATGATATTGATGAAACATTCTTGCTACAAGGCGGTATCGGTTATCAGGTAACTGACTATTTCCGTGTTGATGCAACTGTTGGATATTTTGGCAGTACGGATTTTAATGGTGACTCATCAAGCACTGGTAGCTTTGATTGTGCACTCTTAACTGGTATAGGTAATAACAGCCTAACAGCTGATACTGATTGTACTGCTTCTGATACATCAGAATTTGAAGCAACAACCTTCATGGCGAATGCATACCTTGATCTTGGCACAGTAAACGGTTTCACACCTTATGTTGGTGCTGGTATCGGTGCTGCGCGTGTTAAATGGTCAGGTCTTAACAATGATCTTGGCTGTGATGTTTCTAGCGCAGCAAACATTGACTGTTTGGATGATGGTGGCGCTAACTTCGATACTATCAGCGATAGCACTCACAACGGTGTTTCACAAACACGTTTTGCATGGGCTGTTCATGCAGGTGGTTCATTGGATGTAAATTGTCGCGTTAAAGCTGATGTAGGTTACACATATACTCGCATCGAAGGAGGCGACTTCTTTGGTTTCCAAAATGGTCTTGCACCAACTGGCGGTACATTCCCGGGCAACCAAGGTTCTACAAGTGATATCGACGTTCATACAGGCCGTGTAGGTCTACGTTATGCACTTAATGATGCAGGTTGTAGCCAGCCGCACCAGCCACAGGTTGTGTATAAATAATAATGGCTTGAGGGAGAGCTTTCGTTTTCCCTCAACCTTTCTAGTACCCGAAATCGGGACCCGTGTATCAAAGGCTAAGGGCTTAAATTATGAACCGTTTTGTATTAAATTCTACCGTAGCAGCAATTGCAATGCTGACAGCAGCTAACGCATTTGCAACTGACTATAATTCTGGCGTTGTGACTAAATCACCTAGTGATGGCTTCACAGATGTTGAATATGGAAGCGGTTGGTATCTTCGCGGTGATATTTCTTTTAATGTTGAAGGTAGAAGTAGCGGTGGTGCTGAACGCCTAAGTTCAGTTTCTCCTAATGCAGGTGTAATTACGGATTACGATGATGTTGTGGGCATTAGAGTTGGCGCAGGTTATTATGTTTCTCCAAACTTTCGCATAGAAGCGACAGCTGAAAATCTTTTCAGTTCAGAGTTTAATGGTATATTTCAACAAGGATTTTCTGGCTCACGAGTTGATGCAGCAGGCGGGGTAGACTTTTTTAATTCAGATGGCGTTATTACTGCGTCTACCGACCCGAGATTTATCGGTACATCAACAACACCAATTAATGGTACTGAACAAGTTGATGCAGAATACCATGCAACAAACTTTATGTTGAATGGTTACTATGATTTAAATTCAATTGGCGGCTTTACACCTTATGTCGGTGCAGGTGCAGGTGTAGGCAGAATTTCTACACATGAAACGCGCACTTATAATTGTATACCTGGCGCAGCAATTGAAACATGTACGTTTCCTGCTGGAACAGCAGGTACTGCAACCGAAGCAGTTCGTACTAGAGATGAGGCGCATTGGGCGTTTGCATACCAGTTGAGTGTTGGTGCTGCAGTTGAAATAGACCGAAATACAAAACTTGATTTTGGCTATAGTTATTCAAATATTGGCGGAGGCGATAATTTGTCTTACAGCGATGGAACTCCGATATCTGACGACGGTTTTGCAATTCACCAAGTTCGTGCAGGTATTCGTTACGACCTTTGGTAGATCTTTAAAATCTCATATATAAAAATTATTATGAAGGTAGCTTTTTGATTAGAGCTGCCTTTTTTAGTTTTGTGCGCTCTTTTGAGCAAAGGCAATGCCACCTAAAACCAGCATTAATCCAGCAGCATGATATGCTTGGAATTGTTCTCCCAAAATAAGGACTGCTAATAAAGCACCAAAAATTGGGACAAGGTTTATAAACACACCGCCACGGTTTGAGCCAATCTTTTCAAGTCCTAACACCCAGAATAACTGGGATACAATTGATGGAAAGATTGCTGCATATATTATTACTCCCCAACCTGTAATGTCAGGCCATAAAAGCGTGTTATTGCTTGCCTCTAGCAAAACAAGTGGTGTTGAAGTTATGAGTGCAGATAAACCCAGAACACTTAAAAAGCTCATAGGATGAATGTTGGGTTTTTTTGTTAGTGCCACTGAGTAAATGCCGTACACCATGACTGCGCAAAGCATTATTATATCTCCAATATTGAGAGATTGCTCGCCTAATCCTAGTAAATTACCTCTTGTTACGGTTATTGCAACACCAAACAAGGTAATGACAAAACCCACTATTTGATATGCTGTTACTTTGGTTTTGAAGATTAGGTAATTTAACAAAAACACAATGAGCGGCATGGAAGCCTGTTCAATCGCAACATTAATGGCGCTTGTGTAATTTAAAGACAGATACATAAGGCCGTTGAATATCGCAAAACCAAATGCCCCCAGCAAAAACATGAATTTCCAAGTCTTTTTAATCGTTGGATAATCTTGCTTTAAATGGGGGAGGGAAAACGAAAATAATATTATGCAAGCAATTAGCCAGCGAAACCAAGTAAGTAGAAAAGGTGAGATATGGCCTGCTGCGAGCTTGCCTGCAATTGTATTTCCACCCCAAATCAGGGCTGTTATTGTTAGCAGAACAAATGGATTAGTCAGTAAGGATTGTTTTTGGTGCATTTAGAAATCCATGTTTTTACTAAAAACTGTAGTGAATGGAAACTGAAGGTTGATGTTTGCCGCTTTTTTGGATTATTAACAACCGTAATCTTGTTTCTCTATATATCTTGATCTGGATTACATCTGTTTCCAGTACTCAAATTGATTTGTGTCTGTAGTAATTTATCAATGTAATAAAATGCGAAAACAAGAGAGATTTTTATGACAAATGTAGCTGTAATTGGTTCTCAATGGGGTGATGAAGGCAAAGGTAAGATTGTCGATTGGCTTTCTGAGCGTGCGGATCTTGTTGTGCGTTTCCAAGGGGGGCATAATGCGGGTCACACATTGGTCATTGATGGTGTCAGTTACAAATTAAGTCTTCTGCCTTCTGGAGTGGTTAGAAAAGGTAAGCTTGCTGTTATTGGTAATGGCGTCGTAATTGATCCTCATGCGCTGATGGCAGAAATTGAACGTCTTGCAAAGCAAGGTGTCGTTGTAACCTCTGATAATTTGCGTATTGCAGAAAATGCTACTCTAATTCTTTCTGTTCACCAAGAGCTTGACGGTATTCGCGAAGATGCGGCAGCGGTTGGCACTAAAATTGGGACAACACGTCGTGGTATTGGCCCTGCTTATGAAGATAAGGTTGGGCGTCGTGCAATACGTGTACTTGATCTTGCGAACCTTGAAAGCATTGGCCCTAAAATTGAGCGTCTTCTTACGCATCACAATGCGTTGCGCCGTGGTCTTGGTCAGCCAGAAGTTGCGTTTGATACAATCTATAGCGAACTTGAGGCTGTTGCCGATCGTATGGTTCCTTTTAGCGAGCCAGTCTGGAAGTTGTTGGACAACGAAAAGCGTAAGGGGTCTCGTATTTTGTTTGAAGGTGCGCAAGGTACGCTACTTGATATCGACCATGGTACATATCCTTTCGTAACTTCATCGAACACAGTTGCTGGGCAAGCTGCTGCAGGTTCTGGAATGGGGCCTAGTTCAGTTGGATATGTGCTTGGTATTACGAAGGCTTACACAACACGTGTGGGGGAAGGGCCTTTCCCGACAGAACAAGATAATGAAATTGGTCAGTTCCTTGGTGAAAAAGGCCATGAGTTTGGGACAGTAACAGGGCGTAAACGCCGTTGTGGTTGGTTTGATGCGGTCTTGGTGAAACAAGCTGTTGCGACAAATGGAATTACTGGCATAGCTTTGACAAAATTAGATGTTCTTGATGGACTTGAAGAAATTAAAATTTGCGTTGGGTATAAACTTGATGGTGAAATTATAGATTATCTGCCAGCAAGCCAGGGCAGGCAAGCACGTGTCGAGCCTATATATGAAACTCTAAAAGGGTGGAAAGACACAACAGTTGGCGCTAAAACATGGAAAGAATTACCAGCAGAAGCTGTAAAATATGTTCGCCATGTCGAAGAGTTAATTGGATGTCCTGTAGCACTTCTTTCCACAAGTCCAGAACGTGAAGATACAATACTTGTCCAAGATCCATTTCAGGACTAGAATGTATGATAATAATGACTAAAATCTTGATTGTAGTAACAGAGTAGAGTGCGGGTATACGGGGAATGGCAGATTATTATTCTATATTAGAGAAAACGATTTCTGGGCTGTCTAAGAACACTCCGGAGATTCGTGATGCAGTTTATAAAAAAGCAAGGGCGGCAATTGAAAATCAATTACGCAGTATGCAGACTGTTCCAAGCGAAGAAGCTATTTCTTCGCAACTCAAGTTGCTTGAAGAAGCAATTGTTTTAATTGATTCAGAACATGCAGAAAAAATTAGCCCGGTAATAGAGCAAACTAGTGTTGCTGAAACGACGCCTGAGCCTATGACTACTGCCGAGCCAGCGCCTATGCCTGCTGCTGCACCAGCGCCTGCACCAGCACCAATGCCTGCTGCTGCACCAGCGCCTGCTGCACCAGCGCCTAAACCAATAGTAGAAAATGTTACACCACAAAATATTAAACCTGCTGAGACTATTGCTCCAAAACCAATAATACCTGCTAGTGAACCTTTAGCCTCTAAAGTTGATAATAATATTATACCACCTTCTTTGGAGCCTCAATCTGCTGTTGATAGTGCATTTGACGATGTTTCAAAAGCAATTGATGATCTTGGTATGGAAAGCCCGCCATCTGTTGGGTTGGATGATGGGTTATCTACACAAGAAGCAATGCCATCGGCACAAAACACTGTTTCTATTGAGCCTGATACAAAAGAAATTTTAGACCCGTTTCTTAATTCTGAAACAAATTTAGATGCTGCTAGCGAGCTGGAATTGGAAGAAAAAAAGTCAGGTGGTTTTTTTGCTGGCTTAATGAAGTTGTTGATCGCTTTGGGTATCTTAGGTGGTGCAGGATATGCGGTGTGGAAAAATAAGGATGAACTCACGGGTTTTGCAACGAGCCTAATGGCGCCTGCCGAAAATGTTCAAGTTACTAAAGTAGAAGATCCAGAACCTCAAGCGCCTGCGCCAGAACCTATTGAAGAGCCAGCGCCTGAACCTGTTGTGCCTGAACCTGTTGTGCCTGAAGCTGTAATACCTAATGTTGTTGTGCCAGAAATTACGCAACCTCAAATTACTGAGCCAGAAACGCCAGAGCTTGAAATAGTTGAACCTGAAATTATCATTCCAGAACCTGTTCCAACACAAACGCAGGAGCCAGAAGTCGCTGAGCCTACTGTCATACCTTCGCCTACTGTTGAAACAACACCTACAACTTCAGAGCCAAGCAGTGCTATTCCAATTGGTGAAGTAGCCTATCTTTATGAAGAAGGTAGTGCTGGAAGTGGCGCATCACGCACTAATGCAGCGATTATTTGGGAAACTCGACAAGAAAGCATAGCTTCAGGTCTTGCTCCAGAGCCTGTTATTTTAGGTAAGATGGACATTCCAGATAGAGAAATGTCGATCAATATCAAAATGCGACGCAATGTGGACACTGCTATTTCGGCAAGCCATATGATTGAAATCAAGTTTAATACACCTATCAATTTTACTGGTAAATCTATTGAAAGTATTGCGCGTTTTGTGATGAAATCAACAGAAGAAGCAACAGGTGAGCCTTTGGTTGCAGTGCCGATTAAAGTGAGTGAAGGAAGCTTCCTTGTTGCACTTGATAATCTTACTCAAGCTGTAGCGCTTAATACGCAACTACTGAAAGGGTCTTCTTGGATTGATGTTCCACTTGTTTATGGAACTGGAAGGCGCGCTCTTATTACACTTGAAAAAGGTGGTACAGGTGAGCGTGTGTTTAATGAAGCCTTTAAGGATTGGCAAAACCGATAACTTGTACTCTTGCATAAATATACGATAGAGTAGTAGATAATAATAATACTCCAGGGGGTGCCATATTGGCTGAGATGTTAGACTTTCTAACAAACCCCTGATCGCAAAACAGCAACTAACTTGTTTGTAGTGTGATCTGGAACCTGATCTGGTTTATACCAGCGTAGGAATGGAGCGTGCAAAAGCCAATGAGTTTTGCCGTTTTCTTTTCAGTCACATTCGGAAAATTGATGAATTGAAAAGAACACTAAATACAATCATAGGAAAAAGTTTATACGCCTTTATTGTTTGTGCGTTTTTGCTTTTGCTTTGGCAGATTGCTATTTGGTTTTTTAATCCACCTAAATATTTATTTCCTTCGCCATCCGCAGTTTTTGGTGCGTTTGTTAGCAATCCCGATTATCTGATTTCTAATATGTTTGTTACTTTACAAGAGATGGTATTAGGGTTTTTTGTTGGTTCTTTGGCAGGTGTAATTATTGCGCTTTTATTGTCGCAATTTGCGTTGCTTGATCGTTATTTAATGCCGCTTGTTGTTGTTACTCAAACACTACCTGTTTTTGCGATCGCACCACTTTTGGTTATTTGGTTTGGCTTTGGCATTGGTTCAAAGATTGTTATGGCTGGGTTGATTATCTTCTTTCCTGTGACCTCTTCATTTTATGATGGTTTGAAATCTACTTCATCGACTTGGCTCGATCTGGCTAAGTCATGGCGTATGTCGAAGTTTCAAACTTTACTTCATTTTAGAATTCCAGCAGCATTACCTTCGCTTATGACGGGCTTGAAAGTTGCCGCTACGATTGCACCAATTGGTGCTGTTGTGGGTGAGTGGGCGGGGGCAGCTGGTGGCTTAGGGTTTGTGATGCTGCAGGCAAATGCACGTACGCAAACTGAAACTGTATTTGCAAGTCTTGTGCTACTTGGTCTTTCTGCTTGGGTCTTGCGATGGATTGTTGTTCAACTCGCTGATTACTTTGTTTGGTGGTCAGCAACTAAAGTTTCTTAAAACACGGAGAATAAAATGTACCGTTTATTGATTGCCATTTTGGCTTCTTTTTTGATGATTTTGCCGGCTCAGTCGGCAGAAAAACTAACCGTTCTTCTCGATTGGTTTGTAAATCCTGATCACGCACCGTTAGTTGTTGCAAAGCAACGCGGCATGTTCAAGGCTGCTGGTCTTGAGGTTGATCTTATTCCACCAGCAGACCCTAGTGCGCCGCCACGTTTGGTTGCAAGTGGGCAAGCTGACATTGCGATTTCTTATCAACCACAGCTTCATGTGCAGGTTTCACAAGGTCTACCTTTAACGCGAATTGGTACAATTGTTGAAACTCCGCTTAATTCTCTTATTGTTTTGAAAGATGGGCCTATTAAATCTATTGCTGATCTTAAAGGTAAGAAGATTGGTTTTTCTGTTGGTGGTTTTGAAGATGCTCTATTGAAAGCTATGCTTGGTAAGCATGGTGTATCAATTGATGATATTGAACTTATCAATGTAAACTTTGCGCTTTCACCATCGTTGTTTAGTGGCAATGTTGATGCGGTGATTGGTGCGTACCGTAACTTCGAATTGAACCAAATGGACATCGAAGGAAAGCCTGGCGTTGCTTATTATCCAGAAGAGCATGGCGTGCCTGTGTTTGATGAGCTTATTCTTGTTGCAAAGAACGACACGGTAAATGACCCGCGCTATAAAACGTTTATTGATGTGATGGAAGAAGCAACTTTGTTTCTGACTAACCATCCTGATGAAGCTTGGAAAGACTTTATCGCAGCGCATCCTGATTTAAATAATGAGCTTAATATTCGTGCTTGGCGTGATACATTACCGCGTTTTGCAAAGCGCCCTTTAGCGTTGGATCGTAATCGCTATAATCGTTTTGCCAAGTTCATGAAATCATCAGGACTTATCGAGTCTTCACCTGCGCTTGAGACATATGCGGTTGAATTAAAATAATGGCTCGGCCAACAGAACTTTTGCGTGATGCCAATCTTGATGATTGGCGTCATGCTACACAGCATGCTTTTTGTGCGGAACTAGCTGAGGGTAGTTTGCCGCTTGATAAAATGCGTAATTATTTAGCGCAGGATTATCAATTTATCGATAATTTCTTTCGTCTAGCAGCAAGTGCAATTCATCATGCCCCAAGCTTGCCAGATCGTTTGCCATTGGCGCAATTTATGGGTGTCTTAGCAGGGCCTGAGAATACATATTTTCAACGATCGTTTGAAGCGCTTGATGTTTCTCAAGATGAACGTAGCAAACCAACTCTTAAAGCATCTACCAAAGCATTTCAGGACTTGATGTTAAAAGCATCTAAGTCAGGCAATTATGGTGCGATGGTTGCAGTCTTATGTGTGGCTGAATGGTCATATCTAGAGTGGGCAACACCTTTTGCACCTTCGAAAAAAGAGTTGCCGTTTTATTTTTCAGAATGGATTGATTTACATGCTGGTGATTATTTTGAAAGTGTTGTTGAACACCTAAGAAGCCAGGTTGATACAGCTTATAATCAAGCAAATGACCAAGGCCGTAAAATTATTGCTGAATATTTTGCACAGGCTGTTCAGCTTGAACGCGCTTTTTTTGATATGTCATATGCATAAGGTGCCCCTGAACCTTTTATAGGCTCAGGGGTGATCAACGTTATAGGGTGATTATTTCACCACGTGCTGGGTAGTCTTTTTCAATCACAAACTTTGCTGCACCTAAGATGTCTGAGAATTGAGGGCGTGCAAAAGGCATTGTTTGAATGGATGAGAAATATAATGTTCTATCAGCTCTTATCAAAAATAGACCTGGTTCACTAAAAACTTCTGGTTCTGGCGTACCTTCGCGGCCTGCTGATAGGTGTAACCCCCATTCAAGGGCATCTGCTAGATCAAGACTGTGGCCTACATCTAATCCTTCCAATCCCCATTCTTCGACAGTTTTTTCTGCAAGATCTTGTGGGTTAGAAGATACTGTTACAATGTTGACGCCTGCTTTTTCAAAGTCGTCTTTTTTTGCTAGCAGGTCATTTAATTGATTTTTACATATTGGACAGTGATAGCCACGGTAAAACACTACCATTGTGAAATGTTCTGGTGTCTGTGCATCCATAGACCAAGTGCCGCCGCCTACAAGTGGAAAGTTTAGGGCAGGGACTTTTTGGCGAGGTAATATAACTGCGTGTTGGGTCATTGGGAAAATCCTTTTTAAATAATTTGATTTTACATAATGCTTAATACTAAAACTTGAAACGAACGTTTTTCTTTAATATTTCACAATTTATTGAGGTAATAAAAAAGGCTCTGTGAAGAGCCTTTTTAAAATAATTAAATGGTTAGCCTCTTACGAAGCTTGATGCTCAAGTTGAGAATTAGGCTTTGCTAATTCCTTTGCTGAAGCGACCATTGCTTTTTGAACTTTCTCAAAAGCACGAACTTCAATTTGACGAACACGCTCGCGCGAAATATCAAACTCACCGGAAAGCTTTTCAAGTGTAATTGGGTTTTCTTCCAGACGACGCGCCATGAAGATGCGTTGTTCACGCTCGTTTAGAACGCTCATTGCGTCTGTCAGCATTTCACGTCGGCTTTCTAGCTCATCTTGTTTTACCAAAATTTGCTCTGCGCTCTCAGAATCATCTTCAAGCCAGTCCTGCCATTCGCCACTTTCACCTTCCGCAGCTTTGATTGGTGCGTTGAGAGAAGCATCACCCGCCATGCGACGGTTCATTGAAATTACTTCTTCTTCATTTACACCAAGTTGTGTCGCAATTTGCTTGACTTGATCAGGATTAAGATCGCCATCATCAAGCGCTTGGATACGGTTTTTGGCTTTTCGTAAGTTAAAGAACAAGCGTTTTTGATTTGCGGTTGTACCCATTTTTACGAGTGACCACGAACGAAGCACATATTCTTGAATTGAAGCTTTAATCCACCACATTGCGTAAGTCGCAAGACGGAAGCCGCGCTCTGGGTCAAATTTCTTTACAGCCTGCATAAGGCCAACATTGCCTTCGGAAACAACTTCCCCGATTGGTAAGCCGTAACCGCGATAGCCCATAGCAATTTTAGCAACAAGACGAAGGTGACTTGTTACAAGCTTATGTGCTGCATCACGGTCATCGTGTTCTAGGTAACTCTTTGCCAACATATATTCTTGATTTGGCTCAAGCATTGGAAATTTACGGATTTCTTGCATGTAGCGCGAAAGACCGTTTTCGCTGGATATTGTAGGTAAATTCTGGGCCATATTTGCACCCTTCTCCCTTCATAAAAACAATGCTCCTTCTTGGAAGCAAGCATCTGATAACTATTATATAGGTACGATTTGTGAGTTTTCACATGAAATTTTGGTAATGTTTGTGCAAAAATGCACGCAACGCATAAAGTATTTATGCGTTTTGAGGCCGTTTTCCTGGTCTTTTGTTTTTATTAGGCTTGCCAAATGACTTCTGACCTGCAGATTTTGACCCTTTTGCCTGAATGTTTCCATTGGCGCCTTTGTTGCCGCTAGTTTTGCTTTTCCAAGGCTTTTGGCCTGGTTTTGACTTGTTGCGGTTTGCATATCCACTGCCTGTTTCTGCTTTTTGACCAGATGCAGCGCCATTGCCACGGTTTGGCTTGCGGTTATTGCGTTGTGAGTTGTTACCTTCTGTACGATCCTGCGAACGCCCATCCCTACGAGATGCACCGTTTCTATCGTTGCTAAATCGACCTTCGCTAGAGTTGTTGCGATTTTCTTGACGATTTGCGCCATCCTTACGACGTTGCTCTTCTGCGTCATATTCTGCAACGCTTGTTTGTTTGTTCTTGAACTTCTTAGGTTTTGCTGAGCTTTTACGGGTATCCTCAGATCTTGAATCGTTACTGTTACTTCTTTGACCTCTGTGGCCTGAACCTCTGCGGCCACCAGCTTTTTGTCCACCACCAGCAGGTTTTCCATTGCGCCCACGACTTTTGTTTCCTGAACTAGCTTTCTTAGCAGGCATGCCTTCTGGTTCTTCACCGCTCTCAATGCGAATTGAGAGCGACATGAGTTTTTCAATTTGTTTTAGCAGGTGATATTCATCTGGTGCGCAAAATGCGACTGCCTTACCTTCAGCGCCAGCACGTGCGGTTCTGCCGATGCGGTGTACATAGTTTTCTGCAACTTCTGGTAGGTTAAAGTTATAAACATAATTCACGCCTGGTATATCAATCCCGCGTGCTGCAACATCTGTTGCAACTAGAATATCAATGTCGTGTTTTTTGAAAGCACGGATTGCTCGGTCTCGTTGTCCTTGGCTTTTATTGCCGTGGATGCTGTCTGCTTTAAAGCCGCAATCAACCAGATGTTTCATCAGTTTTTCGGCACCATGTTTTGTTCTAGCAAATACAAGTGTGCGTTCACCGTCATGTTTAATCAGGCAATCTTTTAGAAGATTGGTTTTTTCACGCGCGTTGACGTGATGAACTGATTGTTCAATTTTATCGGCAGCTTTGCCTGGAGGAGAAACTTGCACGCGGACTGGATCGTTTAGGAATGCTTTTGATAAGTCTTCAACTTGCTTTGGCATGGTTGCAGAAAACAACATTGTTTTACGCGGTGTACCAAGCATTTTTGAAATTTGGCGTAGCGAATGAATGAAACCAAGGTCAAGCATTTGGTCAGCTTCATCAAGCACAAGGAATGTCGCTGTATCTAAATAAAGCGCTTTGCGATCTGCAAGATCAAGCAGTCGTCCTGGTGTGGCAACCAAAATGTCCGTACCCTTTGAAAGAGCTTGGGCTTGTTTGTTAATTGACTGTCCGCCAATAACAACGTTCACCCAAATCGGTGTCTTTTTTACATATTGGCGCAGGTTGTCAGAGATTTGATTTACCAATTCACGCGTAGGTGCCAAAATAAGTGCTCTCACACTTTTTGGTTTTGGACGAATGTTTTCTTCCATCAGTTTATGGACAAGCGGCAAGCCAAAGGCTGCAGTTTTACCTGTGCCTGTTTGCGCAAGACCCATCACATCATGGCCAGCCATGACTAATGGAATTGCTTGTTCTTGGATTGGTGTTGGAGTTTCGTATCCAACAGCGGTAATTGATTCAAGAAGCTTTGGCGTTAAGCCAAGGTCTGAGAAATTAGTCAAAATAATATCTTTTCATAATTCAAAACAATCCAACGCATGAAAAAACACACGTAGGCTTGTTGTAGCGGTTGCGGTTAAGTTCTCGTCTTGAACTGAATTGTTCTTTGACCGGTTAACCGTCAGATCCCCGCGTGAAATGGAAACTTGGAAGTTTCGGCATTTCTTATAAAATGCCATTGTTTGTATCTTGTTCGTACCTTTGGCTTTATAAAATTAGCACATGCTGCTCACGCGGCAGCGGGTCGAGACAATGTTGTGTATCTTACTGAATGGCTTGTAAGTCAAGCAGTCATTCTGATTTAAAGGAACGAAGCAAGATATCAAAGTCCTCTGGAATAGGGGCTTCGAATTTTATATGTTCTTTTGTAACGGGATGTTCAAAGCCTAAGAGTGCTGCATGTAATGCTTGGCGTTTGAAGTTTTTTACGACGTCCCTGGTTTCATCAGGCAAGGTGTTTTCTTTAGTTTGGAAGTGTTTGCCGTAATCTTGATCACCAACAAGCGGGTGCCCGATATGGCTCATGTGAACTCTGATTTGGTGTGTGCGGCCTGTTTCTAATCTGCATTCTACTAGCGAACAGATTGGGAAACCGTCTTCGTCCATACCATATTCTGATTTTACGGTGAAATGTGTGATCGCTTCTTTTGCCTCTGTATGATCTTCTTTGACCACTGCTCTTTTCTTGCGGTTGTTTGGCGATCTGGCAAGGGGAGCATTTACGCTTCCGGTTAATTTTTCAAACCGCCCCCAAACAAGTGCAAGGTAATTTCTTTGAAGTGGGCCAGTACGTCCATGATCCATAAACTGTCTTGTAAGGCCTGAATGCGTACGCTCATTTTTTGCTACAACTAACAGACCTGATGTGTCTTTATCCAAACGGTGGACGATGCCAGGGCGTCTTACACCGCCAATGCCAGACAGTGTTTCGCCGCAATGATAAAGTAGTGCGTTCACCATTGTTCCGCTCCAATGACTTGGGGCAGGGTGGACAACCATTCCTGCTGGTTTGTTGACGATTAAAAGGTGATCATCTTCATAGTAGATATCAAGCGGAATATTTTCAGGTTCAGGTGTTGCTTCTTCGGGGGCTGGAACCTCCATAATGACATGGTCATCAAGCTTTAAACGCTGGTTTGGTTTTTTTATTTCCTTACTGTTTACAGTCACGCCACCTTGCTTGATAATTTCTGTTACACGTGAGCGAGAGACATAGCTCGGCATAAAAGACGCAATAAAAGCATCTAATCTTGTGCCTATGTGCTCTTCTTGTGCAATCAAGGCTTTCCCTTTGGCGTTCTCTTCGCTAACAGTCATTTGAAAGTCTTTTCTAAAGGTAAAATTATGGATTCCCAAATTGATGAAGAAGAGCCGCTTGATCCAGTGATGGAAAAAGTTCGTGTTAAAATGGTTCGATTACTTGGCATCTCAATTGGTCTCATGTTGCTAGCGCTTATCACGGTTCTTGGGGCTGTTGTCTATAAAATTAGTCAAACTTCGCAGGAGAATGCTGCTGAAAGTGAAAATTCTAACCTTAAAACCATAGAGAACAGCGCAGGAAATGTTTTAGAAAGCTTAGAAATTGCTCTTCCTGAAGGTGTGAATATAACGTCATCAAGCCTTTCTAATAATAACCTTATGTTGAGGTTACTTATGAAAGATGGCGCAGAGCAATTTTGGATTGTTAATCTTCAAACAGGAAATGTTGTCAGCCGTATAAAGATTAAATAGTTTAACCCGAAAAGCGTTTTAATTATTTGCTGCATTTTGGATGGCTCGGATACGCTCTGCTAAAGAAATTGTATTATCTTCTTGTGTGCCATTAGATTGTGAAAATACCTTTTTTGACCGCTTTTCAGATTTAACGATTTTATGAATTGGAGAAGATTTTCCTTCAACCTGCGCAGTCATTGCAGCAATCTGCGCAGCCATATCATTCATGCGTTCACGCAATACTGCATTGTCTTGACGCTCGTCTGACCAATTACTGTTTACATTAGAAGATAACATATTGAGTTGCTTTTTGAGCTGATTACGTTCCTTTTCCAATGATTTTACATTGGTAATTTTTTCTTCCATGTCAGCATTAATGCTGCTCATTGCTGCGCGTACATTTTCATTAGAAGCGTCGTTTAAAAGTGCCTCTGTATGAATTTTTTGTTTTGCTAGTTTAGCTTCAAGTTCAACGACTTTAGATTTTTCGTTGATCAATTCCTCATTTAAATCCAAAATATTTGAACTGTCTTGGCCATTAGATTTTCGTGAAGTGTTTAAATCTTTTTCACGGGATTCTAATTTAGAAATTGCCTCTTCTGCTTGTTCTTTAGCTGCATTTGCAAGTGCTTCAGCCTCAACACTACGTTGTTTTTCAGAATCCAATTGTTCTTTAACATTTGCAAGCTCAAGGCCTAATTCTCTATATCTTTCTAAACCCTCATCATTTCCAACATTAATATTTGTAAATGTATTTGTGAGGCTTTCTATTTTGCTTTCTTTTGCAACAAGAGCAACACGCTTTTCTGAGAGTTCTTCTTCGCTAGTAGAGTATTTTTTCCGAATTTCACTCAACTCTTCTGAAGTGCCAGCAAATTGGGTTTCTAGTTTATCTTGCTTAGTTTTGATTGCTACTAGTTCAGCTTCTTTAATTGAAAGCTTAGACCTTAAGTCGCTTGCCTTTGCTTCTAATTCACTGATTGATTTAAGGCGTTCTTTCATGTCTGCGTCATATTTAGCAGATTGGTCACGCTTACGATTTATTTCTATTAATTGCTCAGAAGCTTTTTCACGCAATTCATCAATGCTAATTTCAAGGCGGCGCGTGCTCATTGCAAATTCTGCACGAAGTTGATCTTTATCAGCCTGTATCTCGTTTACGGAAAGGGGGACAGAGCTTTCAATCTTTTGACGCGTCAATTCAACAGCTCTGTTCCATATAACAGGAGATACCATCAAGGCTAATAAGCCAGCTACAAAGAACCCCAGAACAAAATAAAGAACTATTTCCAGTAACATTGAATTTCCAACATTTTAAAATTTACAGCTTAGCTTAATAAGCTTTGCAGGTGTCATTGATGCTTATTTTCGCATGAGAAACTAAGAAATGCTATGTAAAGGCTTGGTTAAGGTTAATAGATGGCAATCTTATGAAGTTGCCATAAAAAAAGACGCCTTTCTAAGCGTCTTTTGTAATCATTAATTTTTTAGTAGATTAAAATGGATTAACACGTGGTGTTTTGCGTAGCTTTAAGTAGCCAAGGTTAATCCCTAACCGTGCACCAACGCCTGTTCTTATCGGTACAAGATGAACGCCTTGGCGTGTCAGTGCTGTTACGCCAACGCCACCGATTGCAAAAGCTGATCCCGTAACGCCAGCATATCTTTTATAAAGCGTATCAACGTTCGGAAGGTGATAAACCAACATCATAGTGCGATTGCCGTCTGCACCATAATCCCAACCGATTGATGGTCCTTGCCAGAATACTTTATGATCACCAGCATTTTTAGTGTAGAGAAATCCTTCGCCATATCTCAACCCAGCAATAAAAGCGCCACTGGCTTCTTCGCCCAGAATATAGCCGTTTGGTAAGCCGTATTTTGCGAAAGCTTTTTCAAAGGCTGCAGCAATATTACCTGAGGTTGCTCCAAAAAACTTGTGTCCCGCATTCAAGACTTCCTGACTTGAATAATGTTCACTGCTTTGCGCTTTTGCAACTGTGTTTGTTGAGATAATTGTAATGCTCAATAACATTGTAAGTAGCAATGCATTCAGAATATGACTGAAGAAGCTAAACGTTGCGTTTTTAACGTGTTCCATAATGTTTCCTTGGCTCTTAGATTTAGAAGGGGCAGTCGCCTAGGGGGTATTATTAATGAAAACCTTTTCCGAAAGGTGAATCAATCGTGACTTTTTCGTGACATTTTTACTTATTTTCCAAAACATAACTAAGCCTACGCAAGAGTTCTTGCCTGAAATTGGAATTCTGGTTATCGAAGAGGGGAAATACTGTTAATATATTAAGTGTTATTAATGATGATTCGTTATGCGCGATATATCATGTATAACGATTAAATTTTTGAATATATTGCTTAACGGGAACCATACTTATGCAAAAACTACCTGAATTGGCTGGAATGGATTTAGCTGCACTATTATGCTCACGTGTTTGTCACGATGTAATCTCTCCTGTGGGTGCAATTGCCAATGGTATTGAGCTGCTAGACGAAGGGGCTGACGAAGAAACATCTGAAATTGCGATGGATCTTATTCGTTCATCTGCCAAGAATGCTTCTGCTAGATTGCAATATGCTCGTATAGCCTTTGGCGCGGCAGGTTCTGCTGGTGCTCATATCGATACAGGTGATGCAGAAAGTGTTGCGCGTGCGTTTTTTGACAATGAAAAGAAAACAGACATCGAATGGCACGGGGAACGTGCTTTAATGGCAAAAAACCAAGTAAAACTATTGCTGAATTTAGTTTTGATTGGTCTTTCTGCTATCCCTAGAGGTGGCTTGGTGAAGGTTGAAATTGAAGATCCGAATGGTTCTCCGAAGTTTAAAGTGACTTCCAGTGGCGTTAAAGGACGCGTTCCTCCTGCTTTCCTAGATTTGTTGAATGGTACTTTTGAAGAGACATTGGATGCACATGCTATTCAGCCTGTTTACACACTTCAACTTGCCGAGGCATCTCAAATGGCGGTAACTGCGCGCTTAGAAGGCGAAGATGTTGTTTTCCAAGCACATACTTCTGAATAAGCTCAAGGCAAGAGAATTAACCAAAAGCTTACCATAATTTCAAGTAGATCGTATTCAGTACGTTAATTTGAACTCTTGCAGCTTCTATTAGCTTCTTTTTAAACATGCTTTGTTATCTTAGTATAATGTACAAAGAGTGCTTTGGAGCAATGGCATGAAGATTTTTATGATTGTTGATGATTCACCTGTTATTCGTAAGGTTGCAAATCGCATTCTTACAGATATGGGTTTTGTTGTTGTTGAAGCTGCAGATGGATCAGAAGCTTTAGAAAAATGTAGCTATAATATGCCAGATGCAATTTTAATTGATTGGGATACTCCTGGTATGACGGGTATCGAATTTCTTCAGAATTTTAAGCAAGTTGAAAACTCTAATAATACGCGCGTCATTTATTGCACAAGTGAGATTATGGTCTCAGATATGACTAAAGCAAAACGTGCTGGTGCAAATGGATTTATGATGAAGCCTTTTAATCGCAATATATTGCATACAAAATTAAAAGAAGCTGGCATTGAAGTTGTAAATTCAGAAACTCAAGCTGCTTAAAAAGCTTATTTAAATTATCTTTTCTAATCTTTATATAAAATTTAGGTAATAAAAAACCCGCTATAAAAGCGGGTTTCAATATATCTCAATTTTCTTTGAAGTGCTTTATGCAGTTTCAAGAAGTTCAGAACCATCAGGTTCGCGTAATACGTAGCCACGTCCCCAAACTGTCTCAATGTAATTTAAACCATCTGCTGCTGCTGCAAGTTTCTTGCGTAGTTTACAGATGAATACGTCGATAATTTTAAGTTCTGGTTCGTCCATTCCGCCATATAGGTGGTTAAGGAACATTTCTTTTGTAAGTGTTGTACCCTTGCGCAGTGAAAGAAGCTCAAGCATTTGATATTCTTTACCTGTTAGGTGAACACGCTGGCCTGAAACTTCAACAGTTTTAGCGTCTAGGTTAACAACAAGATCACCAGTGGTAATTACAGATTGTGCATGACCCTTAGAGCGACGAACAATTGCATGAATACGAGCAACTAGCTCATCTTTATGGAATGGCTTTGTCATATAATCATCAGCACCAAAACCAAGGCCGCGTACTTTATCTTCAATGCCTGCAAGGCCTGAAAGAATTAGAATTGGTGTCTTAATTTTAGAAAGCCTAAGTGTACGTAGAACTTCATAACCAGACATATCTGGCAGATTAAGGTCTAGTAATATAATATCGTAGTCATAGAGTTTGCCGAGATCGACACCTTCTTCGCCTAGATCTGTTGTGTAGACGTTAAAGCTTTCTGACTTTAGCATCAACTCGATGCTTTGAGCCGTAGCGCTGTCGTCTTCAATAAGCAATACTCGCATCTTTTTCCCCTTTTGCCGCTAAGCAATTGTCTAAACCAGGTTGCCTCGTTAACCGACGGTCCGACTTATGGTTAATAATTAATAACCACATGCTGATACATAATGGTTAACAAATTGTAATTCTTAAGCGCAACCCCATAAAAATAGCTTAAAAAATCGGTGTAAACCGCTGTTTTCCAACGATTTACCATATTTACTTAGGTTAACAACTTGCTTCAAAAGGGTGAATTTTACGAATCACCTGAGTTTTTAGCAATTAGTTTACTAAAGATAGCGGTTTAGTTTACCTACCTTTAAGAACCTTGGGCTATAATTAATAAGTCGAGTAAACGATTAGTTAACAAGATCGCAATTTCTTATTAATATTTGCGATTATGTAAATTTTTTATCTTGATGGTTTGGTGCGTATTGCCAAATCGGCAGTTTGCCAAATAGTAAATACATAAAAGAATGTCCGTTTGATGTTCTTTGCGGTTCACAGGAGTATTGAGTATGAAATCGCGTGATAACCTTCTTCGCTTGAAACATTTTCAGGTAGAAGACAAAACTCGTCAATTAGCACAGATTGACATGATGATTGCCGAATTTGAAAAAATGCATGGTGATCTACAAGCCCAAATTAATGTTGAAGAGGAAAAAGCAGGCATCACTGATGTTTCGCATTTTGCTTATCCGACATTTGCGAAGGCTGCACGAACGCGTCAGGAAAATCTTGACGGTTCTATCCGAGATCTTAAAGATAAACGCGTAAATGCAGAAGCTGCACTTGCTGAAGCTGATGAAGACTTGAAAAAGGCTCAAAAGCTAGAGCAACGTGACGGTGGTACAGGTATCTTAGAAGATACTGTTGATGACTTGGCTGAAAGTCGTGCAATGATTGGCTAATACCCAGTTTTTGTAATTACCTTACTCCTTGTTGTGCCCTGTGAGCGATTAAGTTCGTGGGGCACTTTATAAAATAAGCATATTGTTCACTTATGCTTTGCGTTTGAGGTGCGTCATGTTACTTGCTGATTGTTGTGATAAATTCAGTGAGGTCGCATGGATCGTTTCAGACCTATAATTCTATTGATTGCTAGTATTTCATTTGGCTTAGGAATTTCCCTGCCACTTATGAGATTTGAAAAACTCTATTTCTTTAAAGAAACTCCTTCATTAATTTCTATCATTTCAGGTCTTTGGGGGGAGGGCGAAACTTTGCTGGCTATCGTTGTTGTGGCATTCTCAATTTTATTTCCAATCCTAAAATTATTCACTGCATTTCAGGCTGTGTTTTTAAGACAAGCTGCAAAAGGTTGGACGGCTGCACTTGCTAAGTGGTCAATGATGGATGTGCTCTTGGTTGCGATTGCAGTTTTTGCAGCAAAGACCAGCGGTCTTGCAAATGCCATTTCACAACCTGGTCTATGGTTTTTTGCAATCTCTGCGGTTGCAGTCGTTATATCAGTTGCAAAATTAGAACCTGAAGAAAAAAGTCTTTAATTTTCCCAGCAACAAAAGACGGCTCTCAATTTTGAAAGCCGTCCAGTTTGATGTGCTCTTTATAAATTCCGTGTCTTTTGAAGCGACCGGTTTAAATGTCTCAGGTTTTATCTGAAACGAACCGTGTTCTTAAGCGCGGTATTCTTGAATTCTTGTTGTGCGAAGTCCTGCTAAGCCATGCTCATCAATAGAGCTTTGCCAGTTCAGGAATTCTTCAACTGTTAGCGTATAACGATCACATGCCTCTTCTAAAGACAATAGGCCGCCGCGTACAGCTGCAACAACTTCTGCCTTACGGCGGATAACCCACCGACGCGTTGAAGTTGGTGGAAGATCGGAAACAGTCAGCGGACTACCGTCCGGACCAATTACATATTTTACTCGTGGTCTTACCATATCGGTCATACTACTCACTACTCAAAAAAGGACCAATTACTATAAGAGACAATTTACGCCACTTACCTTAAATTTTAGATAATGTGCTGGTTACAATTTGGTAATAAACCTTAATCAAATGTAAATGCTCTATTTAGCCTCTCCAATCATGGCTTGGCCACCTGCTGGGGTTTGTGCCCAGACGATTATATCATCACCTTCGTGCTTGCTGTGTATGGTGAATTTTTCATGCCCGAAGAGCGGTGATGTTGCACGATATTTGAAGTTAGTAATCTTTTTGCCTGCAATTTCTTTTGCTAATCCCAATAATAAAGTTGCAGTTAAAGGGGCATGAAAGACCAAACCATCATAGCCCTCCACATCTCTTGCATAATCCACATCATAGTGAATGCGGTGACCATTAAAGGTGAGGGCTGAATAACGAAACATCGTGACAGGATCAGGGCTGATTTCGCGTGATGTTGTTGCAGCTTCTGGTGGGGTAGGTGGCGTTGCTTTTACTGAATTTGGCTTGGGGTCTTCACGAAACACTAGGTTTTGTTGTTCGCTGATGCAAAGATCATCCCCATCTAGTAATTCATGCAAAACTGTCACAATACAAAGTGAACCAGTGCTACCATTCTTTTCAGCTATTTTTTGTATGGTTGATCTCTTTGTAATCTCTCGGCCAATTAGTATAGGTTTGATAAACTCAAGTCTGCCGCCAGCCCACATGCGACGAGGTAACTGAATTGGAGGTAAAAGCCCATTGCCACCACGTTTTGGGTGGCCATCACGACCCAGTTCTGAATGCGGTTTTGCGTCATTAAACCAAGCCCAATGCCAACAAGCTGGCAGGTGATCACCAGACTTTAAGATGGGCTTGTCAAAGGTAGCTGACATCATTTCAGCCTGCCGCACATCAATAAGCGCAACTCTTGTTTCGCTTTTGCCAATCCAGTTTTGTAGCTCTGTCATAGTTTGCAACATTTTGTTTGTGTTGTTTTTTATCTACCAAGTTTATATCGCCAATATGTAGTTTTAAACAATCTTGAATTTCTAAGGTATATTAATGCGTGTTTTATTTGTGATATTTTCACTCACTCTTCTTGCTAGCTTTTCCATTTCTATCCAGTCAAGCCATGCCGCAAAGCAATGTGGTGGTGCATCTTGGTATAGCTTGCCAGGTAATAAAACAGCGAATGGCGAACGCATGAACCCAAATGCCATGACAGCGGCGCATAAAGGGCTTAAATTTGGGACTAAAGTACGTGTTACAAACCGCAGAAATGGCCGCAGCGTCATTGTGCGGATAAATGATCGTGGGCCTTTTATTAAGGGACGTACTATTGATCTAAGTAAAAAAGCAGCAGGGCGTTTGGGGTTTTTAAGGCGTGGTCATACTTCCGTTTGTATTGAGCGGGTTGGGTAGGTTGGTTTTTAGCACCCCCGCCCTTCGACAGGCTCAGGGTGAGGGTGCTGTTTATGCATACGCATACACTCACTCGCCCGAATTTCGAACGGTGGTATATAAAAATTTTATTCTTTTCGATAAGGCGGATGCCTTATCGAAAAGAAAACAAAGCACAACTCGTGAGGACTGATACCTAAAAGCCCGTATGTGCTGGGCGTTCAGCCCTCACGCGGAGATTTGATGTCAATGTCGAACTACTCAGGCACACTGTTTCGACAAAGCCTCTAGAGTAATTTCGTACCCGTAAGTCGCCTTAGTTCCGCCACCCTGTAAATATTGCTATCCACGCCAAGTGATAAATAAAGCTACGACCGCTCCGCATTCAACAAGACATCAAACAATGGCTTAAGTCCAATGGTTGTGCATCTTGTTGATATGGGAAGTATGCTTGAGGTTTTTGAGACGGGGATAGATTTTTATTTATTTCCTTCTCCCGTTGCGAGAGGGTGGGCTACCTGCGTGTTAGCGCAGAAACTTTGGTAAGCAGTAAATCTTTTCGTAAACAATAGTTAAAGTTTTCCAATAAGATCACCAAACCCCCAAATCAATGTTCCAAAAAGTGCATTAATTGAAGCAAAGAAGAATTCGACACTCTCGAGTATTTTGTTTTTCTCAACATCCAAGTTATGTAATCTGCTTAAAGTCTCTTTTTGTAATTCGCTAAAATCCTCTGTTTCGGGTAGTTCTCTACCTTTCAGAATTTCTTGTAATTCTGAATGATTCTCTCTTGTTTTTAGAAGAATTTGGTGGAACACCAACCCAAAAATTGATTGTGATACCATAAGCGAGCCAAATCGAGAAAACCATGTCCAATCATTATTTGAAATACTAATACCAATTCCCAAAAGAGGGATGCCAAAAAATAGAACTAGGTGCCCAAGCCATTCTCTTGAGGTAACATTTTTAAACATTGTGTATCAACTTCCAAGAGATATAATTCACTTTCGACTTCGCAATAATCTTTCTTTACTAGTGAGTTAGGCTTTACATTACTATTTTCAACCCATTGCATAATTGCTCATTTGCTAATTCCAGTATAGGCTTTTGAAAATTGCATCTTCTTGGGAGGGAATGATGGACGCTAGTTTTTCTCGACGTAAGGTTTTAGAGCCTGCGGAACTTAAATCGCTAAATGAAAAGTCTGATTTTTATGGTGCGCTACAGATGGCGAGCCATTTGGGGGCTATTGCGCTTGCTTGTATTTTGCACGCCCAAATGATGGGCACTTGGTGGGTTTTGCTATCGGGTCTTGTGCTGGGTGTGTTGATTAATTTTTTATATGCAGGACAGCATGAACTTTCGCATGGGACTGTGTTTAAGACTAAAGTGATTAATGAATTTTTTGGTCGTGCGGTTGGTTTTACGATGATCTTCCCGCGTGACTTTGATCAGATCATGCATTTTGCGCATCATCAATATACGCAAAATTGGGAGCGGGATGGGGAGTTGGTGCGTGAACCTTATACGCTGAAGACTTACTTGCTCTGGCTCTTTGGTATTACTTATTGGCGCAATCGTATTTTTGGTGTTGTGCGTCGTGCAACGGGTAAAATTGTTGAGCCGTTTATTACTCAAGATGAAGAAGCAAAAGTTGTCTTAGAATCGCGATTGCATCTGGCTGGCTATGCGTTGATTGCTTTGGCGTCGGTATTATTTCAAAGTTGGGTTGCTATCACATTTTGGCTTTTGCCTATGATGCTCACCAAGCCTGTGCATCAATTGCAAAATACGATTGAGCATTTGGGGCTTAGTCATGAGAGCGATATTTTGGATAATACACGTTCAACGCGGACAAACTTTATCATGCGCTGGTTGTGCTGGCAGATGCCATATCATACAGCACATCATACGTTTCCAACCGTTCCGTTTTGGAAGTTAAAACAGCTTAATGCCAAGCTTGAAGATGAAGTGGGTGAAGTGCACCGTATGGGTTGGATTGAGTTTCAAATTGCTGTCATCAAGAAGCTTTCGCAAAAAGATGAAAGCCAATATCCGATGAATGAAGTCTGGGTTGTGCCAACCTCTGGTGGACGCACAATGAAGCTTCAGGCTGAAGGATGAGCCGTCAACTCAAAACCTATACCTCGCTTTGGGCGATGCAACCGCATGACCAAACGGGTGTGAAGCTTCCCTATGAAGAAGTGTGTGAAATGGTTGCTGGTGCTGGCTATGATGGTATGGCGATTGATTTGGGTGCTGGTGATGTAGCACAGGCTTATGAAGTTCAACCGATGATGGAAAAGGTTGGGCTTACGCCTTTGATTGTTGCATTTCCTAAGACGATTGAGAGCCTTCGCGATACGCTCAAGATGGCAAAAGATTTTGGTTCGCCTTTTGTTGATGTGATTGGGCAAGTCATGCCACTTTCGGTGGATGGTATGATCCCTGTCATTCGCGAATGGATTGAGATGTCAGAACAAGAAGGCATGCCTATCCAGTTTGAAGCACATCGTAATTGCATCACCAATGATCTTTATTCAACGCTATGTTTGCTTGATGCCATTCCTGAAATGCGCATGTGTGCCGATCTTTCGCACTATGTGGTTGATCGCGAATTTTGGTATCCACTAAGCGAGCGCGATATGGGTTTGATTACACGTATCTTGGAACGCTCAGACTCATTTCAGGGCAGGGTGGCAAGTCGTCAACAAATTCAATTGCAGCTTGATTTCCCGCAAAACCAAAAATGGGTAGAGCTATTTAAAGGCTGGTGGCTTGAAGGGCTGACCAGTTGGCGTGAACGTAATGCAGAAGGCGATTGCGTTTTTCTGTGCGAACTTGGCCCACCAGAATATGCTATGACCAATGCTGAGGGCAAAGAAATGTCTAATCGCTGGGAAGAGGGGCTTGTTATTAAAAAATGGATTGAAGAGATGTGGGCTGACTTGGAAGCTAAATCATAGCTATTTTTATTGAAGGTTTTGAAAATGATTAAACGATTTACATCTTCTGTTCTTGGATTACTGATCGCAGTTTTTTGTTGTTCATTTGCTGTGTCCGCAGAAAAAGAATGTGGGGTTAATCCGCAACCCAATGTTGATTGGAGTGGTTGTGATCTAACTTGGATTGATCTGACCAATGCTGATTTGCGTGGTGCAAATCTTTCAAAGGCAAAAATGATCAATAGTAATTTAACCGGTGCAAATTTAACGGGTGCGAATTTGGCTGGTACTGCTTTAGGAGGGGCTCAATTAGAAGGGGCCGATTTTACCAATGCCAATATGAAAAAAGCAACCATGGTGAAATCAAAAATAACAAAGGCCATTCTCGAAGGAGCCGACCTTTCAGGCGCTATTTATGCAAACGCGAAAATATGTTCTGAAGGGTCAATTGGGATTTGTAAGTAACGTGGTGCTTACTAAAAATTGGATTAATAGACGTAAGTTTTTAGGTCAGACAATCGGTATTCTGGCGCTAGGTACTAGCGCGCATGCATCAACTATCAATTCGCGACGTCAAAATATTAAGGTTCAATCTGCAGACGCAGAAGGGTTTCATGCAAACTCATATCTTATCATAGGCCATGACGATCTCACTCTTGTTGATGCTCAATTAAATGCACAAGAAGCAGCTAAGCTTATAAAGTTTATACAGGCATTTAATAAGCCACTTAAAAACATAGTGATTACGCATTCTCATCCAGATCACTATCTGGGACTTGAATTTATTGCGCCAAAGTTTCCTGATGCAAAAATTATAAGTTCTGCTCGATCTATTAAAGTGATCAAGAGGACAATTAAATTTTGGTCTAATTTTGATAATGAATTTCATCCGCTCACTTCAGGCCAGTGTAGTTTTTCAAACCTGAATATGGAATGTCTTGTGATGCCTGATGCGGAAAGTATTGCGCCTTTGGTGTTGTATATTCCTGATCAAAAAACATTAATTGCAGGTGACCATGTACTTGATCATCAACATCTATGGTTGGCGGAGGGGCGCGCAGAAGCTTGGCTTGATAACCTTAAAACACTTAATCAAAAATGGAATATTGAATGTGTTTTACCTGGGCATGGGCAAATAGGAGGCGCTGAGCTGTTAACGCAAACCAAAAGTTATATAGAAGACTTTTTGAAACTTATGAATAGCTGCAATAAAGAATTAACTAGAAAGCAGATGATGGAGCTCTATCCCAATCATCGTTTTACCCAAGCTTTAGACGTTAGCTTGCAGGTTTATTGTTGAATAAAATCAGGTTATTGCCCAATACGACCAATAGGCTTTTGGCTGTTTTGTAGGCTGGGTGATATTTGTAGATTGGCTGGTCGGTAAGCGCCTGCCTCAGTTGTATTATGAAAATCACAACTGATATTAGGGTCTGTTACAGCCACCAGTGTGCCACTGATTTTGCAACTATTTGAGCCATCTGTATGGCCACATTGTTTTAGATTTATTTCGGCCTCTACAAAACTGTCACCAGAATTGATAAATTCTTTAAAGTAGGTGCGGGATAAACGGGCGTCTACTTTTGTCTCATCAAAGTTGATTTTATCATGCTCATTTAAGTTGATTGTTTTTCCTGATGCGCTGATAGTTGATGTTAATATTGCCTCTGTTTCTCGTTTGTCCAGTTTTTCTAATTCAACAGTAAGAGATTTGATTTGCAAATCCAGGTTGGCATTTTTACAGGTAATAAATTTTGCTCTTAGTAAATTTGTATTGGGCTTCAGGTTTTGACCTTCAAATTTGATATGCATAATCAAACATTGAGCCCCTAAAGACCGCGCGCATTTCACTTCGCATTTTTCAATGCCATCAGCTGAGCTACAATGGTTTAATTGAGGTTCAGCCAAAGGTGCTGCAAGAGTGGTGTTAGGAAACGCTAAAACAAAAAAGCTTGATAAAATTATTTTTTTCATAAAGTCGAGTTTAGAACATGCATACCTCTTTGCAAGGTTGGTGACTTACACTATAACGTGAGCCACTAAATTGATTTCATCAGTGCCGCTTTTGAACGGCACATGTTTGGAGAAAATAAATGACTACCCAAAAATTAAATTCGCTTGGTCTGCCAGGTGAGCCTAAGGACTGTCGAATTGTCGTGGCGATGTCTGGTGGTGTTGATAGCTCTGTTGTTGCAGGTCTTTTGGCGCGTGAGGGTTATGACGTGGTTGGAATGACGTTGCAACTTTATGATCATGGCGAGGCTGTAAAGCGTAAAGGTGCTTGTTGCGCGGGGCAAGATATTCACGATGCAAGACGCGTTGCTGAAACGCTTGGTATCCCACATTATGTCCTCGACTATGAAGACAAATTTCGAGAGCAAGTGATTAACCCCTTTATGGAAAGTTATATTGCTGGCGAAACGCCTATTCCTTGTATCTCTTGTAATCAAACGGTGAAATTTGCTGATCTTTTAAAAACAGCAAAAGAATTAGGTGCTGCTGCTTTGGCAACAGGGCATTATATTCGTTCGCGGTTGGCTGATCCTGATACTGGTCGTCGTTCTATGTTTCGCCCACGCGATCATGGTCGTGACCAAAGTTATTTTTTGTTTGCAACAACACAAGAGCAAGTTGATTACATTCGGTTTCCATTAGGCGATTTGCCAAAGACGGAAACGCGTGAACTTGCTAAAGATTTAGGGTTAGAGATTTCACAAAAGCCTGACAGTCAGGACATTTGCTTTGTTCCTCAAGGCAAATATTCAGACATCATCAATAAGCTGCAACCTGAAGCCGCTACAGTAGGTGAAATTCAACATATTGATGGACGTATTTTAGGTGAGCATAAAGGTATCATTAATTTCACAGTTGGTCAGCGACGAGGTATTGGCGTCGCAACTGGAGATCCAATTTATGTGGTTCATTTAGATGCTAAGAATGCGCGTGTTATTGTTGGTCCAAAGGAGGCGCTTGATACGCGCAAACTTTATTTGAGAGATGTGAACTGGCTTGGAGATGGTGTAATTGAAGACATTCCTGAAGATGGACTTGAGCTTTTTGTAAAAGTTCGATCCACCCGCCCACCGATGGAGGCAATTCTTTATAGATCTAATGATGCTGGAAAGATAAGCGTTGATTTAATTGGTGGTGAAGCAGGTATAGCCCCCGGGCAAGCATGCGTTTTTTATGAAGATGATACCGAAGATACGCGGGTTTTAGGCGGTGGTTTTATCGAACGTGCAGAACGCGATGCTTCAATCGAACTTGCGCTTGGTGAGGTTTTACAAGTGAAAGCGAGCTTATAATGAGAATTGGCATTGATTGGGGTGGTACAAAACTTGAGATCATTGCCCTTGATGATAATGGCATTACGCTTTTAAGAGAGCGTGTTTTTACACCACAAGATGATTACAAAGCCTGCATCAAAGCGGTGCATGATCTTGTTTTAATGGCAGAGGAAAAAACTGGAAGGTCAGGCTCTGTTGGTATTGGTATTCCAGGCACAATCTCGCCAGCAACTGGGCTTGTTAAAAATGCAAACTCGACATGGTTGAATGGAAAGCCACTTTTAAAAGATATACAAGAAGCTCTTGGGCGAGATGTAATTATTCAAAATGATGCAAATTGTTTTGCAGTTTCTGAAGCTGTGGATGGGGCAGGTAAGGGCGCACATGTTGTTGCAGGAATTATCCTTGGTACGGGTTGTGGGTGTGGTATTGCAATTAATGGCAAGGCGCTTGTTGGTCGGCAAGGGATTGCAGGCGAGTTTGGCCATACGCCACTTGCACCAATGCTTGAAAACGAGTTTCCTGGAAATCAATGTTGGTGTGGAAGGCGTGGGTGCTTAGAAACCTATATTTCAGGAACAGGCTTTCAACGTAGTTATGAAACGCTATTAGGTGAGCCAACGCATTTGAACTCTGAAGAAATTCTTGCACTTGAAGATGATGCCTCGAAAAAAGTTTATCAGGCTTATTGTGATCAACTGGCGCGTGGGCTTTCTCAGCTGGTAAATATGATCGACCCAGATGTCATCATACTAGGCGGCGGAATGTCGAATGTCTCTTCACTTTATGCAGACGTGCCTGCATTAATGGCGTCACATGTGTTTACGGATCATTTCAATACACCGATTGTAAAAGCGAAATATGGAGATAGCTCTGGTGTAAGGGGGGCTGCTTGGCTTTACAGCTGAACATATTGCTTCGTTATTAAAATATGCTTTCCATAAAATTCGTATAATATGGAGGAATTATAGGGCAAGTATATTAGTTCAAGAAGCATTTCTTAATGTTTGGTATTAAGCAGAATAATGAGCATTACGACTAAAGGACTCAGTCATGACAATAGATACAATGGCGCAATCGACTCTGAAGATTCAAAAAGATGAAACTAGTAGTAAAAAGAAGCTGCCTAGTCATGCAAAATGTGTCGTTATTGGTGGTGGAGTTGTTGGCTGCTCAATTCTTTTTCATCTAGCTAAGTTTGGTTGGAAAGAGACAATTTTGCTTGAGCGTTCGGAGCTAACCTCTGGTTCGTCTTGGCATGCGGCTGGCCAAATTCATACAATTAGTTCTGATCCAAATATTTCACGACTACAAAGTTATACGATTAATCTTTACAAAGAAATTGAAGAACTTTCAGGACAATCTGTTGGTCTTAATTTAACAGGCGGCTTTTATCTTGCTTCAAATAAAACGTGGTATGACTACCTAAAGCGGGAACGCTCAAAAGCGCGCTATATGGGGCTTGATCAAGAGTTTATCTCTCCTGAGGAAGTCGCTAAACGTCATCCACTAATTGACCCTCAATATTACCATGCAGCATTATGGGATGAACAAGATGGCGATCTTGATCCATCAGGTACAACTTATGCCTTTGCTAAAGCTGCGCGCCATTATGGTGGGCAATATTTCACCCACACACCTGTTACTCACACAAAACTCCGCTCTGATGGGCAATGGGAAGTAACGACTTCTAAAGGCGTTGTAATTGCTGAGCATGTTGTGAACTGTGGTGGGCTTTGGGCGCGCGAAGTTGGCCAAATGGCTGGGTTAAATTTTCCTGTTCAGCCAATGGAACATCATTATCTTCTAACTGAGCGCATTCAAGAAGTTGCAGAATTTGGCTCGCGGCTTCCGTGTGGTTTTGATTATGAAGCCAATCTATATTTTCGCCAAGAGCGTGATGGAATGTTGCTTGGGACTTATGAGCCAGTTGGTGTGCCATGGAAAGTTGAAGGCACGCCTTGGGATTTTGGCCATGAATTATTAAATCCTAATCTGGAACACATCGCAGAACGTTTGGAGCTTGGCTTTGAACGTATTCCTGCGATGGCAAATGCGGGTATCCGTCAGGCAATCAACGGGCCTTTCACTTTTGGGCCAGATGGCAATCCAATGATTGGGCCGGTTCCAGATATGCATAATTACTGGTGCGCGGTTGGCGTTATGGCTGGCTTTTGCCAAGGCGGTGGTGTTGGACTTACTATGGCTGAGTGGATGATAGATGGTGAACCTTCTATTGATGTTTGGGCGATGGATGTTGCGCGGTTTGGTAAGTGGGCTTCACCTGATTGGGGGACAGTTAAATCAACTGAAAATTATGAACGTCGTTTTGTAATGACTTTCCCAAATGAAACGCTCCCAAAGGGACGTAAGCAACAAACAACTGCGATTTATGATCGCTTGATTGCAAAAGGTGCGCGCATGGGACAGGCCTTTGGCTTGGAGCATGTCTTGTGGTTTTCAGATAATCCAGAAGATGCATGGGAAGACCCAATGTTTGAGCGCAATCGCAGTCATGAGTATGTTGCTCGCGAATGTGAAGCGGTTCGCACTGGTGTAGCAGGCATAGAAATTGCCAACTTCGCAAAGCACGAAATCAAGGGTGCTGGCGCACGTGAATGGCTTGATAAAACTATGGCTGGGTTTATTCCAAAACCTGGTCGGATATCATTAACGCCAATGTTAACTGGTAAGGGTCGCCTCTATGGTGATTTAACCGTTGCATGCTTAGGTGAAGAGCACTTTATGATTTTTGGTTCTGGTGCAATGCAAGATGCGCATAGCCGTTTCTGGGCAAAGACATTGCCAAACGATGTTACGTATGAAAATCAAACAGGGGACTGGCACGGCATTGCTGTGTCAGGACCAAAATCTCGTGATCTTTTGCAAAAGATTACACGCAAGGATATTTCTGCTGAAGCAATGAAGTTTCGAGACACATGCGAAACATATGTTGGTGGCGTTCCTGTTATTTTAAACCGTATTAGCTTTTCTGGTGAGCTTGGTTATGAGATTTACTGTCGCCCGCAATATCTGCTTCTTTTATCAGAAGCAATTGAAGAGGCGGGTAGAGATCTTGGGTATCGCTGGTATGGTAACCGTTGTTTGATGAGTATGCGTCTTGAAAAAGGCTGGGGCGCATGGGGGCTTGAATTCCGACCAGACTTTAATGCTGTTGAAAGTGGGATGGATGTCTTTATCAATTGGAAAAAAGATTTTGTCGGTAAAGAAGCCACCCTTAAATTTAAAGAGGAGGGGGTTGC
Source organism: uncultured Rhizobiaceae bacterium (assembly GCA_964502215.1). Lineage (GTDB taxonomy): Bacteria > Pseudomonadota > Alphaproteobacteria > Rhizobiales > Rhizobiaceae > JAALLB01. The sequence goes on along the minus strand of CAZCUN010000007.1, from coordinate 47,910 downwards.
GCGTAAACTCGTAACCTTAACAATTGATACAGATATTGATGTATCACTTGATGAAGCAGTTATGAAAGATGGAGAGGCGGTTGGCTATATCACATCAGGTAGTTATGCCCATCATGTCGATAAATCTATGGCGATGGCTTATGTCAGTACACCAAATGCTATTGAGGGATCATCTTTACAAGTTGAAATTCTTGGCAAGTTTTATGATGCGCAAGTTCAAGTTGCTCCGCTTTATGACCATAATGGTTCCAAGATGAGATCCTGACGGTCGTTGGTGATACACTTGATAATTATGCTCGTTGCTCTCGTTTAGCATTTTTAATTCGTTAAGATATGAGAGCTTTTTTTAGGGCATTATCTATGTCTTGAATTAAATTAGTAGTTTGTTCTAAACCAATATTCAGACGAACTAATCTTCCGCCGAACTCTTTTCCTGGTCTTTCCAAATCAGGGTAAACAACTGCAAGGCTATTAACGCCACCCCAACTTAACCCGATGCTAAACAGTTCAAGCCCGTTTATAAAAGCTTCAACTTGTTTTGGTGTGTTGTCACCTTCAAATAAAATTGAAAATACACTGGTTGAGCCAGTAAAATCTTTTTTCCAATTTTCATGGCCTGGGCATGAGGGAAGTGCGGGGTGAAAGACTGATTTTATTGCATCATGCGCTTGCAACCAATGGGCAATTTCTAACGTTGATTTTTCAAGTTGGTCTAACCTGACTGCTAAAGTTTGCAAGCCACGAAGGGCAAGACTGCAATCATCAGGTGAAACTGCTAGTCCAAGTTGACGATAAACAGGGCCTAAATATTCAAACGCATTTTGGTCTTTGGCAGAAACAGAACCTAAAAGTAAATCGCTATGACCGCCTACATATTTTGTCAGGGCTTGTATGCTGATATCAACGTCATGTGCAAAGGCATCAAACATCACGCCAGCTGCATAAGTATTGTCTAATGCAACAGCTACTTGTTTTGCGTGCGCTGCTTTTACAATTGCAGGTACATCTTGTACTTCCATCGTGACTGATCCTGGGCTTTCACACCATATAAGGGATGTGTTGTCTTTAATCAGATCGGAAATATCAGCGCCGATTAAAGGGTCGTATGGTTCGACCTCGATGCCAAGTCCTTGAAGAATGCCTTGTGCCATTTCTTTGTTGGGGCCGTATGCTGAATAAGGTACAAGTGCGTGGCTTCCTGTTTTGCAATAAGCAAAATATACAAGTGCAATGGCTGCTTGCCCCCCTGGAACGATTAATGTTCGGTGGGCATTTTCTAGTTCTGCAATTCGGGCTGCAAGCTCTAAAGCTGTTGGGGTTCCATAAAGACCGTATGAGTACCCGTTTTCAGCTTGATCCCATCCGTCATTGACGCAGCTTTGATCGTCAAAAACAACTGTTGATCCACGATAAACGGGTGTTGCTAGCGAGTGATAATCTCTACGTGCACGGGGTTTTGCATCCAGAAGTTTTGTTCGCCAATCCATCTTTTTTCTTCCTATGAAATATACTTACTTGAGTAAAATTCTAATCGTTTCAAGATAAATGGAAACAGCCGTTTTCATTTCTGAGATTGGAACATACTCGTTGATTGTATGACATTGCTCAAGCGAACCTGCGCCGCAGATAACAGTAGGACATCCAAAATTTGGTGCATCCGTTGAACCAGGAAAAGTCATAAATTCTGGCTCTTGATTGCAGACTTTTTTATAACTCTCCACAATCGCTTTGACGACAGGTGAATTCACATCGGTGCTTAGTGGTGGCGCATTTAAGCTTGGCTTTGTAAGTTCGTATTTAAAGTCTGGAATTTCTTCTGCTAACTTGTTTAGAACTTCGCTAAATTCTTTATGGATGCTGTCAAAGCTTTCGCCTGGTATCATTCGACGATCGATTTCAATCTCACACCAATCAGGTACAGATGAAACACTTTCTCCACCCGTTATCACGCCAATGCTTAGTGTTGGCATACCGCATAAAGGGTCTGGTTTGCGTTTGGATAAGTCATCTGCATATTTTCGCAATGCAGTTATTGCTGAGTTCATGTGATAAATCGCATTAATGCCATTTTCAGGCACGCTTGAATGTGCTGATAGACCGTAAGTTTTAAGAGACAGACAGACTTGTCCGCGATGTGCGATGCTTAGTTTTAAACTGCTTGGTTCGGCAACAATAGCAAAATCAATTTTAGGGCCGTGAGTGCCAAAATGTTTTGAGCCGATCATTCCATATTCTTCATCAACCACACCAGCGATGATTAAATCACCTGAAAGGGTTTCGCCTGTTTCAACAAGGATACGTGCTACTTCAAGGTAAGCGGCTAGGCCTGCTTTCATATCACATGAGCCACGCCCATAAATTTTACCGTCTTTTACCTCGCCGCTAAACGGTTCGTCATAACCCTCAATGCCAACGGTATCCATGTGACCAGCCAAGAGGACGGTAGGACCTTTGCCGCTGCCTTTTAAAGTTCCCCAAACATTGCGACGGCCATTTTCAACATCTGCAGAATTAATTTCAAAACCAAGACTTTTTAATTGCTCTTCGTAATATTGAGCTATGGCCTCTTCTACAGGATTAGTAGGGTCTTCTTTGCCAAACGTATTTGCACTTGGAATGCTGACCATTTTGGATAAATCAGCTACGAGTTTTTGTTCATTGATTGGCAAAGGAATATCCTAAATTTAGCGTTTTATGATTTTAATATTCTTGGTGTTAGTCACTTAAAGTTCAAATAATTTGCCGTAGCCTTTTTGTTTATCTTCGATGCCAGCTAGTCTTAGTAAATGCCACGCAAGTGCATGATTGCTTGCGGTTACAGGTTTACCTATCGCGTCTTCTGCTTTTTCAATGATTGCTGCAGCACGTAAGCTGGTGCAGGAAATGAAAACACCGTCGCAGTCTTTGTTTGCGCCAATCGCAATCGCTGCATCTAAAATTGATTGCGATGAGATTTTACCAACCACAAGATCGCTTTCTTCATAAAATGAACCAACAATTGCAATCTCAATGCCAGCTTCGATAAACTTTGATTGCATCGCCTGTGTTACTTCAGGGGTATAGGGAGTGAGTAATGCAAGACGCTTTACATTTAAGGCTTTAAGGGCTGCTTTGGCCGCGGTTAAAGGGTTGGAAGTTGGTACGTTAGGGTGTGCTTGATTGAGAATTTGTTGAACGCGGTCTTCCCCAATAATAGTTGAGGCTGATGTGCAGCCATAGCCAAGTGCAGAAAGCGCCATGTATTTTGGCAATAGGCCTGCTGCTATTGGGAGTTCTTTTTCCATATTTGCTAATGTTTCAGGGGTGACGATCAGGTCATTTGCAAGGCGAGAATGATAAATTGAGACGCCTGGAATATCTGTTAGAAGTTTAAGTTCAGTCTCAACGGTTTGATCAGATTCTAAAACTAATAAGCCAATGCGGGCACGCTCTCCAAAGCCACTGTCGGTGGTGAAGTCTAATTTTTTGATCTTTGTGTGATTAGCCATATTGTTCATCGTTTAACATCCATCCAAAATCAATGTTTAGTTCTTATCTGAAGAAGCTTGTTGGGCAAAGAACGATGTATCTTTTGGAACTTCTGGTATTTGCATTTCATAAGAACTGCAACGTACTCGACCAGATGCTTCACCTCTGACAAGTTCATGCGTGAGAGTGCTTGGTAGATGGTTTGGGCTTAGTTCTATCGCATCTTCTGCATAATAAGTTACAATATATAAGGTTCGCGGGTTGTTAGATAAATTTGGCGCTGATCCGTGCAGTAAGCTTGAATGCATTAAACAAACTGAACCTGGCTTGCCTGTGCATCTAACGATATTATCTTCGTGTTCTTTTAAAACATCATCTGATATAGCGCCTGTGAAAACACCGTTCTGCCAGTGTGAGTATAATGCGCCTTTGTGCGTTCCTGGGACAACTTCGAGGGGGCCGTTTTCTAGTGTTACTTCATCAACAAACAAGAGGCATGTTATTAAGTCGTCATTGGTCATGGGTTGAAATAGAAAATCTTGATGGAATTTTATTTTGGTTGCAGCGCCTGGCTGTTTTGAGTTGACCTTGCCATGGTGAAACCGAATAGCAGTGCCAAGTAATTCTGCGCAAATATCTGCCATTTTTGAATTCCGCATTACATCTGCATAATGGTCTGAAACCTCCTCTGGAGATTGGACGCGACGCAGCGCAGGCATCTTTGTTGAATGGCCAGGTTCTAAGTCAAATCGAGGGCGGCCATCAAGTGTTTCGCCGTAGTCGTCTTGGTGCGAACGGCTTTCTTCTATCCATTGAGAAAAGGCAGTTCGTAATCCAGATAATTGCTCATCAGTAACCGCATCTTCAACCGTTAAAACGCCGTCACGCCAGAAAGCTTCTTTCTGATCCTTGGTAAGAATATTTGACATGTTCTACCTTTCCAAGCCGCACATAATTTTATTTCAGCAGGATGTTGTGAAAAGGAAAGATTGTAAAGAAAAATAATGTACGGCATCTGTGATTATGAATTGTATTCACAGATGCATTTTGAAATGACTTTTGATTAAGCGTTGATAAGTTTGTTGAGCTTATGCAAAATCAATGTGTTTATTAAGCGGTAATTCGCGAATACGCTTGCCCGTTGCAGCAAAAATTGCATTTGCTAACGCAGGCGCGGCAGGGGGAACAGGGGGTTCGCCAATGCCTCTTACAGCTTCTCCATTCTCAAGGCCTTTTACCATGATTTGAGGGCACTGATTTAACCGCATGCCTGTATGGGTATCGTAATTTTCTTGCTCCGCTATGCCATCTGAATATGTAATTTCACAATTCATTGCATGACCAAGACCAAAGATAACGCCTCCTTGTACAAGATTTTCAAAGTTGATTGGATCCATCACTTTTCCAACATCACAAGCCACCCAGACTTTATCAATTTTAATGCCGTCATCCGTATTGGTCACTTCGACAACTTCTGCGACTGGCACACCAAAACTTTCGACAAAAGCAATGCCCCTGCCTTTTCCTTCTGGTAGTTTTTCGCCCCATGACGACATTTCACCTACGGTTTCTAATACTTTACGAGAGACATCGTGGTTCATTAAGCGAATGCGTTCTTCAAGTGGGTCTGCACCAGCAGCATGAATAAGTTCATCCAACATGCAGTCAAAAATAAAACCTGCACCAGGTGCTCCAACGGCACGCCATGAGGAGGTTGGGGATAATTCTGGTGCGCGATAGGCGCACATTCTGTGATTTGGAATGTTATAAGGATTATTCCAAGCACCTGTTGCAATCATTGCATCAGGGCCAGGGGCTGGAATATTAGCACGTCCCATTTGTGAACTTACAACGGAGGGTGCAGCTATCTTTAAATCAAGCGCTATAACTTTGCCGTCTTCAACTTTGCCTTTGCCTCTGCCCATAGAAATATGTCTTGGGAAATCATGCGCAAAATCTTCTTCACGACTATAGGTGAGTTTGACAGGTGTGCCGCGCATTTTATTGGCAATTTCAGCTGCTTGTTTAATATGTTCAAATTCAAGCCTGTGGCCAAAACTTCCACCCATATATTGATTATGCAATATCACTTGCTCTTGGCTATGGCCTGTAATGCCAGCAACAATTACTTGTAATTGCCTTTGGACTTGATGGCCTGTCCATACTTCAACGTTTTCATCTGTTACTTTGATAATTGCATTAAGGGGTTCAAGCGGGGCATGCGCGACATAGGGGGAGCGATATTCAGCTTCTATGATGTTGCCGCTTTCAAGGGCTGTTTCGATGTCGCCATCATTGCGCCATTGCATGTCTAAATTGTCTTCAGAAAATGATGCGCTAATCGCTTTCCAATGATCGTCTTGTTCTGGTGGGTAGGGTGCTTGGCCCCAATCGACTTCAATTTCATTGGCAGCTTGAATGGCGCGCCAAGTGTTATCTGCGATTATTGCAACGCCACCTGATATTTCAAAGACATCTTTCACACCGCGCATGGCTTTTGCTTGTGTTGCATCAAAACTATTAAGTGCGCCACCTTTGCGAGGGTTCATTTTAACAGTGGCGTGCACCATGCCATCGACAGTAATATCAATACCGTAGTTCATTGTGCCAGTTGATTTAGCTAAAACATCCAAGCGCTGCATTGGCTTGCCTAATAATCGCCATTGAGATGGGTCGCGTAATGTTACTTCTTGTACGGGTTCAAGTGTGGCGGCAATTTCTGCAAGCTGTGTATATTTGTACTCAGTTCCATCTGGTAATTGCACTGCGCCTTTTGAGGTTTTTAATTGCTCAACTGCAATGCCTGATTTTTGCGAAGCGGCAAGTTTCAAGGTTTCTCTTGCAACTGCTCCAGCATGGCGCAGTTTTTCATAACTGTCAGAAACGGTTGTAGATCCGCCAGTGAGCTGCATCCCTAAAACTTTTAAAAGCCCGCCCATAAATCCACGAAGCATTTCCGCAGGAAGGCTTTTATCAGTTGCCATGAAAGGAACTGTTTCATTGGCCATAGTGGTATTCCAATAAGCTGCACTTGGTTCGCCAAAATCTGTTTCGAATTGGTCTAGCTCAAGGTCTAACTCTTCTGCAATCATAGCGGCTTGGACAGAGCGTACGCCTTGTCCACTATCTGCGTGTGGGGTGATGAGGGTAATTTTATCTTTGTCAATTTTAACCCAAGGATTAAAACTTGCATCGCCTTCACCAAGGCCTGCTTCAAGTGGGTTTTCAGGTGTTTTCTTTACAAGATAAGTACCAAATGCAACGCCACCTACGACTGCAACAGAACCAACCATAAATGTACGTCGAGCAATTGTTTTTAAACGTCCCATGTCTATGCGTTCCTGATTGTTTTAGAGGCGGTTTTAACGGCGGCACGAATGCGGGGGTAAGTACCACAGCGGCATAGGTTTCCGCTCATAGCATCGTCAATATCTTCATCTGTTGGGTTGTTGTTTTCATCCAATAGAGAGGCTGCTTGCATCATCTGGCCTGACTGACAATACCCACATTGAGCAACTTGATGTTGCGCCCATGCAGCTTGAACCGCATGCATGTTGTCTGGTGAGCCAAGGCCTTCAATGGTTGTTACTTTGCCGTCGAGATCCCCAATAGAAATTTGGCAAGAACGCATCGCAACACCATCTACATGCACAGTACAAGCGCCACATTGAGCAATGCCGCAACCATATTTAACGCCTGTTATGCCAAGTTCATCGCGTAATACCCAAAGCAGGGGCATGTCGTCTTCAACATCAACTTCGTGGGTTTTTCCATTTACTGTAAATCGCATGCAAAAGTCTCCGATTACTTCAAGGCGTTTAATTTAGCATATATGTTATATAGGTAGGCTTTGAACGGTTTTTGACATGAAAATTAATTTTTTTATTTCAGTCAAGATTCTAGTTTTTAAGAAATTTGTAAGTGCCTTTGGATATGGCATTTCGCGCACCAATCCATGTGATGGTTTGTTGTGTTTTGTCCACTAAAACATCGTAACACTCTACAATATCATTTGGCGGCCAAGTCGAGCAGTATTGATCGCTTTGTACGCTCCAGCGTCCCTCGCTTGGTCTTCCGTCAAAAACGTAAGTCGTCAAACCTTTTTTACTAAAGGTTTGCGTATAGCTAGGGCCACTTGCTTTTATTGTTGGGAGGAGGGCTTCAATTTCTGCGCCTGTTAATTTTTGCTCATCTGCAAAGCAGGTAGAAACAGAACTTAATAGAATGCCAGTTGTGATAATTTCTTTTATTCGCATGATTGCCCTTAAATATTATACAAGGGCAATCATATCTGAGTTTTCTTACTTTGAAAGTGCTTTAATTTTTCTTTGATTATCTTCAAGCTGCTTGATGGAAGCTCTAACCGCTGCGCGGTTTGCGCCAACACGTACTTTTTCAAGTTTTGTTTGTAGGCGTGCACGCATAATTTCAGGACGATCTGCTGCACCAAGACGATTAATGGTATCATTTGCCTTTGTAAGGGCCGCTGTTAATTCTGCGTCAGATTTTTTCAAATCTGATACCATTCTTGAGATTGCGCGATCTGAAAATCCACTTTTCCAAATTGTGCCTGTGTTTTCTTCAAATAATGCATCAAGACGTGCGCCTGCTGCTTCTTCTTCTACACGGCGACGTTGTGCAGATAATGCACCTAAGCGTACACCAACACTGACGCTTGCAAAAGCACCGTCGTTATCGTTGCGTTGTAGGGCGTCGTTAAACACTTCATTATAGCGGTAGCCTGTGTTTACACTCAACTCTAACGCATCATTTGTTCTGATCTCACGCTCGATGTTTTGTAGATCATTTGTCGCTTCAACCAATGCACCATGGCGGCTTCTAACCTGGTTGATGTCTAGTGAAGGTAGGCCACGACGTTGATCAGCCTCGGCTTGAGAAGCCTGCATTTCAGCTTTTAGCTCATCAATACGAAGGCTAACAAGGTTGGTATCTTGAACGGTTAAAGAACCTTGGTTTAAGAGTTGTTTTGCGCGTCTGTCTATGCTTTCAAGAAAGCCAAGGTTTTGGCGAATGTATTTTGCTTTAGCATCTGCACGTGCAAAACGGTTTGCTTCTACGCCAAGTCCAAGCGTTGCTTCAATTTTCTTTGATGCTTCATGCAGACGACATTTTGCGTCACCTGATGCGCGGATTAAATCTGCCTTATGAAAATCAAGTAAGTTCATGCCAAGGTTTACAGAGCCAGAACCATCATCGTCAGATGAAGCAGATAGAGTAGGGGAACCCACAATAAAGGCTTCTGCATCTGCGGATTTGCGTAAGTAACGACAAGCTGCACTGCTGTCACTAATATTCACGCGTGACAATTTTTTTGGCTTAATGCTGAACGTTTTTACAGAATCGATTGCTGGTGTGCGTGTTACAACATTTACCTTCGTATCAACATCAGGATCAACCTTCTTAACGTGCGTTTCGTATTTATCCTGTTCTGGTGTTTGATCCGTCACATCTTCACGTTCGTGTTTTGGCTCTTTTTTCAGCTTTTCAAAAAACGCACGGTTATCTTGTTCGAAAAACTCTTTGTTATCGAACGTTGATGCAGAACAGCCGCTTAAAAGCATGACTGCTGTCAAAGCTAATGCGATAGGCTTTGCTTTTCTAGAAGAATAGTGGAGGACGTCCAACATGGATAATCTCTTTCTGTGCTGCTGATTTTTCAGTCAGGTTCGCTTCAACGAACTGGCCACGGATTGGTTTGCCAAAAAATGGATGAGTAGTTACGATTTCGCCGCCGATTGGGCTACCTACAGTGCCCACTTCGCTGCACCAGATAATGGCGATGGCGCAGGTATAAAGATGCTCGTCTTTTGTATAAGCATCTAAATTGTCATAAGGAACGAAAAGCACGTTTACAGGCTCTTCAAGCGCTCTAATCATAGGCGTTTTTTGAAGTTCTGAAATTGAGTTTTCCAATACAGAAAGACTGTTGTTCAGTGTCTTTTCAGTTGCTTTAAATTCGCTAATATCAGCTTTGCCTGATGTGCGGACTTGTTGCACTTCAATCACTTGGTTTGCGATGGGTACAAATTCTGCTTTACCGCCGAATAGGGCAATTTTATTCAAATCAGATGACAGCTGGTCTTTTAATTGAGCCAAATATGCAATTGATTGATTGTTTAGCTTAAGCTCTGTTTTCTTCGTAGAAATTTTCTCGCGCAGGTTCACAATATTTTCTTCGACCTCAGAAAGGTTCAACATTGAACGCTGGAAAAGATTACGGGTTATAACGCGACGGTTAAACTCATTTTGTAGGCGGTTACGCTCTGCACGGCGGCTTTTTGCTGAACCGTATGAATTAAGTACGCTGTAAAGAGCACCAATCTCGTTTTTGACTTGAGCTTGGCGATCTATGCGGTTTTCAGTTTCCTGATTAATTGTAACATATGTGATTTGTGCAAGCGTTTCAGCACGCTCAAGTGATGAACGACCGCGAGAGGCTTTGTTGCCAGCATCTGCAAGTTGTTGCGTTACAAGATTGCGCTTTACTTTAAGCTCACCCAGGTCTCGTTCTGCTTTAATAACAAGTTCATGGCCACGCTGAAGTTGCAATGGGCTAGACCAGTCACCAGACGTCAAGAAATAAGCAATCATGATGCCGTAACTAACAAAGGCAATGAATAATGCTGAAAGAACGGTCAGAGCCAAATTCTTATATAGCATTGAAAGTAGGGGCGTTAAGCCTGGAATAAAATGAACCAGTGCAGACAGCATTCTAAAAACAAGGGGACGCTCGTCCTCTTCATGTTTGTCTGCACTGGTATCTTCCACCTCCCCGTGGATTTCTTTAGCTACAGATTTATCTTCTGCGCGGCGGCCTTTATTCTGCTCTGGCTGATTAGAGCTTCTGCTATCACGAATTTCTATATCAAGTGAATTTGCAATCTTTACAGGATTGTAAGGCGCTGTAATGACAGACGCGACACCTGGAAGCGCAGAAATAGAAGGACTCGACTGAGCGCCAGCAAGAACAGTAATGTTTTTAATAGAATCCAAGCGCGAAAGGGCAGGGATTGTTAAACTCATTGCACCATCAGCTCGGTTATCAATCAACAAGTGATCAAAATCACCTGTTTTAAGAATTTCTATCGCTTCTGCGGCTGTGTTTGCAGAATGTATTTCAGAATTACTTTGCATCCGCACGAGTGCCGCTGCAATACCATGCGCAGCAGGTCCCATGACCATAATACGGGAACGTAAACTTCCCTTTACTGGTGCTTCACCCGTATGCAGCAATGTAGGCATCATTTTGCTGTCACCGCTTTAATCTTTTTCTTTGCACCACCACGGGTTTCCCAAGAAGTTGTACCAAGTGTTGCTAATGCCAACGGGTTAAGTGTTAAGTAGACAACAGGGAAAATAAGCGCCATCGCCATGAACCAAATGCCGTCTGTACGCGCCATTTCAGGCACTTTATGTTTGTTCAGTTCGTAAGCAATGCCGAAACAAGCTGCTAGTAGGCCGTGCAACATCATAGGAATAATGAAGCCAAGGCGCATGAATTCAACCAATAGAACCATTGGGTAAAATAGAAGCAACATGCCCATCGCAATGTAATGAATACAGACGTATGTATTAAACTTATTGATGTGCGGAATAGCTGTAATCAAGTCGATCATGTTTGAACGACGCCAGCGCAATTGCTGTGAAATATAATTAGCCATAGTAGCAGGTGCTTTTGTATAACACTGCGCATCAAACGTTAGACGTGTCTTGTAACCTTTTTCGACAAGCTTGCGTGTTAAGTAACGGTCTTCACCATATTTCACTTCATCACCAAGGAAACGACGGTCTGCAACATCTTCGTCCACTGCTACCAGTGCTTCACGTTTATAAATGGTCAAACAGCCAGATAAACACATTACATGGTCAAAGGTATTCTCTATATTTTTCAAAAACATATACCCAACCCAGTACTTAACAGCCTGCATTCGGGTAAGCCAGTTTTCGTCTGCATTTGATACGAATACACAACCACCAACTGCATCAACACCTGTTGTATGCATGTGTTTAACCATGTTGCGCATTGCGTCACGCTCAACAATTACATCTGAATCTACAGACATCACTAAATCGGTTTCAACAGTTAGAACGGCACGTTTAATGCCAAGGCGTTTACCCATATTATGCGGGTTACGATCTACGCGCATCCATGGGTGGTTGCGTTGGGCTGTTAAAAGGTGCTCATAAGTATCGTCTGTAGAAACATCGTCTACAAAGATGACTTGCAATTTATCTTTTGGGTAATTCAGTTTGGCAAAGCTATCCGCTGTCTGAATAACTGTTGCGCCTTCATTAAATACAGGCGTAACAATCGTTACAGTTGGCCACACGTCAGGTTCTTTGCTGAAACCAGGCTTCGTACGTTTATCCAACATACGAAGAATGCTTCCAAACAGATACCTGTTTGTGAATATGATAAGCACAAGTATGGCAAAAAGCCATTCTATGCCGTTTAAGTTAATCATGCGTCTTCTCTTTTTTATATGCATGACTAAAATCGGTTTTGCCCCGAATTTTAGCGTCCCATCGACCAATATATATGGGGGGTATAAAACAGCGCTTAAGAATCAAAGTTAACGGTTGGTTACTATTGGGCTTGTTGAAAACAGGGTAAACGAAAGGTTTATTTCAAACTTAAAACGCGACTGAAAATATAAGTTTTTTTTAACCACTTCCCGTAACTAAATATTTTTACATGTCCGATATAAATGGTTTCAAGACGTGCAAAGACATGTTGATAAACGCTTCATTAGAAAGCGAAGATAATAATAAAAAGCGTCTCATAAGAAGACGTATAAAACAGGGGTATATATAATGAGCACAACAGTTGCGCAAACAAATCGCTTTGAAGTTCTTGAAACAGTAGCACTTCCAAATCCAAAAGAATCTATCGTTGCAGTATTAGGCCTTGGCTATGTTGGTCTTCCTTTAATGGTAGGCTTTGCAGATGACGCACGCACTATCGGCTTTGATGTTGATGAAGCTAAGATTGAAGCACTTCGTAATGGCGAAGATTCAACAGAAATGACTACGGGCGAAGATCTATCTAAGAAAAACATGGAGTTTTCTTGTGATGTAAACGTTCTTAATGAAGCTGATGTGATGATGGTTTGTGTGCCGACACCTGTCATGCAAGGTCACAAGCCTGACTATCGTCCAGTGCTTGCAGCTAGTAAGACAATTGGTCAAAATATGAAGCGTGGTTGTATTGTTGTATATGAATCAACTGTTGACCCAGGCACAACTGAAAACAAGTGTGTTCCTATTCTTGAAGCAGAATCTGGTATGCGTGAGGGTGTAGACTTTTATGTAGGTTACTCTCCAGAACGTGTTTCACCAGGTGATCATGCCCGTAGAGTTGGCGATATTTCAAAAATTGTTTCTGGTTCTTCACCTGAAGTTACAGATTATCTTGCAGAGCTTTACTCTCGTGTTGTTAAAGCAGGTTTGTTTAAGGCTGCATCTATTAAAGTTGCAGAAGCTGCTAAAATTCTAGAAAATACACAACGTGATGTAAACATCGCTCTTATTAATGAGATGATGCAATTATTTGATGCAATGGATATCAAAGTAACAGATGTTGTTGCAGCAGCAGGTTCAAAGTGGAATTTCCATAAGTATTTCCCAGGTCTTGTAGGCGGACATTGTATTTCAGTTGATCCGTTTTACCTTCTTAATGCTGGCCGTGGTCATGGTCTTGCAATGGATATGGTTGCATCTGCTCGTACCGTAAATGAACGTACTGCGCATTTTGTTTCTGACAAATTGCATGAGATGCTTGATCCTGAAGCGCATAACTTACAAGGTAAGCGTGTTCTTGTTCTTGGTCGTGCTTTTAAAGATAATTGCCCAGACATCCGTAATTCAAAAGCTTTTGCAGTAATGGACAGCCTTTGGACACGTGGTGCAGATGTATTCTCATATGATCCAATTGCTGATGATGGTCACTTTGAAGGTGGTCGCGGTGCTAAGTTCATCGAAACACTAGAAGAAGAATGTCAGTACGACGCTGTTGTTGTAACCGCAAAACATGATTGCTTTGTTGAAGATATTGATCTTTTCAAACTAGCTTCTGTTGTTGGTCGCGGTGCACCAATTGTTGATCTTCGCGGTCTGTTTGATGAAGAGATTGCGAAACTACAGTTTAACTACTGGACACCATAAGCATTACAAATGCCCCAAGCTAAGAAGCCTAATTTGCCCCAGGCTTCTGGCTCTTTTACCCAGCACTTTGGTGCTGGGTTTTTTGTTTTCGTACACCAAGTCAGATTTTTTTAAATAGTGCTTTATTCAGCAGGTTCGGCTTTAGTTAGCTTGTCGTTTTCGTTTTGTGCATCGGGCTTTTCAAACTGAGCTAGTAAGTCTTTTTGCTTTGCTTGCGCTTTTTTAAATGCTTCTTCTTTTACAGGACCAAAACCACGAATGTCATCTGGTACGCGTGCAATGGCACTTGCAAAATGGCGATTGCTCTCAGTTAATTTTCCTAGCAACTCTGTGAGGGTTTGCTTGTAGTCCTCAATTAACTTGCGCTCCATTTTGCGCTCTGCTGAATAGCCAAAAATATCCATCTTTGTGCCGCGCAGGTGTTTGTACTTTGCAATCAGTTTGAAAGCTTTCATCATCCATGAGCCAAAGACGCGCTTGCGTGGGCGACCATTTGGTTTTTTACCAAAGCCAATCAACGGCGGCGCAAGGTGATAATTAATCTGAAAATCGCCATCGAAAGTATCGGCAATCTGTTTTTCAAACTCACCATTAGTGTAAAGACGCGCGACTTCGTACTCGTCTTTGTAAGACATAAGCTTAAATAGATTGCGCGCCACAGAATTGGTTAAGTCTTTGGATTTAGATAGTTTTTCTTCCGCAGTCTCAACCTTAGAAACAAAATCACGGTAGCTTTGTGCGTAGTCTTCATCTTGATAATCTTTCAAGAATTCAGCGCGTTTGTTGATGATTTCTTCTAATGTATCAGGCTCTTTTGCCTTTGGATTTGCTTCCTCTAATATGACCTCAATTTCTTTTGGATCATGGGCAAATTTACGACCCCAGTTGAAGGCGCGTTTATTGGCTGCAACAGCAACTGCGTTTAATTCGATTGCCCGTTCAATTGCTTCTGGTGGCAGTGGGATCATGCCCATTTGACATGCATAGCCAATCATCATGATGTTGGTGGCAATCGCATCACCACAAACGGTTTCTGCCAGTTTGTTAAAGTTGACTTGAGCCATATCCTTGCGAACGTGTTGACGTATCGTATCGACAACACCGTCCTCACGGAAATCATAATCACGGTCAAAAATGAAATTTGAAACTGGGTTCAAATGCGTGTTGAGAATAGCATTGGTGTTTTCTGAACTTAACAGTGCAATTGAACTTTGAGCTGAGGCAACGACTGTATCAGCGGCTAAAAGCAAGTCTGCTTCACCTGTTACAATTTGCGGTGCGGTTACTAAATCTGGTGTTGGGGCAAGGCGAACATGGGAGAGCACTGCGCCGCCTTTTTGTGCAAGACCTGCCATATCTAGCATCAAGGCTGCTTTGCCTTGCACATGAGCTGCCATGCCAAGAATAGCACCAATTGTAAGCACACCTGTGCCACCAACACCTGTGATCGCAATGTTGTAAACATCATCGAGTTTTGGTGTCTTTGGTTTGGGCAGGTTTGAAGCGTCAAGTTCAGCTGCCTTTGGTTTTTTAAGTGAACCGCTTTTAACCGTTACAAACGATGGGCAGAAGCCTTCAACGCATGAAAAATCTTTATTACAAGATGATTGGTTGATTTTGCGCTTGCGACCGAAGTCTGTTTCTAGGGGTTCGATGGAAACACAATTGGACTGCACTGAACAATCGCCACAACCTTCACATACCAATGGATTAATAAAGGCGCGTTTGTCTGGGTCTACGGCTTTACCGCGCTTGCGACGGCGGCGGAGTTCTGCTGCGCATGTTTGGTCGTAGATAATCGCTGTGCAACCTTTTACAGTGCGTAAGTGCTTTTGCACTTCATCAAGGTGTTCGCGGTGGCGGATTGTTATACCAGATGCAAAATCAGATTTGGAATAGCGTTGTGGGTCTTCTGAGACTAGCCAGATTTCCTTTACGCCTTCTGCTTTTAATTGTTTGGAGATCGTCGGTGGATCAAGAGGGCCATCGTGGGTTTGACCGCCCGTCATGGCAACGGCATCATTGAATAAAATTTTGTAGGTAATATTAGCTTTTGATGCAACAGCATTTCTTACTGCCATATAGCCTGAGTGAAAATATGTGCCATCCCCAAGGTTTGCAAAGATATGGTCTTCATCTGTGAAATGATTAAGCCCTGACCAGCTTGCGCCTTCGCCACCCATGTGGCTAAAGGTTGATGTTTCGCGATCCATCCATACAGACATGAAGTGACAGCCGATACCAGCAAGTGCGCGGCTACCTTCTGGTACTTTTGTTGAGGTGTTGTGTGGACAACCTGAGCAAAAGTGTGCTGTGCGGGTTACAGGTGTTTCATGGTTTTTCTTAATGCTTGCGCGTTCTTCATAATAAGCAAGTTTTTGTTTGACACGACCCGCAATGCCCTCTGGCATATCTAGCATTAACAGTCTGCTTGCAATGGCACGAACCGCCACTCCAGCAGTCATTTCTTCGTTTAATTTTAGAATGTGATTGTCTTCGTGGTCGAATTTACCAACGATGCGCGGGCGTACGCTGGCTTTCCAATTAAACAATTGTTGCTTAATTTGGTTTTCAATAATCTCACGACGTTCTTCAATAACAAGCACTTCTTCAAGACCATCTGCAAATTTGCGAATGCCTTCAGGCTCTAACGGCCAAGGCATGCGTACTTTGTAAAGACGAAGGCCAATTTTGTCGGCAGTTTTCTCATCAATATCCAGTTGGCGAAGTGCTTCACGCACGTTTTCATAAGCCTTGCCTGATGCAATAATACCAAAACGCGGTTTCTTCGTGTCATAGATAAGTTGGTCAACGTTATTTGCTTTAGCAAATGCAAGGGCTGCATAGGCTTTATGTTCTAAAAGTCGCTCGTCTTGTTCTAAAATACCATCTGGCCAGCGAAGGTTTAAACCATTTTCTGGGAGCGCAAACTCCTCAGGAATGATAAATTTTTGCTTCTCACCTGCCAAATCAACCACACCAGTTGTTTCGATGGTGTCTGATATAACTTTATAACCTACCCAAAGGCCTGAGTAACGAGACATAGCCGTACCAAGCAGGCCTAGCTCAACGAACTCTTGCACACTTGAAGGAAATAGCATTGGCATCATTGCGGCCATGAAGGCATGGTCTGATTGGTGGGCTACTGTGGAAGACTTTGCAGTATGGTCATCGCCCGCAAACGCTAAAACACCACCAATCTTTGATGTGCCAGCAGAGTTTGCATGTTTGAAAACATCGCCTGAGCGGTCAACGCCTGGGCCCTTGCCGTACCAATAGGCAGAAACGCCATCAACTTTTGCGCTTGGTGTTAGATCAATTTGCTGTGTTCCCCAAACAGCTGTTGCGGCTAGGTCTTCATTAACGCCTGGCTGGAAGACGATGCCTTCTTTATCAAGATGCTTTTGCGCTTGTTGAAGCGCAAAGTCATAAGCGCCTATAGGAGAACCACGGTAGCCTGAAATAAAACCACCTGTTTTAAGTCCTGCTTCACGGTCGCGGCGCATTTGAACGATTGGCAAACGAACCAGTGCTTGCGTACCATTGAGAAATATTTTGCCTTCGGTGGCGGTATATTTATCTTCGAGCGAAATGTCCTTGGCTGCAATGATTTTGCTGGCTGGTGTGTTTTCACCCATGGTGCTCTCCGTTATATTTTTAAATCTTCATATTATAGAGTATGGCCCAAGAAAAAAGAAAATGCAGTTCAAAAATAACACAATCATGTATTGTTGTAGCAAAAAATTTGGTTATTTTTAGTAATATTTAGGAAAATATCCTAAATTGGTAAAGCAGATGAATTTTTTATTTCACTTAGTGCAAAATGTGAATTCATCATTCCTACATGTGGCAGCTGAAGTAACTTTCCCTTTACTGTTTTTTCGTAATCCCTAACCGTTGCTACGACAATCCTTAGTAAGTAATCAAACTCTCCACTCATGGTGTAACATTGCATGATTTCGGGCACTGATTTTGTTGATATTTCAAATTTATGAAGCGCTTGAGCCGAATGCGTATCTAACCTGACGAAAACAAAGATTGAAACATCTAAGCCGATTATTTCAGAATCTAGATTACATACTTGAGATTTAATAACACCGCTTTCTTGCATCTTTTTGATACGACGCCAGCAAGGGGTGTGGCTGAGGCCTACTTTGTCGCCAATTTCTGTAATACTTAGATCAGCGGTTTTTTGCAAAATACGCAGTATTTTTAGATCAATTTCATCAAGATTATTCTTCATACTGTTTTATGTACTTAAATCGTTAGAAAATCAAAGTTGAAGTTTCATCATTTCAGGGTTTGAAAGCTTTATCCAAAGGGCGTATGTAAGCGCCAGTGCCAATTACAGTTGAATTAATATCAAAATGTCTTCTTACCTCGTTGCCGCCTTTTATAAATTTGTTGCCTTGCCCGATTACAAAGAGCTTCAGCAAGGGATACAAGACTGCGCAATTGCTAATGAGGTGATGGGCACTATTCTTTTGGCTGAAGAGGGTATTAATGGCACGGTTGCTGGCTCGGAAAAAGGCATCCATGCACTTCTTGATTTTATCAAGCTTGATGAACGTATTTGCGATCTTGAACATAAAGAAAGTTGGGCAGAAGAAAATCCTTTCTACCGCATGAAAGTTCGCCTCAAGAAAGAGATTGTAACCTTGGGTGTCGAAGGGGTTAGTCCTACCAAGCAGGTGGGTGAATATATTGCTCCTGAAGATTGGAATGAGTTTATACAAGACCCTGATGTTGTTGTGGTAGATACACGTAATGACTATGAAGTGGCGATTGGTACATTTAAGGGCGCTGTTGATCCTGATACCACAAGCTTTCGAGAATTGCCCAAGTGGGTAGAGGGGCAGGATAATCTGCTTAAGGGCAAGAAGATTGCGATGTTTTGCACGGGCGGTATTCGCTGTGAAAAATCTACGTCTTTGATGAAAGAGCTTGGGTATGAGGATGTTTATCACCTGCAAGGTGGCATTTTAAAATATCTTGAAAATACTCCTAAGGAAGAAAGCCTTTGGGAGGGTGAGTGTTTTGTGTTCGATCAACGTGTCAGTGTTGGTCACGGCCTTGAGCAAGGGCCTTATGACATGTGCCATGCTTGCCGATATCCAATTATAGAAGAAGACAAGCAGTCTGAACAATATGCCGCCGGTGTTTCGTGTCCTCGTTGTTATGACAAACAAACAACGCGCCAACGCCAACGCTTTATTGAGCGGCAAAAACAAATGGAGCTGGCAAAAAAACGCGGCCAAGAACATATTGCGGCTGATCAGGGAAACCAAAAGCTGCAAAAAAGAAAAGCCCAAAAAGAACATGCGGCACGCTCTAATCAGAACGCACCGCATGAATAGACTTTTATATTAAAGTAAATTATCTATTATTTTCTTTCGAAAGTGCAGTTACCATCTCTTCGTGAAGAACCAACAATACCATCTCTTCGTGAAGAACCAACAAATTGTTTGTTGCTTCAAGCTCAACTGTTAATTCTGCATTGGTTTTGGTTTTAAATTCTAACTGACGTTTTACATCGCGCATGACACTTTCCAACTCATGGATGCGTGCATATTGCTGACTTTGTTGTTCAAGAGCAGATTTATTCAATTCGTCATATTTGTTCTGAATGTTATTTAAATCATTCGTGACTTTAGAGTTTTGCTTGATAAGTGAAGCATAGTCAGAGGTGAGTTTTGCAGATGATATGTCTTTATCATGTGCGTCTGCGGTTAGCTCTTCTAACTCTTATGTTGTTTGCTTCAAGTTGGTTTGTGTTGAAGCAAGTTCGTCATTTGCAGCTTCATTTTGCGATTGAAGACTTTGTAATTCAATTTGAGCTTCTGTAAATTGCTTAGATAAAGTTTCGTGTTCCTCGCTTGTAAAAGCTAGGCTTGTTTCTGCATTTTGAAGGCGTTCTTTTGTGGAAGTGAGTTCAGCTAGTGCTCTTGCTGCTTCCATATCTTTTTGCTTCAACATATTATTTGTCGTTTGAAGTTCTGACGTAGCTTCAGAAAGGCTTGCTTCATTTGCTGTCAGTTGATTATTGAGCGAACGCTTTTCTTGCTCTAGTTCCGAATTGACGATTTGAACTTCTGCGAATAAATCTATGTCTTTACGATTGCGAATTTGAAGCTGCTCTAGTTCTGCTCTTGTATTTTCATAATCAGCGTTGCTTTTAGTTCGCTGTTGATCGAGAACATTTAGTTGACGGCTTTGTTTTTCAATAAGATTAAGAGCTTCATTATATTCGGTTGTAATTCGCTTATGTTCACTTGCTAGTTTTGAAGCTTTTACTTCAGCTTCTTCAAAGTTTGCAAACTCTTGTTCCATGAACTGGAGTTGATTTACTAGATTTGTCGTTTGCTCGTTTAATTCCGTTAGAATATGAGAGCCAGATCGAATACGAGTAACCATTTCATCACAAGAATGCCTGGTTGTTTGCATGTTACGCATGCGTTTTGAGCTACCTATAGAGTAACCTTTAGATTTTGATGCTGGTATCTCCAGCTTTATAGGAGCGTTTGAAACATCGTCAAAAAGTGTTTCTAGGGTGATTTCCTCATCTGAAGCTTCGATAACTAACTCAGGCTCAGCTTCTAAATCGAAGGTGAGTTCGCTTTCTAGTTGCCGCGCCATGAGTTTTTCAAGACGAGCAGCTTTGATTTTAGAACGAATTTCTTCTGTATCCAGATTAGTTAATTGATCAGGATTTGAAAGATTTGACCTACCAAGCGATACATTACCTTCTTGAAGATCTGCAATTTTTAGAGCTTTGTTCATGGTTCCCCGCTGATTCCATGTTTGATATTTGTCTTGTAAGTTGCCGCCTTGACTCGAAAAAACGAATCACTCACTCGTTTACGTTAACCTTTATGATTCTTATCGACAAATTTGTTATTTTTCTTTTTATCAAATAATTTAAGTATCTATTAACCATTTATTTTGAGGCAATATGTCAGTTTCGATTCTCTATTCATTCCGGCGATGTCCATATGCGATGCGTGCAAGACTTGCTTTATTAGCAACAAAAACGCCTGTGCAGCTTCGCGAAGTAGTGCTACGTGAGAAGCCAGATGAGATGTTAACCGCTAGTCCAAAAGGCACAGTTCCTGTTCTTGTTTTGCAAGATGGTGCAGTGATTGAGGAGAGCCGGGATATTATGGATTGGGCTTTGAACATCCAAGATCAAGAAGGCTGGTTGGACTTTCCTCATGCGCAACTGCAACATATGACAAACCTAATAGATGAGAGCGATGGGCCGTTTAAAGCTGCATTAGACGCTTATAAGTATGCTAGTCGTGATGATACAATTGATACGAGTAAGGAACGTGCGATTGGCGCAAATTTTATGATGAAGTTAGACTCTATGCTTAAAGGGCAGTCTTATTTATATGGCGATGATTTTTCATTTGCTGATGGTGCTATTTTGCCTTTCGTTCGCCAATTTGCACATGTTGATAAAGAGTGGTTTTGGTCTCAAGAGTGGCATCATACAATTCGTTGGCTAGACGCGTTTTTAGAAAGTGAACGCTTTAAAAGTATTATGATAAAATATCCGCAGTGGAAGACTGGCGATGATGGCGTGGCTTTTGGTGCTGACTAATTTCTACAGGTGTTTGTGACTTAGTCACCTACTTGGTTTGTTAGTCTTGGTACCTTCTTTTCATCTTAAAATTGTAGATGGAGATTATCATGAGATTAAACGTTGGAACTTGGGATCGTATCTTAAGAGTTATTGCAGGTGGAGTGCTTGTTGTATTATTACTCACAGGTGTTTTGAATATTGGCACTGGTATTGGCATTGCTGCCGCAATTGCTGCTGCAATTTTGATTGTCACAGGTGCTGTTAGTTTTTGTCCAGCATATGGGCTGCTTGGTTTGCGTACGCGCTCAGACAACGCTTAAGTAGATATCATGCTTGATAAGCTTTTTAAAAAAATTGGGATGGGTACAGAAACATTGCTCATTCCAATGATTGATCCATTGGATGCTAATCAAAAGGCCTCAATGGGGGATTTAACTTTGGTTGATGTTCGTGAGCCTAATGAATGGGCTGCTGATGGAAGCCCGAAGGACTGCTATTGTATCGCCTTGCAAAATTCTAAGTTTGTTGACGAGGTATTACTATCGGTTGATAATAATAAAGCTGCTAGTGTTGCGGTTGTTTGTCGATCTGGGATGCGTGGTGAAAAAGCTGCGAGATTATTGCTAAATGCTGGGTTTAGTGATGTTGTGAATGTTGAAGGTGGCATGTTGCGTTGGCTTTCAGAAAAGTTACCTGTTACTTCATAATAATCAATGACTGATTGGTGTTTTATATGGATCGTTTGTGGGCCGAAAACTTTGAGGGTCTTAATAACCTTGAATTAGAATGGCGCGACATAATTGATAAGCATAGCCGCGTTATTTCTATTCCTCCTGGTACATCAGTATTTTCACCCGGCAAGCCTGCTGAGAATATGATCTTCTTAATGGACGGTACAGTTCGTGTGCAGCAGGTTTCTGAGGGCGGAAGAGAAATTGTACTTTACCGAATAGAAGCTGGGCAAAGTTGTATCATGACAGCTTCTTGTTTAATTGGGCATCAAGATTATGCTGCAGAAGGAATTTCAGAAACAGAAGTTGAGGCTGCCATTATCCCGCGCCAGACTTTTGATGAATTAATCGCTAAATCAGAATGTTTTCGCAATTTTATATTTTCAACTTTCTCCTTACGCCTTACAGAGTTGATGACAATTATCAATGAAGTTGCTTTTAGACGTTTGGATATTAGGCTTGCACAAAAGCTTATTGATCTTGCTAATGGTCAAAATGAAATTAATACAACCCATCAACAACTAGCAACTGAGCTTGGAACAGCACGGGAAGTGATTTCTCGACAGTTACAAGAGTTTCATCGTAGGGGGTGGGTGGAGCAGTCACGAGGCTCGATAGAAATTATCAATAAAGCTAGTTTGGTAGAATTAATCACAAAGAATAATTAAGTCATAGCTCTTTTATTGCGAGGCCTATTTCATCGTTGACTACACAATCTGCAAACTCGTCCAATTGTGTTGGGTCGCGATTGATAATTGCGAACTTTGCTTCATTGTGTTTGGCATGGAGGGGGAGGGCTGCTGCGGGGTTCACGACAAGCGATGTGCCGATGGCTATAAACAAGTCTGCGGTTTCTGCTGTTTTGAATGCTTGAGCAGTTTTCTTTGTAGGCATTTTTTCACCAAACATGACGATGTCTGCTTTGACTAGACCATCGCAAGTCTGGCATTTGGGGCTTGTTCCCGTTGCTTCAAATAATGTGCGGCAAGTCTCAATCGAATGGTGTTCACCACATGAAATGCAGGATGCGGTTGTGGCATTGCCGTGAATTTCGATTGTTTTTTCTTGAGGTGCACCACCGCGCAGATGTAACCCATCTACGTTTTGCGTAATGAGTTGTGTGCATTTGCCTTGATCTATCCAATCAGCAATTTTAGTGTGACCGATGTTGGGTTCAACTTGGCCGATTTGGTCTGCCATGAAAAACCGTCGATGCTAATCTTCTATACGGGCCTCTTCACTTGAAATGTACTCGCCATATTCAACGATGCGGAATTGCTCCCATAAGCCACCTGGTGACCTAAAATCGGGAACACCTGATTCAGTTGAAATACCCGCACCTGTTAGAATGACGATTGTTTTTGCTTCGTCAATTAATTCTTTTAGCTGCGCAAGACTGTTTTGCATTAGCCAGGAGATAAACCACGAAGGCGCTCAGAGCGACGGCGTAGTAGTTCTAGTGTTGTGAGCAACGCGATTGAGATCAGAACTAAAATAGTCGCAACGGCTAGAATGGTCGGTGAGATTTGCTCGCGCAAGCCAGAGAACATCTGACGAGGGATTGTACGTTGGTCAACGTCTGCAAGGAAGATAACCGCAACTACTTCATCAAACGATGTGATGAAAGCAAACAAAGCGCCTGAAATCATGCCCGGTGTAATAAGCGGCATGATGACTTTTCTAAAAGTTGTCCAGCCCGTTGCGCCTAAGCCTTGAGAGGCGCGTATGAGTGAACGGTCAAAACCTGAAAGCGTTGCTGTTACTGTGATGATAACAAAGGGTACGCCAAGTGTAGCATGCGCAAGAATAAGCCCTGTGTAGGTGTTCACTAAGCTTTCTGGGAAGAACGGGAAGATATCTTTTTGTGCAAAGAAAAAGAACATGCCTGTTGCTGTAATTACAAGCGGCACAATCATGGGTGAGATTAGCAAGCTTGTAATTTGTGCACGGTAAGGCATTTCAGGGCGCGATAATCCTAATGCGGCCAGCGTGCCAAATCCTGTTGCCAGAATTGTTGCGCAAACTGCAATGAAGAATGAGTTTCTAGTTGCACGTATCCAGGTGGCATTATTCCACATGTCGGTCCACCAACCTTCAATAGCGTCAGGTGCCGTCATACCAAAGCGGAAAATATCTGCGTACCATCTGGATGAATAAGCGCTTGCTTCAAGATTCATCATACCTTCGGTGAAGGTGAAATATGGCTCTGCATTAAATGAAAGCGGTATGATGATGAGAATAGGGGTGATTAAAAAGATAAAGATGAGCGTGCAAACGGTAAGGAATACATATTGCCAGATTTTATCTTTCATCGTTGCGTAGCCAGGTAATTGGCTCATGGCAAAAAATGGAATGCCAAATATCAAGAGAAAGCCAACTGTTCCTGCTAGCGACCCTGTTAAGAAAAAGAAAGCAATTGTTGCTATTATTAAAATACCTAAACCTAGGTTGCTGTGTAGCTTTTGTTCTTCGCTCACCATCTTATTGCTCATGACTTTACCCAAACTTCAATTTATCGACGCCAACAAGTCTGTTGTATAGCCAGTAGAAAACCATCACCACGACTAACAATATTGCAGCCAGTGCTGAGCCAAGGCTCCAGTTAAGCGTTTTCTTAATGTGGTCAGCAATTAGATTTGAGATAAACAGACCATCGCTACCACCAACAAGGGCAGGGGTGATGTAGTAACCAATTGCAAGAATAAAGACGAGTAGCGTTCCTGCGGCAATGCCAGGAATTGTTTGTGGGAAGTAAACACGTCTAAAGGCATAAGAGCCAGTTGCCCCCATGGATTTTGCAGCACGCATGTAGCTTGGCGGAATGGTTTTCATCACTGAGTAAAGCGGCAAAATCATAAATGGCAACAAGATATGAACCATCGAGATTACTGTACCCGTTTGATTGTAAATCATTTGGATACGGCTTTCATCGCCTATTATACCTAAGAAAACTAGAATGTTATTGATGATGCCTTGTTGCTGGAGCATGGCAATCCAAGCTGATGTTCTAACAAGCAGAGATGTCCAGAACGGCAGCAGCACTAAGATCATTAGCAAATTAGATGTACGCAAAGGCAGTGTAGAAAGTAAATAAGCCACTGGGTAAGCAATCAAGAAACAGATCAGAGTGATCAGCGCTGATAAAAGTAGCGTTTTTAGCAAAATGGGAACATAGATCCTATAAAGCTCATCCGCGCGCGTGATACTGCCTGTTGCGTCATACTTTAAATCAAGCGCAGCAAGGAAAAATGAGATTGTGTAATCATTCGAAGCGCGTTTAACTGTTCTCCAAAGATTATGATCGTCCCATCTTTTATCGAGCGCAAAGAGGGCTTCTTTATAGGGGCCTTCGGTGATCTTACCGGCTTTACGCGCAGATTTTGTGAATAAGCTTCTTGAACCAGGTAATTCATAATTGATACGCGTTGCCATGTTACCAACTGTCTTGCCAACCTCGCGGTTTTTCTTGGCAAGAGCTAGGTCTTTGACGAAGATCTCGAAGATTTCTTCGGATGGTAATTCACCTGTTGTCTCATCCCAATCTTTGATGGCAACTGAGAAAGTTGGCATTACGTTGCTAACGGCTGGATTATAAAATCCGCGATGTAGCATTTGTCCAATTGGAATGACGAATGATATAATGATAAAAATAACCAGCGGAAGCGTAAGCAAAAGCGCTTTTATCTTCATTGAACGGGTTGTTTTAGCAAGCTTTGCTTTTAGGGGTGTGCCGTCTGCGGCAATCAGTGGGCCATTATCAGCTGCAAGTGTCTGCGCTTTGTTTCCCATGTTGTTGATGGCTGTATCGCTCATCTTTTTCCCCATTTCAGTCTGCTGATTAAAGCGACTATTTAATTCTTAAGATTTAAAAAAGTGCGGGAAAGAAATTCCCGCACTCATGATTTTATTAGGCTTATTTTGCCAACCAAGCGTTGAAACGCTCACCAAGCTGATCTGCATTATCTGCCCAGAACTCAAAGTTGTTCTGTACAGCGTTTGTCAGGTTAGCTGGAGCTGTTGGCATTTGTGGGCCCATGTCGATGTCTTTATCATGGAACTTGCCAACTAGTGGAGCAGATGAAAGGCGAGCTGGACCATATGAGATATATGATGCTTGTGCAGCCAACTGCTCAGTTGATGTTGAGAACTTTAAGAACTCAAGTGCTGTGTCTTTGTTTTTTGCACCTTTTGGAATTACCCAAAGATCCAAATCCCAAACTTGACCATCCCAAACGATTTCGAATGGCTTGCCTTCGCCTGCAACTGCGTTGAAGATACGGCCGTTATAAGCGGTAGTAAGTGCTACTTCGCCATCAGCAAGCATTTGTGGAGGCTGAGCGCCAGCTTCCCACCAAACTACATCACCTTTAATGGTGTCTAATTTAGCAAATGCACGATCAACACCAGCAGGTGTTGCAAGTACTGAGTAAACGTCTTTAGCAGCTACGCCGTCAGCCATTAGAGCGAACTCAAGGTTCACTTTAGCGCCTTTACGTAGGCCACGCTTGCCAGGGAATTTTGCTGTGTCAAAGAAATCAGCCATAGTCTTAGGACCATTTGGCATTTTTGATTTGTCATAAGCAAAGATTGTTGACCATACGATGTTTGCTACTGCGCAATCGTAAAGTGTACCTGGAAGGAAGTCTTCCGTAGCAGGCTTGCCGTTGGCGCCAGCTGGTAGTGTTGAATGGTCGATTGTTTCCAATAGGCCTTCGTCACATGCGCGGATAGCGTCTGACAATTCTACGTCAACGATGTCCCATGTTACATTGCCAGCTTCAACCTGAGCTTTAATCTCAGCGATGCCGCCATTGTAATCTTCAGACTTAACGTTTGCGCCAGTCTTAGCGATAAACGGCTTGTGGTAAGCTTCAACTTGAGATTTGGTATAAGCACCGCCCCAAGAAACAACTGTAAGGTCCTTAGCGAATGCCGCTGTTGAACCTGATGCGATAGCAAGGCTGATAGCTGTGCCTGCAAGTAGTTTTGTGAGTTTCATTTTACTCTCCCTTTGTTTATGTTCTGGTATATTGTCCCGAACACCTAATTACGTACTTGCCAATTGTGGCGAAATACGAATTCTTATAGCTGACCTACGAAATCAAGCGCTTTACAATCTTCTGAAAGCCAGCCGATTTTTGCTTCTTGACCCTCTTTTAAAGGTCGTTTGTCAGCTCTGTTGCGGACTTTAACAATAAACTCATCATTGCCAGCAACATTCATACGAACACGAATATGATCGCCTAAGTATATCAATTCTTCAATACGACCCTTAATTAAATTTTTTGTGCCTTTTGGCGGGTCAAGCTCAATACGCTCAGGGCGTAGAGATAGGGTGGTTTTGTCACCAACACCCTCAACATTTACTTTTTCTGCATGGAGCAATGTACCATCATCGGTGCGAACCTGGCAAATGCCTTTAGATATTTTTTCAACAACGCCATTTAGCTTGTTATTTTCACCAATAAACTGCGCCACGAATGAATTTTGCGGTGCTTCATATAGTCTTTCAGGGGATGAAAGTTGTTGAATAACACCATCTTCAAATACGGCCACGCGATCTGACATTGTCAAAGCTTCTGTTTGGTCGTGTGTAACATAAACAACCGTCACACCTAAGTTTTCGTGAATGTGTTTGATTTCATACTGCATCTGCTCGCGCAATTGCTTATCCAAAGCACCAAGTGGCTCATCCATCAAAACAAGATCAGGTTCAAACACAAGCGCTCTTGCAACTGCAACACGTTGTTGTTGACCACCTGAAAGTTGTGCAGGACGACGACCAGCCATCTGTGGGAGTTCAACTAGGTCTAGAATTTTTTTAACACGGTCTTCTTGGTCAGAGCGGCTCATACCACGCACTTGAAGTGGAAACGCTAGGTTTTCTGCAACCGTCATATGAGGGAACAGCGCATAGTTTTGGAAAACCATGCCAATGCCACGCTTATGCGGAGGAACCATGTTGATAGGACGGTCATCTAAAAAGATTTCACCATGTGTTGCTGGTTCAAACCCTGCAAGCATCATCAAACATGTGGTTTTGCCAGACCCTGACGGCCCAAGCATGGTAACGAATTCGCCCTTTTGGATATCGAGGTTTAAATCCTTTACAACAAGAACTTCACCATCATAACTTTTTTGGACGTTTTCAAAGCGGACATACGATGTGTCCGTGGCAGATTTATTTCCGGCCATATTATCTATTCAGCTCCCTGTACGCGCGCCAAAGTTATTATTTGGTCTCAGCGTATCTTCTCCAAGTTTTAAAAAAGCACTTTTATAACGCTTGCGTCAATCAAAAACTCTCACCTTTACGTAGAGATTTTCTTTGTTTTGGTTAATTTCAGAGAGAAACTTACTTTCCACGTTCATGAAAGATGAAGCCAAGGAAGTTTAATAAGACTTGCGCAGCTAGAAATGAGGTTGAGCCTGTGTTGTCATAATCAGGGGCAACTTCTACCAAGTCTATGCCTATTACAGTGCCACGCTTTGATAAACCTTGAAGCAGTTCAAGCACTTCATAATATAGAAAACCACCATGGCTGGGGGTACCTGTGCCTGGAGCGATGGAAGGGTCAAAGCCATCAATATCAATCGTTACGTAATAACGCTTTCCTTGCGGTATTCTGGATAACATGCCTTCGACGCCTAGCTTTCTAAACTGGCGAACGGAAACGATATCAGATCCCATTTCGCGAGCGGCTTCATAGCCTTCTTTTGCGGTAGATGAGACATTTCTGATGCCGATTTGGGAAAGGCCTGTTACATAGTCTTTTTCTGCAGCACGACGCATTGGGTTGCCGTGGCCGTGTCTTACACCGTGGCGTTCATCCACAAAGTCTAAGTGTGCGTCAATTTGCACAAGGTGAAACGGCTCTTGATCATCAAAAGCTCTAATGCAGGGAATGTTAACGGAGTGATCACCACCCAAAACAACTGGGAGTGCACCAGCTTTCAATGCTTTGCGAACCCCAAACTCAATATTTGCATGGCTCTTCTCGGTGTCTGTATGAACGATATCTGCGTCCCCCATATCAACGATGCGCACATCTTCGCCAAGATAAGTTGCGTCATCTTCATGGTCGTATGCACCTGCATGACCAAATGAGAAAAGCGTTGAGGCTTCACGTATAGAGCGGGGGCCAAATCTTGTGCCTGAGCGATATTGAGTGCCAAAATCAAAAGGTGCGCCAAGCACTGCAACATCGGCATCAATTTTGTTCCAGTCTTCACAGGTTGGTTTTTTACCGAAGGTTGCAAAGCCAACGAAGGGAAGGTTCAAGCGACCTTCTTCATATCCATGATCAGCCATTTTATATTGTCCCCTAAATGCAAAAAGGACAGCATGTCTGCCGTCCTTTTAAAAATCAATCTCTAAAATCGTTAGATTACAGAATTGAACTAAGCTTCATGGCAACGCCCATGTCGCCTTCAACTTTAATCTTGCCCTGCATGAATGCAGCTGTTGGATCAAGATCGCCAGCGATTAGGCTTTCTAGAACTTCCTTGTCGCAAACGACTGTACAATCAGCGTCTTGATCTTCTGTCGATACGGTTGGCGGTGTTGCATTGCCGTCGATGAATACAACGCCATCGTCACCACAGTTAAATTTTACAGTCGCGCCAATGCCGCTCCCACCACTTACTTTTGCAGTGATTGCTTCTGCTGCTGCTTCTAAACTCATGAGATTTCTCCTCGGTAAAAAGTTATAAATTAGATATAAATTATTGCTTATAAAATGCAATATTTACGTTAACGTAAAAAGTTTATTAGTCTACAAAAACATCAAATCCAAGCGGTTTTTTCAGTGTTTGTTAAATAGGCCGAATAGCTTTTCAAGGTTGGTCAAGATTAGAAAGCCGACAATTACCCAAATCATTAATTCAAAGGGTGCGAAGTCTGTTCCTCTAAGCCAACGACCTAACAAGCCGCCTTGTGGTGGAATTTGCTTTAAATCGAACAATCCTGGGCGATCCCAAAGTGTGAAGAGCCAAAAGCGGGAAATATACAAAAGTACAAATCCAACTGCGGCTACGATTGATAGTATGATTGCTTTTTTCATTCGATCGCTCTGATTTTTTCAAGGTCGATTTTCAACACCATCATATCTCCACGGCGTTCTATGTCTGATTCAATTTCTACAAATTGCCCGATGTAATCGTAAGCCTCTTCGGGCAGTCTGCCACCGTCTGCTCCTGCCACTAAAAAGTATTCTTCGCCTTCTATGGGTTGAGATGAAACAAAGACCGGCGGTATGTCACCAAACAGACAAAGGTTTGCACATGCTTTATGGGCAAGGCCACGGCCTGGTTGCATTGCGCCTGCTAGGCATTTGCCATCACAGATTTCGCCTTGTAATTTCCATCGTCCTAGTTGCTCACTTGCTGGAATAGGGGCTTCTTTAGAAAGCGGTTTTACACCACGCTTTCCACCTAAGAGCTGGAGCATGTTTAATTCGCCGCGCTTTAATATAAAGCCAGTTGCTTCGATGATTTCACCCTCTAATGCTGCAACATTTTTCATAGCACCTGTTTTGCCTTGACCCGATAGCATCATGGTCTTGCCAGTTTTGATGCGTTCGCTACCCTCAGTCACATAAAGAAGAGGGTAGGGCTTTGCTTCAATGATGCCTGTTACGGTTTGTCTGCCGTAATCAAATCTAAAACCTGCCTCACCTGGGTCATCTTGAGTTGCGCCTGCAAGGACAGCACCTGCGGCAAAACCTGCGAAGGTTAGCGCTGAAACTTTCAGCAAAAAACCTTTCAAGCCTTTAGGAATACCTAAATAACCAACAAAGAAGGGGGGTTTTTCATCGCTCATTATTCTGTCCTTCTAGGGTAAATGCCAATGGCTCTACAAATGTGCCAGGTGGATTAGCACTTCGGTCAACCAAAATACTCCCGCCTTCAAGTTTCAGATTATAGGTTGGCACCTTCTCCGTAAATGGTGCAGGTGATGAACCATTCGTGACATCATACTGAAACCCATGCCATGGGCAGGTTACAAGGCAATCTAGAATCTTTCCTTCACCCAATGGGCCATTTTGGTGAGCGCAGGCGTTTGAGATCGCGGATAGCTTTCCTTCATGCAGAAAAATTGCAACGCGTTCTTTTTTCGTAAGATGGATTATCTTGGCAAAGCCTTCGCGCATGGCGGAGGTTTCGCAAGCTTTTATCCAATCGCCATTTGTATCTGGGAAGGGATCGCCATGTTTGCGCTCGTGTAAAGCTGCCAGCAAGTGCAAGAGGGCAACAATCAATGCACTTACAATAAAGATTGCTGTAAACGTATGGTTCTGCTGGTCTTGCAAAATACCAAAACTGACATGCGCAACGACGAGAATATAGGCTGCATAAATCAGATAATGAATACGCTTCCATATGCGTGGTGTGAGAAACTTGAGCCAAAAATCATGGCTGGTGGCTGCTAATATGGAAAGGCAGAAAAGCGCCAAAATGCCAAATGCTTCAAATGGAAAGCCAGAGAGTTGGCCATAACTTGTGTTGGCAAAAAGCAGTGCTTCATATTTGTTGGAGGAGGAAAAAGCAAAGTACCAATTCACGATATAACCAGCGTGGGTAATGCCTACAAAAGTCGTCATCACACCAAAATGGCGGCGGTTATATAAAAGCGGTAAAAAGCGTTTATCTAATCGTGCCAGTGGGCCAATACAAAGAATAAAACTCAGCATTAGAAAGGCGCAAGATCCAAAGGCTCTTGCATTGTGAACCTGAACATTTAACCGACCTTCGTTTGACATAAGGTCTGGTGTGATGAAAAGGAAAATCCACAAATAAGCAAAAACGCTTGCTAGCATGATTGCGTTGTATTTCCACTTGTTGGAATTCCACTGTACGGGAATGTATTTAACGCTCATTCGATTTCCTCCTCAAGCATGGAAAGCTTTTGAGGTTTGAAATCTACTGGCCAAACCTGACGGGTTGCCAAGCCTAAAACAATGATACTTGGAATGGCGAGGGCAAAAATAATTGCGATCCAAAAATGCGCATGGCGTGGAGGTTTGTATCGATTTGACCAAGTGACTTTATTGGTTTCAAGGATAATCCAGCGCCATAAAATTAGCGGCCATATCAACAAGATTGCAGGGATTAACAACAGTCTGAAAACGTAAGCACCTTGCGCATCTTCATCAATTCGGTCGATGCCGAAGATAAGAAAAATAAAAGCGATAATTGCTCCGATGGAACACCAGATTTGAAAAATCAGGAAAATAAGTTGAGCTTGATCCATTATAAAGTATTAATCACCTTAGCTATTTAAAAGAACATTTTCATATTCAACGCGTAGTTCTCGTTTTAAAATCTTACCTGTTGCACCAATTGGAAGCGCATCAACAAAGATAACTTTATCGGGAATTTGCCACTTGATGATTTTGCCATTGTAGTAGCTTAAGACATCTTCTTCTGTGATTTTAGCGCCTTCTGCTTTAACCGCTAGTATGACAGGTCGTTCGTCCCATTTGTCATGTTTGGCGGCAATTGCTGCTGCGGCTGCAATCTCTGGGTGACCCACTGCGATGTTTTCAAGTTCAACGGTAGATATCCACTCGCCGCCAGATTTGATAATATCTTTGGAGCGATCTTTGATGGTCATGAAACCGTCTTCATCAATTGTGGCTACGTCACCTGTATCAAACCAACCATTGTTTAGCGTTGTATCTTTTTCAGCCATAAAGTAATCGCTCAAGACCCATGGGCCGCGGCAATGAAGGTCGCCTTGTGTAACACCATCATTTGGCAGTTGGTTGAAGTTTTCATCAAAAATGCCAAGTTCCATACCAAAGGCAGGGCGGCCTTGATTGAGTCTTATCTCTTTTTGCTCTTCTTCAGATAAATCCAATTGCTTGTTTTTAAGATTGTTTACCGAACCAAGTGGAGACATCTCTGTCATGCCCCAAGCATGAAGTACTTCAACGCCGTAATCATCACGGAATTTATCGATCATTACTGGAGGACATGCAGAACCGCCAATGACAGTGCGCTGCATATGCGGTAGTTTCGTGCCGCTTGCTTCCAGATATTGGATAAGACCTGCCCAGATGGTTGGGACACCTGCGGCGATCGTAACTTTTTCTTGATTAAACAGTTTGGCAAGGCTTTCGCCATCAAGTCCTGGGCCTGGCATCACAATCTTTGCGCCTGCCAATGCGCCTGCATAAGGAGAACCCCAAGCGTTTACGTGGAACATGGGAACAACTGGCAAAAGACAATCACGCGCTGAGAAGTTCATCACATCTGGTGTTGCAGACATCATGGCATGAAGAAGCGTTGAGCGATGTGAATATAAAACGCCTTTAGGGTTGCCCGTCGTGCCTGATGTATAACAAAGTGAGGAGGCATCTCTTTCATCAAGGTCTTGTGGCCATTGATAATCCTCATCACCTTCTGCAATCAGGTCTTCATAAAATTCCATCCAATCATGCTCTTTTGAAAGCGCCTCATCACGTGCTTCCATCAAAACCCAATGTTTGATGTGTGGGACATGCTCACGAACGCCTGCGACAATAGGAATGAAAGTTGCGTCAAAGAAGACGACCTTATCATCAGCGTGTGTGAGAATGTAAATCAATTGCTCAGGAAAGAGGCGTGGATTTACTGTATGACAAACAAAGCCTGCGCCTGATACGCCATAATAAAGTTCAAAATGACGGTGATTGTTCCAAGCGATCGTTGCAATGCGGTCAGAGCGTTTCATGCCGCGTTTTTCTAGAGCTGAACCAAGTTTTCTTGCCCTTTGTTGAACCTGCGCATAATTAGTACGGTGTTGAGAACCGTCTGTATTTACGGATACTATTTCCGTATCGCCATGGTAACGGGCAGCATGATCGATGATGCTTGAAATCAGCAGTTGCTGTTCCATCATTTGTCCAAGCATAGGATATTCCTCCAAAAATTTATTTTATGTTATAACCACAGAAACACCTGCTGTGAACATGGAAAAAATACACAATGGTTGATAAAATTAATCCCGTCCATAAAACCAATGATGAGGCATTTGAATTAACGCGCATACTTTTGGCAGAAACAAAATATGCCAGCTTGGCTGTGAATGATAAAGACAGTAATTTTCCTCTGGTGAGCAGAATAGCTGCTTGTTATGATGAGAAGCTGGGTTTGTTTTTTGCAGGCTCTGATTTATCTGTGCACTCTAAATGTTTGGTTGAGGATAAGAAGTGTTCAATCATGTTGGGAGAGCCTGGCAAAGGTGATGGGCTTGCCTATGCCAGAATTACCTTTGTCGCAGAAACATCGCGCATGCTAAATGAAGACAAGCAGAGATCTGAATTTCGAGAGGCATTCCTAAAAACGCATCCCAAAGCAGAGCTTTATATAGATTTTGGTGATTTTGGTTTTTACCCGCTTAAAATTCAACGTGGCCTTTTGAATGGCGGTTTCGGTAAAGCCTTTCATCTGGATGAAAATGACTTGTCTCATTTATTTGGTTGAACAATATAAAAGTTTCGCCAATAGTCTTTTTATGAGTGAAAAAAATATACAAAAAAAACAAGGACCGCTTTCTGGCTATAAAATTATTGACCTGACTTCAGTTGTTCTAGGGCCTTATTGTACGCAACTTTTGGGTGATCTTGGTGCAGATGTCATAAAGATTGAAACGCCAAGTGGTGATATTATGCGCCATGCTGGGCCGCATGTTAATAAAGGTATGGGGCCTATATACCTAACTATCAATCGTAATAAACGTGCGATGGCGCTCGATCTTAGCAAAGAAGGTGCAAAGCAGATTTTGCATGAACTTGTGAAAGATGCGGATGGGTTTGTGCATAATATTAGAGCTGGTGGCATGAAGCGCTTGGGCTTTGATTATGAAAGTGTCAAAGCGATCAACCCAGAAATAATTTATTGTCATGCAGTGGGCTTTGGATCTGATGGGCATTACGCAGAGCGGCAGGCCTATGATGATTTAGTCCAAGCAGTATCGGGAGCTTCTTTTATGATACCGATGCAAGATGGAACGACTGAACCTCGTTATTTTCCAGGGCTTATTGCAGATAAAACAACTGGGCTACATGCTGCTTATGCAATTTTGGCTGCATTTCTTCATAAAGAGCGAACAGGCAAAGGGCAGTTTGTTGAAGTGCCTATGATGGAATGTATGGTGTCTTTTACGATGGCCGAAAATCTATATGGGCATACATTTGTTCCGCCAAGGCCGCCGATTGCCTATTCTCGTTCTATAAATCCGATGAGGAAACCTTATAAAACGAAAGATGGTTATATAGCGCTGATGCCGTATTCGGATGATAATTGGTATCAGTTCTTTAAATTAGGTGGACGTGAGCATCTGATGAAAGATGAGCGTTATTCAACCTATACGGCCAGAACCAATCATATCACGGATCTTTATCAGGAAGCTGAAATCATTGCACTTGAGCGTACTACCGATGAATGGATGGTTGTGTTGGCTGAAAAAAATGTACCGTGTATGCGAGTTCATACATTAGACAGTGTGTTGGATGACCCGCAATTACGTGAGACTGGGTTTTTGGAAGAAAGAGACCACCCTAGTGAGGGGCGTTATCTGGCAATGAATAATCCAATTTCATTTTCTGAAAGCCCTGCGCAAATAGAACGCGATCCACCACTACTAGGGCAGGATAACGCAGAAATTTTAAATGAATTGGGGTTTGATAAAGTCGCTATTGAGAAGTTTAAAGCGGAGGATGTTTTTGGATAGAGTTTTTATTCTTTTGAACTTGTTAAAAAAAAGGGGAGGTAACTGTGAACCTAGCCACGCAGTGAAGCCAACGATCCCGAAGGGGCTGACTCCACCTGCGAAACGAAACTTTCAAAAACTACAAGTAGTTTCATCCAAAATAAATCAGGGCTTGATAGGCTGGGGCACCCTGACGTTCCGCAAGGTCAATTTACACAAGAAGATTTAAAAATCAACAAATTAGCAGTTTTATTTACACTATTTTATGTAATAAATATTGGAATTGCTTAAAAAATAAATGAAAGCTGTTAAATATGCAGTCTGCAGGCCACCTTCTAGTTAAAAGTCTTAAAAGCCAAGGCGTGGAAAGAGTTTTCTGCGTGCCTGGAGAAAGTTATCTGGCTGTATTAGATGGGCTGTATGATTCGGGCATTGAAACGGTTGTTGCGCGTCATGAGGGTGGTGCTTCAATTATGGCTGAAGCAGACGGGAAAATGACGGGGAGACCTGGAATTTGTATGGTAACCCGCGGGCCAGGGGCAACGAACGCTTCTTCTGGTGTTCATATTGCTGCACAAGATTCAACGCCTATGATTTTATTTGTCGGTCAAATTGGTAGGCAGATGCGTGGGCGTGAAGCGTTTCAGGAAATGGACTACCGCGCTTTTTATGGCTCTGTTGCAAAATGGGTAGAAGAAATTGATGATCCAGCGAGAATACCTGAAGTAATCAATCATGCTTGGCATATTGCTATGTCTGGAAGGCCAGGACCTGTTGTAATTGCTCTTCCAGAAGACATGCTGCGCGATATGGTTGAAGAAGAACCGGGGCCTTATGTTGAAGTTTCTAACCCTGCACCAACGCTTGGTGACTTAGAACGTTTTGTTACTCTTTTAGAAAATGCCTCTAATCCAATTATAGTGGCTGGTGGGTCGCGTTGGACACAAAATGATGTCGATATGCTTCATCAATTTAGTGAGGCATGGGGCTTGCCTGTTGGTGTGTCGTTTAGAAGACAACAACTCTTTGATTCCAACCATCAAAATTATGCAGGTGATGTCGGGTTAGGAATAAACCCTGCTTTAAAAGAACGTGTCGCAAATTCAGATTGCTTGATTTTACTTGGGTGTCGATTTAGTGAAAATCCAAGCCAGAGTTTCTCTATGTTAGGTATACCAGGCTCTGGAAAAGGTTTGGTTCATGTACACCCAGGACCTGAAGAATTAGGGCGGATTTATTCAGCTGAAGTTTCAATTAATTCTACTCCAGGAACGTTCTTAAGTTCATTACTTGAATGGAGTGCCAGAAAAAATTGGCAAGATCAGGCGGACAAAGCTCATAAAAGTTACCTTGAATGGACGCAAGAACCGCCTAAGGGGGTTGGCGAGGTTACGATGAGCAATGCCATTAAAGTGTTGCGGGATAAACTGCCACAAGATTCAATTCTTTGTAATGGAGCGGGAAATTATGCAATCTGGTTGCATCGTTTTTATCGTTATCGATGGGGTACACAATTAGCACCTACTTCTGGTTCAATGGGTTATGGAATGCCCGCAGCAATTGCCGCTGCAAAACGTGAACCGAACAAGACTGTTGTTGTTCTCGCAGGCGATGGCTGCTTTCAAATGCATGGAATGGAATTCGGTCTTGCTTGTGAGCATAATTTAAATATCAAAGTTATCGTGTGTGATAATGAGGTTTATGGCACCATTAAAATGCATCAAGATCGTGATTACCCAGGTCGTGTTTCAGGCACTAGAATGAAGAACCCAGATTTTAAAGCTTGGGCAAAATCATATGGTGCGAATGCTTATACAGTTATCAAAGATACTGAATTTGAAATTTGTTTGGACAAAGCCCTCAAAGAGGATGGGCCTGTGCTTATACATTTGAAACTTGATTCAAGAGACATTGCTCCTGGTAAGGTTATAGAAGCTTGAGAAATGATTTGATCAAGGCGTCTGATTTAGGGTTTTCGTATCGTGCAGAAAATGGCGATGTGGAAGTTCTGCAAGAGATTGATTTAAACATTGAAAAGGGAAGCTTCCTTTCTATCATAGGCCCTTCTGGTTGTGGCAAGACTTCGTTACTTAGATTGATAGCTGGTTTAGAAAATCCAACAGTTGGTGAAATAGATGTTAAAACGCAAAATTCTGCTTATGTGTTTCAACAGCCGGCACTCTTTCCATGGGCTGATGTAAGAGCCAATGTTTCAAAGCCTTTGAAGCTTTCTAAAGCGCAATCCATTGATGCAAAGACAGATGAAGCTTTAACGCGTGTTGGGTTGTCTGATTTTGATAATAAATACCCTCACCAACTTTCAGGCGGCATGCAGCAACGTGTAGCGATTGCGCGTGCATTGGTGATGCAGCCTGAGCTTTTGTTGATGGATGAACCTTTTGGTGCACTAGACGAGATGACACGGGAAACTATGAATTTGGAGCTTCATAAACTTTGGGTTCAGATGGGTATGACCATTTGTTTTGTGACGCATTCGATTGCTGAAGCAGTTTTTCTATCAACTGATATTTTGGTACTCTCTTCAAGACCAGGTAAGGCTTTAAAGCATTTTAAAAATAGCCTTCCAGCAGAACGTACTCGTGAAATATATGATAATTCTTGTTTTATAGAATTGGTTTCTGAGTTGAGAAACTGCTTAAAATAAATGCTTCCCCAAGCGTAAAAATATTCATTTTTTTAAAAAATTTTATGTGATCAGGCATTAATTTTTCTCTGAAACCAAATTAAATTACTAGCGTATCTCCTATCAACAACAGCAGACGAATGTCTGAAAAATAGGAGATTAATATGTATATTAACGCGCTCGTTATCACGACCGTAACTATGTTTACTTTCTTTGGTGCGGTAGCAGTTCACTCCTTATAATTTGCTTGTTTTTTAAAGGCGGTATCCTCCCACTACCTTTAAGGAACTCATTCAACAATGCCCTTTATCATCCATTCCGAGTGATAGAGGCAGGTGCATTAGGGTCTTTATGCATCTGCCTCGCTCTTTGATTTAATCAGGCAACTTCGAATAGTCCTGCCGCACCCATGCCGCCGCCGATGCACATGGTGACAACGACATATTTTACACCACGACGCTTACCTTCAATTAAGGCATGACCAGTCATGCGTGCGCCTGACATGCCGTATGGGTGCCCAATTGATATTGCACCACCATTGACGTTGTAGATTTCAGGATCAATGCCAAGCGTATCACGGCAATAAATGCACTGGCTTGCAAAAGCCTCGTTCAATTCCCAAAGACCGATATCCTCAACTTTCAGGCCATTTGCTTTTAGAAGTTTTGGAACTGCAAATACTGGGCCGATGCCCATTTCATCTGGGTCACAACCCGCAACTGCCATGCCGCGATAAATACCAAGCACGTTTGCACCGCGTTTTTCTGCTTCTTTTTCTTCCATCAAAACAGCAGCCGATGCGCCATCAGATAATTGCGAAGCATTGCCAGCTGTAATGAATTTACCTTCTTTGATTTGCTGACCACCTTTAAAGACAGGGTTTAGCCCTTGCATACCTTCAAGCGTGGTTGTTGGACGATTGCCTTCGTCTTTTTCAAGCGTCACTTCCACGTCAGAAATTTCTTTGGTTTCCTTGTCCATGACTTTCATGCTGGATGTTAAAGGCACGATTTCATCGGCAAATTTGCCGGCTTCCTGTGCTGCCGCTGTACGCATTTGTGATTGGTAGCCGTATTCGTCTTGTTGTTCGCGCGAAACACCGTAGCGGGCTGAAACAACTTCTGCGGTTTCTAACATCGACATATAGGTCGCAGGAATGTTTTCCATCAACCATGGGTCAATACCGCGGTGTAGGTTCATGTGTTCGTTTTGCGTAAGCGAAATGGATTCTAAGCCTCCGCCAACAGTAACTTTCATGCCGTCTGCGATGATCTGTTTGGCCGCTGTTGCAATAGACATCAGCCCTGATGAACATTGGCGATCCAATGTCATGGCTGAGACAGATGTAGGAAGTCCTGCGCGTAAGCTACATTGGCGTGCTGTGTTTAGATGTGTTGAACCCTGTTGGATTGCAGCGCCCATAATCACATCATCAATTTCGGCTGGGTCTACGCCTGAACGTTTAACTGCGTGTTCAATTGCGTGACCACCAAGTGTTTGTGCTTGTGTGTCATTAAATGCCCCACGATAGGCCTTGCCGATTGGGGTTCTTGCGGTTGATACGATAACTGCAGATCTCATAATTTGTCCTTTCACTGCCCTTCCAGGTCAGCGCTCGTTGACGGGCTGGCGCATTTGCGAGGATGCAAATGCTTGCCTTGCCAAGAAGAGAGGGTCATTCCCTGTCGAGGCGTTTTGGTTCTTATTTTGAAGTCTGACCCTAACTCCAGCGCACCAAGCCTATTATGGCAGATGCTATGTAGAAAAACTGTAGCACTAAAAATGCCCAGCGTTTGTCGATAACAGCCCAACCTGCAAAGAGGAGGGCGGATATTAATAATAATGTAAAGCCTAAAATTTCATTGCCTGTATTGGATGCGATTAGCATGGCGTATGCAATTGCCAATGCTGAGCCTGTTGTTTCAAAAATGGTAATCCACTTTGATTTTGTCATGCTCAATTGCCCATCTGCACAACTTTAACAACATGTTCTGTGCCTGAATGAAAGATATCAGGTTTTGACATGTCGCTAATCTTATCAAAGTTTGCGGCGATACCATCTGCTGTGCGATCTTCTTCACTCAAATGCACGCCAGCGCCTTCGCTGATTTGCATGGTGGTATAAGAACCTGCACCTGCAAACATTACTGTGTGATTAGGTGCGTCTTTAGAGACCATGAATACAGCGGCTGGGGTAACAAACTTTGGATCAAGCTTTGCAAGCATGTCTTGCGTCAAAATATCTTCTGTCATACGCGTTGCAGCTGTTGGAGCAAGGCAATTAATCTGAATGTTATTTTTAGCACCTTCAATGCAGAGCGTGTTCATAAGACCTACAAGCCCAAGCTTTGCAGCGCCATAGTTTGCTTGGCCGAAGTTTCCATAAACGCCTGACGTAGAAGTGGTCATAAGGATGCGACCATAGTTTTGTTCTTTCATCTGGTTCCAAACGGCCTTGGTGCAATTTGCTGAACCGTTTAGGTGAACATCTACGACTGAGTTCCAATCAGACATTTCCATTTTTCCAAATGATTTATCGCGCAAGATGCCAGCGTTATTTATGAGCACATCGACACGTCCCCATTTAGAAATTGCATTTGCAACCATGGCTTCACAGTCTGCAAAATTGGTGACGTTTGCACCATTGGCGATTGCTTCGCCACCTGCATCTATGATTTCTTGGGCTACAAGCTCTGCTGGGCCAAGTGCTCCGCCTGTTCCATCTCTTGCGCCACCAAAGTCATTGACCACAACCTTTGCGCCGCGCTTGCCAAGTTCAAGTGCATGCGAACGTCCAAGGCCATTGCCAGCGCCTGTTACAATAGCTACTTGGCCTTCAAATGAGATTGTCATGTTTCATCCTTTTTCAAAACGGTTAAGCCGAGCCATTCGCAGACGAGCGCTGGCTTTTCAATATTTTCAATTTCCACTGCAACATCATATTTGGAAAGATATTCGCGGGGTTTTCGTTCGTTGCATTCAATTAATTTTATATGGCCTCTTAGACGCGATCCAGAGGGAACTGGCGTTAGAAATCTGATCCTTTCAAAGCCGTAATTGATAACAATTTCTTTATCTTCAATGTCTGGAATGACATCGCTGATAAATTTGGAAAGCAGTGAGAGCGATAAAAACCCGTGCGCAATTGTGCCACCAAAGGGCGTTTCTTCTTTTGCACGAACTTCATCTGTATGGATGAACTGATGGTCAAGAGTTGCATCTGCAAATGTATTGATGAGGTCTTGTGAAACCTCAACCCAAGGAGATTTTGCTTCCCATTCGCCAGCTTGCGCTTGAAATTCTTTAATAGATATTTTGCTCATACGATCACTTATTCATTCCGAAAAGATCACTCTCTGGGTTTATGTGAATGCCACCGTCGAGCGGTAAGATTGCACCCGTAATATAGGCGCCACCTCTACCACAAAGATATAGCGTTGCACCTGCGATGTCTTCTGGTGAACCGATGCGCCCAAGTGGAACGCCTTTACCAACGTGTTCTGCTTGATCTTCTGTCGCGGTTGCGAAGGCGGTCATTTTACTTTGGAAAGGGCCAGGGGCAAATGCGTTAAATGTGATGTGGCGTTCAGCTAATTCCCGTGCCATGATTTTGGTTATGTGATGGACAGCAGCTTTTGATGCTGCATAAGAATAAGCGCCTTCGCCCAATGCTGCATCGCCCATTACAGATCCAAGATTTATAACGCGTGCAGGATTATCTGATGATGCAGCTTCTTCCAGTAGTGGTAAGAGTTGTTGTGTGAGGTGAAAGACTGCTGTAACATTGACATCCATAACCTTGCTCCAGGCAGAGTAAGGAAATTCATCAATCGGTGCTCCCCAAGTTACACCTGCATTATTGATGAGAATGTCGAGTTTATCCGTTCTACTTTGAACATCTTTAACAAGCGCGTTAATGCCTTCTTCTGTACTGACGTCACCTGCAAAACCTTCTGCTTGACCTAATCCGCCTAGCGCATTCAGTTCTTTTGCAACAGCTTCACAAGCTTCGCCTTTGCGAGATGCGATTAAAACATGTGCGCCAGCTTCAACAAGCGCAGTTGCTGCCATGCGACCAATGCCAGTTGCTGCACCGGTTACGAGTGCGGTTTTACCTTCAAGTGAAAATAGTGTGTCGAGTATGCCCAAATCATTCCTCCAAATGCGGTTTGGTTATTGACTTTACTGCTTCTACAATGCTCCTATTTTGACGTATTCGTAAAGAGTAAATTTGCTTGAAAGAAAGAAGTAACTGACATGCCAACATCTAATTCAACTTCTACCGCCATGGACTTAGGGATGACGGAGCACTTAAAGCCTTTGCATGAAAAGGTTGCTCAAATGATTTCTGAAGAGATCATTCCCCTAGATGAAGAATTTCTTGCAGAAGTTGAAAAGGGCGATCGTTGGGAATATACGCCGCGCCAAACTGAAATTTTGGAAGGGCTCAAAGCGGAAGCAAAAAAGCGGGGGCTTTGGAATTTTTGGCTGACAGATTCTGAGCGTGGTTATGGTTTGACAACGGTTGAATATGCATATCTTGCAGAAGAAATGGGCAAAGCGCATTTGGGGGCGGAGACGTTTAATTGTTCAGCTCCTGATACAGGAAACATGGAAGTCTTTGAGCGCTACGGCACTGAGACCCACAAAAAAGAGTGGCTAGCGCGATTGCTTGAGGGTGAAATTCGCTCTGCTTATTTAATGACAGAGCCTGACGTAGCTTCATCGGACGCAACAAATATTTCAATGTCGTGTGTGCGTGATGGCGATGAGTATGTTTTAAATGGCGAGAAGTGGTGGTCATCTGGTGCGGGTGAT
The DNA here is from genome assembly GCA_964502215.1 of uncultured Rhizobiaceae bacterium. Lineage (GTDB taxonomy): Bacteria > Pseudomonadota > Alphaproteobacteria > Rhizobiales > Rhizobiaceae > JAALLB01. Next base: position 4,783 of record CAZCUN010000007.1, on the reverse strand, counting down.
CCGCGTTGTGCGGTTTATATTGTCATGGTTCACACGCCTGATGATAGTCGCACAAAACACCAGCAACATTCACAAGTGATCGTCGATGCTTCAAGCGCTGGTATTGAAAAACTACGCCCGATGCAGGTTTATGGGCATGATGATGCACCGCATGGTCATATGCATTTGAGGTTTACTGATGTGCGTGTGCCAGCGGAAAATCTTCTTCTTGGAGAAGGGCGCGGTTTTGAAATTTCGCAAGGACGGCTTGGGCCAGGGCGCATTCACCACTGCATGCGCGCCATTGGACAAGCTGAACGTGCGCTTGAACTAATGTGTAAACGCTCGATGCAACGTGAAGCCTTTGGCAAGCGCTTGGCACAACTGGGTGCTAACTATGACATCATTGCCAATTGCCGAATGGAGATTGAACAAGCGCGTCTGCTTTGTCTTAAGGCTGCGTGGATGATGGATCAAGGTGACCAACGCGCTGCCGCGCCTTGGATTTCGCAAATTAAAGTGGTTGCACCGATCATGGCTCTAAAGGTTATTGATGAAGCGGTGCAAATGCATGGGGCGCAAGGGATTAGCCAAGATACTTCTTTAGCTCGTGCATGGACACATGTTCGTACATTACGCTTAGCAGATGGGCCAGATGCCGTGCATCGTCGTCAGGTGGCACGATCTGAGCTTCGCAAATATACGCAAGAGAAGATTTGATGCGCGCTGTTGTTTGCAAAGAATTTGGGCCGATTGATAATCTTGAAATTCAAGAGATGCCTGACCCGCAACCCAATGCCAATGAAGTCGTGATTGATGCAGAAGCGATTGGTGTGAATTTCCCAGATGGTCTTTTGGTGCAAGGGCTTTATCAAGTGAAGCCGCCAACGCCATTTGTGCCGGGAATGGAGCTTGCTGGCACAATTAGCCAAGCGGGTGAAAACTCTGGGTTTAAGGTTGGAGACCGTGTTGCTTCGGTTTGTATGACAGGGGCTTTTGCAGAAAAAGTCAAAGTACATAAATCGCTAGTGATGCCAATTCCACAAGACTCTGATGCGAGCGAAATCACGGCACTGATGTGTGGTTATGGAACAGCGCATCATGCGCTAAAACAACGTGGACAACTTAAAGCCGGTGAGACATTAGCGGTGACGGGGGCGTCGGGTCTCACAGGCTTGGCTGCTGTTCAAATTGGTAAGGCGATGGGCGCGAAAGTTATCGCGATTGCCTCAACAGATGAAAAGCGCAAGGTCTGTAAAGACAATGGCGCAGACATTACGCTTGGCTATGACAATCTGAAAGACGAACTTAAAAAAGCAACAGATGGCAAAGGCGCTGATGTTGTTTTTGATGTGGTTGGCGGTGACGTTTTCCATGCTTGTTCTCGTGCGATAAATTGGAATGGGCGTTTGCTGGTAATCGGATTTGCGGATGGCGATATTCCGCAATTTCCAGTTAATTTGGCGCTTGTCAAAGGCTATAGCGTTGTGGGTGTTTTCTGGGGAACGTTCACGCAGAAAGAACCTGAGGTTTACGCAGAAAATATGAAAGAGCTTTTTGGTTGGTATACCGCTGGCACGATAAAGCCACTTGTTGAAAAGAAATTCAAACTTGAAGAAGCCTCCGCCGCGCTTAACCATATTCATGATCGAAAAGCACGCGGTAAGGTTGTTCTTGTTCCATAAGGATAAATAGATGTTACGCATAAAACGTACTGCCATAATATATGATTATGATGGGACTCTTGCCCATGGCAATATTCAAGAAAATAGTTTTTTGCCTGATATCGGCATGACTACGGAAGAGTTTTGGAATGAAGTTAAAAAAACTACTAAAACAAATGATGCAGATGAAATTCTTGTTTACATGCAATTAATGTTGTCAAAAGCTAAAGATAAAGGTTTAGAAATTAGCAAAAAAAACCTGAGAGCTTACGGAAAATCCTCCCAACTTTTTAGTGGTTTAAAAGACAACGCTTGGTTTGAAAGAGTTAATGAATTTGGGAAAGAACGTAACCTTGAAATTGAGCATTACATTATTTCGTCTGGTACTCAGGAAATGATAGAAGGTAGTCTAATTGCAGATCAATTTAAGAAAATATTTGCGTCACGATATATGTACGACGATAATGACAATGCAATCTGGCCAAGCCTTGCTATCAACTATACGACAAAAACCCAATTTCTTTTTAGAATAAATAAAGGGATTGAAAATGTTTGGGATAACGAAGAGATCAATAAATTCATGCCTGAGAAAGAACGACCAATTCCTTTTTCTCGCATGATTTTTGTCGGTGATGGGGATACTGATATACCAGCTATGAAGATGACCTCCCATTATGGTGGGCATTCTATAGCTGCTTACGATCCTAATCCAAATAAAAGATCACTTGATAAAATTCATTCATTAATTTCAGACGATCGAGTGAATTTTGTAGCACCTGCTGACTATAGTGAAAACACCCAAATGGATATTATCATGAAGGGTATCTTGGGTAGAATTGCTCGTGATGAAGGCTTTAGGCCAAAGGATAAATAGATGTCTATACTCTTAAAAATGCACGGTCTTATTTTAAAAGACGATGGTTTTTCTGGCACCAGCGAAGGACCTGCGATTACGTCGCTTGAGCCTTATGTAGAGTATCAAGAATTAGATGTGCCTGAGCCTCAAGAGGGGCAAGTGCTTATTCGCACAATCATGGCAAGCGTGAACCCTTCTGACATGCACTTTATCAAGGGTGAATATGGTGTGCCAAGACGCAAAGGTGTGCCTGCTGGGTTTGAGGCTGTGGGTGAAGTGGTAAAAGCTGGCAAGGGTGGGGAAGGGCTTGTTGGAAAGCGTGTTGGGTTCTTTGGATCTGCGTCTGGTGCTTGGGCAGACTATGCGATTTCAGAAGTCTCAATGTGTGTACCAGTAATCGACCAAGTGCGCGATGAAGATGCAGCAGCACTTTTGGTCAATCCGCTCACCGCCATTGCCATGTATGAATTGGCAAAAGAAAATGGCAATGAGTGCTTTATCATGACAGCGGCTGCAAGCCAGCTTTGTAAATTGATTGCAGGGTTAGCGAAAGAAGAGGGCACAAAAGTTATCTCTATTGTTCGTCGTGATGAACATGTTGTCCGATTGAAAGACTATGGTTCAACCCATGTTTTAAATTATAAGTCAGAAAGTTTTGAAAGCGAAATGCAAGCACTTATCAAAGAGCATAAGCCTCGTATCATGCTGGACGCGGTGGCAGATCAGACCTCATCAGACATTTTTACCGCCATGCCATCACATTCGCGCTGGGTGGTTTACGGCAAACTGTCGCCAGACAATCCAGCAATCGCAAACATGGGGCAATTCATCTTTATGGATAAACGTATCGAAGGCTTTTGGCTGACCAAGTGGATGAAACAGGTTTCGCCCGATAAACTCATGCAAGCAGGTATGAAAGTGCAACAGATGTATGCAAGTGGCGCGTGGCAAACGGATGTGGCGGAAAAGATTTCGCTAAAAGATGCCCATGCGAAGTTGCCTGAAGTTTTGGGTAAGATGAATACGGGTAAGGTGATGTTGGTGGTTTGAAGGTTTTAAAGATAGTCTAAGAGTATTTGAATTTTTAAATATGAATAAAAGTACCAATCACTATTAGTCATCTGTTATCTCAGTCCAGTATTTGGAGATTAGTGCAATCGTTTCTGCTAATGCGGGATCGCTGGATATGATCTGCGCCCGACGAACTGATAAAGTGACTGTAATCTCATCTTCCAAACTAAAATTTAGTTTGCACTTCGCTCCTTGACTTTCAGTTTTAGCTGGATCGGGATGATAGAAGCAACTGACTTGTCCTTGTCCAAGTGGTGTATTTGCAAAGAGTGTAGCAAGTTCTAGCTCTTCAAGATTTGACGTACTTAGTTTTTTCTCGGCATTTGCATTAGTCTGTATTAAAAATGACATAAGTGGCAGGTCTCTACACCAGATGCTGTTTGCTTGGTCTGGTCGAATTTCTTCACACCATTTGCTTATTTTTTCTTGAGTTAGGCAATGTTTACCTAGGCCGCAATCTTGGTTAAGTGCATTAACTCTGATGGCATTAAAGCTGATCGGATCACTGCGTTCATGAAGTAGTTTCTGGTCTGATTTAGTGAATATAGTCACAGGATTGGTAAGACTGGTTGAGCAACCTAGATACCCGCGCTGAACTCCATCATCGCAATCATCAAACAGATGTAGCCGCGGGCTGGCTGGAAAAGTCACTCTATGGCCAGCTATTGTACCTTTGAAATTTGCTCGCATGATCGCTTCCGAACGAGCATCTCGATCATTTGCAAGTTTGCGTTTGGCTATCTCGCGTTGTGCAACAGGTAATAGTGTAAACGCGGCGACTAAACCGACGAGCATAACGCCAATTGATAAACGAACCCAAGACGCACGTCCCTCACCAATCAATAAGACAGCAGCTCCACCAGCTACGCCAAGCATTATGCTGCTGGCGAGAATTGGAATTATTACAAATGGCCCCAGTGCAAATAGCGCGAAATATAGGATAGAGCCAATTCCCTGAATGGGTGTGTTTCCAGGCCCGAATATCAGCGCTAAAGGTATTGCACCTAGCAATATTCCCCATACCAACGCTGTTTTAGGTCGCTTGACGAAGCGTAGAGAAAGAGCGAAACCAATAAGAAATCCAATAAAAATGAATAGAAACATATTGTTCTTTCGCTAGGCGTTTTTTTTGTACTATTTCTATATGATACTAGAAATTATAAGGGGCTGTCCCAGATAACTCAAAAATGGGTTATCAATATGGGTATGAGAA